>JAVRCV020000010.1:0-65366 GCA_034530615.2 Aulosira sp. ZfuVER01
GTGGATTAAAATCGGAGCTTAATCATAAGTCATTTTCCGAACATGATATGAAACAGTCCTGACCCGAAGGGGGGTTCCCCCCGTTGAGCAAACTTTTCAAGACGGATTTTAGATTGACCCCATAGATAAATCTTGAGGCTTGTACCATCACAGAATGATTGGTCATTTGCTATATCAAAATTAGTACAGCTGGATAATCCGCAGTACTTTGCGCTGACTCCGTGTCTCGCTGCGTTTAAAAACACCACGAATTAATACAATGCCTACTAAGTCTTTTCATTTTGAATTTTGAATTGCTTAGACGCTAGTACAACACGGCGTAAATAAACAGACCATGCAAAATGGCGCAAAAGCCCGGAATATCATTCTTTTGACTTTTGACTTCCGCATAGCGGTACTAGTTGTCTGCGTAACCCTGGATATTTTCTGGCTCAAACTGACGTAAGATGCGGGTTGCTTGCCGAGTCAAAGTTTCAGAACCTTCAACTACTATGATGTATTTACCTGCATCCAAGCGGTTGCGATAGGGTAAAGCATCACCACCACCTGTCATTAAACCGACTCCGCCACCAACAAACACACCACCCATAGCGCCACTTATAGCACCCAGTATTCCCCCGACAATGTGATTACCAATTTCTCCAGCCCAAGCAAAGGTATCTAAACCAGTGATGAGGCTAAAGGTAAAACCAGCAAAAAAGCCAAACGGTACTAACCAGAATGCCATGAGCTTTGCTTGCTTTTTGGCTTGCTCTTTGGGGTCGATCAAGCCAAACTCATCCGCAGTCTTGTAACCTTTACCGAGGATAGTACTTTTGATGGAGTCTTTTTCTAGAGCTAAGTAAGCAGCTTCAGCTTGGATACGGTCTGGTAATACGGCAACGAGATAATTCATTGATTTAAGAAAAGTGGTCTGGAAAAAATCTGCCTTACTTAACAGCCTACCAGCGCTAGTCAATCGATTTTGGATTTTGCGAAAAGTTGAGCCAGTGCGTTGGTGTTAGCGTAGCGGTGAGCCAGTCCGGTGGACGGGTTCCCCGGCATAAAGGAGCCAGCGCGTTGGGCGGCTTTGCCGACTTGAAGCGACTGGCGTGAACTGGCGTCACCCGTAGGGTAGCGACGTAGGAGCGTCGGTAGTGCGGTCTTGGGGAGCCACTGCGTTGTCGAGGTTCCCTCCGTTGTAGCAAGTGGCGTGATTTTGGATTGATCCCAATCACCTCGATCACTTAATTACATCCAAAGGCTCACAAAAATTGTTCACACCTTGTTTGAGAACATAGAGCAAAACTGGTACTGCCAAAATCTTAGGAAATGTCGGCATTGTATAAAGGTATTCCATCATCCTTTGAACTGAGCCACTCTGTAAATCGTCTCGAAATTCTTGTTCGCAAATCACAGCACGCCACTTTCTAGCCAAAGCATCTAACCACTCTGAATTTGCTCTTTCTGGTTTTTGTCCCGCCCTAATTGCTAGGCTCATCGCCGCATCTTCTAAATCTCCCTCACAATCCTCAATTAAGTCCAGCACTTCCATTGCTGTGGCGTTATCTGTTAATTGAGAACGAAACTGTGCAATTTCTTGTGATGTTACTGTAGTCATAAGTTTGCGATCAGCCCAGTAATTAAATACTCAGTTATGTTATGCCAATTTCGATGGATTATTCACTGAGGAACTGGTTTGCAATTTAGAAAATTCCTAGTTTGGTAGATGAGTGTATATTTTTGCTATTTAAAAAGTTGATTCCTGAAAATATACTTATAAAACCCTATTTGGCAGCTTGCCGAAGATTTATGCCAGTAATGTAAAATACTAGTCAACACTGGGTTTTCAGGGAGAAATTGAAATTTCTGCAACTGTCTGATGCTAAATATTGTCAATCCAAAATCCAAAATTGGTATGAGTCAATAGTCATTAGTACTCACACAAAGGAAAAATGACTAACGACTAATGACTCTTAACGGAATGCTCTTAAGGTAACAGAGCGTTGTAACTGAGCCAAAGCGCGGTTGTAATCCAAAATAGCCCGAATGCGATTACCTTCAGCTCTTGTCAAATCATTTTCAGAGTTAATCACATCAGTTTGAGTACCTACACCAGCTTGGAAACGCAAACGTGCTAGACGCAAAGCTTCTCTAGCTTGTTCTAGAGCTGCGTTAGCGGTTTGCACGTTCTGCAAATTAGATTGCTGAGTGGAATAGGACTGTTCAACCTGAAAGCGGATTTGGTTGCGGAGGTCAGCAAATTGAGTTTCTGCGATCGCAATATTAGCTTTTGCTTGAGATGCCCTTGCTCTTGATGCTCCCCCATCAAACAAATTCAAAGTTGCCCTCACCCCTACCGAGTAACCATCAGTAACACTTATATCATCATTAAACTGATCGAAAAGTTGGTAGCTAGCAACCAAACTCACCTGTGGGCCTAGTCCTGCCAAAGCTTGCCGACGTTGTTGCTCGCTGATGTTACGTTGTGCCAACTGTTGTTGCAGATCCGGACGGTTTTGAAAAGCTAGCACAATACTTTGTTCTAATGACTGGTTCCAAAGGCCAGCTAATCTTACCGGATCTGCTGCACTAATATTCACCGACTGTGGCAAACTCAAACGAGCCGCTAATTGACGGCGGGCGATTTGCTGCTGGGAAATAGCAGTAGTTAAATCTTGTTGCGAATTTGCTAAATTAACCTGAGAACGCAACACATCGAACCTAGTTCCTACCCCAGCTCGCTCTAAAGCTTCTGCATCCCGCAAACTAGCCTGGGCATTCGTTACGGCGGACTGGGCAATCCGTACTTCTTCATCACGTTGTTGCAGATTGTAGTACTCAGTAGAGACATTCAGTCGAATTTCCTCAGACTGATTCTCTAGAGCTAACTCACTCGAGCGTACCTGTTCCTCAGCTGCCCTAATATTAGCTTGCCGTCTGCCAGAGGTGTAGATGTCGTATGTAAGTTGTGCTTGACCATTAAAATTTGTCGTGCTGGGAGCAGGGTCAATTGGTTGACGGAATGCAGGCGGTAGCCCAGCTTCTTGCTGCTCTTGGACTTTTACCTGATATGTATCCGAAATAGTACGCTGACGAGTAACATCGGTACTAATACCAAGAGTGGGAAATAGAGCCGCTTGTGCCTCTCGTAGCGCTGCTCGACTACGCTCTAGCTCCAATTGAGTTACCTGTAGCTGCCGATTGTTGCGTTTTGCTAACTCCAACGCTTGTGCTAAAGTAATCGGCTGATTTCCTTTAACCGTGACTTCCTCTGGTTTTGTGGGATATTGCAGAGGATTGGGGTTGGGAATCAAGTTTTCTGGAACTTGCACAGAACCAGCAGGTGTGGGACTCACGGTTCCTGGTACTGTGGGAATCGGCACAGAACTAGCAGGTGCAGGAGTCGCGGTTCCTGGCACTGTGGGAATTTGCACAGAACTAGCAGGTGCAGGAGTCACCTGAGCTACCAAATCCTGAGCAGTCATTCTTGTAGCACAAGCTTGATTCAGCATTAAAGAAGCTGTTCCTTGTTGTTGTGGACAACTGGGTATTTCCAACAGCTTTGCTGACCTTGTATTAATGATTGCAGATGGTAAAACTGCCTGCAATTGAGTATTAGAATTTTTCTTCTGAGTTTGGGGTTGCTGTGAAGCAGATAACAGCAAATTTTTTGGCTGGGAAACAAGAGGTTTGGAATCAAAGGTAGGAACGATTCTATTCTCTAATTGCTGCCCAGAACTAACTGAGTTCTTCTGTTTTTGCTCTCTGTCAGCAAAACTATTCAAATTTGACTGCTGGGCAGGATGAGAGGTAGGTGACAAACTATGAAATCTACCTTGATTTTCCCTAACTATTTGTGCTTTTATCGAACTAGTATTTTCTGCTTTTAGCATTAAGATACTGTGATGGCTTAAAGGCTTCGCATTCAGTGACATCCAATTACTAGAAGGTACTAAGGTTGGAAACCTACGGTCTGCCATGTAGGGCATTTGTTGTGTATTAGTAGCATCCGCAACCAAGGTTTGACCATAATTAGAAGTCAAAACACTAGGAGAAGACGCCAGTTGTACCCTACTAACTTTCACAGTACCAGCCCAAGCGGGCTGGGTTGTTAATACTGCTACTGTCACACCAGGCAAGAAACTATGGAATAATTGCTGTCCTTTCACCGCATACCCTCACACAAAATCAATCTAGCGGCAGAAACCTTTTCTTCACCACAGAATATAGCACGACACTAAATTAAGAAGAGAATATAGTACGATACCAAATTTAGGAATCGGAACTCTGCTTATCTTCAAAACGTTTAACTATGCGAGAAAGTTCCGCCTTTTCATCGATACTAACGCGGGTAGGAGCACCACTTACAATTCTTTCATAATTCCGGAAAGAATCTTTAATTTCTGGGCCATCGGCGGTAATATTGTACTCACGGATACCTTTATCATGCCAAGATCCCCGCATTTTAAATACATTAATTGCCCGCGACATTTCACCACGAATTTCTACATACTGCAACATCAAGATTGTGTCAGTAATTGTCGAAATATGAGAGTCAGTGATGGAATGTGACCCCATGAATTGGTCAGTTGTGTTAGTAAAAAACCCTGTAATTTCTTCTTGTTTTGCGTAACCCGTAACACCAATTACAAACTGTCGGAATGCATTATTGCTGACGCCTCTAGCTAGCGCCGAAAGGGAATCAATTGCAATTCTAGCTGGTTTAAATACAGCAATTTCTGACTTAATAATTTGTAGGTGGTCTTCTAACCCAGTTGATTCGGGGTACGTACAGATGATTTTCAGTAAACCTTGTCGTTCTAATTCCTCAAAATCAATTCCCCAAGAAGAAGCGTTGCGAGAAAGTTGAGCGCGTGATTCTTCATAGGCAAATAATATTGCCTGCTCACCATTCAAGCAGCCATCTTGGATAAATTTGCTGACTAATAAGGTTTTACCAGTACCAGTGGCTCCTGTTGCCAAAATAATCGAATCTTTAAAGAAACCACCACCACACATTGCATCAAGGGTTTTCACACCAGAAGACACTCTGACATTAGAAGACCTTTGCGTCAAGCGCATTGCTCCTAGAGGGAAAATATTGACTCCTTCATTAGTAATAGTAAAAGGATACTCGCCTTTCATGTGAGTTGTACCGCGCAATTTGAGAATTTCAATTGTACGGCGGCGGCGTTCTCCTTCTAAAACGTTGCGAACTATTACCACATTATCAGAAACAAATTCTTCCACTCCAAAAGAAGCAACTGGCCCATATTCTTCGCTACGTTCGGTTGTAATTACCGTAGTCACACTCAACTGTTTAAGCCTTGCTACCAAGCGGAAAATTTCCCGCCGCACGACTCCCATCGCTTCATATTGCTGAAATACCGCTGTGATCGAGTCAATCGAAACTCGTTTAGCCTTATATTTGCGAATGGCATATTGTAAACGTTCAATTAATGCCGAAAGGTCAAAGTTACCAACGATATCCTGACCTTCTGGATCTGGCGAAGCATCAAGAATAAACAATTTACCTTCGTCGATTAAACGTTGCAAATTCCAACCAAAAATATAGGCATTTTTGATAATATCGCTTGGTGATTCTTCAAAGGTAACAAATACCCCTGCTTCATCAAAGTAGGTGATACCGTTATACAGAAACTGTAGAGATAATAAAGTTTTGCCTGTTCCTGAGGTTCCGCTGACTAAGGTAGTTCTCCCAATAGGTAAACCGCCATGACTAATATCGTCAAAGCCCTCAATCATTGTGCGGATTTTTTCTACACCCCCAATTAACGGTGTTTTAATTTGCTCTGGTTGCTCTTTTTCAATCATTGCTTGCTAAAAAAGGGGTATTAAACCCAGGTTTCCTTTTACTAATGTTGAAAGTTTGTCATCAAATGTTTTAACGATTAAATATTTTACTCTTCCCAGCCTTCTTCACTCAGTTCTTCATATAGTAAATCCAATCCAATCAACACTCTTTCTCTGTCTGAAAGATCGCCAATAATCTTGCGAACTGGAGGAGGCAAAATTTTCGATAATGTCGGGGTGGCTAATATTTTATCCTCTTCTGCCAGTTGTGGGCTTTTGAGAACATCAATTACTTTTAAAGCATAAACACCTTGAAACTCTTGATCTAAAATGTCTTTTAGTGTTTTTAATGCCCGTATTGAGTTAGGTGTGTTGCCCGCTACATATAGCTTGAGAACATAGGTCTTTTTGGCTTTATTCATAAATTTACAGGCTAGACTTGAGGATAGAAATATAGGATGCGTTCGCGCATTGGCAAGTAATCATAACAGATGCCTTTGCCGAGTTAAACTTCGATACATTTACTTTATTTATATATCGAACACCTATAAGTTTCACACAAGTGAGCCAGAATATCTATTAATGTTAGACGGTAATCGAGTAGTGCTTCGTCACTTCTTCCTTCTAATCTCAGCTGTTTGGCAAATTCGTCAATTAACTCCATGTGAATTTCAATGATTTGTGGCACAGGAATATTAGCACAAAATACTGCATTGATAAATTTATCAATTTTTTCTTTTAAGGTTTTTTCTGTGGTAAAGTAATGTATAAGTATTTCTCGGTAATTGGATTTAATTTCTTGCAACAAAGCTTCTCTGTCATCTCTATCCATCTGCTGAAAACTCTGGTGTTTTTGCTTATAAGATGCGAATACATAGCAATATTTTTCAGTGGAGATTTCATTGAGGTTTGAGAGAAAGCACTTTTTTAAATCATTGATATTATTAACATCAATTTCCCCAAAAGGTAGGAGTACAAGTTGGTTCCTGCTAGTGGCAAGAAACAAGTTATTTATCCACCTAGTCAATTTTTGTTTAATGCCTAAGACTGGTTGATTATATAAATTTTTTTTAAGATTTGCTGGAAAAATTAATATTGGTAATAACATTTTTGGTTTGTACATCTCCTTGATCGTTTTGACCAAGTTTAGCGAGCTGAGTTAGTACTGGATACACTTTTCGGCTCATCAGGGTATGTAGTTAAGCTGAATGCATCCGCCCCAAGAGAGCAATTGGTGACAGCCAAAGTGCTGAACACTCAAAAAGCTGATGCAAATAGTAAGCCATAAGACTTAATGAATTTTTGTTGAGGCGTTTGTTGGAGAGGGTGCTGTAGTTAGTTGATGATTTTCATATGTATATCTATCTAAATACAGATTTTTTTATTTAGCTCCTTGATAAGATACTTAAACGAACTTAAAGGATTGTCGCATTCTAAATCATTATAATTCCTCAAGGTTCTAAAGCGAATTTTTAGAGCCATAATTGTTTTAGCTATCGCTATCGAGGAGGATTTTCAACACCAGTCAGGATACTGGTGAAAAATTGTAGCCAGGAATTCAATGCCGCACAGGAAATTACAGCCGCACTGAAAACAAGTAGACCCAAGTCAAGAGTTAGTAAAGACCAAGCCCATTATTTCAATAGCATTGGAATTGTAAAGAGAATTTTTTATAAGAGTCTTCTTAAAGGATTTTGCTTCAGGCATGAGCGCCATCAGACCCAAAGGTGATGCTGAGTCGAGGGGCTTCCAGAGGAAGAATGACACCCGAAGCCTTATGTCAATGCTACAGTACCCGCTTTATGACTTTCTAGCAACTGTGCCTATCTGCGTAGAAACAAGTACTCTGGCAATGGTGCTGGATATTTTTGAGCAAGAGCAGAGCGATCGCGTGGTGATAGTAAATCAGCAGCAATGCCCGGTTGGGTTGCTGCACTCTGCCAGGTTAACCCAAAAATTGCTGGCAGCAGTTAGTGGCGATCGCATCAATTTACAGCAGCCATTATCAAATTTTGATGCAGCGCTAATTGAGCCAATACAAACCATCCCCGCCGCTGAACGGGTGGAGCAATTTAGCTTGTTTTTGCGGTATCAACAAGCTCAAATCAACCATAATAATTTAGATTGGGCGCTTATCGACCACCACGGCAAATTTTTGGGTTTGCTAGATAGCTCAAGGTTGTTGAGATTGTTAGCTCGGGAAAAAGTAGCAATTGATGCAGTGTCTTTTGGTAATTCTCAAGATTACACAGCGGACACCAGCAGAACAGATGTGGCAATGGCAACTTACTCGCAAGCACAAATACCAAATCAGCAGCAAGCATTCTATAAGCCACTTGTGCAATTGCTAGAACGGTTGCCCTGGCCTTTGATGTTGCAAACTGGTAATGGCGAGGTGGTGGCACAAAATCCAGCTTGGTGGCAGCAATTGGGAGTATTGAAAGATCCCGAAGGAGTTAGACAACAAGTCGAGAGGATACTGGCCTCCACTATCGCTAAACAGCCAGAGTATGCCACACAAAAAGTCCAAAAAAATCAGTCCCATGTTACAGAAAATGGGCATAGTGTGGGAGAGCAACCCACACAATTCAAACTTCAGCTACATCAAAAGGGTTCGTCTAGTCGTTTGCAATCTCCTGCACTCCCCACAAACAACCTACACGAGCAGGATGATACCACAGCGACTACATCCAGTCAGTGTTTTTGGGATAGTCAAGTAGGTACTTGTACCTGCATTGTCCAAGTGCAAAGTGGTCAAGAGCGAGTTTGGCAGTTTGCCAAAATTCCTCTAGATAGTCCCGAATTGACAGCCCTGAGTGCTGAGTCAGAAATAACGCTTGCTACTCAAGAATCAGGACTCACTGCTAACGATTTATGGTTGGTGTTAGCTACTGATGTAACTGAGCAACAGCAGCTTTGTAAAGAACTGGCAGCTAAGAATGCCGATCTGATTCAATTGAATCGGTTAAAAGATGAGTTTTTAGCTTGCATTAGTCATGAACTCAAGACACCTTTGACTGCGGTGTTAGGGTTATCGCGCTTGCTGGTCGATCGACAGTTAGGAGAATTAAACGAGCGTCAAGCTCGTTATGCTGGACTGATTCATCAAAGCGGACGCCACTTGATGAGTGTAGTCAATGACATTTTAGATTTAACCCGGATGGAAACAGGACAGATGAATCTGACCCTAGCCCCGGTTAATATTAGTGCAGTGTGCGATCGCGCTTTATTAGAAGCCAAAGCTATTCAGACACAAACCAGTAAAACCAAAGCCTCCAACCAACCTCAAGTAGAACACTCCAGCGATCATCGATTCACGATCGCAATTGAACCAGGCATAGAGCAGATGGTAGCGGATGAGTTACGTCTGCGGCAAATGCTGGTACATCTGCTTTCTAATGCCTTTAAGTTTACTGAAGTCTCTGGAGAAATTGGCTTACGGGTGAGTCATTGGGAAGGATGGATTGCTTTTACAGTCTGGGATACAGGTATTGGCATTCCCGAACACCAACAACATTTAATATTTCAAAAATTTCAACAATTAGAAAATCCCCTGACTCGGCAATTTGAAGGTACAGGACTAGGGCTAGTGTTAACTAGGGCCCTAGCACGCCTCCACGGTGGTGATGTCAGCTTCTTGTCTCGGGAAGGCAAAGGTAGCCAATTTACGCTGCTTTTACCACCTAGTCCTCCCAAAACAGGCTTTACTGAGCAAGATGAAGAGGAAAATCTAGAATATGAAGATATTGAAACAGTCAACACTGATACAAGAGGCTTGACCTCATCAGCGCGTCAGCGAGTCAACACATCTGCACAACATCATTCGGCGTCATCACAAAGGTTGGTGTTAGTAGTTGAGGCTGTAGCTCGATATATTGAAGACTTGACTGAACAGCTAAAAGCTTTAGGATATCGCGTAGTGATTGCTCGCTCAGGCACAGAAGCCGTAGAAAAAGCCCGACGCCTGCAACCAAAAGCTGTATTCTTGAATCCCTTACTACCTTTATTATCAGGTTGGGATGTACTAACTTTGGTGAAATCCGATCCCGCAACTCGCCACATTCCCCTAATTGTGACAGCGACCGGGGCAGAAAAAGAGCAGGCATTTGCCAATCGAGCTGATGGTTTCTTGAGCCTACCAGTACAGTCTCAAGCCTTAGCACCACTATTAGAAAGTCTATGTGCTACACCAACAATTCAGCAATCGGGTTTAGACAGTAATGAAATTTCTGTTAGCCGAACCCCTCTGCGAATTCTGAGATTGGTCAATCCGGAGTTGGAATCAATTAATCCCCACTCTTCATTGCGAGAACACCGAGTTATCGAGGTAGATGACTTAGATCAGGCGGAACTTTTGGCTAGAGTTTGGCAGTTTGATGTAGTTTTGCTGGATGTAGAAGGCCCCGCAGCCCAAACTTACCTGCAACAACTCAGTCAGCACCCCCGATTAGCGGCGTTACCATTAGTGACTTGCGATGTCGTCACTACCCTAGCAGCTTCCCAGATACCTGGTCTATCTGTATTCCCATGCTTACAACCATTAGGTAAAGACAAAAATAGCAGTACCAGCAAACCTGATGCTTTATTATCGGTGCTGCAAATTGCCTCTGGTATAAGTTGTCCACCGAATATTTTAGTGGTAGATGTCACAATGTTACGGGATTTGCCACAGGGAAGACGCAAGTCGGTTAAGAGTTATCGCTCCGAAAAAAATTCATCACTTAATAGTGAAACTGCAGAACGAGGATCGGAGTGGTTCCAAGCTTTAATTCAGTACCTGCAAACAGCAGGTTTGAAAGCCGCAATGGGTAGTTGTTGGACAGAAGTATTACAACAAATTCGTCACCAAAGTGTAGACTTACTGCTCATCTGCTTAGGGGAATCTTCTATCCATAAAGAAGTACTCAAAGCCTTGAAAACATTGGGAGATTTACCTTTCGATTTGCCACCAATTTTAGTACTCGATCGGGGATTAAATCGTTCTCAAGCGATCGCCCATTCTCAGTCTAAAATTTCTCAGCAATTAATTGAGAAGCAAAAAAAGAATGGCTGGGAAACTCTAGAAAATATTGTGAATGAGATTTCTGCCCAAATTTTACCTCGCTCGATATCAATGGAAGACTTGTTAAACGAGGTTCATCAAGCTTTAAGTGGCAATCATCAAGATGAGAAATTTTAATTATGGGGCATTGGGCATAGGGCATTGGTAATTTCTCCCTTGTCCCATTTCTCCCCACACTCCCCACACTCCCCACACTCCCTTGTCTCCTGCTCCCTGCATCACTGTCGCACCTCCACGACGGTGATAATTTTTTCATCGCGGTTTAGTTGCAGGATACTTTCACCCTTACTATCTCTGTTCAATAAAGGTACTGTTTCCAGAGGGATGCGCACTACTCGTTCTTTATTCGTTACTAAGGCTACTTCAGCAGAGGCGATCGCAGCAACCATTCCGGCTAAATTGTCAGTTTTGTTAGTGAATTTTAGGTATTGCGTGCCTAAATCTCCTCGATTAGCAGATCTTAACTGATTTGCCGGAAAACGCTTGGCATATCCTTCTTCGGTAACTAGCAACAAATCTTCTTGTTCATTCACCGTGACACAACCAACCATTTGTTGATGTTTTAGCATTCGTAAGGCTTGCAGCCCCATCGCAGCACGACCCATCACGGGTAGTTGTTCGTCATTAACGGGAAATTTTAATAAGCGTCCACTGGAACTGGCGACAATCAGATGTTTACTTGTAGTGGTGAATTGGGTAAATAATAATTCATCATCGTCTTTGAGTTTGACAATCGTCACTCCCCGACGAGTCAGGTTAGTCAATTCTTCCAAAGACAAGCGCTTAATTCTTCCTTGTTTTGTCAACAGAATTAGCTGCGTAGTTTCCGAATTTTCTGGTAGCACAAAGCGATTGACAACAGCTTCTTGAGTACCTTGAGCTGTATTACTCAGCATGGTAATCAGTGGTCTTCCCTTGGGAGAACGCCCAGTGATGAGGGGGATCTCTCCTACCGTCACCGGGTAAACTTTACCGCCACTGGTGAGTACCAACAAATCTTTTGCTGTGTCAGTTAACTGAGTTTGGATGATGAAGTCGTTCTCATTCAGGCCGTTTTCAGCTTTGGGTTTTTTACCGTTGGGTTGAATCCGGCGCACATATCCCCGTTGGGTAAACTCTAAAATTGTTTCTTCTGCGGGTGCGGAAGGTTGAAAATTTTCTTCATCATCTTCTGTTGGTTGGCGAACTCTCCCCTTATCTTCTGGTTTTCTGATCTCCGCAGTGAAAGGTACGAGTTTGGTACGACGCGGATCGCTGTACTTGCGCTTGAGCGATCGCAAATCTTTTTTTAGCGCTTTGAGTAATTCTTTGCGATCGCTGAGTAATCTGCGTAATAAACTAATTTGCTCTGTGAGTTGCTCAAACTCCTGCTGCAAATTTTGCTGTTCTAAACTTGTTAAGCGACGCAATGGCATAGCTAAAATTGCATCTGCTTGCACTTCACTCAAATTTAGGCGGCTACACAGGCTAATTTTTGCCGTGCTACCATCAGCGGCTTGTCGCAAAATTTCAATGACTGTATCAACGTTAGACAAAGCTAAGAGTAAACCTTCTACCAAATGCAGGCGATTTTCGGCTTTACCCAACTCATAACTATAGCGACGGTTGAGGGTATGCTCCCGGAAACTTAAAAACTCCTGCAACAGTTGGCGCAAGCTTAACTGACGGGGTTGTCCATCTACCAACGCTAACAAAATCGCTCCAAAGTTACTTTGCAAAGCGGTTTGATGATACAAATGCTGGAGTATTTCTTGGGGATTAATATCGCGTTTGAGTTCAATGACTACGCGCATCCCTTCGCGATCGCTTTCATCGCGAATATCAGAAATTCCTACCAAGCGGCCTTGATTGACTAATTCTGCTACTTTTTCAATCCAGCCTGCTTTATTTACTTGATATGGTAATTCTGTGACAATAATTGCCGTCCGGCGCTTGCTACCTCGAGATGGGGCAATCTCTTCTAAGGTTGCGACTCCTCGCAATACAATACTACCTTTACCTGTGGTGTATGCTTCCCGAATTCCAGAGTCACCAATAATTTCTCCGCCGGTGGGAAAATCTGGGCCGGGAATTAGCTCAAATAATTTTTCATCTGATAAATCTGGCTGATCGATTAAAGCTATTAACCCATCAATAACTTCCCCTAAATTATGCGGCGGAATATTCGTCGCCATCCCTACAGCAATCCCAGCACAGCCATTAAGTAATAAGAATGGTAACTGTGCTGGTAATACTGTTGGTTCTTGTTGGGAATTATCGAAGTTACCGATAAATTCTACAGTTTCTTCACCAATTTCTGTCAGCATTCCCTCATGACCAATGGCGGCGAGGCGCGTTTCTGTGTAACGCATCGCTGCTGGTGGGTCATTGTCAACGCTGCCAAAGTTACCATGTCCTGCAAGTAAAGGATAGCGGCTGGAAAATTCCTGCACTAACCTAACTAAGGCATCATAAACTGCTTGGTCTCCGTGGGGATGGTATTTACCTAACACATCCCCCACAACACGGGCGCATTTCCGATAGGGTCTATCTGGTGTCAGTCCCAGTTCGTGCATGGCATACAAAATCCGCCGATGGACTGGCTTTAAGCCATCACGCACATCTGGTAACGCTCGCCCTACAATTACGCTCATGGCATATTCTAGGTAAGACCGTTGCATCTCAGTGTGCAGGGCTGTGGTGATTACCTGTCCCGTTGAGAGAAGGTTTAACTGTTTTGCCATGAGCTTTTTCCCTGAAATTTAACTACACAAAAGTCGCCGGAAATTAACGCTGCAACAACCACAGCATAACGGATGAAAAGCAATTTCTATCCAAATCTTGATAGTCATAGGATAAAAAGCAGTAGTATTATCCTTGATGACGGGGATGCACATTGAAGAATAAAAAGGAGGCAGACAACTGTTTTTTTCAGGTGTTTATCCCCCCCATTCCCATAAGTTAAATTCTCATGAAAACTGTTTTGATTGTAGAAGACGATCTGATCAATGCTCGCGTTTTTTCCAAGATTTTGACTAAGCGCGGTGGCTTAAATGCTAAACATACAGAAAATGTGGAAGAAGTAATAAAAATTGCCCAATCGGGTGACGCAGACCTTATTTTAATGGATGTTTCTCTTTCGCGAAGTGTTTACCAGGGTAAATCTGTTGATGGAATCAAAATTACACAAATGTTAAAATCCGATCCAAAAACAGCAAATTTACCTGTGATTCTGGTTACTGCTCACGCTATGGAAGGCGATCGCGAGAACTTCTTGAAACAAAGCGGCGCTGATGGCTACATCTCTAAGCCTGTAGTTGACCATCAACTTTTTGTTGACCAAATCCTGGCACTTCTACCCACAGAATGAAAGCTGAGAATTGGTGATTTACTATCAGCAATGCCCGACTCCCCATTACATGAGTATATATGTACTACGAAAAGGGATAGTTCGGCAAGTGGTAATGAGTAATAGGTAAAAGCGGTTCCAATTACCAATTGCCAATTGCTGTTCTACTATTGGGCAGGTGGTTGACTAGGGTTTAATGGACTTTCCCCTTGCTGTAGAGCTGCTTGAATCCTGGGTAATTCCAGGAACTTTTTCGTATCGGATAGTAGACGTTCACCCCAAAGATTTTGCTTGAGGAAATCCAAATCGCCATAGCGCTGATCGATGCGGAGTGCAGCTTCTCCCATTGCTAAACCCTGTTGGCGATCGCCTTTAGTATATAGGGCCACTGCCAAGGCTAGTAAAGGTTCTGCTGCTTGTTTATCCAAAGATACAGCAGTTTGCCATTGCTTAATCGCATTCTGAATATTACCCTGTTCGTAGTTGATTAAGCCAGTGTTGTTAATAGCCGGCCAAAATTTCTTATCAAAGGAGACGGCTTTATTATATTGGGCGATCGCATCTGGCAATCGACCAGTCATATAGTAAGCATTCCCCAAATCAAATAACCCTTCTGAATCGTTGGGTTTTAACTTTAAGCCAGCTTGGTAATTAGCAATCGCTGCTGGATATTTCTGCTGCTGAAAGTTAGCCGAACCCATCGCAAACAACACATCAGCGTTTTTCGGATTGAGTGATTGTGCTTTTTTCAAAGCAGCGATCGCCTGATCGTACTCTTTGTTTTGCAGATGTAAACCACCCAATAGAAACCAAACTTTATCATTTTTCGGAGCCAATTGGCTAGCCAGCCTTGCTCGTGGCAAAGCTAACTCAAACTGTTGAAACTGACCTAGTTGAGCCGCCTCTTGTGCCAAGCTCAACCCTTGTTTTTCCAATTTCGCTGCATCAAGTTGCAGTGTATGGGGTATTAGGGCTTGTGCTTGCGCTGCTTTTGGCATACTCCACAAACTACAGACAACTAGAAAAGAAATTAGTCCAACATTTTTAGGCACACTACCCCCTCTTGCCCACAAATCAAAGAATCTTTCAGCTAGCTTAAACGATCTCCGCTCTAGACGAAAGGCAAATTTTGTAATAAAGAGGGAATAGGGAATAAGAGACTAGCCCCCGTCTACAGCCCTTCGGGCATCCTTCGGCGGGCGGTTCTCGTCAGTTAAACGCGGATCTGCTGCGTTAGGAACTTCCAGAAATTAAATTATTCAATTTTGGAGTGACAACGATCGTTAGATTCTTCCTCCCCTACTTCTCCTGTGCCCCTTACTCACCAAACAGTTTTGCGCTTGCGAACCATAGGCGATCGCTCATATTTGACTAGGGTCTTTGATGAACTACTTTTTGTTAGAACAGATGTCATTGCCAGAATCTATCCCCACAGATGAATTAGTATTTGTTCAGAATCTTGTGGACATTCTTTGGCAAGAAATTTGCCCAAGCTAGTGGTTTATCATCAAAGTTTTGATAACTTTATATTGAGTACTTTAGTACTTAAAAATCCAGAACTCAAGTCCTGACTACGAACGCATTCAATGCAATTCATTTGTGAAAAATTGGTGACTTTGGTCATGTGCCAATCTGGAATTACTAGTGACTTTGGTCATGCACTAATTTGAATGATTTTGAACGATAATTACTAGCATGAATTTATACAAAAATATTTTGGTCAAGTCATGTTTACCGATAAAAATAAAGAGTAGCTATGACAATTGATGCATCAAACCCTGTAGATTCATCAGCTTTGATTCCTGAAGTCAAAAGAACCAAAGGCAAGATTCGCTGGCTACCGTGGTTTCTATCCTTTGTACTTTTGGGTGGAATTGGCTACGTAATTTATTACCAGATAGCCGTCGCTCCAACTCAGCAAGCAAGACGCCGCGTTCTGACACAGCCTGTAGAAAGGCAGACCTTAGCAATTACAGTTTCAGCGAATGGAACGGTAAAACCTGAGAGGTCAATTAACCTCAGCCCGAAAAATTCCGGCATCTTGAAAAGACTCTTGGCCAAAGAAGGAGATATTGTCAAACAAGGGCAGATTGTTGCTTACATGGATGATTCCAATCTGCGAGGACAACTCACCTCTGCCCAAGGACAATTGGCACAAGCCCAAGCAAATCTGCAAAAAGCGCAAGCCGGCAATCGTCCTCAGGATATTGCCCAAGCACAAGGCGCATTAGACGAAGCCCAAGCAAATCTGCAAAAAGTGCAAGCAGGCAATCGCCCCCAGGATATTGGCCAGGCACAGGCACGCTTACAAAGTGCTCAAGCTGCCCTAAGTAAAGCAGAAGATGATTACCGTCGCAATCTGCAACTTTACAATTCTGGGGGAATTGCCCTTCAAACTGTCAACCAAAAACGTGCAGATCGTGACAGTGCCAAAGCTGCGGTGAATGAAGCCCAGCAAGCCTTAGCTTTACAAAAAGCTGGGTCACGTTCAGAAGACATCGAGCAAGCACGCGCTACAGTTAGACAAAGACAGCAAGCCTTAGCACTTTTAAAAGCCGGAACACGCCAAGAAGACATAGAAGTAGCACGTGCCCAGGTAACATCTGCGCGTGGTTCTTTGCAAAATATCCAAGCCCAAATCAACGACACGATTATTCGCGCCCCGTTTGATGGTGTAGTGACAAAGAAATACGCCGATCCTGGCGCTTTTGTGACTCCTACAACAGCAAGTAGTGACGTATCTTCCGCAACTTCTTCTTCGATTTTGGCTCTGGCTTCTACCAATGAAGTTGTAGCAAATTTAGCCGAAACTAATATTTCCAAAATCCGCCTAGGACAGAAAGTTACGGTGAAGGCAGATGCTTACCCAGGAAAAATCTTTGAAGGTAGAGTCAGTCAAATTGCCGCCCAATCTGTAGTTACGCAAAACGTTACCAGTTTTGAAGTGAGAGTATCGCTCTCAGATCCTCAAAGGCTACTGCGGTCTGGGATGAATGTGACAACAGATTTCCAAGTAGGGCAATTGGAAAATGCGCTGGTAGTTCCTACCGCCTCAGTTGTCCGCCGAGAGAATGCCTCAGGTGTATTTGTGGCAGGAGAGGATAACAAACCTGTATTTACTCGGATTGAAACTGGCGTTACAGTCAACAACTTTACCGAAGTGAAGTCTGGATTGTCAGGAGACGAAAGAGTATTACTTAGTTTCCCACCAGGTTCAAGACCGCAATCAACACCACGAGGTGGGGTTTTCCCCGGCCTAGGCGGTGGTGGCGGACGTTCTCAAGGTGGTGGTTCTCAAGGTGGACGTTCTCAAGGCGGCGGTTCTCCTTAATCATTTGTCATTGGGCATTTCTTTTCCTTCTTGTCCCCCTTGTCCCCTGCCTTATCTCCCTCATCTTCCCCATTCAGTCAGTATGTTTAAAATATTTCATGGCTTTTACAAAGCTAAGAAGAATACTCGCACAGTGCCGTTGCTAGAAATTTTGTCAATGGCAGCAGAAACACTGTGGAGTAACAAGTTACGCACAGGACTTACTATGCTGGGCGTAATTATTGGCATTTCTTCAGTTATTGCCATTACCTCTGTTGGTCAAGGGGTGCAGAAGGGAGTTGAGCAACAGATACAAGCATTGGGTACAGATGTCATCCAAATTTTAGCTGGTGCAGCCAGAAGTGGGAATATCAGTCAAGGGATAGGTTCCAGCAGCACTTTAACCTGGGAAGATGCTAAAGCGATCGCAGGGCAAGCACCATCAGCTCAGATGGTTTCTGCCTATCTACAACGCAATGCCCAAGTTGTTTATGCGGGACAAAACACATCCACAACAATTTACGGTACTGATTTGAGTTACCCAGAAGTGAGAAATACTCACCCTCAACAGGGGAGATATTTTACTCAGGAAGAACTGAATACTGCTGCACAGGTTGCTATTCTCGGGCCGACAGTGCAAAAAACTCTCTTTGACCAAGGTGTCAATCCTATAGGTGAGACAATCCGGATTCGGGGAGAGGCTTATAAAGTAATTGGGGTGATGGAACCTAAAGGTTCTCAGGGGCCAATGGATCGAGATGACCAAGTATTTATCCCTCTAACTAGTATGTCAGCCAGACTAGTTGGTAACAACTCTCTAGCAGGCGTTTCTGTGAGTGGGATTTTAGTCAAAGGTGCTAATCAAGAGCAATTAGAGGCGGCGCAGTTTCAAGTCACCAATCTTTTACGCCTGCGTCACAACATCTATCCACCGCAAGCGGATGATTTTCGTCTCACCAACCAAGCTGATATTGTCAGCACCTTTACCAATGTTGTGGGATTATTTACTGTGATGGTAGTAGCGATCGCAGGAATTTCTCTAGTAGTTGGCGGCATTGGCATTGCCAATATTATGCTGGTTTCTGTGGTCGAACGCACCAGAGAAATTGGCATTCGTAAAGCCGTAGGAGCAACCAATTCAGATATATTAAATCAATTTTTAGCCGAAGCGATCGTCATTTCCATTGTTGGTGGCAGCATTGGTATGGTAACTGGCGTTGTCCTTGCCTTTGGCGCTGCAACTATTTTTAAATTTCCATTTGTAATTTCTTTAATATCAGTAATTGTGGGTTTTGGGCTTTCTTTAACCGTCGGCT
Source organism: Aulosira sp. ZfuVER01 (assembly GCA_034530615.2). Taxonomy (GTDB): domain Bacteria; phylum Cyanobacteriota; class Cyanobacteriia; order Cyanobacteriales; family Nostocaceae; genus Aulosira. Next base: position 18,813 of record JAVRCV020000010.1, read on the forward strand.
TAATTGCTGGGGTAATTCCCGCCAGAAATGCCGCCAAACTAGATCCAATCACCGCTTTACGGAGTGATTAGACAATTCAAAACTTCAAGTTTAATAGTTAGTAGTTACTAGTACAACAAAAATCTAAAATTGATATGCCTACCATGATTTGGATGGAATCCATTACCAAAACCTACCACTTAGGAGAAGTTGAAGTTCCCATACTCAAAGGAATTCAACTCTCAATAGAGGAAGGAGAATATGTCTCGATTATGGGTGCATCAGGTTCGGGTAAATCTACACTTATGAATATTTTAGGCTGTCTGGATCGTCCTACTGCGGGAAACTATATTTTTGAAGGCAGAAACCTCACTACCTTTAATGATGATGAATTAGCCTATATTCGCAACCAAAGAATCGGTTTTGTTTTCCAACAATTTAATTTATTGGCAAGAGCAACAGCCCTAGACAACGTTATGCTGCCAATGATTTACGCTAATTTACCCAAGCCAAAACGCCGCCAAAGAGCATTGGAAGCATTAGAAAGAGTTGGATTAAGAGAGCGTGTTGCTAACCGCCCCAGTCAACTTTCTGGAGGACAACAACAACGGGTTGCTATTGCGCGTGCTTTGGTTAACCGACCTGCATTAGTTTTGGCAGATGAACCCACAGGAGCATTAGATACGGAAACTTCTCACGAGGTAATGAATTTATTAACAGAATTAAATGAGCAAGGAATTACGATTGTCATTGTTACCCATGAACCCGATATTGCTGCTCAAACTAAAAGAATTATCCGGGTGCAAGATGGTTTAATTGTCGGCTAAATATACCGATTTAGATTTTCAATTATTCAATTTTTCTAAAAAATTTATCCAATTTATACTTCCAAATTCCTTAAGATAAATTTATAGATTTACATGATGGAAATTTTTAATTGCATCCTCAAATTTGCTGAGAAAACCAATTCACTACTACATCGACTATGAATTTCAGTTTATTTCTTGTGCATTCTACTTGGGTTGCAGTGGCAGCTGCTATTCTCATGCCAACTTTAGCTAAAAGTGCAGATGCAGCAACTCCCCCAGAAAAGCAGCAAGCCCAAAGTATTACAGGGACTAACTCTGCGCCAATTATCGATAATCTCAACCCGAATCCTAATCCTTTACAATTTCCTACCAAACCAGAGGAGGTAAGGATTCAGAGAACTGTACCTCTGACTTTGGCTCAGGCTTTGGAACTAGCAAGACGCAATAATCGAACGTTGCAGGTAGCTATATTGCAGTTACAACGCAGCCAAAGTGCGGTACGAGAAGCTCAGGCTGCTTTATTGCCGAATGCTAATCTTAGTACTAATTTAACTAACAGTGGTCGTGGTTTAAGTGGTGATTCATCTTCTTCATCCACCACAACTTTCAACGGTCAAGCACAAATAAATTATGACCTTTATACCTCCGGTAATCGACAAGCTAATATTCGAGCAGCGGAAGAACAGGTACGTATAAATGAATTGGATGTTGAAAATCAGTCTTTGGTAATTGGTTTAAATGTCTCTACCCAGTACTACAATTTGCAAGGAGCAGATGAACAAGTCCGAATTAATCAGTCTGCGGTAGAGAATGCTCAGGCTAGTTTACGAGATACACAAGCTCGACTGCAAGCGGGAGTAGGTACGCAATTCGATGTCCTGCAAGCGCAGGTTAATTTAGCTAATGCGCAACAACAGCTGACTCTGGCGCTCTCACAACAGCAAATTGCCCGTCGTCAGTTTGGTACACTATTAAGTTTGCCACAATCTGTTGATGTCACAGCAGCCGATCCTGTGAAATTAGCCGGTCTTTGGCCGCAAACACTCGAACAAACTATTGTGCAAGCTTATCAAAATCGCCCAGAACTACCCCAACAGTTGGCGCAGCGAAATCTTGCTGAACAACAGCGACGACAAGCACTTTCGCAGCTAGGGCCACAAATTGGTGTGACTGGTAGCTATAGTTTACAAGACCGCTTTAACGATAACATTAGCGTTACTGATGGCTATTCAGTAGGACTACAAGCAAGTTTAACTGTGTTTGATGGTGGAGCAGCAAGAGCAAGAGCCGATCAATCAAAAGCTAATATTGCGATCGCAGAAACGCAATTTGCTAGTCAGCGTGACCAAATTCGCTTTGATGTAGAACAGTTCTATTTTCAATTGCAATCTAATCTAGATAATGTGCAGACTTCTACTGTTGCCTTAGAACAAGCTAGAGAAGCTTTGCGGATAGCTAGGTTGAGGTTACAAGCTGGCGTTGGTACGCAAACAGAGGTGATTAACTCGGAAAACGACTTGACAAGAGCAGAAGGTAATCGAGTCTCAGCTATCTTAGATTACAATCGCGCTTTGGCTAATCTACAGCGTTCTGTTACTTCCAGATCTGTACGCTAGGGGACTTGCAAATAAAAAATAACCTATCGTGTTTAGGCTGAAGTTCCGGGCTAATAGCACCAGCTCACTCAAGTCGATTGAAATCCCGGATTTATACAAATTCAAATAATCCCAATTTGAAAAAAGAATAAGACCGATGCATCTGTAGGGGCGGGGAAACACCCACCTGTGTCAACTTAAGCTTAGATGTATACAGCGTAAGTCTTTGAGGTTATCTCTCTTAGCACCATAAACTTTTGATCCCCCCTAACCCCCCTTTTTTAAGGGGGGAAAAGAATCAAAGTCCCCCTTAAAAAGGGGGATTTAGGGGGATCAAATATCTTGAGCAACAAAGCCTTTCACGTTAAGTTGACACCAATGGGAAACACCGCCCTTTGGTTTTTGGTATTAAAAGCTGAAAATATGGCATTGAAACCGTTACAAGCAATCTCAGCATAATTGTTTTTTGGTTGTGAGATTTTCTTGTTATTAGCTGTCTTCAAAGATTGCTGAGTATTGAATTCTGAGTATTGAGTTAAGAGACATTAATTATTTCCCTTCTCCTTCTTGTCTACTGTGTCCCTTTTTCATACACGATCGTGAAAATTGTATCATTGGCACTGCCTTATGGCTTTTTTGTCATTCCAAAAACCAAATTTTTTAAAAATCATAAGAGGACAAAATGAGAATTTACATTGAAATACTATGCAGATATTAACGTAATTGTTTATAATTATTTCAACAGAAAAAATGTAAACTTTTTTGTAAGTTACGCACAAATATTATGAGTTGAGCTAAAGTGAATATAGGAAATTTACCTGCTACTTGAGAGAGTTTAAAAGTTCGCAACTACAAGAGCAATTGATAGATTTCCCGAAAAGATTTACTAAAAAATATAGAAATATGCAACACGTATAAAAATATGTGTTGTGGCAAAAAGGAGGATTTTATGAGTATTAGCAAAAGAATTGCGATCGCTTTATTTGCTGCTACTACTAGCTTGTTCAGTTTAGCTCCAATTGCTATGGCGGGTGAAGGTGGTGCCGCTGCCGCTGTATCATTCTCTGCCAACCCGTTAGGACAAGTAACCGGAGGCGCAGCCGCTGCCGCAGTAGGTAAACAAGATGCTGCCGCCGCTGCAACTAATAGACAAGGTGGTTTCTTCCAACCCACCACCAACACAGCTTCAGCATTAGGAAGTGCTGGTACTATCGAGATGACTACTCGGCCATCTGGAAGAGTTAGGATGCAAGGCAGTCCCGATCCCAGCCTAAATATCCGGCAAAGAAACAGGTTGAACAGTGACGGAGTTTATGGTGAAGTCTTGGAAGAAGCCATTGAACATTAATCATTACTTGTTTGGTATCGGTACTAATTTATATTTGTCAGGTTGCTCTATAACCTGTGTCAATGTTTAATCTAGATGACCAGGATCGGTATCTCCAAACTCTATTAAGTAGGCGGAAAAAATAAATGTAGTGTCACTATAATTAATAACCCGGTTTCTACCCTAAGAACAGCAGCTTAGATGAAGGTAAGAAATCGGGTTTCTTAATAAGCTAATACTGATTGAAATTTGATATTTTTGCGTGAAGTATGTTTTAGGCATTAGTCCTTTGTAAATAGGGCTTATACATTCACAGGAAATACTAGAGGATTGCTATTTGATTTTTGAACCTATACATAGGTGGAGCCACTGCGTGTGAAAAGAAAGATTCCCAACTTGTTTAACAAGTCGGGAATCTTGTTGTTTAAATTGTGAAGGAAGAAAGTCCTCACTACAGATTTTTTAGAATGCTCCTATTCTGCCAAAGATGACGTAGAATGTTTTCCAAATTAAAAATAAGTCATACAATGGATGCCAATTGTTCTGGTATTGCAAGTCTAAGTCAACGATTTGTTCAAAATTGTTCACTTGAGAACGTCCGTTAACTTGCCATTCACCAGTTAAACCAGGTTTGACGTTTAAACGACGCCAATGTTTTTCCGTATATTTAATAACTTCATCACCTGTGGGTGGCCGGGTTCCGACTAAGCTCATATCATTGCGGAAAACATTCCAAAATTGAGGTAGTTCATCTAAGCTGGTGCGTCTTAAAAAGCGACCGACTTTAGTAATTCGGAAATCATTTTTGTTTTTAAATATGAGTCCATTCGCTTCGTTATTGACTAAGGACTTTAATTGCTCTGCATCACTAACCATTGACCGGAATTTATAAAGACGAAATGGGCGTCCTTGCAGCCCATAGCGTTGTTGAGCAAAGAAAATTGGCCCGGGACTATCAATTTTAATAGCGATCGCTATCGGCACAAATAAGATTGCTAAAATCAATAGCCCTACCAAACTCCCCAAAATGTCTAAACAACGTTTAAATTTAGACCTTACTGAGGGATGAGAAGTAGATTCTAATTCCCAAGCTCTAAACGAGATATCTGAAAAAATTCCTTGTAATTGTGTTTGATGCATGATCCTGGCTCAATTAACAAAGGTAGAATTACTTAGTCTTAAAGCGTTTTTATTAAACTCAGATTTTTTGCGCAAGAAAAAATCAGTATGTGTGGGGATACAGTTTTTCCTTAGCTCATTCCGGGAACTTGGTTAACGTAAGTAGGTTTTTTCTCTAGCTCATGTTTAATCTTCATAAGTGATATTGGTGATTGTTGATTTCCTACTGCATATATCTGCGTTTATTGCTGCGATCGCTCCTACCCTCCAGGCTTAAGTAGGGTTAAAATCATCCATCAGGGGATCAACAATTTGACAAGTCTCAAGACGAGAGAAGAGAGTAACGCACAATTCCCACCAAGCAGCAGTGGCGATCGCACTATGCCACTCCCAAACACCTAACACTTTGACACGCCAAGCCTGCTCAATAAAACCGACATAAGGTAGATGTCCTATAGGAGTTTCTCCTTGCCAAATGAGATTGTCATAATCAACCCAAGAGTCTTTGAGACGCCAACCAACGCGATTGACAAAATCAATACAGGTTTCTGAAGCAGCCACTCTAGCGTTACCAATCATCAAAGCCAACACAGGGTCAGTAGCAGAATTACTTTTCATACTCTGCCAGATACGGTGCTGGACGCTAAAACCGAAGCGCCCATGACTATAACTTACCCAAAGTGTGTCAATTGTATAAAGATCTTTACAAGGAAAATTTTTGAGACTGTCGAGATCCAAGTAGCGCTGATGTTCTCGTCCAGCTACCTTCAATATAAGAGTTGTAGTTTCTCGATCCGCCTCTAACCATCGTTGAGCTTGGAGTAAATCCTGCAGATGAGTGTAATCTATCCCTACTTCAGAACTCAAATCATCAGGGGTGGGACTGCTAGTATCTTCAGGCTGTTCATGGAAACGATCGCTAGAAAATAAGGTTTTTCCTGGTAAGACTTCTACGATCCCTTGAGATCCCGACAACCAAAAATATAAATTGATGTCGGTTTTTGCCAATTGCACTTGCAATTGTGTAATCCAACCTGCGGCGGTGAGTCCTGTTGGTTGCATCCCCTGATTAAGGGTTTCTAATAAAGAAGTAGCAAATCTTTCACTTTCGTGAGGTGGTACAGCAGCAGTAATTAAACACTGTCCTGCATCTAATCCTAGTTGTAAATCTTCTAGCCAATCACGTACCGATACTGTTCTGACTTCCTGTTCTACCGGACAATCTAACACAATAATTTGTTGCGATCGACATCGACGTAGCTGTTTTCTCAACCATGAGCGATGGATGACAATATCATCAGACAGTAATAATACCGCTTCTCCCTGTTCTGTCTCTTGAATTTGCCCTCGCAGATATAAAAATACCGTGGCGGCGGCTTCTGGAGTATTGGTTGATTCGTTGTTAAAAGATTGAGATAGCAAGCACTTTTGAATGGCTTTGCGTACATCTGACTGGGGATTTTTGCCGCGTACAGTCCAATAATTGACTGCAAAACTCCCGGCGGTGCTGAGTATTTTACTCAAAGCTAAGGAAGTTTTACTTTTCGGAAGTCCTTCTACAACTAACGCCTGTCGCGGATGTTGAGAAGATTCTGTTTTTTTGGATTTCAGTCCCAAAATGACTTCTCCTACTCCTTCGACAATGCGCTTAGGCGTTTGTGAAGGATATTCGGAATGTATTGAGTTGTCCCCACGTCCTTTTTTGAGTTGATTAATGACTCGCAACTGCTGATTGGCTTTATCTATATATATGAGTGTTTGGTGATAAACATAGCGGTAAAGTCCATCTGCTTCGATTACACCTTGAGAGTCAGCAGCTTCTCCTTTTAGCCCTCGGATTAAATAGTATGTGAATACACCATGCCCTAGTTGAGGGAATTCCCAAGATTGCTGTCCACGATCGCAAGATAATAGAGCATAAAATCCTTTTCTCTGGGCAGCTCGTTGTCGCAGCACTTCCACCAACTCTAGTGTAGGGTTGAGTTGGGAGTCTGTTTGGCCTCTAGCACCCAATAGCGTCATCCCACCGCTATGACAAGCATCTAATATAAGTAATTGCTGCTGGGCAGAACAATTCTCTAAAAGTTGTAAAACTTCCTGTAACTTTAAACCAGTGTCTATTAATTTTTCTTTTTGAGTATCTTGCAGACACAGCACCACCTGCTGACTCAATGGATCTAGCATCCCATGTCCGGAAAAATAAAATAGAACAGTGTCAATGGGTTTGGTAGCGGCTACGATTTTTCTCAGACTAGCCAGAACATTTTCTACCTTTGGTTGTTGGGAGGCAAAATCGTGGTAAATCATCACCTCTTTTTGCGGAAATGCTTGTGTTGCGGCGTTTAATGCATCTCCTAAACCTTGACAGTCCAATGCTGAGTAATGCAAACAAGGTATTTGCTCATCCTCATATTGGTTCACACCCACCAGTAACAGCCAAAGTTTTGCTACACCGGTTTCTAGGGAATGAGTTGAGTGACTAGTACGAACCCCAACTGGACACATCTAAGCAATTTAAAATGAAAAACCCAATACTGGTAAGCATCTTAGCTGCCGACTGTAGATAAAACATACATAGAGCAGCTTTAATGAAAATGGTATCAGATTAAACAAGACGCGATCGCAGTAGAGTTAGTTCCAGAACATGGCAAATTAATTACTTGTATCAAGTTCACTTAAATGCTTGTCATTGCGACATTTGGGAAGCAATCCCACACAAAAAAAACCTCAGCTTGGCGGCTGAGGTGAGGGGGAGAAAACCAAATGACGATGAGAGATAACGATACCGAAATCAGAAAATTTAGCTAACGCCCAAGGCAACTAAAACTAGAGTAGTTACAAGCAATGTAGCGACTCCTGCTTGCAGTGCATAGCTGCGTTGTTTATCTTGGTCGGGGTAAGCAGCATAGTAAATTTGAGGTTCAGTTGCGTAGTTATTTAGAATGCCTTTTTCGTTAATGGTGGTGTACATAGCTGTTTTTCTATTTGTTAACTTATGTAACTAAATATAACAAGATTGTTACAAAGTGTCAACAGGACTTGACAGCAAAAGATTTATCGCGTTAATAAGAAGCGCTTATCAGAGGAGAGGAAGGGCGATCGCGGTTGTGCTGCAATCCGTCGTAGGGAACGCCAATAAGATGACTGTGGATATTCGCTATAACCTCTCTGCTCTCTGCCTTGTCATCACGACAATTTTTAACGCCGACTTAACTTATGGCAGAGGATGAAACAACGAGATTTACTGAAAAAACTGAACTTCTGCTAAGTATTGAAGTGATAGGTTGCAGCAAAGCATATTTATTCTCTCAAAATATGGCTCTAAACTACCAAAATAGTGAAAATATAGAACCGCTGCGATCGCTTTTTTGTATTAACTTCGCATTCACTATTAAGATTAAGTTTTCTTTCTTAACTAAACTCTTCATTAGTCTCAAAGCTTTGTCAAACAAGGCTTATAGCTGCAAAAGCTATATAAAATTACCCTAAACTTTTTGGTTTTTTCTTTACTTAAGTTTACAGTAGTTTTCATTTATTTATAACATAATCCGGCGTTATTCTTGAGATTTTTGCACCTATACATGAGATAAAAAAAGATGTAGTTAATTCACCTAAAAGTCGCTGTAATCTGTTGATAAATATATTTCACCATCCTATTTGATTCGTGAACTTACAAAGTAGAAGCAGACCACACGAAAAGAAGGGAAAGAAAGGAGGTAGATGTGTACGGAGTGTTTTTCAAAAATCAAATAGGAGTCAGATATGGGACAAGGTAAGCGGATTGGCATTCTGACTAGTGGAGGAGATTGCTCTGGTTTGAATGCCGTAATTAGAGCGGTTGTTCATTGTGCTTGTGGAAAAGGTTGGGAAGTATTGGGAATTCGGCAGGCAACTGTAGGATTAATGGCGCGTCCACCGCAATTCACCAAACTGGAAATCGACCAAGTTGACCCACTGTTAACTTCTGGTGGGACAATGTTAGGAACCACCAACAAAGGCGATCCTTTTGCTTTTCCTATGCCTGATGGCAGTCTATGCGATCGCTCCGAAGAAATTATTGCAGGCTATCATCAACTAGGTTTAGATGCGTTGATTGGGATTGGTGGTGATGGGAGCTTGGCGATTCTCCGTCGCTTGGCACAACAAGGCGGGATTAATTTAGTAGGTATTCCCAAAACAATTGATAATGATATTGGTATTACCGAACACGCCATCGGTTTTGATACGGCAGTAAATATTGCCACAGAAGCACTGGATAGGTTGCATTTTACCGCCGCATCTCACAGTCGAGTCATGATTTTAGAAGTTATGGGGCGTGATGCCGGACACATTGCTTTAGCTGCGGGCATTGCCGGGGGTGCAGATGTGATTTTAATTCCCGAAATTCTCTACAATATGGATCACATCTGCTACCAAATTAAACAGCGCCAAGAGCAAGGCAAAAACTATTGTTTAATTATTGTTTCGGAAGCAGTTCGGACTCAAGAGGGTGAAACTGTCACCTTAACAAATCGTTTCGGTGAATCTCGATATGGTGGGATTGGTCAATATTTAGCCGATCAACTGAGCGATCGCATTGGTGCAGAAACGCGAGTTACAGTACTAGGACATATCCAACGTGGTGGAACTGCTTCTCCCCTAGATCGACTAGTAGCAGCTGCTTTTGGTGTAGCAGCAGTAAATCTCATAGATGAAGAAAAATATGACTACATGACAACCTGGCAGAATCGCCAAGTTCTCACTGTACCCATTGCGGAAGCGATCGCTCAATATAGAGCTGTCAACCCAGAAGATACTTTAGTGAAAACTGCTCGTGGTTTAGGTATTTATTTGGGCGATTAATCAGGATAACACTCACAGTCTAAAAGCCTTCTCATTAACCATTTGCGCGGTAACAAGCAACAGGGAACAGGCAATAATTGAGATTGCTGAGATTCCCTGTGCGAGAAGGTTTTAGTTGTGTTTGCGATTTGTGACAGCGTCTCTAGTATGGACTAATTGAGATTCCCCCAATTATCAAAAATTCTTAAATAAGATTGTTATTAATGTTAATTTTCTGTGAAGACACAACAGATAATCACTCAGTATTTAAATCATACTGTACTTATAGAGGTTGTGTATTTATATTAGGTAAAAAATGGTAACTATAAAGCGTGAAATAATTACCCAAAATCCTCTTGTACGGAGACTGCTTTATATAACTGGGATTAGACGACCAATGGTGCCTCATGGTGTAGGCATGACATACTATCAGAAAAACTCAGCTTGGGATCTAGGTAAAGATGGTTGCTCGTGCGATCTAGAGTTAGTTGAATATCTCAAGGAATCGAAAATTGAGGATAAAAGTATCTTTCATTTCGGTACAGGTATACACCACATAGTTGGTCTAGAAAATCAGAAGCTAGATCGACCAAATGAGATTTTAGGTATTACAGCCTCTGCTATTGAGCATCAAGCTTATATTCAGTTAGTCTTTAAAGATACTTCACTAGCTAAATATTACAAAGTCATTTTCGTAGATATTTATACATTGACTGACAAAATTTTACCGAAGCTGGATATAGCTACCCTGTTTCACTTGTGTGAATTTTATCTACCTGAGAATGCACCTATGATTCATCAAAATGATGAATCTTTGTTGCAACTAGTGATTGAAAAACTTCATCCTGATGGCAAGATTATATTCTACACAGGTTCATTCACCTGGAGTAAGGCTCAACCTATTGTTCAAGCTTGTGAAGCATCTGGTAAAATCAAGCAAATTGATCGCTACAAAAGTCTGCTAATTTATGCTAAATTGCCCTAGCACCAATTTGTGATTTTAGTATGAATTGTGACTTAAAGTCTCAATCACTAAATCTCAACAGACAAGTATTGTGAAAGTATTGCTTGCCCTTCTACCTCATGTATTGATTGCATTCCTTTAATTGCCACAAAAATGTGGCTAATGACAAGAGCCAAAAGCTTGGGAATCTACAAAATAGAGGCGGAGAGGCTTACAGCCCATAACAATTTTCACCTACGCTATGGTGTTATGTTTATGCAAAATTGAACTGGATTCTATATGGTATTTTGTGTTGTTTTATTCAACAGTCGAAATAAAGAATGTAGAAATAGCAGCGTAACTAGCAAAAAAAATCATGGCAGTCAGCATATAATAATGCTCCTTTTATTTAGTAAAGTAATAGCTTAGAATTGTTACTTTAAATATATAACTATTTCCCAGTGTAAACATCTGCTAAAAAGACTATTTTATGAAGTAAGTTTTTGTCAAAAATGAACAAAATTAGCCAAAAAGAATTATATCTGAAGATATGTAAGCGAGAAGCGATCGCTTTTACACCCATCCCCAAAATACCCCGATCGCCAGGGCTACTGTACCAAAATAGACGGCACTAAAATCGTGATTAGCGCTAGCATGGCGATCGCTATTATTGGTTTGCTGATGAACATAGGAATAATTGAGCCTTACAGTGAGGGATTTCTAGAAGTTGTACCAGAGGGTGAAAGTAGCGACTATTGGCACATTGCAGCCATACACATCAATGGCAAAGCCTTTTGTCCTAGCCCGAAGCTTTATCGTTCAGAAAAGGTAGCATTAGCAAAAGCTGCACAAATTTATGATTGGATAGCTGAACATGAGTCAGAAATCATTGAGGGGGGTTGCTACTGCTCAAAGTTGCAGCTGATCCTATGGTATCAACCGAAAGCCTCTTAGCTGACTAGTATGCGATCGGGGTGCGATCGCCATGACCATGAGCTTACTCTCATACAACCAGACACATCACTTTTTACACACAACTTTTAAAAAATCTTAGCGATCGCAGGCTGTGTAATTATAGTCTATAAGAATTCGATCTAAGTGCAGCAAGGCGTTTATGCGTCTATGCTCTTGAGCTTAATAAAGGATTTGGGTAGACAAGTGAGAAAAATCTGGCTGCTGGGTTTGACACTAGTTAGTTTCGGGATGCCGCTATTATTTAAGTTGCATTCATCTATATCGGTAGTGTCAAAGGTTGTACCTTCACCACCAAAAACCATCCGCTACGAACAGCGCACCCTACCACAAAGCATAGTTCATATCTTGTCAATTCAAACTGATAGCCGATTTTTGGTAACACCTGTAATATCACCCAAAGTCGCTACTGTAGAAGAATTTGCCCAGAAATATCCAGCCAAAGCCATCTTAAACGCCGGGTTTTTTGACCCAGTTAATCAAAAATCTACATCCCATGTAGTTCTCTCTGGTCGTGTAGTAGCCGATCCCAAAGATAATGAACGGCTGGTGAACAATCCCAACTTAAAACCTTACCTTAGTAAGATTTTCAATCGCGCAGAATTCCGCCGCTATCTTTGCGGTGAAACTGTCACCTATGATATTGTTCTGCATAGCGAATCACCATTAGCAGGGTGTCAGTTAGTCGATGCTGTAGGCGGTGGCCCAGGTCTGTTACCAGAACTCACCTCAGAACAAGAAGCCTTTGTAGATAAAGCCAACGGAAAAGATGCAATTGGCAGCAATCAACCTAATTCTAGAAGCGCTGTCGGGATTACTGATGATGGCAGCATTGTTTTAGTAATGGTAGCTCAAAAGCCAAACACCCGTCTTGCTAAATCTGGAATGTCCTTACCAGAATTAGCAGATTTTATGAAAACTCTTGGTGCAAAAAAAGCCATGAATTTAGATGGCGGGAGTTCTTCTTCACTTTATTACAACGGCAAGACAGTTTACGGGAAGCTAAATATTGTCAGAAAACCAATCAAGCGACAGGTAAAATCAGTTTTATTAGTTCAGGAAAATCAGAAACTAGATAGCAAAAACTAACACTTATTGCTGTCAATATTAGACTTATTGCAAACATCTGCATAATACCAATTTGAAAAAATCGGTATTTATCTGTGGTTCGATATCTCAAAAATTGGCTTATGCAAGAGCGATCGCCCGCCCAATGGTATTGTAAGGAATGTTCACCTGGCGCATGAGAGGGTTAATATGCCAGATGTTCGGTTTAATCAATACTACCGTTACGCAGACCTGACAAGCATCTTGCATAGTTATGCTGAGGAATTTCCTCATCTGGTACGCATAGAAAGCATTGGCAAGAGTTATGAAGGTCGTGACATCTGGCTTTTGACTGTTACGAATTTCACCACAGGCTTAGGCCAAGAAAAACCCGCCCTCTGGGTTGATGGCAATATCCACGCCGTAGAATTAGCACCGTCGATTGTTTGCCTGTACCTACTGCAAACATTAGTTACCGCTTACGGCACTCATGCAGATATTACTCGTTGTTTGGACACCCGCACCTTCTACATTTGCCCGCGTGTTAACCCTGATGGTGCGGAGTGGGCTTTGGCTGACAAACCAAAATTTATTCGTTCTGCTACCCGTTCCTATCCTGAAGGTAGAGAAAGCAACGATGGTTTAGTCATGGAAGACATCGATGGCGATGGTCGGATTTTACTCATGCGTATCCCCGATGCTAATGGTGGGTGGAAAATCTGCCCAACAGAACCCCGTTTATTGGTGCGTCGTGAACCAACGGAAATCGATGGTCAATATTATCGACTTTTCCCAGAAGGACGAATAGAAAATTACGATGGAGTGCAGATTAATATTCAACCAACCCCAGAAGGGTTAGACTTGAACCGCAATTTTCCGGTGATGTGGCGACAAGAATTTCAGCAAGCAGGGGCTGGCCCCTATCCCACATCAGAAACAGAAGTGCGATCGCTTGTCCAATTTATTACGACTCATCCTAACATTACTGGCGCTATATCTTTTCACACTTTTGGCGGTGTACTCATCCGTCCATACAGCTACGACAGCGATGAGGAATTCGCTGTTCATGACCTGCGCACCTATCAATATATTGGTAAAAAAGGTACTGAAATTACTGCATACCCAGCTATTTCTGCTTTTCATGACTTTCGCTACGATCCCAAAGATTATGTCTCTGGTGCTTTCGATGATTGGGCTTATGACGAACGCGGAGTATTTACTTGGACTGTAGAAGTTTGGAGTCCGCAAAGCCAAGCCGGAATTAAAGACTATAAACACGTCGAATGGTATCGAGAACATCCATTAGAAGATGAACTGAAGCTGTTACGCTGGAACGATGAACAACTCTCCGGTCAGGGATATGTTGACTGGTATACCTTCAACCATCCCCAACTTGGTCAGGTAGAATTAGGCGGTTGGGATGCTATGTATGCGTGGAGTAATCCACCCCCAGAGTTTTTAGAGAAAGAGATAGCCCGCTTTCCTGATTGGTTAGTATGGCATCTGTTAATCTCCCCGCGCTTGGAGATTTATGAAGCTAGCGTCCGCAACTTAGGTAACGATCTGTATCTAGTACGGCTGGTAGTGCAGAATGCAGGCTGGCTACCTACCTACGTTACTCAAAAAGCTTTAGAGAAAAAGCTAGTAAGAGGCTGTATCTGTGAAATTGAATTACCCGATCGCGCAACTTTGGAAATAGGTAAAATCTGTGAAGAATTAGGACAATTAGAAGGACGCGCTTATCAGCCTTCATATCCTACTAGGCGGCAGAGCGACCCTACTCAAGACCGAGCAAAGGTAGAATGGGTGGTACGTGGAACTTTAGGTAGCACAGTTAAACTTTTAGCCCGTCATGAACGTGCGGGAGTTGTCCATACTGAGGTGAAATTAGTTTAACGATCTCCTGATTGCCGATGCCAAAAATTGGTAGAGTTTTTAAGAAATACCCATCTACAAACAATGAATAACGACGTTGTGATTTTTCTTATCAGTGCAGCTCTAATTGTGGTCTATCTAGTGTTCTCAGCATTAACTGAGATGGGGACAAAGCTACCTTGGAAGAAGTAGAGACTAGTACCGCTGCGCGGAAGACAAAAGTCAAAATAAATACAGCGTAAGTATTTCGTTAATTTGGAATGGGTGGTTTATTTACGCCGTGCTGTACTTGGATCTAGGGTTTTAATTTTTGATCAAAATATTTTTAAGTATTTTGTTGCCAAAATAAACATTCTCTTTGTTGCTCTGAAAGATTATTTTTTAATAAGAGTAAATCTTCATTTGGTAGAGATAAATTGCCATAGAATGACTGTTGTTGCAATCTAGAAGTGTAATCAAAAAAAACAGATAATCTATCATCGGCTACAGGTAACTTTCCGCGATGAAAGATACTACCAGTTGCAGCAAAAACTACTGTACCAGCGGAACCTAGACAGGATTTATATTCAGAAGGTGATATCACCTTTTGCATGGTTGTATCTTGGATGTAGCCATAATTATATTTAAGTGAGCGAGCCACTGATGAACTCAAAGATGTGGGAATATATTGAAATGGCCCGTTATCTTCATTCATATCATGCAAATAAACAATAATTTTTAGTACTTTTCTATCTTCTTTATCTATATGCCATAGTCTGGATTTTTGCTTTACGTGATTAGCGATATCTCTACGCAGATACGCTCCATGATAGGCTACTGGTAAGCCAAGGTAAGTTTCTACTATATTAATTAAGCGTTGTTCTAACCCCCATAAAAAAATTTCTGGGTATGTCATTATTTGTTGGGGAGTAGCATGAACAACGAATTCATTTTTATTACCTATGTTATTAGGTGGTATTTGATGCATCAGGTTTTGTGCTGCCTGAAACATACTAGAAGTCGATGGTATTCCCAAAGCATCCAATGAAGTAATTACAACTCCTTCATTGTTGATGGTTTCGATGAGATTCATCTCAGTAGAAGAAATTACAGGCAATTTTGTAATATGTTTGGCCACTGCTTCCTGATACTCAATTTCAGCTTGATGTTGTAAAAATGGCAGGTTATAAATATTTCTCAGAAATCGATTTTGTATCTTTTGCAGCAGGATACTCATATTATGTTTATTCAGCTTATATATAAGCTATATCAGGATAGGTTATTGTAATTAGATTTATATTAATTTGTCCAAGGATTTAACTATGAATTGGCAAAAATTTATCATTGCTTTATATAGCAATCCTATTTGATCCCCGAAATCACTCATAGAGTGAGGGAATAGGGAATAGGAAAGAAGGGACGTTAAAGTGTACGGAATTTGTTCAAAAATCTAAGTAGTGGCGTGTCTAGGCTAAAGTTATACATTAGATTTCTAATTTCTAGGGCGCTAAAGCGCAACTACGAACATTTTTTATTGCACTATTTTAGCCTTGCCACGCCAGTAGGGTATGTTATGGCATAGCCTAACGCACCAAGACTGTTGGGTGGTACTTTAGGACAAAGACTAATACCATTTCACTTTAAAAATGATACAAATACGTGGTAGAGAGTTTAACATTGCTAAACCCCTACGAAAAATCTATCTATATTAGTAGAATTTTCGTGAATTGGTATAACTACGTGTATTTCAAAAATTAAATAGTAATCCTATGCATATTTAGATAATTTAATAACTATATAAAGCTATTGAGAACCAATGTCCTCAGCCAATATTTTTTACTGTGTTTTTAGCCATAAATGAAATTAATGCATTAACATTTATCCAACCTCAGCAGGATGTCAGTTTTGCAAAATTGCAATTATATGAGGATGAAGTTGTAAATCTGAAATTCTTTTCTCTAGAGAATTATCAACAAAAGACTTAAGTGAAAAAACTATTTTATAATCTGATTTATAAATATATAAATCTATAACAATAGCAGATAAAAAAGAAAAATACCAGACTAATAAAGTGCAGTAGCTCAGAAAATCGGCATTTTCAAGTTGGAATTGTAAATGAGCGAATTTTGCAGAGCAGTACTAGACTTTGATCGTGGTTTAAGTTTGGAAGTGCGATCGCCATTTTCTGGTCTAAGCTTGTCCATGCGCTTCCATGCTTAACGATTTACCGCTGCTGTCAACTATCTAAGGAGGGAAAAAACCCTGTATAAATCTAGCCTTTAGCTAGTTGTAGGATGAAGATAGCAGATGAAAAATATTAACTATGTGGATAATGCACTTTCTCTTGTTTTAATACTAGACTCATGCAACTTAAGATTGATGTGATTAGGTTTGTTCAAGACGTTAAGACGGCTAATAAATACCCATTTTTTGGAAGACTACATTAACTAAAACTGATAAAGTCATGAATTTATACTAAGATTTTCATGGTTGTTGAAAATCTCAGATAGTCTTAGTAGCTTTTTGATACTGAGTTTTATCTGTAGTTCTTGAAAAGCTCAACTCTCATCACACACTTAGGGTTGCTCTTTGGGGCAAACATTGGGCAAGACGTTCTGAAATGCAAGGGTAGGTGGCTATATTGGTAGATTTTGAAACTTTAAAGGATTTAACACTTCGCATTCGTAGTTTTAGCCAAGAGGCAAAGCTAATCCTCATCCCAATATCTGTGCCCACTTAACCTTGCATACAGAACTTTCCAAGATGCAATCAATCACTTAAGCAACAGCTCTACTTGTTTTTGGAGGATATTTTCATGTTTAGTTGGTTTCGTAGCTCATTAGTCAAGAGCAGTTTGCTAGCTTTGGGAGTAATATCTGCAACATTAACTCCTATTGTAATTTCTATCCCTGCTTCAGCTCAAAATACTCAAAACACTGCTCAAGCACCAGGTGCAACATCTAACTTGACTGATGTTAGTTCCAATTACTGGGCAAGTCCATTTATTGTCGCCTTAGCCCAAAAAAACGTAATTGCAGGGTTTCCCGATGGCACTTTTAAGCCGGATCAGGCTGTGACTCGTGCGCAATTCGCCGCCATGATTCAAAAAGCTTTTAACCAAAACCCAGTTAGACAATTAAGTTCTGGGGGATTTTCAGATGTTCCATCTAATTACTGGGCGGCGGAAGCAATTCGCAAAGCCTACGAAATGGGATTTATGTCAGGCTATCCTAATAACCAGTTTTTGCCCGATCAACAAATTCCTAAGGTACAGGCGATCGTTGCTTTATCCACTGGCTTGGGTTTAACTAGTAGTGAAAGTGCATCTAGTGTGTTGACCACTTATTACTCAGATGCAACATCAGTGCCAGATTATGCTGTGAATAGTGTAGCAGCCGCAACACAAAGCAATATTGTTGTTAACTATCCAGAAGTCAAACAACTGAATCCTCAAAGGACTTTAACACGTGCCGAAGCAGCAGCACTTTTGTATCAAGCTTTGGTAAAACAAGGACAGCTACAACCTATTGCTAGCAATCTCCCTGCTGCTAGTTATATTGTTGCAGGTGGTACTACTCAACCTGGTGGTACCGACATCGTTTCCTTAGCTGCATCTAGCGGTTCTTTTACAACCCTGACTTCTTTATTAAAAACCGCAGGGTTGGCAGATATCTTACAACAACCAGGCCCGTATACTGTTTTTGCTCCCACCGATCAAGCATTTGCGGCGTTACCACCTGGAACTTTACAGCAGTTACAGCTACCAGAAAATCGAGAAACGTTGATTAAGCTGTTGAGATACCACGTAGTTTCTGGTCAATTAACTTCTAGTCAATTATCGACTGGGCCAATCAAGACAATTGAGGATGAATCTATCAACGTTAAGGTTGATACTGCCAACAATAAAATTGCAGTCAACGATGCACAAGTTATCCAGGCGAATGTACAAGCCAGCAATGGTGTGATCCATGCAATTAACCAAGTCCTGATTCCGGCTAACCTCACTGGTCAGAAACCAGAAACTCCTACTACTGGAGAAACTCCCGCAGGTACACCACGTAGAGGTCTCCTTGGTGGTACTAGCTATATAGGAGCTGGTGGTAACATTGGTTTAACTGGTAATAACTCTCTAAGTGTAGGTAACTTCGCAGTCATCAGCAAATTGGGTCTGACACGTAATATCTCACTACGTCCCTCAGCAATTTTTGGAGATGAGACACTAATTCTAGTGCCCATCACTTTCGATTTTGCCTCACAAGCAGCTCCTGTGGCTGGGCAAACATTCTCAATATCTCCATTCATTGGTGGAGGCGTAGCCATTGATACTTCTGGCGACACGGATATTGCTGCTATGGCAACTGGTGGTGTAGACGTTCCTTTAGGTTCTCGTTTTACACTCACAGGTGCTGTGAATGCCGCCTTTTTTGATGAAACTAGTGTAGGTTTAACATTAGGAGTTGGTTATAACTTCTAATTCGTAATTAAAAATTCGTGAATTACGAATTAATTATGAATTAATTAATTCAACCAGAACATAAGGTTTTACAGGGGCGATCGCATTTCCCATCCTCCCCCCAAAGTCCACAGTCAACCAAGCCCAAATGGTTAGCTGTGGACTCTTTGATTGACTAATTAAACTTCCGCTGGATGTTGTTCTTGTTGCCTTTCAACAAACATTTGCACGCGGGTGCGATAGTTTCTTAAGGTTTCATCTACCCAGTTGCGTTCATTGCTGTTTGCGAACAGATGTACTACAGGTTCGCTGGCATCTGGTAAAACTAACAGCCAGCTGTCGTCATGAGGTTGACCAATTTTTACCCCATCGATCAGTTCCAGGTTTTGGGCGGGGTGAGTTTCGACCAAATAACGCATCAGCGCACCCTTAGCACTCCAAGGACAGCGTACTGTATGCGATCTGTGAACTACACGGGGTAATTCGGCGCGCACAGTAGCTAGCGATCGCTCTTGGATAGTTAGCATCTCAATCAGCTTGGCAATACAGAACATCGCATCAAATCCCGGATGCAGATGCGGGAAGATAAAACCAGTATCCCCACTACCAGCCAAAACCACATTGGGATATTTCTGTGAAGCCTCCATTAAAGCTGTCGGGTTGGCTTTGGTGCGGATGACTTTACCATCGTGGCGGCGGGCAACTTGTTCCACAGCACTAGAAGCATGAACTGGTACAACTACCGCTCCTCTGGGGTTAGAGGTTAAAATCATGTCCACCATCAAGGCTGTTAACATTTCCCCACGAATTGGGATGCCGGATTCATCTACTAAAATCAGCTGTTCCCCATTCGCTGATACTTGGACACCAAAGTTAGCCTTTAACGCCTCCACCACATGACCTAGCTGAGTTAATAGTCCTTCACGCTCTGCTGTTGATATAGCGTGTTTATTCAGACTGGCATTCAAAACTACAGCATCTGCACCAAATTGATCTAACATTTGGGGTAGCACTGCCCCAGTCACAGAATAAACGTAGTCAATCACCACTTTTGCCCGACTGTTACGCAGAGTAGAAACATGCAATAGTTTTTCAAAAGCAGTGCAGTAAAGATCGTTGACTTGGCTAGGATAGGCAACATCACCAATTTCATGAATTTGCGCCCGCCGCATATCTTCTTTAAAGTAAGCCCCTTCGATTTTCTTTTCTTGGGCTTTGGAGATATTAATCCCCTTATTATCCATGAATTCAATCAGGATATAGTCAGGGCGATCGGGGTGTACTCGCACGTGAATCCCGCCAACTACCGACATTGTGGGGATAACTGTGCGAGCTATTGGTACAGCCGTGGCATCGAGGTTTTGAATATCAACCCCGACTGACATTAAACCAGCAATGAGCGATCGCGTTACCATACGCGATACATTCCGCTGATCCCGAGAAACCGTTACCTTAGAGCCTGGTTTCAAAGTGGAACCGTAAGCTGCTCCCAACTTCACCGCAAATTCGGGCGTGATATCAACATTGGCTAACCCCTGTACACCACGTTGCCCGAATAAATTTCTTTGGGCAGTATTCCCCCAAATCAAATTGATATTTAAAATCGCACCTGACTCAATTTTTTTACTAGGCCAAACTCTGACACCAGGGCTGATTTGGGCTTCCTCGCCTACAGTAGAAAGCGAACCCACTACAGATGCTTCTAATACATGAGCGCGGCGGTCAACACGGGTACCACGGGAAATCACACAAGCGGAAAGTTGTGCTTCCTCGCCAATAATTGCCCCATTCCAAACAATTGGGCGCTTCAAATTTGCATCAGCACCAATAGTTACATTGTCCCCAATTATAGTTCCGGCTTCAATTTGTACCCTTGCCCCAATCCGGCAATTGTCACCAATCACGGCAGGTGTTTCAATAATAGCTGTGTGGTCAATATAGGTGTTTTGACCTTTCCATATACCTGCAGAAAATTCTTTGTAAGCAAAGTCGAGTTTTACCTTGCCATATAGCGCATCATACTGAGCTTCACGATAGGCATCTAAATGACCAACATCGCACCAATAACCTTGAGCAATGTAGCCATACATTGGCTCATTTTTTTCCAGTAATAAGGGGAATAAGTCTTTGGAAAAGTCGCATTCTGTGTTTTCTGGCAGGTATTCTAAAACTTCTGGTTCGAGAATGTAAGTACCTGTATTGACGGTATCAGAGAAAATTTCACTAGTAGAGGGTTTTTCTAAAAATCGATTGATCCGGCCTTCTTCATCGGTAATCACTACACCAAATTCAATCGGGTTGGGGACGCGGGTCAAAATCAAAGTAGCTTTTGACTGTTTTTGTTTGTGAAATTCAATTGCTGCTGTTAAATCAAAGTCTGTTATGCTATCACCACTAATTACTAAGAAGGTTTCATCTAGGAGTTCGGCAATATTTTTCACACAACCAGCCGTCCCAAGAGGTTGGTCTTCTTCTACGGCATAGGTCATCTGCACGCCAAAATCACTGCCATCTTGAAAGTAGTCTCGCAAGACATCAGGTAAATAATGCAGTGTCGCAATTACTTCTGTGATTTGATGCCGTTTGAGGAGATTGATGATATGTTCGGCAATCGGTCGATTTAAGATGGGCACCATCGGTTTGGGTAAATCGCAAGTTAACGGGCGAAGCCGCGTTCCCGAACCGCCTGCCATCAGCACTGCACGCATAAATCCTCCTTAGCTGTTTGCAGCATTTGCTGCGTCAAGACCCGCAATATACGTTGTGTTCTTCTTACTCTAGTCTCCTATGGATGTTGATATTTGAGTAACTCCCACAAGATGCATCTGATCAAATCAAAGCATATATACTTATTCTTATAGAATAGGCTGCTAGGAAACAGAAAGTTAACAAACCCCGTGGAAATGTTGGGTTTTGTTCCTCAAACGCCACTTGCTTCAAACCGGGAAACCCACGCAACCCAGTGGCTCATCAACCTACACAAATTTAAGGTTTTTGACGCTAAAACCAAGCGTATTAGGTTATAAGAACACTGCAAGTTCCAACTAAGATTTTCAGTTCATCAAAAACTGGCATTGCATAGTTGACAATCAGCCAGTTTCTCAATTTTCAATTAAAACCTTTGCGACTTTTTGTAGCAAAGATGATTGACTATTATCACTTATTTTTAAAATATTGTGAGTTAGCGTAGTAAAATGTAAAGCTGTCATGGTATGTTCAATTAGTTCAGATGTCTGAATTGACTCGCCAGAATATGTCTTTCCAATCAAGTGATAAACTCTAAACCCTCTTTTCACTGTACCATTAAGATTTTGACCAGGCGGAACATAATACTGAACAAATTCTTCGTTATGTAAATCCAAACAGATCATATTTTTTATTCTGTTAATAGGTTTAATTTCCTCGCTATAATACATTGCCAAAGGTAATAATTTACTACCATTGTTACCTTTAATTGTGCTAATTGTTCGGTTAATTTCTAGCGTTCCCTTTTCCATTTCTTCAAGAATACCATTGCGTCCAATTAAAGTTGGTGTATACAAGTCCTCTGTATAGCAGCTAATATATAACTTTTCCGATTCATCTACAAAATATTGTTGATCGTTAATTAATTTATCTGATTTATTTTTCTGCCTTCTTAAAAATCGAAAGTTTTTCTCTATCTCTTTTATATTGCGCATTACATCTTTGATATATATGCGACCCTCTTTATATAAAAATTTTACGGCTACTGCTTTAGCTTCCTTGTTTCGAGGACTGCGCACATATATAGTATAGAATTCTTTTTTAGGTAATGATTCAGCAGTAATGGGCAAACCCAAGGTAGGATCTAAAAGACTTTTCCTCATCCAGTTCTTAATTCCTAGTTCAATCAAGACCTTCTCAAATTCCGGCGAAATATTTAGCTTGTACTCATTGTAGAAATTTTTCCATAGTTCGTTATTTTCTTGACTACTTAAATAGCAGTAAATACAATCTTCTACATCCAAGAATTTACCATCCGTAAAATCCTGCGTATCCTTGCGCAAAGTATCTGGAGTAATTTTAGAAGGCGTATATTTAAGAACTGACCAACTAGGTTTTGCCTTTCCAATAGCCTTCTTTCCAACAGCCTTAAATTCAGGTATATTTATCCCCTGGGTGCTAAAAAACTCTCCTGTATGCAAATAGTTAAATCTTCTCTTTAACTGGGAATAAAAATCTACTTTCACTTTATTATCTATTTGTGTTGATGGCTCCCAGAAACCATCATTTCTCTGGTAAGCCATTGAACCTGCTTCTCCCTCCAAAGATTTATTGAAAACTAAATAATTTTTTTTCTTATCAAGATTAATATCTGACCAGGGTACAACTTCAGTAATTTCCCAGCAAGGCTCGTTTTCACCCTCAACTTCTATTTGTTCATAGGTACTCACGGTTTTTCCAGAATTATAAAATGTGGTGATAGCTATCCCTTGCTGTTTCAGAAAATTTTTCAGAAATTGCTGGTCGGATTCAGTCAGATCAACTCCAATATTGTTAATAATCTCTAATGATTCTACAGATTCTATATTTTTGATAAAAGGATTTTCTAGATAATGGTCAGCCTGAAAAGGCAGAGTATTAAAGTTAATACCACACTCACTTAAAAAACTCTCAAGTTTTGTCATGAGATTTTGATAATGATAAAGCTGAGTTTTTCTAAACTTGTCATAATCTTGCTGATTTGTCGGAAATTGCATAAATTCAATAGAATTTTGGTGACGACCATCAAGGTCACGTTCAAAGTAGTAGTTCTTATCTTCGTATACTAATAACTCTCCTAAATCGTCACTATCTATGGTGACATACTCATCTTGTGGTAAGAATATTCGCCTTTTTCTAGATAAGGTTAATGTTAGTACATCATGATGGTTATATTTGATTAACAAATTCTGTCCCCATACCAAAAGAGCATCTTTTGATTTAGTTAGTTCTTTGGAATGAAGTAAGAGTAATTCTTCAAAACTATTCATTGTTTCAACAGATAAGCTTTGAGAAAGAAGATAAAATTTAAAAACTAAGTTAAAAATCCTTTCTCGATTATTGCTAAATAACTTTTTCCAGCCGGAGTGATTTTTATTGGGAGATAAAAAGAACACATATTTTTTACCGTCAGCGTAGGAAAGGAAATATTGAATTGTTGAAATTTTCGGTTTTTCTCCATAGACAGAAAGTCGCTCTTGGATTTGAATTTTAATAAACCTATCTCGCTTTTTATAAAAATCTGTCTGTGAATCTTCATTTTGGGAAGACTCATCTTCAGGAACCTTGTATTCAAGAATAAAATGCTCAATCCCTTTACCCTTCTTCGCGAGATATTGGACGAGTTTTTCAGCAACATCTTCTAGTTTATCTAAAATCTTTATTTGATTGGTTCTTGATTGCTCTGATAATGCTTTAGTAATTTGATTTTTCATTTTATCTCTCCTTAACAAACAAAAAGTCTTTGAGGATACTAGATTCAACTGGGATATTATGGCGATCAAAGTAAATCAAATTTCCCGAAAATAACGTTGGTGAGTATTGATGATTTTTTTCTTGTTTTCCGTGTAAGTTGAGAAGTAAACCTCTAACAGTGCTAAATTCTGGATAATCTGAAACAATACTATCTAGCTTTTTTTGGGTTTTTTCCAACGTCTCATTGGAAAGGCGATTTCCTGAAGCTAAACTCCATGCTTTAACATCAATGCAAAATAGGGTATTGTCCTTGATATAGTACAAATCAAACTTCTCATAAAGCTTGTGATATTTTTTGAAATCTCGCAACTGCTCAAAACCATAGATGGATTTTATAGTTTTCCAGTCTTTACCTTGAAAAACTACATCTTTAATCCATCTTTCCGTAAAATTTTCAGTTAGTGATGGATGCAATACATCGTAAAAGAAATATCGACGCGGAATATAAGTATTAAAAATTTCTGGTTGTGGAATCAACTCGTTGTACAGTTTGTAGATTAAATTAGTAGAAGGCTCTGGCAAGTCAATTTCATTTCCTTCCAAGTCATCGTCTTGAGCATTTGTTTTGAGATGTTCAGGATATAATCGCTTCTGGTAAGCATAGATTCTTTCCCCATTGATGCTATCGCTGATAATCTGAAATTTTTTACCCTCTTCTTCCACAGAAGCTAAATAGGGAGTAAATTCAGGTTGTTCCGGGTTGTGATAAAATAGCGATTCAATAAACTCATCAGGAAATAGCTTTAACTCTCGTAACTGTTGCAGATACTTCTCTGGCTCTCTAAAAACAACTGGATCGCGTAAAGCATCCCACATTTTGGTGATAGCAAAAGCCTTGTTATTTTGGTGAAAATCCTCAATTTCATTCAACATCTTTTGTCGAAAATTTTGGAAATCCTGATAAGCATTAGTTTCATCATATACATGATCGTCATAATCATGAATAGCTCGTTTCTTCTCTTCCTCTTGAACACTTAAGTAAACTTTGTGGTTGTTAACTGAAAATTTACGAATTTCCTGAGATTCTTCTTGTTTCAGGTATCTGTAAAAATTCACTAAATTTTTTCTGGTTTCTTCATTAATGAAAATTTTAATAACTTGGTTGGGAAAATCACGCCTCTCAGATCTACCAATAGCTTGCAAAATTGCTTTACCTAATAAAATTTGGTGTTGCTGCTCTCGAAATGCGCTAGCTTCCGGTTGACTCAGGTATTTGTTGAAATCTTTGATTTCTAGATTAGATTCACCCAAATTTACAATGCTTTTCATCAACGCGAAATGATAACGAGTAGTAGATTTTTCAGAATCTGTTGACTTCTTCAGTGATGGTTTCATCACTGTATAGTAACTGTCCATTAACAAAACTAAAGAGTCAAAATCTTTTTCAACGCCGTTGTTATTTTTTATGATAGGGTTCAATCCTTTGGATGCTGATTGATAAGCCGATATAAAGAAAATTTTCTGTCCTTTTTCTTCTACAAGCTCATCCAAGTATGTTTTTTTATTTGCTTGATCAACGTAAAGACTATTGAACGAGGCTGTATATAAAATAATCTTGATCCGAATATCAGACTTATATTTTGGATGATTTACCTTGATGTAATATATATTTGGATGTTCTTGTGATGTCTCAAATACAAAGTTAATATTATGAGTTTTATCCCAAAAAGACATCAATTCCTTAATCCACCGTATGGTTTGAGTAAAAGCAATTGTTTCTTGAATTGATTCATCTTCAAAAAGGTAAAATAAGAAACGAATAAATTTTTTTATCTCTTGAACTTTGTAAGAATTCAACCAGATACCCTTATTTTTACAATCATTAATAAAATCTTTTAAAATATTTTTCTCAAATCGTTCTACAACTTCTTGTGTCTTGTTATTTGGAAAAGATGGTAAATTTTCATTGAAAAAATTCACTGTAATCTGGCGGTTAGCATCACGCTGATTTCTAATTTCTTCACAAAGCAATATTTCTTCTTCAATCATTGCTTTAAATGAAGTTTTACCAGACTCATTACGTAAATTATCTTCTAAATAACCCATATCATAACTTGTACTTAAATCCCCAAATACTCCTCCTGTTGCTGAAATTAAAAAAATCACATTACTATTATTAGCTAGCATAGATTTTATTTTGAATTCAGGCGAAGTCAATATAGCAGTACTCCCAATAGAGACTTCTCTAAGTGAGTGAGCAATCAAGTTATTATTAGGATTTTGATACCGAGAAATTTCTTTGATATTTATGATAGATTTATAGCTTTCATAGACATAGATACGGTTTAAGTATTTGATCAGTTGATTTGGCGATGAGTTTTCTTCACTTGCTTTTTGCGCTTTATCTATCTGTTGTGACCAAATATCTAAAGAACGAGATTGAGAATCTTCAGCATCCAAAACATTAGCCAGAAAATCTTTGATGGTTTTGATTTGTAATCTAACAGCCAGAATGGCATAAATTAATTCTGCTACAGAAGTATTATCTGAAACTTGTTCCTCAGTGATGTGAACATGACCACCGGAAGGTCGGGTTAAAAACAATTGTTTTAGAGGTTCGATGTTGTAGATGTATAGGTTGTTATATGAAAAAATGTTCATCAACTCATCACTGATTTTGTTGTAAAGCTGCTGAGGAATCAACAAACTTCTATTATTCTCGAATTTTGAAAAAACTCTGGATAACATTTCAAAATCCAATATCATGGAACTCTCTTTATCGGAATCATCGAAAATCTCCATGATTTCTGCCATTGATTTTTCAAGCCCTTTGATAATCGTTATTACCTGTGCTAAAAACTTGATAGAGTTCCCTTCTTCAAAGGTCAGGCGTTGATATATTGGGGCTAGTTTTTGCAGTTTTGGGTCAATATCTTTATTACGCTCAAAATATTCTTGTAATTCTTGATAAGCTCCCTTATTATTCGCAACATAATTAAGAAATTCTCTATTTTGATTATTTTGACTAGAAAAAAGAATAGAAAACTCTCTATTAATAGATGAAAGTGCATTATTGATTGCTAGCTTTTGAGGGGAGATGATATCAATTTTCTCATCTAACATAATTTGGTAGCCATCTTCCTGCTCATCAAATGCCACGATAAACTTTCTGGAGTTGTTCGTGTGTTGAATAACGTATTTATCTAGATGGCTATTTTGCTTTACCCATTTTTTACCATTATGCTTAAAATAGGGAATAGCGGTTTCAAACTTATCATAAGTGAGCATTAAAATACCAGATTTATCTTGCAGTAGATGGATGGGAAAAAATATTTCTACTAACTTTAAACATTCATCTGTCCAGCTTTCCCGATCCAATTTACAATTGATGAGTAATTCTAAAAATTTTTCAATTAAATTATTTATTTCATTTCTTGCTTTTTTGACCTCATATTTATTAAGTTCATCATCGCCAAAACCTACTGTTTTGATAAACTCAAGGCGGCGTATAACCTTTTCTGCTATCTTGAGTTTTTCTTGAATTTCTTGAATATTTTCCTGAGAATATACTTCTGATTTTATCTTCCAGAAAGTTTTATCTTTGAGGATTGCAGGTATCCATTTTTTATATAATTTGATACACTCATCCGTCATTTTCATTTCTAAGGAATTTAGTTTATAGACGGGAATACGTGCATATTGAGTCTGAACTGAAGTTGGAACACATAAATGTTCTCTTAATGGGGCAACATATATGCCGATTATCACAGTATCTGGATGCTTTTGAATTGTTTGATATATAGCTTGAAACAATTGATGGGTCTTTCCTGAGCCTGTACCATAATTGATGAGTTTGAGTTGAGAACAGTTATCTCGAAAACTATCTTCAATGGTTGTCAGGTAGGAATTAAGAATTTGGGAACGAGCCGATTCTAGCTGCTGACTAGGAGAATCTTTTTGATTTTGCATTACGTGCCATCATCTTATTTAGGTTAAATACATAACACCCCTGCGCTTGGTTGACCGACTAATCTTTAGCCCAGGGCGGTTGAAATTGCTGTTATCAGGTCAAATTTGCTGCAAGCCGACTATATAGAACTTTTCGGAAATCTCGAAATATACCAAAATTTGCCCGTTTATTTACCTAATTCGTCATAAATGTATAGAAATTTTCTCAAGAAAATCTCAATTTGAGTAAGATACAAGCTTCTTTCGGTTCCTTGGGATATTCTCGCTCACCTCTAGCATTAGAAGCGTCGCATAACTTTTCGGTATACTGAATTTTGCTAGTTCACACAATAATCCCACCCCTTCGGGTGACGCTACGCGAACGTCGCTCTAAGCGAAGCTATACCGCAGGCTTGACGCTGCGCTAACACCACTTTGCTTATGCCGGGAAACCCATCCACCGCAAGTGGTTCACCGCACACAACTTTTCGCAAAATCCAAAATCCAAAATTGTTTGACGCTACAATCGAACAGTGGTCATGAGTTAATAGTCAATAATGCTGAATTTTTGACTTCAAACTCACAACTCGTAATTTTTGAGAATGTTGCCAAGAGAAGAACTTTTAAAAAGTGTTGAAAATCGAGAGAGTGTAGCTCGTGTAATCGATCAGGCGGAACAAGCAATCAAAACTTGGGAAGTTGTTTTGACAGATTTTTTGTCTCCCCCAGAATTAGCAGAAATTCAACGGGTGTTCAGTCGGTTAACCGAGGTGCAATTGGTGGCGTGGGGTGGATATCCCCAAGCGGAACGCCAAAGATTAGCGATCGCTCGCGCAGAAATCCCCCTAGATCAGTCCCAAGTCGCTTTGGCTGCATTAGAAATTGCGGGTAATTTCTTGTTTGACACAGCCACACACCGCGACTTTTTAGGCGCAATGTTGGGAACGGGAATCGTTAGGGAAAAAACTGGGGATATTCTTGTCCTGGGTGAGCGCGGCGCACAGGCAATTGTCGCACCAGATCTGACAGAATTTTTAGAGATGAGCCTCAAACAGGTGCGATCGGTGCCGGTAAAAACTCAGCGAATTGAGTTTAGCGAGCTAAAAGTTCGAGAACCGAAGAAGAAAGAATTAACTACCGTCGAGGCTTCTTTACGGTTAGATGCGATCGCCTCCGCAGGTTTTGGAATGTCCCGCAGCAAAATGGTTGATTTAATTGACTCCGGTGATGTCCGTGTAAATTGGAAGGACGTTTCTCAAGCGAGTGCTCAAGTAAAAACAGGCGACTTAATTGCCATTCGCGGTAAGGGACGCTTAGAAGTTGGGGAAGTCGCTGTTACCAAAAAAGACCGTTATCGGGTGCAATTAACAAGATATATGTAATTCGCTTATGTCTCAAAGGTAATGCTAACTACCTTTGTTTACTCTCTACTTTCTGCCAGCATTGGCTCTGGTAAATAGAGGCGTTCTTCTCTGGCATCATACTCAAATAGTTCTGCGTAGCGTCCCCAGTCAACGGCGGTAGCAAATTGTCGTTCAGCTTCTATACGAGGAAAATGTTCATCCAGTAAATCCATAAAAAAATCTGCTCGCATTGAGCCAATGCGTTTTTCGCGCAGTGTCTTGATCATACTGACCAACATCGGGACATTTTGCAAAACTTGCTGCCGAAATAGGTCTTTACTTCGCAAAATAGTAGTGGTAGCAAAGTCACGCCCGATTTCTGTGAGTTGGACATCACCTTGTGTCACCTCTGCAAAACCCAGTAACACAGCACCATCAAGAATTGGTAAAAGGTCATCTACTGCCAGTTGTATCCGTTCTGCTAACTTAAAAATATCTTCCCTACTATCTGGCTGTTCGACAATTAATTCTAAAAGACCACTAATCCCACCCACTCGCACATGAGGTAATAATTTGCTATATGGTGATTGAGGTTTTTGAGTTGGGGTTTCAGTTTTGGTGACTGTAACTTCTCCGGTGACTTCGGCTTCTGGGTTAGTCATCACCGTATAGATATAGTCTACTAAAGCTTTGAATCGGGGATGTGTGCGATCGTGGGGACGAGGTAAATCAATCACAACTTCACCGCGAACTCGTCCGGGGTTTGCCCCCAAAATAATCACCCGATCTGCTAAAAATACTGCTTCCTCAATATTGTGCGTAACAATTAATATACTTTTAGAAGGAAAACTACCAGCATTCCACAGGTCGTCAATTTCACCCCGCAGGTTCTCAGCCGTCAAGACATCCAAGGCACTAAACGGCTCATCCATAAATAATACTTGCGGTTCAATCACAAATGCCCGTGCAAAACCAACTCGCTGTTTCATCCCACCAGATAACTCTTTGGGATAGGCGCTTTCAAAACCATCTAAACCTACTAAGTCAATGGCTTTAAGGGCGCGCTGTCGTCGGGCTTCTCGACTCACGCCTTGAGCTTCTAGACCCAGTTCTACGTTTTCTTGTACTGTTAACCAAGGTAGTAGGGCAAAACTTTGAAAAACCATCGCCACATCTTTGTTAGCACCGCGTAAGGGTTTGCCATTACTAATGACTTGCCCTTCACTGGGTGGAATCAAACCTGCCATAATCCGTAGGAGGGTACTTTTACCACTACCACTACGTCCTAGTAAAGCGACAACTTCACCTGCATTGACTCTGACGTTAATCTGACGCAGAACTGTAAACTCACCTTTGCTATCGGGGAGAGGAAAACTTTTATTTACTTGTTCAACAGCGATGAGTGTCGGCTCTGTGGTTGGCGTTGTTTTCGTCATAATTACACTGCTTTTTGCTCAATTTTGCTATTGAAGATATAAATCTGGCATTCTTGACAAAGAAATATCAATTTATACAAAAAATATGCTTAACATATAATTGATTTTCTTCTATAGATGGTATTTGGTTTCTGCCAGGTGATACAACCGTCGCCAAAATAAGCGATTAAAACCAACCACATATAAACTCATCATCCCAATTCCCAAGGTAATGCGCGGCCAGTCACCATCTGTGGTTGCTTGGGCAATATATGCTCCTAACCCAGTTGCGGTTAAGGTAGTTTGTCCCCAAGTAACGATTTCAGAAACAATGCTGGCGTTCCATGCTCCGCCACTGGCAGTTACACCACCTGTCACCCAAGAAGAGAAAATGCCGGGGATGATTAATTTCTGCCATAATTTCCAGCCATGTAAGCCTACATCTTTTGCCATTTCCCGCAAATCTGTAGGTACACTCATAGCTCCAGCGATGGAATTAAAGAGAATGTACCATTGCGCGCCCAGAGACATCAACAAGATACTACCGAAATCGATGCTGATGTGGGTGCGAATAAAGAACAAGGTGGCAAAGGGAAAGATGAAGTTGGCAGGAAAGGATGCCAAAAACTGCACTACAGGCTGCAATAGACGTGCTAACTTAGGGTTAAAGCCGATCGCAACACCAATTGGTGTCCAAATAAGTGTTGCTATGACCAGCAATACCAGCACACGTACCAAGGTGAGTAACCCTAACAAAAATGCTTTGATGACTTCACCTAAACCCACTGTGGTGAGAATAAAGTGCAATCCGGTGATGAAAAGTGCGCCAATGACTACTAATAAGACAAAATTGTAGAGGCGATCGCTCAATACCTGTCGATTTTCATCTACATTTTGGATGGGACGCGGTGGAGTCAAAGATGATAGTAGGCGGTTAATCGCTTCTCCCACTGGTGTCAACGCCTGAGCCATTAAACTGGGAAGTCGAGCAGTTTTGATTAAATCCAAAAGCCAAGACTCTGGTGCTTCTGCTGATGCACTCGTCTCTAAGCGAAACTTATCAGACCAAGCAATCAACGGTCGCCAAAATAGTTGGTCTGTCAATAAAATCACTATTGCAATGGTCAGTAATGCCCAGCCTAAAGCGGGTAAGTCTTCTTTGGCAACGGCAGCTGCCACATAAGAACCCAGTCCTGGCAAGGTATAATCTCGGTTCAAGACGCTGATAGCTTCACTCGCGGCGACAAAGAACCAGCCGCCGCCAAAACTCATCATCGCATTCCACAGCAGCCCAATCATCGCTGAAGGTACTTCTAATTTTGTGAACCTTTGCCATGCCGATAAGCGATAAAGTCTGGCGGCTTCATCAAGTTCTGGTGCTACTGTTCTCAGGGATTGGTAGAACGAAAATGTCATGTTCCAGACTTGGCTGGTAAATATCGCAAAAATTGATGCGGCTTCTAATCCCAATAAACTACCGGGAAACAGAGCGATAAAACCTGTGACTGTAATTGATAGAAAACCCAAGACGGGAACTGACTGTAAAATATCGAGCAAAGGAATTAAAATTTGTTCTGCCCGCCGATTTTTGGCAGCAACGTAGCCATATATAAGAGTAAACAAAGTTGAGAATAACAGGGCAATAAACATTCTGAGTGTCGAACGCCCTGCATAATATGGCAAATTAATTGGATCTAAACTGATACTAGGTACGACATCTGGCGGTACAAAGCTGATCAGCGTCCCTGCACCCACACGGGCAATTAGTCCTACTAATACTAATGTACCGAGAATCAGGGCAACGTCAGCTAGACCAAATGGGAAGCGTCGTAACGCTTCTGGCGAGGGGAAAGTCCGCCTCAGCATGATATTAGCTCCCTTTGTTCAGCAAGCAGTCTCTTTGGTTACACCAATATCACATTAATTTCAGCTTCTACAAGTATTTTCTTAGTTGTGAGATATATGATATTTTGTTTGATTGAGTCAACTCCAGTAAAGTGAAATAGGCAGTTAAAAACCGCGTTTACTGAAATTCATCAATTTGAGCGATCGCCATATTTTAAGTTAAGTATTATAAAGGTGTTTCTAAAAACCACTCATAACCTGCTTTCAACTTAGGTTTAGCATCTTGTTCAATTATGATGCCATGCGCCATGACGATCCGTTCAAAATCTCAACTGAGAAGCTGTTGACTTGAACGCTTGACTTTGATTTTATCAGCAAAAGATAAATGGTGTTTTAGAGCATACATCAGAATTTTTTCAATGCTAAGGTCTAGCCTTTGCTATTCAGATTTAAAACTTCTAGCTAACATATTCAGCAAAATTTTTCGTGGTACTATTCTCGCTAATATAGTTCTAATTTGAGTTTTTATATCGCCAATGACAACGGCTGGCTGCCAATTTTCCAAAGCTTTAAGCGATATTTGTACCACTTCTTCACTAGTAAACATTTGCTCTGTACTTCCTGCCAACATTGGAGGAAAATTAGCTTCGGTAAAAAAGTTAGTTTCTATAGGGCCTGGACAAGTAACAAGAACACGAATCCCATAGGAACGATTTTCTGCCCATAGTGCCTGGCTAAAGCTGACAATAAAAGCTTTGCTGGCAGCATACACAGAAAGATATGGCATTGGTTGAAATGCGGTAATTGAAGATACATTAATAATGCTTCCCGATTGACGTTGCCGCATTAAAGGGAGAAATTTATGGGTTAAATCTACTAAAGCCAGAATATTTAATTGCACTATCTTGACTTGCTTTTCTCCATGAGAACTAGCAAAATCACCATAATCACCAAAACCTGCATTATTGATTAATAAGTCAATTGTTAATCCCTTTGCTTGGGTAACATCAAAAACTTCTTGAGCAGCATGAGTTTCTGTCAGGTCTTTAACTATAACTTCTACTTGAATATTGTAATTTTCTTGTAATTCCTTGGTTAGTTGATGCAGTTTCTCTTGTGAACGTGCAACTAAAACAAGATTTGTATTTCGTGCTGCTAGTTGTTGGGCAAAGGCTTTACCAATACCACTAGAGGCACCTGTAATTAAAGCAGTTGGCATTCTAGGTATTTTGATAAAAGTTAGAGAGGTTTATAGATAGTAACAATAGTTATTGCTATTTTTAACCATCTAGAGTTATATGCCAAAAAGTCCAACACTCAGACTCAAGGATATAGTAATTTTTTAGTGCTAAGGGGGAATACTAGAGTCATAAGTTACATCTTATGTCTATGTATAGATTAAATAAAAGAGCCTTACAGATTTTGCTTGCTGAAGTTCAAAGATGTAGTGGTAACGATCAGGTAAGCAAAATTGAGCAAGAAATAGTAATTAAGCGCTTAGAACAACTTTCCATAGAAAAAGGTTCTTCGGCTAAGTTAGATGAATTGCGGGATAGTGTTATCGATATCTATCCGCAATTTAGCGATAAGGTACTCAAACAAGCTGCAAAAACTAATCAACCACCTGGTCTTTTGAAGACTATAAAATGGGCAACTATACTTTTGGGCAGTTCAGCAGGAATGCTGTGGGTAATAAATTTGCCTTACCCAATGATTCGCTGGCCTGTTGCCAAAACTGTTCCAATTCTGTTATTGCCTAGCTATCTGAATATGGATTATCACTATCGTGAAGCAATTAAAAACCTGGAACAAGCAGACCAGTTAATTAATCAAGCTACTAGTCCGTATGATATTGAGCAAGGTTCTCAGAAAGCTAAAGAGGCACAAAAAAATCTGGATAATTTGCCAGTTTGGTTTTTAGGATACTATCCTCAAACTTACTGTAATTTTTTTGGTTGCATTTGGAAGTTTACCGTAGATGAGTTTGAAACAGCTAGGCGGCGGGTAGCGCGAATAGATGCGATCGCTTTTCAAGATCGGAATGCTTTTACACCCCTAGCACAGGGAGAAATGGCGCTCAAACTCTCACGCCAGCAACACGAACAAGCTACCAGTATTAAGGATAAAGAACTAGCGATCGCATCTTGGCAAGCAGCTATAGATCAATTAGAAGAAATCCCCGAAGCCACATTTGCAGGAGAAACTGCAAAAACTAAACTCAAAGCTTACAAACGCGATCTTGATAACGCACGTATCGGCACATTTATTGCTGCTGCTCAAGAATTTGATTTGGAAGCGGAAAAAATCCAATCAATACAACCCAAAACCGCAACAGAATTATGGGAACAGGCGATTAAGCGCCTCAACCAAATCCCAACAGAAAATCCGCGCTATTTAGAAGCACAACGATTACTAGCTGGTTATCAAGTAAAACTCAAAACAGTAGCCGATCCTCGTAGCGGTACATATATTGAAGCAGCCAAAGAATTTGCGATCGCAGCTGCTAAAGCATCACAAAATCCACCCCACCCTGTAGTTAAGTGGGAGCAAATTGAAAAATTGTGGCAAAAGTCAATCGATCAACTAGAAAAGATTCGAGTTGAAGAACCAGGCTATGTAGCAGCGCAAAAATTATTGGCAGAGTATCAAACTAATTTAGGTATTATCGAAACTCGCCGGAAAGACGAAAATGAAGCACAAGCATCGTTGCAAGAAGCTAATGAGCAAATCCAAAGTTTAATAGCTTCTGCTCCCACCGATCCGCAGCAGCTAAAAGGTAAAATCCAAGGCGTTATCAATCGGCTGAAAACTATTAAAGCCGGGACAACTGCCTACGCAGAAGCACAAATACTGCTCGTATCTGCTCAGAAAAGACTGCAATAGTAACATCAAGCCGTTGCACGTCTACACCTGATTGCATGGGGCATCGGTGAAATACTTGCTTCTCTTAAACAGGTATGATATGGTTGATAATCGTGAGTTGAGGACGTATAGCTCAGTTGGTTAGAGCGCTACGTTGACATCGTAGAGGTCACTGGTTCGAATCCAGTTACGTCCATTTGTTTTTATCAATTGCCAAATTATTTGTGTGTGATTTAAAGCATAACATTGCCGCAACGACAAGCTTATGGGTAAAGTCACAATTGTTGCCATCCAAACTAAATTAAGTATCTTCAAGTTATCTAAAGGAATAGTAGCTGCTATTTAGGCAAATGAGGTTGCTTAAAAAATATCACGTTTAATAGTAGAGCAACTTAATTCCCGAAATAGTATTTATTGATTGAGAGCGTTGATTGACAAGTGCGTAGGCGCAGCCCGCCGTAGGCATCGCATACTTACGGCTAGCTCAAGCTGCTCACTGCCATGTAAAATTTTTGTGAGATAAATTTTTGACTACCTAAGCCCTAAGTTAAATCTACAACGCCCAACTATTAGCGTTTTTAATAAGATTATGGTGCAAATGTCTTCATCCCATTCCGATCTTGAAGCTCAAGCTACAAAAGCTGCTGCTGGTTTCCATACTGAAACAGTTGCATCCGAAACTATTTCTGATTTTGAGTTTCTCTTTACTAGAGCGATTGAATTTCGCCAAGAAACCATTTACTTCATCATTGTAGACCGTTTTCATGATGGAGATCCCAGCAATAATGAAGGCACTCATCCAGAACTTTACGACCCCAATAAGCAAAAGTGGGGTAAATATTGGGGTGGAGATTTGCAAGGAATTATTGACAAGCTAGATTATCTCAAAAATCTAGGAGTGACAGCAATCTGGATTTCTCCATTATTTGAGCAAGTAGAAGCATTGCAATTTGATAATGCGGCAATGCATGGCTACTGGACAAAAGATTTTAAACGAATTAATCCGCGCTTTCTAGCTCCTAACGAGGAAAATTCTTTATTTAAGAGTAGTACTTTTGATCAATTAATTTCTGGCTTACATGAGCGAGGCATGAAGCTAATTTTAGATATTGTTTGTAATCACAGCAGTCCTGATGTGAATGGTGTCAAAGGGCAACTTTACGAAGATGGTGTGTTAATTGCGGATTATTATAATGATGTTAACCATTGGTATCATCACAATCCAGAAATTACAGATTGGGAAGATGAATATCAATTGCTTTATTATGAAATGTCAGGATTGGCAACTTTTAATGAAAGCAATTCTGACTATCGCCATTATATTAAAACTGCAATTAAGCAATGGTTAGATAAGGGGGTTGATGCTTTACGAGTTGATACAGTAAAGCACATGCCTATATGGTTTTGGCAGGAATTTAATAGCGATATTCAAACTCATAAACCTTCGGTATTTATCTTTGGTGAGTGGGGTTTTAGCAATCCTAGAAAGAACAGTTCAGTTAAATTTGCCAATGAGTCTGGAATGTCAATTTTAGACTTTGGTTTATGTGAGGGAATTCGCCAAGCTTTGGCTCAAAATGCAGCAGGGGGATTTCATTTAGTTCAAGATGTTTTAAATCTAGATCATCTTTACAATACGGCAACAGAATTGATTACCTTTATTGATAATCATGATATGCCGCGATTTCAAAGTATAAATTCCGATCCAGGATTGTTGCGATTAGCGATGGCGTTGATTATAACTAGTCGCGGGATTCCTTGTATTTATTATGGAACTGAGCAATATCTCCACAATGATACTAATGGCGGAAATGACCCTTATAATCGTCCAATCATGGAGAAATGGGACACAGATACACAGCTTTACCAAGATATCCAATTATTATCTAAATTGCGGCGTTTAAATCCTGCTGTTTCCCTAGGGAGTCAGAAACAGAAATATATTACTCCTAATGTTTATTGCTATCTGCGGAGTTATCGAGATTATCGTTGTTTAGTAGCGATGAATAAAGGTGATGCAATTACTATTGATGTAGACAATTCAGAATTAGAAGATGGGGAATATAACTGTATAGTAACGCAGCGCCAAATTGAAGTTAAAAATGGCAAAATTTTAGGATTAACGCTAAATCCTAAGGAGCTAATTGTCCTGAGTTATTTGGGTGAACGGGTAAAGGGTAAAACAATTGTGAGGGCACAGGTAAATGGTTTGAGAACCCAACCTGGGGATACAGTTGTGGTGACAGGTGATTGCCCAGAGTTAGGTAATTGGGATATTAGCAAAGCTTACGCTTTAGAATATATCAATGAAAATACTTGGTTTGGGGAAATACCATTTAATGAGAGTGCTGGAAAAGCAATATGCTACAAGTATGCTCTCTTGAGAGAAAATCAACCATCTCTGCGAGAAAATCTTGTGAGCCGTCGCTGGATTTTAGCGGATAAAGGTACTGTTAAATGGCGGGATACTTGGGCTAGTTAAGTAATACCAATTCACGAAAATCCCGATCCAGATAGATTTTTCCTAGGGGTTTAGCAATGCTAAACACTCTACAACGTGGGTTTAATTACTATCAAACAATGATGAATAAGTGGAGTAGTTTGTTATTGGATAAAAGGATTATTTGGCTCTCCCAAACGTAACCAAACTTGAAAGACGTTATCTTTGACACTTGACTCTTGCCCAGAAGAATCAGCACCTAAGTCATATTCATTGTTAGCCCACAAGAATGTTAGTGTGGGACTATTGTATTTCTTGCCCAATTTGAATTGAGCGCTAGCTCCATACTGAGAGCGAGCAGAATTTTCATTTATGGGGGTGTAGTAAGCCGACAATTGCAAATTATCCCCCAAGTTAGCTGCTATATCAGCTACAAGGGTATTTTTCACAGAATTAGGCATTATATCTCCAAAATAGTTAATTAAACCCACGGAAAAAT
Source organism: Aulosira sp. ZfuVER01 (assembly GCA_034530615.2). Taxonomy (GTDB): domain Bacteria; phylum Cyanobacteriota; class Cyanobacteriia; order Cyanobacteriales; family Nostocaceae; genus Aulosira. The sequence goes on from JAVRCV020000010.1 coordinate 57,502, forward strand.
CTCCGAGATTAGCTCTTGCACCTACTGTTAACGAACTACCAGATAAATCCATCACAGCGTTACCAATACGGCTTGGTTGATCAAGTGCATAATTTAATCCGGTAGATAGGAATAAATTGGCATTTTGACTGAGGCTAATTTTTTGGGAGACACTGCCTATGACTTTACTATAGTAGTCATAATCGGGGTTAAGATAGGCAATTCCTCCTAAGCTATAATTCAAACCGCTTGGGGTATTTTTGGTAAAATCTGTACCAAGATAAGCTTTAATTTCTTGGGCACCAATTACACCTGCATAATATCTAAAAACATCTTCTCCTTTTGTAGTATTGCCAGTAAAGCTAAGATGTGGAAAATAACTGGTTTCTTCTGTGAATTTGCTAGTTCTCAAAGCATTCACGTCTTGAAGAAACATTTTGAGATAGATTTGAGTGTAAAAATTTTGCAGGTTAGCAGTGGAGATACTTTGGTGATTAAACAGAGAGATAAAATTCACATTTGATTCATATCCTCCTTCTGCACCTGCGTCAACTATAGTTCGCTGCGGCCCGGTAACTTCATAATAAGTATCCTCGGATAAACTACGCTTTGTGATTGGCGAAAGACCAATCCAGATACTATTAAATTTAGCACTGGGCAATTTTTGCTGGTCTGTTACTTCCGGTGATGTACTTTTAGCTTCTCCAATACCAGCATGATAGAAAGTAAAACTGTTGGCTGGTAGTCGTGCATTATTAGCAGCAAAAAATAAATTATAGTTTACATTTTTATTTGGGGGATTTGTCCCACCTGCAATTTGAGGATTCGCATCTGGTAAGAGTAAATTTCCCAGTTGTACAGCAGAATTGAGCAGTCTATTTTCGTCATTTGCTATCAATCCAAAACCGCGTACTGTCCTACCAATAACAGCTTCTTTATCGTTAGCTCTCACTACTTGTCTAACTGTAGAATACATTCCTAAAGGTGTGTTTTCAATTTGTTCTTTTCTAGTTGCCGATATGATATCGCTAGATGATACAGTACCGACATTCGGAAAATATAAATCTACACCTATTTCTTGACCATTGGCTCCTGTTTGGAAACCAGGCTGTTTCATCGCATCTAATGATGCTGTTTCTACCACATCTCCGAACTTAGAAGTTTGGTTAATGCGCGTTGGCATTAATGTTTCAGGGTCAATGGCATTTTTGTCAGTAATAATTCCCGGAGTGTATGTACATTGCTGGTCAGAATTTGATAAACAGTTAGCAGTAAGGCTTAATTGGATTTCTGTACCCATGATAGTCTCAGCGTTTTTTTTGGCAACTGTAACTTCCCTAGATGTTCTTACTGTTTGCAGTTGTAAATAGCTACCTTTTTGCTCAACAGTAAAAATGTTATTTTTGGTCAAACTTGCTTCAATTTGACTGTTAAGTTTAATAATACCGTTGACATCGAAAGTTTGATTTTGCTGATTGCTGAAACTGCTACCTCCAGTAAATTCCCATTCTGTTAAGTGACTGATAGGTGAGCCATTTAGCAGCATTGTAGTTGTGAAGGCTGGCACTTTTTCTTTGGCAATTACTCTAGGTGGAATAATGTAATTGGAATCTGCTGGCTTAGATGCTGGTGGTTTCTCTAATACTGGTTTTTGAAGCAGTTCAATAACTGTGGGCGATTTTGTTGGAGAATCAGATGTTGGAGTTTGCTGTTGCTTTTGAATTTGCTCTAATTTGTGAGGCTGACAAAATTCAGAATTACTAAGTTTTGGTTCTAATGTCTCTATTTGAGTAAATTCAGGTGTGCCTAATTGGGGTGGAATGCAGCGATGAGAATTACTCGTTTGTTGTTCCAAATCCGCTAACTTTAATTGCTGTGCGGAATTAGATATTTCTGATGGGGAATTACTTTCAAACTCGGGGGGAGAACTTAAAGATTCCGGTTCGGAAATTGGCACTGCGAGATTGCTAGTACTTTCCACATTATCTGGAAGATGATTGGCAAGTGCTTCTGGCTTGCTAGCATTCACTGAATTTCCTAATTCCGCAGCCAATACTTTTTCACCGCATAATTGTTTTGGCAGAACAGATGCAGTAACTAACAACAATATTAAGCGTGATTTATTTGTAGTTATATTCATAATTATGAAGAGAATTAACATAATTTTTGAGCCACAGCATTGTTGCACAAACAAGTCCAGATTGTGCAATTCTGGGCATCAGTCATAGTAAATACACTCTGAGCTTTGCAGTTTGAATTCTTCAGTCTGCAAGTGCAATAAAAATCAATGCTTAATCTCTGGAAATAAGCTGGCTTGCGAGTGTCTACATTCATCACATTTGATCTGTAAACAGCCGCTGGTTTTCTGGATAAAACTTCCCAAATTTTAGTTGTTCGCCTACGTCCATTCTGGGTTTTCAATGGGTAGAAAGCGAATAAGTAGGTCGGGCAAAATTAAATGTAAAAGTGTAGCTAACTCATGGGGCAAGGTAATTAGCAATTACCAGATCAGCAGCAGCCCCATCTCATAATGCACATCTACAATTATTACTTCAGTGGAATTTCTATAACTTCCGGAAGATGTGGGAATCAATAGGCACAATTTTGGATGAGGAGATGAGGAAGACAGGGGGGACAAGGAAGCAGAGGGACGAAGACATCCTCATTGATGTCACCCAATCAGGTGAAGGCATACAAAATTACTAAAAGTTAATATCAAGAATGGTAAAGCAAATACTAAGTATAGTTTGGGGTAAAAGCGGAGGTTACTTAGACAGATTTAAGCTGGGAGGGAGGCAGAGTTGTTTAGAATTTCATTTGGGACAATTTGATGAAATCCTGCATTAATTAGCTTATTCTTCTAGTTTTTAGCTGTTTGATCGAGATTTAATCTAAAAGTTTTCAAACTTCAAATTCTTGCATCCGTCTTTTAACACAAAGGTATTCCCAGAAAGTAATATTGATAGGCTTCTATCATGAGTACGCACATAGAAATTCCCTTGATTGGTAAAAAAGTTAAGTATCCATTGCGTTGGTTAATAGGGCTAATTGCAGCGGGTGCTTTGGTTGTGGGTACAACTACTACCTACAATCTGGTGAATCGGGGAACTAGCAAACAAGATATTTCTCAACTAACTGTTCCAGTAGAAACGCAAAACGTGACTCTGCGAATTAATGCTAGTGGTAAGGTAGTACCTGTTCAGAGCGTGAATATTAGTCCCAAAAATCCAGGGGTGTTGGGGCAATTATATGTTGAACAAGGCGATCGCGTGCAACAAGGGCAAGTTATCGCCCGTATGGATGTAGGCGAAATTGAAGCCCAAATCCTGCAATATAAAGCTAACTTAGCCCAAGCCCAAGCCCAACTCGATCAAGCCCGTGCAGGGAATCGTCCCCAAGAAATTGCCCAAGCTAAAGCGCGTTTAGCACAAGCAGAGGCGCAACTAGCCGCAGCGCGTGCGGGTAATCGCGCTCAAGAAATTGAACAAGCGCAAGCGCAAGTAGAATCAGCGAAAGCTCAGGTTAACTTAACGCAAGCAAGGGTGAAGCGATATCGGGAATTAACTAAGCAAGGCGCAACTTCTCAAGACCAGCTGGATCAATATATTAGTGAAGACAAACGCGCTCAAGCTAGTTTACAAGAAGCGCAAAAACGGCTGTCTCTACTGCAAAGTGGAACTCGCAGTGAAGAAATTGACGCTAAGGAAGCAGCTGTTACCGAAGCCCGCGCCGCCCTAGTATTGTTAGAAAATGGTAGCCGTCCTGAAGAAATTGCTCAACGTCAAGCAGCGGTGAAAGTTGCGCAAGCTCAATTAAAAGCAACCCAGGTGAGACTTGCAGATACGGTAATTCGCGCCCCCTTTAGTGGGATTGTCACACAGAAGTATGCAAACATCGGTGCGTTTGTCACGCCGACAACTTCTGCTTCTAGTAGTGCATCGGCTACTTCTAGTTCAATTGTTGCTGTCGCACGGGGTTTAGAAGTACTAGCGCAAGTCCCCGAAGCCGATATTGGCAGAATTAAACCAGGACAGCAGGTAGAAATTGTTGCTGATGCTTATCCTGACCAAGTATTTAAAGGACGTGTGCGCTTGATTGCACCGGAAGCTGTGGTTGAACAAGGTGTCACATCCTTTCAGGTGCGGGTGGCGCTGGATACTGGTACAGATAAACTGCGTTCTGGCTTAAATGTGGATTTGACCTTTCTAGGCGATCGCGTCAACAATACCTTAGTATTACCCACCGTCGCCATTGTCACCGAAAAAGGTAAAACTGGCGTACTTATCCCCGACGAAAATAATAAACCCCTATTTCGCCAAGTCACCGTTGGCGCACAAATCCAAGACCAAACGCAGATTTTAGAAGGAGTGAAATCAGGCGATCGCATCTTTGTAAACCCACCGAAGGATTACAAGATTGAGAAGGCGAAGGAGCAGAGTAAGAAATAGGGTACGAGGGAGAGTGGGGAGAGTGGGGAGTGTGGGGGGTGTGGGGAGACAAGGAGGACAAGGAGGACAAGGGAGAAATGACAAATGTCTAATGCCCAATGATAAATGACAAATGACAAGGTATGAACTTTTTAGAAAGCATTCAAATGGCGGGGAAAACCCTGCTGGCAAATAAATTGCGTAGTGCCCTTACCATGCTGGGTATCGTTATTGGTAATGCCTCAGTAATTGCCATGATTGGGATTGGCGAAGGTGGGCAGAAGTATGTTTCTCAACAATTAGAATCGTTAGGGCCAAATATATTATTTGTCATACCAGGTAATCAAGAAACTCAGCGAATCTCTAGAGATGTGCCGAGAACGCTGGTTTTGGAAGATGCACAAGCGATCGCAACTCAAGTACCAACGGTAGCAAATGTAACTGCTGAGTTAAATAGCCGTCAGGTGGTGACTTACCGCAATCGCAATACCGATGTCAACATTATCGGTACAACTCCCAGCTTCTTGACAGTACGAGATTTTGAAGCAGCCAAAGGACGATTTTTTACTGATATAGATATGAAACGCAGTAACCAAGTTGCTGTGTTAGGTGCAGACTTAGCAGAAAGACTGTTTGGTAGTGTTAATCCTGTCGGACAGCAATTAAGAATTAAAAATACTAGCTTTCAAGTGATTGGGGTACTCACAGCCAAAGGTTCAAACTTAGGTGTGAATTACGACGATGCAGCATTAGTACCAATGCTCGCTGCTGCTAATCGCTTGATTGGGCGAACTTCTCCCTATGGCTTGGAGGTGACATATATTGTCGCCTCTGCGAAGAATGCTGATAGTGTCGATGCAGCAGAGTTTCAAATTACCAATTTGCTCCGACAACGCCACAAAATTAACGGCGAAGATGACTTTACAATTCGTTCTCAGAAAGATGCTTTGCAAACAGTTGGGCAAATTACAGGTGCATTAACAATTATGCTAGCGGCGATCGCTGGGATATCTTTGTTTGTTGGTGGCATTGGGATTATGAATATCATGCTAGTTTCCGTCACTGAACGCACCCAAGAAATTGGATTGCGAAAAGCGATCGGGGCAACTGAGCAAGATATTTTGCTACAGTTCATCATTGAAGCTGTGATTGTCTCTGCAATTGGTGGCTTTGTGGGGACGGCGGTTGGTGTTGGTGGTATTTTCTTAGTCGCAGCCTTAACTCCCTTAGAAGCCGGAATTTCTCCCGTAGCAATTACTATGGCTGTTGGTATCTCTGGCGGGATTGGCTTATTCTTCGGTGTCGTTCCCGCACGACGCGCTGCCAAACTCGACCCGATTGTAGCATTGAGAAGTGCATAATAGCGCTGTATTTCAGTAGGGGCACGGCACTGCCGTGACCTTAAAATTATCTGTACCCACGAAGTTGCAATCTGCTGTATTTCGTTCAGAAGGCAAGTTATTTCGTACAGAACACAAGTCGTTTCATTCAGAACGCAAGTTGTTTCGTTCAGAATGCAAGTTGTTTTGTTCAGAACACAAGTTGTTTCGTTCAGAACACAAGTTGTTTCGTTCAGAACACAAGTTGTTTTGTTCAGAACACAAGTTGCTTGGTTCAGAAGGCAAGTTTGTGATTGTATATGAAGAAATATACAGCAGATTGCAACTTTGTGACTACAGATAATTGTGAGGGCAAGGCAATGCCCATTGGTGCCAACTTAACGCGAAAGGCTTTGTTGCTCAAGATATTCGATCCCCCTAAATCCCCCTTATTAAGGGGGACTTTGATTCTTTTCCCCCCTTTTTTAAGGGGGGTTAGGGGGGATCGAAAGTTTACGGTGCAAAGAAAGAGAACCCCAAAGACTTACGCTGTATGCATCTAAGTTTAAGTTGACACGTATGGGCAATGCCTTGCCCCTACGAGTAATTTATGTGTCGTAAACACTATTTAAATTAGTATAATTTTCGTGTAATTACTGAGATGATAATCTAAAGTTTATTGGCAAAAAAAGCTTTATTTTGGCTATTTTTACTGAAGCACCTCATTATCTTTATGAGAGATTCTAGAAGAATAAATTTGAATAAAAGGTGCGCATTGATGCCACGCAAGAAAAAAAGCTCATCCTTGCTAGAAAAAACCGAACAGCGGAAAATCGGGTTTCAAACAATCGATCCTAACCTCAATTTTGGTGATTCCATAAGTATCCAGCATTTGACTGAGTTAACTGGACAACTGCGCGAAGAACTCAACCAGTATAATCGTCTTTTAAACTCTCTTGACTCGGCAAAAGACAACATCAAAACTCTGGAAAAGACGATTCGTGAAACCTTAGAACGCTTAGTAAGTGGTGTAGTGTTGAAGTATGGCAAAGACAGCCGAGAATATGAATTAACAGGCGGGGTACGCAAGAGCGATCGCATTCGTAAAGCCACCATCACGCGGATAAAATCGTCCGCAGACTCTAAAGCACCTGCTACAGAATAGGCATAATTAAAATCTGCGATCGCTTACTCAACTCTTCACTCATCTTGCAATAAAGCGATCGCCTGAACAATTCCCCAAAGCGATCGCCTACTACCCATGCTCTATGCCCCATGCCCAATGCCCAATTGTCATTCTATTGACACCAGTGTTACCGTATGGTGATGACTAAACAAAGTAGCCAATGTTTACGGAATTACCGATAAGGCTACTGAAGCTTGAGACGGCAGATAACAATTGATGAACTGCATATACCCATGAACGAACAGCGCCTAGAAGCTTACTCCCAGCTGATTGCAAGCCTGCTAAATTGCCCTGATGGAGAAGAACCAGAGATATTAGCAGCTAATACAGAATTGCTGGATGCAGGCTTTGTACAGGTGTTAGCAGCAGTAGCAGATGATTTTGCCCAGCAGAGAGAAGAAAACACCGCAAACTGGTTAAGAAACCTCGCAACATATCTTAGCCAAGAATCTGCCCCCATCACCGAAGATGATATAGAAACTTACGGGCGATTTTTACTAGAGATACTGCAAGCAACCGCAGACAGCAACGGCGATCCTCAAGTAATTTACCCCTTACTAGCAGCCAATACCGATAAACTCGATCGTATTTTTGCAGAATTATTGCGTCGTTGGGCAACAAACACCCTAGCAGAAGCAAAACCAGATGCAGCAACATCCATCGCCGCAGTAATTGGTAATTTTAGTAATCTGATTCAGCAGTTTCCCTTAGGTAGCAAAGCCAACAACATGGAAATCGCTATTGCTGGCTACGAAATCATCCTTACTGTTTATACCCGCAACGCTTTTCCTAAACAATGGGCAACCTTGCAAAATAATCTGGCGGCTGCATACAGTAACAGAATCATCGGCGAACGGGCGGATAATCTCGAGCAAGCGATCGCCGCATATCGCGCCGCACTCGAAGTTTATACCCGCAACGCCTTTCCCGAACAATGGGCAACCACGCAAAATA
>JAVRCV020000011.1:0-43522 GCA_034530615.2 Aulosira sp. ZfuVER01
TGCCGCCACCATCCGGTTTGGGATTGGGATTGCCGCCACCATCCGGTTTGGGATTAGGGTTGCCGCCGCCATCTGGCTTGGGATTGGGATTGCCGCCACCATCCGGTTTGGGATTTGGATTGCCGCCACCATCCGGTTTGGGATTAGGGTTGCCGCCGCCATCTGGCTTGGGATTGGGATTGCCGCCACCATCCGGTTTGGGATTGGGGTTGCCGCCACCATCCGGTTTGGAAGCAGGATCGGGACTAGAGTTTGGATTCTTAGGCTGATCTACTAATGAAGGGATTTGTGGTTTTGGTGAAGTTTGGGTAGTATCAACACCAACATTATTAGTATTATTTACTGGTTGCTCATTAGACTGGACTTGTCCCGTATCTACTAAGGTGTCTACCGGGAGAGTATCTTTGACTGTGGTGTCTTTGGTGTCTACTGAAGAATTGTTGTTATTAGTGCTATTGTTATTTTCCTCCTTCTTACTTTCGTCATTATTATTTTCGTTGCTCGTAGAAGTGGAGGAAGTAGCAGTTAGCTGTAAAAATGATGGGTTTTCTATTACTCCCTCGCCCTTAATTGGCGTTTGTGTAGCTACGGCTGTTGCGGTTTCTGCTTGAACGCTGGCGATCGCAGGATCTGGTGTAGGTGTAACATTCTGTCTAGTTAAATCTAGATCTCGAACTAAATCGCTCGTTTCATAAAAATTTCTTAAATCAAAATCGTATAAACCTTGAAATTTACCTTTAACAATAACCATCAGTTGCCCTGCTTCTAGCACCTGACTTTGAGAAGCTTGTTTATTCGAGACCTCAATACCACTATCTGTAAGCGCGCCTACAATTGTCGTATCGGTTTTTTCGTCATAGCGTACAAATAATGCTGAACCACGGATTGCTGCTGCTGCATTCGGTGTTTGTATACGTGTTTGACCCCTACCTGGTGGAATGAGCAGCAATACAGTTCCATTTGTTAGTCTAAAGTTACGGGTTTTAGGTAAAAACTGAAATATTGCCTGTTCCCCAACCCGTGCTAAAGAGCCATCGTTGAAGCGTAAATCAGCAAGAGATGCTCGACCGGTGGATAACCCATCCCCAGGAATCATTGCATCTGATTTGCGTGCTGGACGCTTCTTGGGGCCATTTCTGGGAATTAACTGCACTAAGTTACGCAGTTCTTGAATTTCAGCTCGTGTCAAAGGTGTAGTTGAACTTGCCCTTTCTGAAAAAGGCAATACTATAACTCCCCATACACTAATAACTAAAAGTGGTAAAAATTTCTGAAGCATGGTTTGAAGACTCAGAAGATTTAACTAATGCCAATCTGTGCTAAAGATAAATTCTGTTTAAAACCTATTTTTTTGTTAAAATTTATACTTTTTAAGTAAACTAGCTTGTCCGCCTAAGTTTAGTTAGCTTATTTTAATAAAGTAGGTGCGAATGGTATCATGTTCATTTTAAACTTAATACATTAAGATATTTATAGATAATAAAATTTAATATCTCTAAGTTTTTTGCTTGAAGAAGTACAAATATCATATATAGTAATCTTTAATCTTACACTCGAGTTTTCGATAATAGAGGCATAAATTCAGGGATAAGTTAATTGGAAATTTAATAATTATCATAATTAGGAATTTCCAAGGCAGCTTGTGAATCTACCTTTGGCAAACGCGATTAAAGCCATCAAAGATGCAACCCAAGGGCTGGAAAAATTTTTTGTTTGCGGTTTTGTTAACGACTAATGGCGCAAACTGGTATTGCACCAATGTAGATAAAGCATGGGCTGAAAATTCTGATACGCAGTCACAGCGTGTACGAGGTACTCTCAAGAATGTAGCATTAAAAGTAACATCTTTACCAAATACACAGATTTATTATCAGCAATGTAAGCAGGTTCAGCCATATAAAAATAGTCATCAATCGCTATACTTGGAAGCAGCTAAGTTAGCAAATATAGATGATAGTCAGCAAGTTTCAAAAGCTGATGATAATATCTCCTCCTTTAAGCAGATTGACATCGTGAGATTTGATAAAGGAGAGAGTTGTTTTGACAGCTTCCTTAGTTCAGATAGCTCTTTGCAGTTACCTTTGTCTGGCTTGACTATTAAAAGTTCAAAAGCTAGTGGTAGCTGTGAAGACAATTTGTGTAACAAATCAATTAATCTGAGGAGTGTACATTTACAAAGACTAGCTAATTCGATACAGCTAGGACAAGCAACAACTCAAGCTAATCCAGAAACTCCCAGTTCTCAACCTAGCGCTGCAACACCAGAAACCCCTAGAGATTTAGAAAAGCAAAACGATGCGCCACCTTTAGAAGGCCAGCCTGGAACTATTCCTAACTCTTCTCCAGAAAAAATAGAGCAGCTGTTGGAAAGTCCACAGAGCGATTACTCGCAAAGGCGAGAGACGCTAAGACGAATATTGCAACAAAAAACACAGTCTTCATCTACCACTAGCAATCAGGAATTGGGATTGCGGGTAAGAGCAAGAACATTACCAGAATTACCACCACTAGAACAACAACCTCCTACACCCATAGAAAAACCTGTGGTGCAGTTTACACCTGTGGGCTACTTACAAGCTCGTGTTGGTTACTTTTACTCAACTAACATTTTTTCGGCAAATGTTGATCCTATACAGGACAGCCTAATTTTTTATGGGTTAACATTAGCCTCTGCATATTTCCCATTGGGTTCTAAGACTTATATTAATGGTTCGATTGATGGCAACCAAATTCGTTATATAGATCAATCAATCTATGATTACAATCAGTTGAGATTCAATCTGAGTTTGTATCAGCAACTATCACGCAGAATGTATGGACAAATCGCTTGGAGCAATCAACTTTTGTTCTACATGAACAATGGTGATTATTTTAAGGCAGGCGATCGCTTTTTGAACGAAAATTCGATCCGGTTATCTTTAGGACGAAGAGATCCCCTCAGTTCCAAATTGTTTCTTGATAGCTTTTATGAATTGAGCTTGAATTTTTCCGATCCCGAAAGTCGGAGTCGGATAATTAATTCTTTTTGGTTATCTTTGAGCTACTACTTGCAACAACCTCTGCAAGTTGGCATTAACTATCAGTTTAACTTGTCAAATTTTACGAATCGCCCAGACGCTAGAGAAGACGCTTTCCATCGCTTATTTGGGAACTTAAGTTATCGAGTATCTAACTCCAGCAACTTTAATGTTCAAGGTGGTGTTACCTTTGGTGGTTCTACTGCTCCCAACATTAGTTTTGATGGTTGGTTCTTCAGTCTGAATTACAGCTGGGATTTAGGACAATTTTAACAAGAGTTAAGAGTCAAGGAGTTGAGAAGTTGCTGTAATTATACTGAATCAGCTTGACTGGAGCGACAATCTGCTAACTTCAGTTGAAGTAGTACAAGCGATCGCTCGCCTTCCACGTTAAATTTAGACTTAGGATTACAGCAAGCGATCGCTAAACATAAGTAACGTAATTTTTTATTATCTAGGTTTATTTAGACAACTAAAAGTTGAGTTTAAGTTCTGACATTCTCTAGCTTCAAGCACTTGCTTGTTGATAACTGCTGATTGCGCACTCATTAACTGTGTTCCTGCTACTGCCAGCGTACCAATAGCAGCTAGACTTAGGACAAAAGTTTGTTTTCTACTTTTTACAGATGCAACTAAAGTTTGTAAATCAGTAGCATTACCAATAACTGAAATAGGTTTCAGTGCTGCTAACGCGACTGCTGCATTAGCATAGCGATGTTGACGTTTGTGTGCAACCATTTTCATCAGCCACGATCTAAAATCTGGACTAATTTGGGGCACTAATTTCTGGAAATTAAAGCGATGTTTAGCATCAATTAACTGACTAATATCCACAGAACGGGTACGAGTGAGTAAACAAATTAGTGTTGCTCCTAAACTGTACAAATCTGAAGCCTCTGTAAGGGGATAACCAAACTGTTCTTCTGGTGGCATAAAGCCTGGTGTTCCTACAGCAAAACTGCTGAGACTCATCTTTGCACCTAGTGTTTTAGCCAAGCCAAAATCTATCAGGTAAGCATTAAGCAGGTCATCAACTAAAACATTTTCGGGTTTTATATCCCGATGAATAATGGGTGCTATTCGCTTTTGTAGATAAACCAAAATTTCTAAAACTGAAACAGCAATTTGTTGAATTTCTTCAGGATGAAAGCTGCGTTGTAATCCTAACGATGGAGCGTTTTTATATTCTTGCAACATATAAAAACCCGTTGATGTTTCAAAAGAATCTACATAACGGGGAATGCGAGAATGATTTAGTTGTTGCAAGATTTTAATTTCGCGTTCATAAGCTTTCAAACCTGACCAATCAGGGATTACACTAGCAAAGCGAAACTCTTTAATCACTACTCTTTGGTCAGTCTTGAGTTCATAAGCTAGATAAGTAGTACGTCCCGCTTCCCGATTACGTCCTAATTCTTGGATAACTTGATAGCCTTGCTGAGAAAAATCTGGATAGTTACCTAAGGGAGTATCCCCTTGATATCCATTGCGCACATCAAGTTCCATAGACAATCACCACACGATTTTAATTTGGTCAAATCAAGGATGAAGAATGAATTCTCAAGCTACCTCACTCATGCAAGTGACTCCTGAATAGCGAAAAAAATCAGATTTTTTCGCTCACCAGAGGTAGCTTGTATCTTGTTTCATCCTCATCCTTTACGCGAATTGGGAAAAAGTTAAGATCCCTCTTGCACAAAGGCGCATAGACGCCGAGAAGACGCCTATGCGCGAAATCATCACCTTTGCGCTAGCCAATCCACAATTTGGGTATTGACAACATCTGGAACTTCATCATGGGGACAATGACCGGCGTTAGGAATGGGAATAATTTTGATTGCTTTGCCATTCTCACGCGCTTCTTCGTAAATCTTTGCTCCCGTAATTGGTGTCCAAGGGTCATCAGCACCCCAAATTACCAACAAAGGACGTTCTACCTTAGGTAAAAGTTCCGCCGGAGTAGGGCCGGGAGGTGCTGTAAGAATAGATGCGAAAACTTGCTGCGCTCCTGGGTCGCAAGCTGGGGTATAAAGTAAATCAACTAATTCATCTGTCACAGCTTCGCGGTTGCGGTACACCTGGTAGAGGGTGCGGCGAATTTGGGCTTTTTGACGGATGCGGTTAAAGACTAATTTGCCTGTAATAGGCGATCGCACTACTCTGTTAAAAGCTGCCATCACAATCCGTAACGGTGGGTTCAATTCGTGGGGACGATGACTCAACCCACCAGCAGAGTTAATTAAAACACCACCCGCAGCAATTTCTGGATGTTCTGCTAATACCATCAAGCTGATAAGTGCGCCAATGGAATTACCGATAAATACAGCAGGTTCTTTGATGTGTGCTGTCCAAAAATCTTTGAGCAGTTCCACCCATACTTCTACGCTGTAATTAATTGCTGCTTTCTCAGAACCGCCAAAACCCAATAAATCTATAGCGAAAACTTGATAACCAGCATTTGCTAAAACTGGGATATTTTTGCGCCAGTGTCCAATAGAAGCACCAAAGCCGTGAACTAGCACCAGAGGGCGACCTGTACCCATGACAGTGTACTGAATTTTATAGCCCTGCCAAGTCCAAAGGTATTTTTCCAAAGTGACTGAAGGTAACGGCTGGGTAGTTAAATTCATTATTAAGATTCCTAAAGTATTTTTTTTATAGTAATATCTCCCACCTGTAACAATTCTGAACAAAATGCTATTTATTTTTGAACCAACCCCACTTGGGTTAAGAGCAAACGGCTGAACAAGCACGACTGGATGCAATACCTAAATTATTAGAGTTGGGCTTAAGTGTGGAGCAAGTTGCAAAAACACTTACCTTAAGCGTGGATGAGGTAAAAAGATTTGCGCGATAGCAATCAGTAATATTACTTTACTAAAAGTGTGGTTTTTATTTGGCTAAGTATAAATTATTCATGTTAGTTTCATCTAAATTACGGGATTAATAATTCCAGGAAATAAAAATTTCCCTTGACCTAATAGCCCATCGGTATGGACTGAGATGAAACACATAAATCAGAGTTACTTAGCTTACTTAAGCAAAGTTGTTGTTGCTGCTACGTTTGTAGCAATGTTTTCGCCAACAGCTTATGCCAACACGGCTTCAGGGTCTTCTACCAACATCGCACAAACACTAGGAAATTCTACAAGTCAACAACTTTTAGCTGATAAAGAAGTAGAAACGACCCGTAGCACCACTATTCGGCAGCGAACTGTGACGACAGAACGCCGCAACCAGGTAATCACTAGTAGTAATTCCGTAAAGGGAAAAGCAACTGGCTTTAATCTTGCTGTTTGGCAACCTGCTGGTAATTTTTCGGAAGTAATTACCCGTATTTCTGTCAAGGGTAAACGTGGCAAGGGTTATTTAAAAGAACGGTTTTTGGGTGATTACAAGTACAAGATTAAGCAAAAAGCCAAATTTGTGAAGGGCTTAAGAGCAGGCGATCGCGTTATCGTACGGTTGTATGATACTCAAAACCGCTTTATTGGCTACAGCGAATTTGAATGTTTAGCAGCAAATACGACAGTTAATTTAATCTTGTCTGCTAACCCCAGTGAGTATCAAGTTGTACGCACTGTCTATGGTGTTGATACGAACTCGGACGGCAACATTGACTCAGGTACTACCACCTACGACTACTTCACTCAAGTTAGCAACGAACGTGTTAGCTTCCTGAGTAGTTCACAGTCAATCAATGTTAGCGAATTCCAAGTCCAAGGTTGGTCAGCAGTTCCAGCAACCAGCGTTTATCCTACCTCTTTCACTCAAGGTGAGTATACCTTGGTGCGCCAATCAATTAATGCTTTCAGTTCCAGTTCAGCTTTAGCTTTGAAGGCTAGACCTGGTGAAGTGGTGGATATTATTGCACTCAGCGATGACAACAATTCTGTCTATAATGTCAGCCAGATGATGATGAATTATCGCGAGGTTGGTGTAGACAACAGCGTTCAAGTTAAGTTTGATGATGTATCAGAAAATCACTGGGCTAAAGATTTTATTGCTGAATTAGCAGCATTACAAATTATCCAAGGTTTTCCTGATGGTAGTTTCCGTCCAGATGAACAGTTGACTCGCGCCCAATTTGCAGCGATGCTGAGTCAGGCTTTTGACCAGGTGAAAGTTCGCAACCCTATCAGTTTTAGGGATGTTTCTACCAGCCACTGGGCTTATAGTGCTATCCGCGAGGCTTATTCAAAAGGCTTTTTAGCAGTTTCGAGTAATCAATTTAACCCTGCTCAAAGTCTATCTCGCCTGGAAGTTTTGCTAACCTTAGCACGAGGTCTAAACTACACATTTAGCGGTTCTACGGAAACGATTTTAGCCGCTTACACCGATGCTGTTTCAATTCGTAGCGATGTCCGCAATGCGATCGCGGCACTCACACAACGAGGTATTGTAGTCAATTATCCTGATGTGCAAACTCTGAATGCTAATAAAGTAGCAACTAGAGCTGAAGTCACTGCTTTGATATACAAATCATTAGTCAGCACTGGTGAAGTGGCAGATATATCCTCTCAGTATGCTGTCGAAAGAACTCAACGTTCTGAAGTTTTGGATGAAACTATAACCCCAGCAGAAAGTAAAAAACCACGCCGTCATTGTAACCAAGGTATTGGTAATGGTGCAGAAGGTTGCGACCCTGGTAATTCTCATCCCCACGGTGGTAGCAACGATGAAAGTGGACGTACTCCTGGGAGAAAGTGAGAAATAGACGAGTAATTTACTAATTTTAAAAACCCGGTTTATTTTCAGATAAATACCGGGTTTTCGTTTTTCAACGTTCGACTTGTGCTGAATTTTCCTGCATATACAACTCTCTAGTGGGAAAAGGTATTTTAATTCCTTCTTGTTGATAGCGTTTGTGCAATTTCTTAATAAATAAATGCTTGCCGATGCGCTGGTCAAAAAATTCATTGACGCGCATATATAAAGTAAAATCTATACTAAAATCACCAAATTTATTAAACCTTATATAAGGTTCATTTGCGATTAACTCTGGTGCTATCTCTTGCATTACTTCTTTAGCAACTTGAACAGTTACTTTTTCTACCTGTTCTAAATCGCTCTCATAATCTACTCCGACATTAAGTGTTAATGTAATTTCTTTGACTGGTAGATGATAATTAATAAAAATTGCTGAGGCTAGCTTAGAATTGGGGACAATTATGACGTTATTAGAAAGTTCTCTAATAGTTGTACTTCTCCAAGAAATATCTATAACATATCCTTCATGGTTATCTGCTAGTTTGACATAATCTCCGGTTCTGACTTGCTTGGAAATCAATAAGTAGAAACCAGAAAACAAATTCTCTAGCGTATCTTTAAGTGCTAAACCAACTGCAAGACCACTAATCCCTAATGTTGTGACTACTGGTGTAATTTGGACACCTAATGTTTGTAATAAAATTAATGACCCTAAAACTAAGACAGTAGCTTTAGCGATATTAGCAACTAGTGATGCTGAAACTCCTTCGGTTCTATGGGTAAATAAATTCACAAAACCAGCAGTCAATCTAGCCAAAACTAGAGTCACTGAGGACAGTACAATTATAGTAATAATTTTTTGCAGTAAGTTAGCAACATCTGGCTTAATCGGAGCGCTCAGAATAGCTGCCAAAAATCCCGCGATCGCAAACCAAAGAAAGGTCATGCGATGTAGGGAGGAAAATATAATTTCACTTCCAGGAATTTTTGTTTTGGTAACAAATATTTTCAGCTTCTT
The DNA here is from genome assembly GCA_034530615.2 of Aulosira sp. ZfuVER01. Taxonomy (GTDB): domain Bacteria; phylum Cyanobacteriota; class Cyanobacteriia; order Cyanobacteriales; family Nostocaceae; genus Aulosira. The sequence goes on from JAVRCV020000011.1 coordinate 8,746, forward strand.
GAAGAGAAATTTTTCCCCAATTATTCCAGCTAGTAAGCCAGCTAAAATAAATACAATCGGCAGAATCCATTGCATCATAATCAATTTGAAATTGGATATTTAAAATTACGGGACTCAATGAGGGTAACTCACATTTGGTAAATTTTACCTTGTAAGTTGCCGAAGTAACTGTTTGAGATTTTCTGAACTCATAGTAACTTTTACTTCTAGCTGTTGCGTTGCATCCTGTAAAGTGAGGATGTAGTTTTCACCAGATGGATTATATAAATATTGGGGGTTTGTGAGAGAAATTGTTTGATAGGCAATAGTCTTTAAACCTACGCGGATAACTAGTTCTTTTTGTGACTGAGGAAAAATATATAAATATTGGTGCAGGCTATCAAGAATTAGTTTGTACGGTGTGGTGTTACGTTCCTGAGGGGAATCAGGTTTACACCAATAGAGAGTAATACCACGAATTTCTGGGTTAGCGATCGCAAAATTTTCATCAAATCTTTTTGCTTCCCAGTCTAGTTGCTCAACTTCGCTATTTTGCGTAATTATGCGTTGTTGCCAAGTAACTTCTTTACCATTGAGGTTTGCCCACCATTGACCAATGGTAGCTAAATTTTCGGGATTCTCCGGATTGCCACTACCGGGTTGCCACAGAGTTTTTAGTTGCATCATCGGTTACAAATTAAGCACTGAGGCTTGATTGCTATGTTCTGCTTGTAACTTTTAGTGTAAACATTTATCGAAGATGACACGGGGATGAGAGAAGAGGGACAAGGGGGACAAGGGGGAGCCACTGCGTTGCGGAGGACAGTTGCATGGGCGGGTTTCCCGACTTGAGCAAACTGTCCGTCGGGTTCCCCGCGTTGTAGCAAGTGGCGTTGACAAGAAGAACAATAAATGACTCTTGCCTATTGCCTTCTTAACAAATGACCAATGACAAACGCCTATGGACTTACCAATTATTTATCACCCAGATTACATTGCCCCGCTACCGCCAGGACATCGCTTTCCGATGGCTAAGTTCCGTCAACTATACGAATTGCTATTAGCTGATGCTGTGGTGCAAATCGAACAATGTCATACCCCAAAACGTCCGCCACCAGAGTTGATAGAGTTGGTTCACACTTCAGACTATGTTCACGCTTATTGTGAGGGAACCTTGGATGTTAAAGCCCAACGGCGCATTGGTTTACCTTGGAGTCCAGCACTGGCGAATCGTACCTGTGTAGCGGTCGGTGGTACAATACTCACTGCCCAACTAGCACTAAGTCAGGGTTTAGCTTGCAATACAGCGGGTGGAACTCACCACGCTTTTCCCAGTTATGGATCTGGTTTTTGTATTTTCAATGATTTAGCGATCGCATCCCGCGTTTTACAAAAACTCGGACTTGTGCAAAAAATTTTAATTGTGGATTTAGATGTACACCAAGGCGACGGAACAGCATTTATTTTCCAAGAAGACGAAAGCGTGTTCACATTTTCGATGCATTGTGAAGTCAATTTTCCTGGCACCAAACAGAAAAGCGATTTGGATGTTCCCCTACCAGTAGGCATGGAAGATGACGCCTACCTGCAAACCTTAGCAAAGTATTTACCAGATTTATTATCGCAAGTGCAGCCAGATTTAGTTTTTTATGATGCCGGAGTTGATCCTCATGTAGGCGATCGCCTGGGAAAATTAGCTTTAACCGACACTGGCATTTTCCGTCGAGAAATGCAGGTTTTGAGTACTTGTGTGAGTTCCGGCTACCCCATCGCCTGCGTCATTGGTGGCGGTTACGCCGATGATTTGAACTCCCTCGTCTGGCGACACTCACTACTGCATCGTGCTGCCAGTCAAATTTATCGACAATATAAACTCTAAATCTTTCCTTGCCTCTCTGCGCCTCTGCGTCTCCGCGTGAGATTTTATAATTAGAACTTCCGCGCAAGTAACCCAAGTTACTGGATGAACAACACCAAAATCAGAATCTACGAACTCTCAACCGAATTAAAAGTAGACAGCAAGAAGCTACTAGCAATTTGTGCTGAACTCAACATTGTAGCCAAAAGCCCCAGCAGTTCAATCTCAGAATTCGAGGCTGAACGAGTTCGCAAAGTCGCCAAACCACCCGCCGCAAAGGTTGCTTCTCTTCCAGCAAATTCCTCAAGGATGAAAAAAGCCTCAGAAGATTGGGGCTATATGTTCGTAAATTCCACAATTGATAGTTTTATCCGCCATCTTGAAAGCGCGGCTGCGGTTGCAGAATATCCCGAATTTGGGGAACGCCGAGAATATGCCCACGAGTTAATGTATGAATGTTTCGGTCAAAAGCCTTGTCTATTTTATGTCCGTCGCAAGGGCGCTGGACGAGCTGCAAAAGAAGAAATTTGGGATTTAGTCGTAGCGACAGACTCAGAAGATAGTAAATTACCCCTCAGACTTCAGAAGCTAGGAAAAACTTTAGGATTTAAAGCCGCAGTCCAACCAAATAGTGACAACGGTTTAAAAATACTGTCTGCTTATTTACTCCAAACCTCACGGGGACAAGCCGATGCTTATGCTGTACCCTTTCGCTTACGGCTGTTGCCCAACCATGAGCATCATATCGGGCTTCCCTCATCAGTCTTTACACGCATGGTTGCTGCGCCAGTATGTGGCGACTATGTGCCTACAGAAGAACAACTCAAAGCTTGGAAAGCATTTTTGCAAATTGAAGAAAGAATTGCTCAAGCACGTCAATTCTGTGTACCTTATACAAACCACAACTACAACTTCAAAAGGCGAATCAGTTTTGAAATTGATGTCACATCAGCAACCCTTGACGGTTCTAACGAAAATCCCTTAGATGAAAGCAACTTTTGGGAACGGGTAAGAAAAGCCAAAAACGATGACATAAAGCTGTTTGAGGTTGCACCCACAGGAAAAAACTGGCAACAAAGCCGCTTGTTAGGATCTATTGAAGAAATTGACCCCAAGCGCTGCATTATCAGCGTCAGGCTGGAACGTGACTTAGCTGACTACATAGCAAGCGGACGTTATCAGTTTCCCAACACTGGATTTTTGTGTTTTGAAGCACTGGGCGACATTAGACAAATTCAACGCAAGAAAAAAGCCTTAGACGATTTGAATAATGGTCGCACTCAAAATCCTTACTTGGGGAATTTCTTATTCGACGCTTCTCAAGCTAGACCAATTCAAAAAACTGTCCAACTAAAACCACAGGATTTATTACTGTCCTCTGCTAACCCTGGTCAAAAAGCAGCAGTAGAAACAGTACTTTCTGCCGAGGATCTGGTTTTGATTCAAGGGCCACCTGGTACAGGCAAAACTACCGTAATTGCTGAGATTTGCTATCAAATTGCGCTACGAGGTGGACGTACTCTGATAGCTTCTCAAGCTAATTTAGCAGTTGATAACGCCCTCAGCCGATTAGTTCATAACCCTGTAATTCGGGCGATACGCAAAGGACGCGCCGAAAAAGTCGGGGAGGAAGGACAGCCATTTTTAGAAGACCAAGTTATTGGGACTTGGTTAGATAATACTGCTACTGATTGTGAGAATAATCTCCGTAAACGCCACAAAAATGTAGATATTTTCCGTCAATTGTTGGCATCATCACAAAGATTTGCTGCTTACTTCCAAGTAGAAGAAGAATTTCAGCAGAGTCAGCAAGAAGTAAATCAACTCCAGCCACAATTAGAGATTGCTTTAAAAAAGCAAGAATCACTTTATCAGGAAGCCTTAGCCAAAAAAACTGAAGTAGAAACTTTGTTTTCTGGCTTAGAAAGCCTCCTCAATGCTCCCAATATTGTTAATTGGGAAGCTCCAGAAGTTACAAACTTCCTACCTCATCTTAGACCCTATACAGAAGGTAACGATTTAGTCAAAACTTTTTTAGTAAATGTCAGTAAAGCCATTAGCTTGACGAATATACTTGGCTTTGTTCAACCTCAATGTGGTGCTTTTGGATTAGCCGTTTGGCTACGTGAAACTATAGCAGAGGGAATTCCAGAATTTAGAACTGCGCTAATTTATGCTCAGGGTGCAAATGTAGCAATGTTAGAAGTTGCAGCAGCCGTAGAAGTTTTTAAACAGCACTCTAATAATTTACATCAGTTGCAAAAAGAGCATCAGCAATTTTTTAGCAAACAGCAAAGTCTACAACAAACAATCCAAACTTGGGAAAATCGCCAACAAGAAATCGAATTAGCGATCAACGCCGTTAAAGAGTGGAAGTCTACGGCGAATTCACGCATATCGGAAATTTTGGATAATTCTCGACAGACTACTCAAGCATTAACAGTAGATTTGATGCAATTACCACCGGAATTAGTGATGCTGGCTAATTCATTAAAAATCTCACTGATGCCAGGCAACTATACAGTTAATCTACCAGACTGGGATTTATTAGCGAAAGCAATAACTTATGAAATAGAGGGTAATTTTACCGACAGAAAAGGTAAACAACATAGTTTTGGCTATTTTTTACAGCAAAATTTTAGCCAAATTCCTTTGTTATTAGAAATGAGTGAGCGCACTCAGTGGCAAGAAATTTATCAACAATTTAATAACTATCAATATCTCACGGTAAATCAGCGAAAAACTCTAGTTGAAACAACTCAAATTCTTTTAAACAGAATTCAACAAACTTATGGTGCTGCTTGGGAACCAGATAATAGCGAATCTACTCTCAGCCGAATTACCCAAGAACTCATAGACAGCATCTTAGCAAATGCCAGACAATGTGTTTTCAAAGTCAAAACTGAAACAGAACAGCAGATCCAACATCTGCAACAACAATTAAATGAACTACAAAATAATGAGATTGCCCAAACGCAAATATTAAATGCTCAACACTCTATAGAAACAGCCAGACAAGATGCTAATCTAAAACTTGCAAGAGTTATCAATATTTTGCAAGAACTCAACCAACAGTCAAACGTTCCTAATCAATTACGTACTTTAGCTGAAAAATATCTCACAACCCAAGCAAATATTTGGGAAAAACCTCAAGAATTCTCCAAGCACGTTCATTATTGGATAAATCATCTCAGTCAGCTTGAAACTTTGATTACATCACTAGAGCCTTTTGCTGTATTAGAAGATATTAAAATTACTTTATTTGAACATTTATCAAAGTTACAGGAAGAAACTACAATTTTTCAACAACAACTTAATAGCCTAAAAATAGAAATAGCTGAAATTACCCAAAAAGCACAACCGCAGCCATCAGAAAATTTGTTATTAGAAAGAAAATGGTGGGAGATAGAATGGCAAGCCATACACGATAAATTTAAGCCAAAAACCACCCCTAATAACTTGTGCGATTTAGAATTTTTACGTGGCATCAAATCTCAGTTTGACTCTTGGCAAAAGCAACTCACTCAGGATGAAACTCATCTCAACAAATATCAAGGATTCATCCAAGATTGGATTGAAAAAGTACGCAACCCATCTGAGCGCGATCGCAATGATTTAAGACAAATTTATTTAGATAATTCTAACGTCGTTGGTATCACCTGTGTACAAGCAGCAGGTCGAGATTTTTCGGAAGAATTTCAATCCTTTGATGTCGTCATTGTTGATGAGGTTAGCAAGTGTACTCCACCAGAGTTACTTATCCCAGCCTTAAAGGGTAAAAAGTTAGTTATGGTAGGCGACCATAAACAACTACCACCGATGCTGGATACTAGCACTTTAGAAGAAGTTGTTCAAGAAATTGGCAGTACACGAGATGAACTGCAATTTTTAGAAGAATCGCTATTTAAAAGTCAATTTGAAGATGCAGATCAAAGCATCAAACAAATGTTAACTACCCAATATCGAATGCATCCTTATATTATGGGTGCAATCAATCAATTTTATGAGGGTAAACTAGAATGCGGGATTTTACAGCCTGATATTAAACGCGCTCATGATTTAGCAGGTGAAATCATTCAAGCAGAACATCATTTACTTTGGGTTAAAATGCCCAGAGAAAATGAATTTCAAGAACAGCGTGAAGGAACTTCCTTATTTAATCTTCAGGAAATTGATGTAATTGAAGCTTTGTGTCAGCAATTTGAAAATACTTGGGCTGCGAAAGTTGCTTGTGGCGAACCTAAAAAAGAAATCGCCGTAATTACATTTTATGGCGCTCAACTGAGAAAAATTGATGAACGCTTACAATCAGAACTTTTCCCTTCATTGCAAATTCGGACTGGTACAGTTGACAGATTTCAAGGTATGGAACGCCCAGTTGTAATTGTAAGTATGGTTCGCAACAATAATAAGGGAGATGTAGGATTTGCGAAAAAGCCAGAACGGGTGAATGTAGCTTTTTCTCGCGCTCAAGAATTACTGGTAATTGTGGGTTGTCACGATTTATTTACCCAACAACCAGGTAAAGTGGGCAATATGTACTCAGAGGTTGCCAATATTGTAAATCATCATGGAGGTTTCGTTGATGTTTCACGCATCCTCGGCTAAACCTATTGATGATAGTCTTAGCAATATAGCTGAAGAAATTGAAACGCAAAATCCTAACTTATTAGTTTTAGCAGCGCGTCAATTACGCTATAGTTTGCATCAAACAACTGTAGAACTTACTATTACAGAACCCCGTCCATTTAACGTACTTGAAGAATTTATCATTCGTGCTGGGATTGAATTCGATCCACCCCCAACAGCTAATGAATTAGCATCCATACTTGGACTTGATATGGTATTTGTGCAAAGTACAATTGCAACTCTGCAAAAGTTGCAAACTCTAGCACAAAAATCACCAATTACAGTTACCGAGCAAGGGCGCTTATTTTATGAGAAAGGTTCTGTACCACAGCCTCCATATAGTGTACAAATTCAGGCGATTAGAGATTCTTTAGGCGAAACTGTAACTTTTCAGGCTGAACCATTAAATGAGGAAGTTATCAACCTGCCGAGTTTAGCTAATATTCTAAATATTAATTATAAAATTAATGAGATTTCTTCTTTAAGTTTGGAGCAAATCCAAACAAGTCTTCAGGCTTCAGGCGTAGCTCTTCATGTACCAGAAGCCGGAAAGCTTGTCACTGCTTTTAGGGTATTAGCTCCAACTCAAATTATTTGGAGAAAAATAGCTCTTTTTGTAATTTTTAATGCTAAAGAAGATAAAATCAGCTTACAACTGCGACGAGGAAAGCAAATTTTAGATTCCCGGTCAAAATGGCTAGAAATATTGCTATCTGAAGGTAAAGTTGCTTTAGATGCTGTATGTAAATTATCAAACAAAAGCATCAATTTTGAGCAGGAAGCAGTTCTTAATTATAAAAATAGTGAAATTGAAGCCAGACTGGAAAAGATTCGTCAACAGGCTTTGGAAGTTAATAAAAAACAAGTTATACAGTTACGCGATCGCCAAATTAATCAAACTTTTCTAGAAATTATCAATAAGGCAAAGCATCAGATTATTATCTACTCTCCTTGGCTAAATATTGTGGATGAGGAATTCCTGAATTTACTACAGCAATCAGCCAAGCGCGGAGTTGGGATTTTACTTGGATATGGAATACGAGAAGAACAACAAATATCTCCAGAAATAGAGGAAAAACTACAAGCAATCAAAACACCTGAAGGTTTACCCTCTGTACAGGTTGTTTGCTTGGGAGATTCCCATGTCAAAGAAGTAATAGTTGATGGAGAAATTTATCTTTGTGGTTCTTATCACTGGCTTTTCTCCGGAGGTTATCAACTACCAGTAGGCGAATTGGTGTACCAAGTAACAATTCCCCAGCAAGTTCAGGAAGCATATAAATTGCTCGCCAATCGCTTTCAAACCCACGCTCAACAATTATGGACAAAGGCTTTAGAAAGCCGTGATGTGCAAATAGCTGTAGAGGCTTTGTGCATTTGGGGTGCGCTGCGAATGGAAGAGATAGCAATTACAGAAATAGAGACAAATAACTGGCTGGAATTGTTACCAATATGGCTAAATGTGATACTTGCGGGGTTAAGGTCGAATAATTTACCTGCTGATTCAAAATGTTTTGAATTGGCGCTTGCGTTGCTAAGTCAGGTTACAGGAGACGAGGTTTTTGTTGATTCCTTGCGAGAAGGATGGCGTCAAATTATGAATGCGATCGCCACACACAACCGCGATACAGCTTTAAATTTACTCAACAAAGAAGTGTGGTCGCAGTTTCTCCGTCTACAGATTGTCCAACAAGACGATTCACTTGAGAATTTTATCTTGCAATCAAATTTACCGCAGCCGCAAAAGAAAGATAAACCCGCGACAAAGCCAAAAAAAGAACCAGCAGAAAAGAAGATGAGGAAAAAAGTTAAAGAATAGGAGCAGGATTTCATTTATTACTCGCAAAATAAATTAGACTCTTGCTCCCTGTGTGATGAGTTATACCCCTCTTCCCAACTCCATATAAAGATGCATATTATTAGCTTGCGGCGAGCGATAACGTGTAGCCTCACAGAGAATGGGTAAGTAAACATTTAGTTACAAAGGCGACAGGCTACCGTGTGTTCCAGAAATAATGATTAAAAATTAACAAAAAAAAATCATCACTACTCAGCTAAAACATCCGGTTTTCTTGGCTTTGTATTGATAAATAAAAATATGAATGCGGGATAGAATGTTTTATAAATCAAGGAGTCTAAGAGATTGTTAGTGGTGTTAAGCATGAAATAAATGTGATAGTGAATACATTTTTTGCTCACCTCTACACATGAATCATTAGTATTTAACAAAATCTATTACTCATAGTTTTTTACTAGTTATCTATTGCACAATTAAGAATTTTTTATTTGCAGTAATAGTAACAACTTTAGTGCCATTGTTAATTTGAGAGTGAGTTGTCAAATGCTGCACCAACTACGAACACCTAATGTGATGAAGCGAAATTTCACAAGTGTTTAACACTCGTAACCTGAGCTACCACTTACTTGAATACAACACGATCGCGGTATGAATAAAATCATTAATTTTAGTTGCAGAGCTTGCAAGCCGAAAATAGGGCTAGATCAAAATACACACCCTAAGCAGTTAACATACACCTACGTAACTCTGCACAAAAGTGTAAAGATTGCATAGGGTAATCAGCCAGTTTTTAAAGGAACAGTAAAAGAGATAGTGCCATTTTGGCAGGTTTTATTAGGTTAGATGGGATATTAGTAGATAGTACGAATAATTATTGATATTCCTACATTAGTTGCTATCTACCGAAAACTGCTAGAGCTAGGCTAATCCTGAAATAGGTGATTTTGTCCGCAATTTTACGTACTAGGAAATAATAATACATGGTATTATCACTGTCTTCTCAAAACGTTATCCAGTATCTGCAAGATGCAGGTCTGTGTAGCTCAGAAGATGGAGCATCAGGCGAATCTGAGTTACCAGACAGGAGTAAAAATTTCAATTTACTAGTAAATCTGGCAGATAATCGCAAACTACTTGTTAAACAAGAACGTAGCAATAATGATGATGGAACTTCTGATGAGTTTTTCAATGAATGGCTATTTCATCAATTGCTACAGCAGTTTCCGGTTATCGGTAATATTTCTGCGATCGCATCATTATTAATACATTTTGACGAGGAAAATTCTATCCTTGTCCGTAAATACTTAAGTGACTATCAAGATTTAGGAAGTTTCTACCAAAAAACTGATATTTTTGCAGATGATATTGCCTCAGCTATTGGTACTACATTGGCGGGGTTACACCGTGCTACTTTCAATGGTCGAGAGTATCGCGATTTTATGAACACTGCTCCCGCAGGACAGTTTCGTTATAACTTCTATAATCCAGCCCAAGGGATAGAGTCGATTACACCAGAGATTTTTGGCAGAGTTTCTACGGAAGCGTTGAAGTTTTATACTTTTTCTCAGCGTTACGAAAGTCTAGAATCAGCAATTGCAGACTTAGCATACGAATGGAATCCTTGCTGCTTAACTCATAACGATTTGCAGCTGAACAATATTTTGGTTCATTCACGGTGGCAGCAGCTTGATAATTGCTTGGTAAGATTGATTGATTGGAAAGCTTGCGCTTGGGGAGATCCCGCTTTTGATTTGGGAACCTTAATAGCAAGCTATTTAGAAATTTGGCTTTCGAGTCTGGTAGTAGACTCTACTTTGGAGTTAGAAGAATCTCTGCACCTGGCGGTGACACCGCTGGAGGTTCTTCAGCCTTCAATCCTAGCTTTGATTCAGGGTTATCTCAATGCTTTCCCGATGATTTTGGAGTACCGCCATGATTTGATTTTGCGAGTTATCCAGTTTGCTGGATTAGCTTTAATTCATCAAATTCAGGACAAAATTAAATGTCACAAAGATTTCGATAATGCTGACATTTGTAAGCTGCAAGTTGCCAAAAATTTATTGACTATGCCAGAGCAAGGTATATTGACAGTTTTTGGTATTTCTGAGACAGAAATCTTAAAACCTGTGGCTAAAGTCCATAAACTTCCTCAACCAGAAAGAGAGAAGCAATTGGTTCGCCTTTATTACGAAAAAACCCGCCTACGCGGTTGTTAAGCTAAATAAACCGAACTATTTACCATGCAAAATTGTATTTTTGCATTTGAAATTTTTATTCTATTCCTCACACAGAATAAGTTTGTATCAGGGAAGTCAAGCTCTTGACTATTTGTTGTTTGTCTAATTTCCCATTCTAAATTTTGAGGTTTTGATCAACTCATGGTATATTCTTCTGTTCATCAACCACTAAACACCTTATTTGATATTGCTAGCAATATCCAAATTGAGTCGAACTTTTGTATTTACCATCCGAATTATCAACCATTTGCCTTGCCAGCGAAAATTGCAGATAGATTTCAGCAAAATTCCGCAGATTTACAAAATAAGTACCTCACTCTACTACTACGGAATTTTCTCTACGGTATCTATTACAATGGCTCTCTGCAAAATATTTTGGCAGTCAATGGGGATTCTGCGAATCATCTACCACACCAAAATTTAGAAAATAATTCCACTCTAGGAATTGATGGGGAATTTTACGAACGGCTACATAACTGCAATCACGGTACAGGTTATTTTGACCCTAGTTGGGAAGTATTGCGGCAAGAACCTGATGGTAGCATGGCTGTGAACAAGGGTGGATTGACACTGTACATCGAGCCAGACTGTCATCTTAAACCCCATTCTCAATCTGCAAAAGCAGGTGACTTGGTGTCAATATGGATGCCCAAGAATCGCTTGCAAAACGGCTGTTACTTGGCAGTTAGCAACTTCGGACAGGAAAGACAAGACAACCCAGAGAGTGATTTAGGCGCAGGGCGAATTTATTTTAATATCACACCATTTGGTGCGATCGCTCTCATGGATAGTTTGACAATGGAATTGAACGAGGCGGGTATTCCTTTTAGCTTCCAGGTTCCCTACAATCCTTCTGCTTATGGGCGTTACGACGCCGGAGTACTCTACTTTGAACGTCACGACTATCTAGAAATTCGTGAAGTTCTACAAGCTGTGTATGCAGAACACGAATCCCATTTTTACCCCGACATACCCTTATTTACCAAGTTTTTGGCGCCAGGGTTAGGTTTAGCTGAAGAACCTATCAAAAAATTTGCCGCACAAGAAAGTTTTGGCATGAACCGCTGTCAAATTGTCGCTAATGGTTTGTTGGAAGCTTGGCACAAAGGTAAAAATGCTCTTGATGAACGGATGCACGCAATTAACCGACACTTTACCCGGCACTTAGTTGATGTGCAACGCCCCTACCTCAATCCTAGTTCTGAGGATATCTACTCGCCCTTAAACTAATATCTCTACAATCGTCGAGTGGGTACTGCATACCCTTGGACTGATATCTAAAAATTACTTGGTTACGGTAAGATTACTCTGTAGAGCAGGCTGATGGCTTGCTCTTTTTATGTTTGAATTTTTGAATCATTCAATATGCCATTCACTTATAACCGTAGCGTTCGCTTCCAAGATACCGATGCTGCTGGGGTAGTGTATTTTGCGAATATTTTGGGGATTTGTCATGAAGCTTATGAAGAATCTCTAGAAGCAGCAGGTATTGATTTAAAAGGTTTTTTTAGCAATCCTTCGGTAGGTTTTCCGATTGTTCATGCCAATGTAGATTTTTTCCGCCCAATTTTTTGCGGTGATAAGTTGTTAATTAGTTTAATGCCGCAAAAATTAGGTAGTGAGAAGTTTGAAATTGCTTACGAGATTTCTATTGCTGATGTGATAGTTGCTAAGGCAATTACTCGGCACGTTTGTATTGATGTGAGTAGTAGAAGTAAGCAGGAATTGCCTGCTGAAATAGTTAATTGGTTGGAAACGAACCGGAGAGACACTGAGGAAGCAGAGAGAAGAAAGGCAAGGGTAACTATGTAATACAAATTGAAAATTTAAAATTAAGATAGCAAGAAATTGTAGGGTGTGTTATCGCTTTAGCATAACGCACCATCAGCCATTTAAGGTGCGTTAGCCTCCGGCATAACACACGCTACTTCTACTATTTTTTTTAGCTCTTGGCGGTTGATTTTACCTTGAGAATTACGGGGTAAATTGGGAACAGGAACCCAGTTTTTAGGAATTTTAAATTTACAGAGTTTATCTTGGAGTGCTGTTTTAATTTCTAATGAGCTATAGGATTCTTTGGAAATATAAATGGCTGTTAAGGCTTGTCCCCAATGTGTATCTGGTATTCCAATTACACAAATATCAGTAACCATTTGTGTTGCTCTGATGGCTGATTCAACTTCTGCTGGATAGATATTCTCACCACCACTAATTATTTTTTCACTATTACGCCCGATAATATTTAAATAACCTTGGGTATCTAAAAAACCAACATCATCTACTTGGAAAGTATGCTGATTTTCCCAGAGTTTTGGATAGTAACCAAGGGCTAGAGATTTAGCTTGAATGGTTATATTACCTATTTGATTGCTATTCAATAGTTCGCCTTGTTGATTACAAATTGTGACTTGGGCATGAGGGAGAATTTGACCAGAATTAACTTTACCATTGATAAAATCATCAGGTTTTAAGGTGGCAATTTGAGAAGCGGTTTCTGTCATGCCATAAGTAGGTGCTAATCGAATGCCGTGAAATCTAGCTTTTTCTAATAATTCATCCCATGCAGGCGCACCACCTAACATGACTGTTGCAAATTGCGATATCCACTCAGTTAATTTTGGGTTTTGAAGAAGACGTTGTAACTGAGTTGGAACTAAAGATATGAAAAAATTTGAAGTTTCAATATTATATATTTGACCAGTTTCTAATGCTTTAAAAGGCAGAATAGCTAGTTGCCCACCAGTTGTAAAAGAACGCATAAATTGCATTAAACCGCTGACGTGATAAAGCGGCAATACACAAAACGAGTTAATATAATTTAGCTGGAAATATTCTTTAAATCCTTCCACAGAAGCCATTAGGGTGTCCCAAGTGTGGATGGCAAACTTAATTTGCCCTGATGAGCCACCTGTGGGAATCATAATTAGCGATGAGTAATAATTAATGAGTTCTGAGTTAAATATTAAAGGCGATTTAGAATTTTTGATTATCTCTCCATCTCGCAAAATTATATCTGGCTGAACTAAATCAAAAACTTGTTGCCATTCTTGTGTTCCCCAATCTGGGTTACACAAAAACACAGGACAATTAGCTGCACAAGCTGCAATAAAACCTGCTAAAAATCGCTCTGGTTGGCGTTCAGCTAAAATTATTTTTGGTGGTATACCAGATTCACAAAGCGATGTTAATTGTAAATACAATTCTTCAGCTAGTTGCTTTAATTGCAGACTATTACAACCAATTAACCAATCACGCTCGCCTATTTTTTTGAGATAGTTTAAAGGTCTTTCCATAGACGTTGCAGCCATGTATCTTCTTCTTTTTCAAACAAGTGGTTGATACCAAAACCAACTGCCCGGTTATGCTGAGATAATTCTGTTGCTAGCTGGAGTGCTGCTTGTCTGCCGATCGCAGTTTCAAAGACGGATGAAAACACAGCATCGATGTTATGCTGTCGGCAAAACTGCCTCAACCGAGATGGTGAACCTGCTATCCCTGGCTTAATCACAAAAATCCCTCGCCATCCTTGTTGATAAGCATCTATGAGTTGTGAGAGGGTAGCGACAGACTCATCTAAGGCGATCGCAGTAGTGTAATTCTGACTCAGCTGCAACATCGCTTCTAATTCCTTAACAGCAAGCGGTTGTTCGATAAATTCAATATTTGCGGGGAATTTATCGCAATTTTCTAGCCAAATCTTAGCTTCTTGATAACTCAGCCCCGCATTTGCATCTAATCGCAGTTTGGCAGAGGCTGGTAAGCTGTGAATTAGTAAATGAAAAATTTTTAGTTCATGAGCGATCGCATCAACACCAATTTTCCATTTAAACGTGCGATATCCTTGCTCATACAGCTTTTGCCATACACTTAACGCCGCTTCCCCAGATGGTAATAAAGCGCTATTGGGCATGGGGTATTGATTGTACTCCCTTGTCCCTAGTGCCTCAACGGCTGATTCAAAACCAAATTGACAGGCTGGTAAATAATCAGGAATGGAGAAAATCGTCTCCTCTGTGATTACTTGTGGTATTTGGCGACAAAAATCTAAAGCTTGTTCTAGAGTTTCCGAACCAAACCAACTGATAGGCGCAATCTCCCCCCATCCATCCCTACCTACTTCATCAATCAGCCGAATAATAATGCTTTCGCGGATATCCCAACTACCATGACTCGTAGTAAGCGATCGCAAAAACTTCCGCGCTAGAGGACGAAATTCAAATCTGTAAGTCACCTCTGTTCATTCTCTCTCTGCGCCTCTGCGTGAGACAAAAACTAAAATAAAAATCCCACACCCAACAGCAAACAACTCCAAAAATGCACAGCTACAGCAATAAATTTACAATTACTCACTTTGTCCGGTAGATGATGATTTTCTTGGACATGGCGACATAACTTAACAGCAAAGGGTAAACTTACCCAACTCAACAATACCCAGATGGGAAAAACACCCCACAAAACAAGCATCAAAGTTAGGGGATAGATACTGAGGGTAAACCAATTCAGCAGTTGTGCCCCTTTTTGAGTTCCCAAACGGACAATAGGCGATCGCTTCCCGGCGGCGATGTCATCATCAACCTGGTGAAAGTGGGAGCAAAACAAAATTAAACTGGTAACAATGCCAACTATCACTGACGCTAGTAAACTCGTCATTGACCAAGTTTGAGTTTGACTGTAATACGCTGCACCGACTGCCAAGGGACCAAAGGCAAAAAAACACAGAATCTCGCCTAAACCCTGGTATCCTAAACGAAAGGGAGGCCCTTGGTACATATAGCCCAAAGCACAGCAAAGCAGAATTATCCAAATTACAGTTAGGTCTTGTTGCCAAAGTGCGATCGCAAGTATTCCCAGCAACCCCAAACCTAAGCAAAGATTTCCTAACCAAAATACTACTAACTTTTTTCCAGTTAAATTTACCAGTGAATGATGTTTATTTTGATCTATCCCCGTTTCCGAATCAAAGACATCATTACTGATATTTTCCCACGCCAGAATTAAAATTGCCGCAGCAATAAAAGTAGAAAATATTGCTCCATTAAAATTTTTGGTTTCTGCAAATGCTACCGCTGTTCCTACCCAAATAGGCATAATGGCAACGCTGTACATCGGCGGTTTAATCGCCGCCATCCATAATTTGGATTTGGGATATAAAATCTGCTTTGTAGTCATCAGTCGCGATCAACTAAATTGCTAGAAGCTTACTCACACTTTAGATTTTATTATTTTGAGAGACACTAAATGTTGGCGATTTGCGAAAAACTCCTGTTTTTCCTGAAAACATAATTCTCAAATTGCAACATAAAACTGAGCATGGCTTGTCGTGGTCTTGTAGCACCAAAAACAAGGCAAACCATACTCTGGTGAAATGGCGACTTAATATGTTACCTGTAGAAATACGACCATGTTTAATTGCACTTTAGGAAGCTAACTTAAAAAAAATTTACTATTACTAGATCCATGACAGTTTCACCATGTCGTAACAACGTCTTTGTAGATCGCAAAGCCCTTTACCAATTTCTGACAGCAGTTCAGCAAAATTGCCTCAAAAATCATAGCAGGCAAATTGTGAATGTTTCTTTAGAAATTGACTTAGTTGACCCTTTAGTTGTATTAGACAAACTTGCCCAAGTAAACGAAATAAATTTTTATTTTGAAAATAAGGGTAAAGGAGAAGCGATCGCTGCCATTGATTCTGTAACTGAATTACATATTGATGGTATTGAGCGATTTAGTAAAGCCGAGTATTTTATCAAAAATTCTCTAAAAAATATAATTAATTTTGGTAACAATAACCAACCTTTTTCTGGCCCGCACTTTTTCTGCTATTTCAGCTTTTTCCATCAAAATTATCAAGCAGATTATCCATTCCCTTCAGCGACAATTTTTCTACCACGTTGGCAAATAGCTGTCAAAAATCAGCGCTGCATATTAGTAATGAATTCAATTATTAATGCAACCGCCAATATTACCAGCATAATCCAAACTCTGTTTAATAAAATTGAAACTATCAATTCTTTAAAATATTATTCTCCCAAAATTGACAATTTTCCGGCAATTTTTTGCAAAAAATCTGTTACAAATGCTGCCCAATTCAAACGTTCTGTCTCATCTGCTTTGGATAAAATACATTCTAATCATTTAACTAAAATTGTTTTAGCAGATGCCTTAGATGTTAGAGCTAGCCATAATTTTAACTTATTTAAATCTTTAAATAATCTCCGGCAAATACATCCTAATTGCTATATATTTTCTACAAGTAATGGCAAAGGACAAAACTTTATTGGCGCTAGTCCGGAACGCTTAATCTGTATTCATGAACAACAATTAATAACTGATGCTTTAGCAGGTTCTGCACCAAGAGGTAAAACACCTGCTGAAGATGCTGCTAATGCAAATAGTTTAATAAATAGTGAAAAAGAAAAGCACGAACATTCCCTAGTTATTGATTTTATTACTCAACGTCTATCTCAGATAGGTCTGTTACCCCAGGTACTACCACCACGCCTGCGACAATTATCTAATATTCAGCATTTATGGACGCCAATCAGCGCCCTAGTTCCAGCTAACGTACATCCTTTAAAGATTGTCGCCCAATTGCATCCTACACCCGCCGTAGCAGGTGCAGCAAGAGATATTGCTTGTGCAGAAATTCGTCGTTACGAAAACTTTGAAAGGGGTTTATATGCTGCGCCTTTGGGTTGGATAGACTCTAACGGTAACTGCGAATTTATTGTAGGAATTCGTTCAGCATTAATAGATGGCGATCGCGCTAGACTATATGCAGGTGCCGGTATCGTTGCAGGTTCCGATCCAGAAAAAGAATTTGCAGAAGTGCAACTAAAACTCCAGGCTTTATTGAAAGCTTTAGTTTAGTCATCAATAATTTATCAAATCAACTATAAATTGTAATGGACTGACAAGACTAAAATGTTGCAATAAAAAATGTTCGTAGTTGCGCTTTAGCGCCCTATCAATTAGAAATTTAATGCACAACTTTATCCTTGTCACAGCACTACAATTTAATTTTTTAGTTCCTATTTTTCTGCTTGATCGCAAATTATGTATCTACCATTTCTTGCACTATAACATAGGGCTGGACAATGAGTGTTTGAAAGCGCTTTTGAGGATTGCTATTCCATTCTCCCAACTGTTCTGTAGTGGGCTTGGTAATCAATTGCTCATCAATCCATAGTTGCACTTGGGGAATATTATCACTTGCGATCGCTAATCCAACATCCAACAAGTCTAGTCCCAGCGCTACTACAATCACTGCATCCCTTTTGACATGAGGAATTAGCCATTCCCACTCAGCTTCATCTAAATTTTCTGCTAATTCTGCTTTTAAATCCGGCATAGTTCCTCATTTTTTTATCAGTCTAAGATTAATTTTACATTTGTTAGGTTTCTTTCTTCAAGCCAACCTAGTAAATGACTATTACTAATAACAAATGACCAATTACTAAACTTCAGATTGCATCTCCTCAATTTCAAACAAAGATACAATTACTCCAGCTATAGGAATAGAAATAAAAACCCCTAGCAAACCCGCTACTCTCGCACCTACTAGCAAAGCAAAAAATACTACTATAGGATTGAGATTCAGCGCACCTTGCATGATTCTCGGCGCAATTAAATTATCTTGGATTTGCTGAAGTACAATACAAGCAACAAATACTTTTAACGCTAACCAAACATTTTGAGATAATACAATTAAAGTTATAGTACTAACTCCTAATGTTGCTCCTATGCCAGGAATAACATCAAGTAAACCGACGATCACGGATAAAAGTAAGGCAAAAGGTACATTTAATAATACAAACACAAGCAATGTCGCACTTGTTAAAAACAAAGTTAATAATAACTGACCGCGAAAAAATCCGAGAAAACTGCGTTTGATGACATTAGTAAATCTACTGCGTCGTTGCCTTGGTACTACTTTTAAAATTAAATGCCAAATTTTTTCTCCATCTAAAAGCATAAAAAATGCAACAACGGCAATTAATATAAATGTTACAAAATTTGTCAGAAATTGTTGTAGAATAGCTAGGCTACTCACCAGACTATTTATTGCTTGATTGCGTAACTGATCTTGAATAAAGTCTAAATCTATTTGCAGATTGCGGCTACGCAAAAATGTTTCTAATCGCTCAATTAAAGGAGCTAAAGAATTTAAAAAATTAGTTATACTATCGATTAGTTGTTGCCCTTGAGATAAAACTGCTAAACCCAAGGTGATTGCTATTCCGCCAAGCACTACAATACTGAGTAAGAAAACTACAAAAACTGCTAAACCGTGGGGTAAAAAACGCCGCAGCCATTCTACAGGATAGCTAAGTAAAAAAGCTAAAATGGCGGCGAATGTAAAAATCACAATCACCCCTTGAAAGTAGTCTAAAAGTAGTATAATTGCCCAACCAGAAGCTACTAACAACAAAAAACGGACTAACGCTAGATTATTCAATCTTTGCCAAAAATTCTTAGCTTCCAAGGCGCTCATAAGCAGTTCACAAAAGGCATTGTCTTTAAACCTACAGAAAGCTATGAGCGATCGCTACCTCCCTTCAGTAGATTTTCGCAATTTTCGGAGTCATCGCCCTAGATCGTGCATCTGGTTAATCACATCTGCACATTTTTGTGTCAGCGCTTGCAATTCCTCTTTGTTTGTGGAATTAGGAGCATCAATTACTTGACCAATTCTGACAGTTATGGGAACTGCACGCGGCATAGTCGAGCCTTTTTGTAAAATCGCCTCAGTACCCCATAAACTAACTGGCAATATGGGTGCTTTTGCCTTAGCCGCTAAAAGGGCTGCACCTCTTTTTGGATCTGTAATGCGACCATCAGGAGTGCGAGTACCTTGTAAAAACACCCCCACAGCCCAACCATTTTCAATACATTCTAAAGCAGAACGAATGGCAGTGCGATCGGCTGCGCCCCTGCTCACTGGGTAAGCACCGTACAATTTAATTGCTTGCGCCAAAACCGGGACACGAAACAACTCTTCTTTCGCCATGTACGCTACTGGACGACGTACACAATTGGAGACAATTGGCGGGTCAAAGTAACTAGCATGATTACTTATGACTAGTAATGGCCCGGATTGAGGCACATTTTCCGCACCATAAATCTGGACTCGAAAGTAAGCATGGAGCATAGGGCTGACAACCGACCACTTAAAAGCGTGATACAGTGCCAGACTAATTAATGGTTCACGGCTTCTGGTCATTTTTCATTTGTTTTTGGGCATGGGGCATGGGGCATGGGGCATTGGAAACAATTTTGGATTTTGGATTTGTGATTTTGGATTGGATTTCAATCTAAAATCCAAAATCTAAAATCTAAAATTTCTTGTCCCCCTTATCCCCCTCATCCCTAGTGTCTAAACAGGCAACTCAGCGGCATTACGGATATTCTCTAAGCTTAAACCAGGACTGGTACGTTTAATTAAACCAGTTAGTACGTTACCTGGGCCAATTTCCACGACTCGCTCAATACCAATGGTTGGCAGCAGTAAAGAAATTTCTCGCCATCTGACTGAACCAGTCATTTGTTTGATGAGGCGCTGCTTTAAAATCTCTACATCAGTAGTTGGTACTGGTTCCACATTAGAAACTACAGGGACATTAGCTGGCTGAAATTGCACAGATTCGAGAATCTCTTGGAATTCCATAGCCGCAGCTGCTATTAAATGGGAGTGAAATGCTCCAGAAACTTTTAAAGGGATAGCACGTTTGGCTTTAACTTGAGACATCACCGCCTGTACTGCTTCGGGAGTACCAGAAATAACCACCTGAGCAGGGCTGTTATCATTAGCCAGCACGACATCGGGCGTTTCGGCAATAACTGTATCTAACTGTTCGCGGTCAAAGTTCATCAGCGCCGCCATCATCCCACCAGAAACACTATCCATGAGTTCGGCACGACGCTTCACCAGGTGTAAACCCACAGCCCAATCAAATACACCAGCAACGTAAAGAGCAATGTATTCTCCCAAACTGTGACCAGCAACTAAATCTGGCTGGTGTCCCCGTTCGCGGATCAGGTCGGCAAGAATGGATTCTACTACATAAAGACTGGGCTGGGTATAGAGGGTGCGTGATAGCTGTTCGGCATCGCTTTGGCAAATGTCTGTGACAGACCAGCCTAAGATAGACTCAGCTTCGGCAAATTTATCCCGAGCAGAAGGTATATCTAATAAATCTATCCCCATCCCTGTTGCTTGGGAACCTTGTCCGGGAAACACCCATGCAGTTTTTGTCATTGGTCAAGAGTCAATAGTCAATGGTCAAAAGGAGCCAGTTACGTGGGGAGGTTCCCTCCGTTGAGTTAACTGGCGTTCAAGATTCAAGAGTCAAGAGTCAATAGTCATTTGATTTTGGACTATGGACTTTGGACTCTTGACTAAGATTTATCTTCCCCATTGAAAAATTGCTGCACCCCATGTCAGTCCAGCACCAAAGCCGGATGCAGCAATAATATCATTGGGTCTAATTTTGCCTTGCCGCACGGCTTCATCTAAGGCAATCGGAATGGAGGCGGCGGAGGTGTTGCCATAATTGGCGAGATTGCTAATAACTTTACCGTTGGGAATATTCAGGCGTTGGGCAACAGCATCTAAAATTCGCTGGTTGGCTTGGTGTAAGACTAGCCAATCTATTTGATCGATAGTGAGGTTAGCCTGAAATAACGCTTTATCGATGACTTCTGGCACTTTTTGCACGGCAAAGCGATAGACTTCTTTGCCATTCATCGTAATTGGCTGATATTTCCCTTGGCCGATATTGACGCCTGGAAGTAGTTCTTGGGAAGAGGCTTGATAGGCAAGATTCAGGTAGTGGTTTTGGCTGCCATCACTTTTGAGTGTAAATCCTAGCAAGCGATCGCTCTCATTAGCTTGCAATACTACTGCACCTGCTCCATCACCAAACAATACACAGGTGCGGCGGTCTTGCCAATCTACCCAACGAGAGAGGATATCTGCCCCTATCAAAAGTACATTTTGATATACACCTGTTCTGATGTATTGGGCAGCAGTTACCAGCCCAAATACAAAGCCAGAGCAGGCAGCAGTCAAGTCAAAAGCTACGGCTTTGGTCGCGCCTAATTCAGCCTGAATTTTACAAGCACTGCCAAACAGATCGTCAGGGGTAGAGGTTGCTAAGAGAATTAGATCGATATCTTCTGCTGTAATTCCAGCTTCGGCGATCGCTTGACGACTGGCGTTAGCTGCTATTAAACTCAAAGACTCTGTTGGCAAAGCCAAGCGTCTTTTGCGAATTCCTGTTCTGGTAGCAATCCATTCATCGGATGTTTCCACCAGTTCACTCAGGGCTTCGTTGTCTAGGGAAGTTGCTGGTACTGCCGAGCCACTTCCAGTGATTGCTATGCCTAACTTATGCACTCCTAGTCTCCCGAACTATCACCTATCAGCGTTTAGTCATCAGTAACCGTTAGCCATTAGTCGTTAACTATTGACTAATCACCGTTTTTGTAATTTTGATTGCTGTCTTTTGGCTGATTGCTAACCACTATCACGCTGTAGGGCTTCATACTGGGATCGAATTCGTTCTAGTACCTTGTTGTCTACAGCTTCTTTGGCTATGCGAATTGCATTAAAAATTGAAGGTGCTTGTGAGCTACCATGACCAATCAGACAAATTCCGTCCACGCCTAAGAGCAAAGCACCGCCATGTTCCGCGTGATCCATGCGCTGCTTAATCCTTTTCAGGTTGGGTTTTAAAATCGCTGTGCCGATTTGACCGTGCAATCCTTGGGGCAATTCTTCCCGCAAGATTTGTAAAATCACTTCTCCCACGGCTTCAGCAAACTTCAATAACACGTTGCCGACAAAGCCATCACAGACAATCACATCAAAGTTCCCAGAAAGCACATCACGCCCTTCTGCATTCCCGAGAAAAGAAATTTGGGAATTTTCTCGCAGTAGTTGGTGGGCGCGCAGAGCCACTTCATTACCTTTGGTGTCTTCTTCGCCAATATTTAACAAACCTACTTTTGGTTGGGCTGTACCCAGCACGTATTGACTGTAGGCTGACCCCATCACAGCAAACTGCTCTAAAAATTTCGGACGGCAGTCTACATTGGCACCAACATCTAGTATTAGTACTGGCTTGCCAGCTTTAATTGTGGGAAAAACTGTCCCAATTGCTGGGCGGTCAATTCCTGGCAGTCGTCCTAGGCGGAGCAAAGCGGAGGCCATAGCTGCCCCAGAGTGTCCGGCTGAGAACACAGCATCTGCTTGCTGCTGCTTCACCAGATCCATCGCCACATTAATTGAAGCCTTCCGTTTGCGCCTAACCGCGTTTAAAGGCTCCTCATCCATTGCGATCGCTTCCTCAGCAGGAACGATCTCTACCTCCGCCAGGCTTGTTTTTGGCGGCAGGGCAGCTTCAATTTGTTGGGGATCACCTACCAACAGAACTTTTACACCCAATTCTTCTCGTGCTCGGATTGCGCCAGCCACGATTTCAGCGGGTGCATGATCCCCTCCCATTGCGTCAATTGCGATCCTTACGCCAGTCGATCCCATTGCTTAAAGCTTTTAGAAACCTTACAAATTTTACCAGATGGCTTTGCCGAAAAATCGGAACTTTTAGACTGCCAAATTACTCTTCCAACTGTGCAAGAGGTTCTGGCAAGCCCAACATAACACGAATTGGTGAGGACTGGGGATAAGGGGAGGAGTGTGGGGAGTGTGGGGAGTGTGGGGAGAGAGGAACCATACTTAGTTCTTCCCCATCTTCCCCGACCTCCTGCACCTCCCACTCTCCTTTTTGTCCCTATGCCCCATGCCCAATTACCTACTCAACTGGACTTAATACCCAATCAACGAGGGTTCTCACACCGAAACCGGTTGCCCCTGGCCCGTTGTAGCCATTTTCTTTATCTGACCAGACTGGGCCTGCAATATCTAAGTGTGCCCAAGGCGTATCTTTGACAAATTGCTTGAGGAACAGGGACGCAGTAATCGCACCTCCGGGACGGGGGCCTGTATTTTTCATGTCGGCGATGCCAGACTTCAGCCCTTCAAAATATTTATCTTCCATTGGCATCCGCCAAATCTTTTCTCCTGATGATGCCGCAGCTTTTTCTAACTGGGAAGCAACTGCATCATCGGGAGTAAACAAACCAGCAATATCGTCACCCAAGGCGATGACGTTAGCACCTGTCAGGGTGGCTAAATCAACGATCGCATCTAATCCTAATTTATCGGCATATACCAAGGCATCGGCTAGAGTCAAACGTCCTTCTGCATCGGTGTTATTCACTTCAATGGTTTTGCCATTGGATGCTTTGAGGATGTCGCCTGGGTGCATTGCATGACCGCTAATCATGTTTTCGGTCACGGCTGAGATAAAGTGAACTTCGACACTCGGCTTAATTTGGGCAATTGCTTTGGCTGCACCTAAAGTGGCTGCTGCACCACCCATATCAATTTTCATAGTTTCAATGCCGCTACCAGCGCCTTTAATATTGAGTCCGCCGGAGTCGAAGGTTAAGCCTTTACCAATAATTGCTAATTTGCGTGTCGGTGTGCCTTCTGGCTTGTAAGTTAGGTGAATAAATTTAGGTGGCAAATCAGAAGCTTGGGCGACTCCTAAAAAAGCACCCATGCCTAACTTTTCACATTCTTCCTTTTCTAAGATTTGGATTTGTAAACCATGATCGGTGGCGATCGCTTGGGCAGTTTCGGCCATAGTAATGGGTGTCACAGCGTTTGCTGGGGCTGCTACTAACTCTCTGGCTAAAATTACCCCAGATACTATTTGATTGGCGCGGTTAATGGCTGCTTCTTGCCCGCTAAATCCGATTAAATCTATGGTTTCTACTTGTGCTGCTTTTTCTTCTGGTTCTGATTTAAAGCGGGTATCTTGGTAAAGCGCTAGTTGCACACCTTCTGCGATCGCTTGAGCAGTTGCCGCCGGATCGTTGTTCCATAATGGAAAACTAAAACCCAAAACTTTACTTTTTTGCTTTTTGGCTACCCGGCCGACGGCGGCGGCGGCGCGTCGCAAAGAATCAATTTTCAGCGTCTCGGCTTTGCCTAAACCTACCAAAATAACTTTCTTAACTGGGCTACTAGCAGCTGCTATACGAGTAAAAATAGTGCTATTGGCTTTCCCCTTAAATTCCTCTTCAGCAATTAGTTCTTTTAAAATTCCGGTAAATTTGCCATCTAAAGTCGCCAGTTCACCAGTTAACTCTACGGCATCTTCAAATAATCCAATCGCTAAAGTATCTCCTGCCCACTCTAAAAGAGGCGTATCACTCGGTCGAATTACCATTTTTGTATTTTGTGTAAAAGTTCTTGTACCAGTATTGCGTAAAATTTTCTGTTCGTGCTGTCAGGGATTGGAGATGAGGGAGATGAGGAGGACAAGGGAGAAATAACTAATGACAAATAACAAATGACCCTTGACTCTTGACTAAATATCAAATTTATTAGCGATCGCAGCAATTATATTTTGCTCTAACTCTGTAGTTTCACCGTTCAGTTGGGCAATTTTTTTACATTGAGCTAATAAAGGTATGGCAAAATCGCGGTTGAGTTGATCTAGCAAGCTATTTAAAGGCTGGGGTGATTTAATATTTTCGGAAATCTGTTTTAATGAATTCTCACTCAGGTTGATGGCTTGTAATTCGGGGCGAATCTCTTCCCAAGTTTTGTCTGGATGGCTGGCGAGGATCATGTGTACTAAAATTTGATCCATAATCGCTTCTTGAGCGATCGCTGTTTCTAAGTACTTTTCACTTTGTTGTTTTAATGTTGCCAATGTCTCTTTAGAAGTTAGAGAAGTTGATTCATCCAACTTGGCTTCGTAAAAGCGACAAGCAGCATACCCCAATGAATAAATCATCGTCGCATTGGAACTAGCTGCGATCGCTGCACCCGCAAAAGGCACATTTCGCAGCAAGCCTAATCCCGCAGCTTTCAACAGCCGACTACCGCCCAAAGCTAAACCAAAAATTGCCAAAACCTCACCCTTACGGGCAGAATCTTTTAAATCTAGTCCATAAGCGGCGGCTATTTGATAAAGCATTTCTGATTGCAACTGTGTGGTAGCCGCCAAATCAATTGCCAATAAAGCCGCAGCTATTCCTGGCAAAACACTAGTTGCTAAACCAATCCCACCTGCTTGAGTAGCTTTTTCCACCATAATTCTGTGGGAAATTTGGCTGGGTGATTCCTGGGGATACTGTTGTTTGAGTTTGTTGACTGTCTCTTGTGCTTTTTGCAAATCAACATTGTCACTCGCCCCAATCAACCAATTCAGATTTAAAACACCAGATAATCTGCGAATCAGCCAATTTTGACCAAGGCTATCCACTAATTTCCCGGTGTTTTGAGTAGATTGTTCAATTAGCTTGTGTGTTTGTTGAATAGCGGTTCCACCCACTTCAACTGCTGTCCCCGCTACCCAGCTTAGTGTATCAGCAACAGATTCTAAAAATGATTGTTGAGCTTTTTTTGTATTATCAATGGAGGAATTATTTATTTTTTTATCTATTGCGTTATTCAGTTTATCTGCCATTGCTGGGCACCTTCCATGTAAAGCCTTGCTATTTTTGTTTTAGCAAAGATGTGTCCAACTAGACCTCTCTCTATCAGGATAAGTCGTTAGTTAAAATCAACTATCATCTAAATACTAAACATTTGTTGCTGCACGGATTTCTTGAATAATATTTGAAATTTCTTCTTCAGACTGGATATGTCGCGATCAAACTTCAGCAGTGGATTCCAGTACTCTCTCGAAAAATAATTTGGCTAAGTCTTGGCGCAGACCCTGCCCAATATAGAATTTAAGCAATGCTTCAACAGACATATCTCTACTGTTGGCTACTTTTTTGAGTGAATCTAAAGTGTCTTTTTGTATTTGAATAGATACTGTTTCTACTGGACGCGGTTTTAAGTTTAATTGGAATTCTTCAGGCTTGTTCATCTAATTTCCTTGTAAGATTCCTCTTGAGGATGTAAATGCATCTTCAAATTCAAGTGATGCGACTTTTTTGCTTTTTACCTGACAGAATCTCCAACTTTTATGACCTGACTCAGTGCAGCGCTAGTTTCCAAAAAATGATTATCCCGCATAATTTCATAGAGATTAGTATCACTCTCTAGTAAACAGGCGTGTCCGCTATTGGGCAAAATTACAGTTTTTGTGTTAACTAAAATACTCCTTAACCGTCTTACCTCCTCTACAGAAGGCAAAAGCCGATCCTGAACACCAGCTATGAGCAGAATTGGTTGGGTGAGGCGACGTAACTTTTCCTCGTCAACATCAAACTCTCGCAGTAAAGCCAATCGCCAGAGGACTGTTTCTGGGGGTACAGAACGCATACTTTTGAGCAGTTCTTGGCGATCGCTCCGTGTCATTCTCTGTAAAGATGCTAAAAAGGGTAATAATCCCAGCGCACCTATTTCATAAAGGCAAGGATGCACTAGGTAAGTTAGTTGAGATGCCCAATTTAACCAAGGTCGTAATTTAAAGCTAGAAGCTGGGTTAATCAGGATAATCCGTTTAAACAATTGCGGTGCTTGGGTAGCCACTTTCATTGCTAAACAGCCACCAAAGGACTCGCCACAAAGATAAACTGACCGCTGGGAGCTTTTTTCTAATTCGCCGTGGATCAAGTCTAATACGTTATTGGTGAGTACCTCCCAGGTGGTCAGGTCTTGCCGTGGGATCGCCAAACAGCGCACATCGAAACCTGTTTCCAATCCTGCGGTTTGCGATCGCAATAGTTGACCTGTTCCATCCATTCCTGGCAAGTAGACAAACAAGGGGTACTCTGGCTGTATGCGTTTAGGCGTAAGGAAACACGGCTTTAAATCAACTTCTAGCATTGTCAAATTTTTATTTATGTTTGTTAATTTTATAAAATTTACCCTATGAAAGCTAAATAATTTTAGATTTGATATCTAATCAAGGTTAATGTCTATCAGTGCAGTCAATCAATTTTGGATTTTGGATTTTGGATTTTGGATTAACCCTGACATCAAGGTATGTTGCTCAAGTATTTTGGATTTGTTTCACCCACAAGGAGGAGCCACTGCGATGTGCTAGTTTCTTGGTATCAAGCAAGTATCATTAAGGTATGAACCAAAAAAAGTTAAAATTGGCAATCTAAAATCGTAAGGATTCAGGTCAAAATTCCCGGATAATTTATAGTGCGGATGCGAGAAATTATATTAAATAGAAATTTTTCCCTTAAGTAATCTAGAATTCAACAGCACATACATAAAAGCTAGCAAATTTAGAACTCCTTAAAATCTGCTTTACCAGCGTGGAATCAATACCCTTCTTGCATTTTGCCCTATCAATATTTTAAGCAATGTATAATTGTAGTCCCTACTATTGTGAGGATGGATAGTTGCTCCATCCCAAGTATGAGATATTCTAGTAACAACCTTGACGCAACAAACTAGCAATTTCATAATGACAGGAATCTGTCAGTTCAGAAACAACAGTTTTCGCTTGTTTTCCTTGATATTGTTTTTGTTGTTGGGGCTGAATCCAATATGGACGGCCAATTAACACCGCGACTCGACGATAGATGACCAAGGGATGCCAACCTGGTTGATTAAATAATGCTTCTGAAGGGTCAAATAAACTTAATAACCGTAAAGGCACACCTGCGGTGTTTACTTCCTCCAAAGAGGCGATCGCGATCGGCAAAATTGCTAAGTCTCTCACAGGCGATCGCAATGCCAAATGAGCAAATCCGCGCTGAAATTCACCCACCTCATGAGGCTGGGTAAATTTTACCATTGGTTCAGTTCCTTCGGGAAACACCCCCACCATCTGCTTGGATTGCAACAGCAGTTGGGATTGGTCAAAAAAGCTCTGCTGGCGTTTATGAGTATCCTCTAAGGGAAAGCAGCCCAATTGACCTGTAACTAGTTCCCGCATAATTGGTACTTGTCCCATGTAGTGATGGCAGGCAAAGCGGATGGGACTCGATAGCGCCGCCATCAAAACAAAGGCATCCATAAAGCTGCGATGATTGCTGACGACTAATACGCTAGCATCATGAGGAATCCGATCCTCATAATAAAGAAACATTCGTGTTGATAGCGCTGCCAATGACCAACGAGAAATCTCCAGAGGGCTATTTAGACTCATAGCAATCAATATATTTTTTCAGAAAATATCGCAGTTTATCTTGACTTAACATTACATTTCTTCACCCCTATAACGACCGTCTTAAGGTAGAAATGTCTAATTCTCAAAGTCAACTATATTTTCTGAGTCGTGATTCTGTATTGCCAGCGACAATAAATGCAATCAAACGCTTTAATAACTATTGTTAGCAGCTATTTTTTAACTAATGGGAGAAATTAGCTGAGGTTATATAAAGCATAAAATAACCTGGCCTTTCGAGATTTGCTAATATTAAGGTATGGTTTGAAAAAAACTTAGCAATGTTATATAATTACGTGGTTTTGCCTACAAAAGTAAGATATAAAACGTTTTAATAAGTTGATTTTTTATTGTGCATGAATCTAGTGAATAAAAAAGAAAAGACATTTGCACTGACAACTCCGTTATATTATGTAAACGATGTCCCCCATGTTGGTAGTGCTTATACAACGATGGCTGCTGATGTAGTGGCACGGTTTCAAAGGCTTTTAGGGCATCAAGTGCTGCTAATCACAGGTACAGATGAACATGGGCAGAAAATTCAGCGTTCAGCAGAAAATCTGGGGAAAGCACCCCAAGAATTTTGTGATGAAATATCTCTGAGTTTTCGTTCTCTGTGGCAAGTACTAAATATTAAATACGATCGCTTTATTCGGACTACCGATCCTCGCCATGAAGCAATTGTCAAAGAATTTTTTGAGCGAGTTTGGAAATCAGGCGACATATACCAGGGACAACAAAAAGGCTGGTATTGTGTATCTTGCGAAGAATTTAAAGAAGAACGAGAACTACTAGAGGGAAACCGTTGCCCGATTCATACTAACAAAGAAGTTGAGTGGCGAGACGAACAAAACTACTTCTTCCGCTTATCCAAATACCAAAATCAACTGCAAGAACTTTACCAGTCTAGACCAGATTTTATCCAGCCCACAAGCCGTCGTAACGAAGTCCTAAACTTTGTCAATCAAGGGTTGCAAGACTTTTCGATTTCACGGGTGAATCTCGACTGGGGCTTTCCTGTACCAGTAGACCCTAAGCATACTCTTTACGTCTGGTTTGATGCACTACTGGGTTATGTAACAGCATTGTTAGAACCAGATGCAGAACCAACTTTAGAAAATGCCTTAGCTAAATGGTGGCCGATGAACTTGCACTTAATTGGTAAGGATATCCTGCGCTTCCATGCAGTTTACTGGCCAGCAATGCTGCTTAGTGCAGGCTTACCATTACCAAAGCAAGTATTTGGGCATGGCTTTTTAACTAAAGATGGGCAAAAGATGGGTAAAAGTCTGGGTAATACCCTCGATCCCATAGAACTAGTCCAGCGCTATGGTAGTGACGCCGTTCGTTATTACTTCCTTAAGGAAATTGAATTTGGCAAAGATGGCGATTTTAATGAAGTTAGATTCATCAATGTTTTGAATGCAGATTTAGCAAATGATTTAGGTAATTTGCTGAATCGCACGCTGAACATGGTGAAAAAATACTGCGCCGGTAATGTGCCAGCAATTGCTAATGAAGCCATTCCGGCTGACAATCCTTTAAAAGCGATTGGGTTAACCTTAGGGGAACAGGTGAAAAATGCCTACGAAATGCTGGCTTTCAATCAAGCCTGCGAGGCTATCCTGTTGCTGGCGCAAGCTTGCAATAAGTTTATTGATGAACAAGCCCCTTGGTCATTATATAAGCAAGGACAGCAGGAAGCATTGGAAAAGGTGCTGTATGCAGTTCTAGAATCAGTTAGACTAGCAGCTTATCTGTTGTCTCCAGTGATTCCGAATATCAGTAGCGATATTTATCAGCAATTGGGCTTCGGAATTAACTTTAACGATCCCATAGAAAGTGTAATTGCTGCACCTTTCGATATTCATGCAACATGGGGGATACTATCCGATAAACAACAGTTGGGTACACCC
The DNA here is from genome assembly GCA_034530615.2 of Aulosira sp. ZfuVER01. GTDB lineage: Bacteria > Cyanobacteriota > Cyanobacteriia > Cyanobacteriales > Nostocaceae > Aulosira. The sequence continues at coordinate 39,324 of JAVRCV020000011.1, forward strand.
CAACCAATTTTTAAGCGTATAGAACCCCCAAAAAATGATTAGTACTTTCAATTTTGATTTTGCTTAATCTCTAATTCTGTCAAAAAAACGATCGGGGCTGCACTGATTAGCCCCGGCAGATTTTCATAAAACGTTCTAACTTGCATGAAAACTGTAAAAATTTGTATCAAATATTACAAGGATAAAAACTGAGGTATGACATCAATGTTAAATAATTTAGAAAATGATTCGATATTTACGCCGGAACAAGTTTTAGAGAATCGGGGTCGTGTAGCTATATTTATTGATGGCTCAAATCTATTTTATGCTGCACTCCAATTAGGAATAGAGATTGATTACACTAAGCTACTGTGTCGCTTAACTGGCGGATCTAGACTGTTACGCGCTTTTTTCTACACTGGTGTAGATCGGACAAACGAAAAACAACAAGGATTCTTGCTGTGGATGCGTCGCAATGGCTACAGAGTGATTGCCAAAGATTTAGTCCAGCTACCGGATGGGTCAAAAAAAGCCAATCTGGATGTAGAAATCGCAGTAGATATGATGGCTTTAGTAGATTCCTATGATACGGCAGTTTTAGTCAGTGGTGATGGAGATTTAGCCTATGCAGTCAACTCAGTTAGCTATCGCGGTGTGCGGGTAGAGGTAGTGAGTTTACGTTCAATGACTAGTGATAGCTTAATTAATGTGAGCGATCGCTATATTGATTTAGAAGCCATCAAAGAAGATATCCAAAAAACCCCTCGCCAAAGCTATCCTTACCGTCCTTTATCCGGTATGGGCTTTTTGGACGACCCCAGAGACACTGATGGACATCTAGAAATTCAAGATTAATGAAGCAGGAAGCGCAGAGGAATTTAGGGAGAAGAGGTTCAAGAAATCAGGGGGGAAGTAAAACAAATTCCCCCCAATTCTTTTTTGGGGAATTTCTTAGTATTTCACCAATGAAGTTCAATTGGTTTTGCCTACCTCTAACATTTTTATTAATATTTGGCTTAGTTGCTTGTGGAGGTAAATCTCCTAACAAACAAACAGATAATTCCGGTGCATCTGGACAAAATACAGATAGCAACTTAACTTTTTATGGTGTTGCTTTTGAACAGTTTGATGAAGTGGGGCGACCGATTTGGAAGGTAAATGCTAAAGAAGCAAAATATACTAAAGAAAAACAAATTGGACAGGCTGAAAACCCTTATGGTGAATTATATCAGGATGGCCAAGTAGTCTACCAAGTTAAAGCAGAACGGGCAGATATTGAAGAGAATGGCAAACAGCTATTTCTCAAAGGTAAGATAGTTGCTACCGATCCTCGCAATGGCACTGTATTGCGAGGTAATGAATTAGAATGGCGTCCCAAAGAAGATTTATTGATTGTTCGCAACCAGCTAACCGGAACTCATAAACAACTACAAGCTGTGGCCCAGGAAGCGCGAGTTAAAACCCGCGAACAGCGCATGGAATTTTCCGGAGGAGTAGTAGCAAAATCTACCGATCCCCAATTACAGATGCGAACTGAGCATTTGATTTGGCAGATCAAAGAAGAAAAATTAATTGGCGATCGCCCTGTACAAATTGATCGCTACAAGAATAATCAAATTACCGATCGTGGTAAAGGAAATGCTGCGGAAGTTAATCTAAAAACCAAGATTGCCACCGTCACAAAAAATGCCCAGCTAGAATTACTAGATCCGCCTATGCAGATAACTAGTAACTCTATGACCTGGAACATGAATGCAGAAAATGTCACAACAAATTCACCTGTACGTGTCTTCCATCAGGCTGAAAATGTGACAGTAACTGCTAATCAAGGTGAAATGAAGATACCGCAAAAAACAGTTTATTTAGCAGGCAATGTCAATGCTATTGGTCAACGTCGCCAGTCTCTCAAATCGCGAACATTAACTTGGTATTTAGACAATAAATTAGTAGAAGCGCAGGGTAATGTAGTGTATCGGCAAGTTGATCCACCATTAAATTTTACTGGGGAAACAGCCGTTGGTAATCTGCAAACAGAAAATATTGTCGTCAAAGGTGGCAGTACTGGCGGTAGGGTTGTAACAGAGATTATTCCTCAGGAAAAAGTTAAGGGTCAATAGTCACGTCGCTTCTCCTGCGGAGACGCTACGCGAACGCTCCGAATTCAAAATTCAAAATTCAAAATTAAACATCCCCATAAATAAATTTAGGCAGATCAATCCTTTTCTTTTTCAGTCATTGGGCATTGCTTATGAGTTTTCTACCAATGACAAAGGACAAAATACTAACTTTGGAACATAACTTGATTACGGTTGGCTGCACCCAGTTCGGGTAACGTGTTGATGGTTGAGTGGGGAGTGAGGGCCGCAGGTACTTCTGGTGCTAGTTGCAACTTCTGTACCAGACGTTGCAATAGTTGGTCTTGTCCAGTACGGAAGCCTGAGACATTTGGGCCACGGTTAATGATAGCAAACCAGACTAAACCGCGATCGCGTGTTGGCATGACACCAGCTAAAGCACTGACATCCCTGAGAGTCCCAGTTTTGATCACCGTAGCAGGAGGTAGATGTCTGGAGTGTAGTGTCCCCCGATGATCGAACCCAGACATGGGAAACAGATCGGCTAAAGTTAGGTCTCGGGCCCCGGCTTCCTGTTGCATTGCCATAAACAAGGCACAAACAGCTCTAGGAGAAATGCGATTTTCTGGGCCAAGTCCAGAACCATTAATTAACTGAATTTCTGCATCTGGAACTCTAGCCAACTTAGCAGCAGTAGATTGAACTACAGTATGTCCCCCTACTGATTCCGCCAACATTTCTGCGATGTCGTTGTTGCTGTAAACGTTCATCTCTTTGATGATTTGTTTCAATGGCAAAGACAGGTGACGAATCAGCACAGCTCGTTGAGGATTTGCCTGCGCTTCAACTTTCACAGCACCTGCGATCGCGACTTTCGGCTTGGGTGTGCCCTTAGGCATAATCGAATATATGTAATTCTCCGAACGAGTCCAAAGGCTAGAATTCAAAGATTGCTTAAATAACTGACCTGCCATTAGCGGATTTCGTTGGAAATTCATGGCAAAAGAGCCAGTAATTACCAAATTTCCTTTGACTTGCTTGATCCCCATGCGGTTGAGAGTATTACCAAGTGTGATTGCTTCCTCCCAAACCATCATCGGGTCGCCACCACCAGTAATCACCAAATCGCCTTGCAATACACCATTCACTATTGGCCCTGTGGCGCTAATCAAAGTCTCAAATTGATGATCTGGCCCCCAAGTTTTGAAAGCAACTAGTGAGGTAGCCACTTTAGTTAAAGAAGCAGCTGGCAAAGGCGTTGTGCCTTGGTGATTAGCCATGAGCATAGGCCCGGACTGCATCCAAATTCCCTGACTATCTGTGAGATTTTGGGCGATCAGTTTCGATTGTATCAGCCCCTTAAGATAGTCTTGGACTGTATTAGCGCTAGCTGGATTGGGATCAGGGGCAATAACCAAGCCAGGGCTACTTTGCCAAGCCAATGCGTCTAAGGCATCTAACGGCTTGATCTGTAACCCTGCCATTTCCAGCCAAAGCGTCACCAAACCTGAACTCAATAATTCCAGCATTCTTTATTCCTCTATTAGGATGTATGAAGTTGTTTACTGTGGCTAATATACAAGCTTTTTTTATGCCGATCAGCATGGAGTCATGATAACTAGTGTTTTTCCCGTCGGGAAGTAGGCTAGATAACATATATAATGTGTAACTTTTTAATCAGCCTAAAGTAGCAAATTGTAGAAGCGATTGTCTAGATTAAAGATTTGTCAAAAAGTAACAGGGTAATGTAGTATTGGGGACTAAAACCCAATTAAGATAAAATTATAGATTTAAACGTAGACTGGGCTTAAATGTCTATACTCTATATAAATCGATTTTTAGAGTAATCCAAATAGGTAGCAATTGAAGTGGCACTATAATAGCATTTTCGCTTGGGTGCATATCAGTTGTTATAAACGCCTAGAGACTATAAGCTATGGCTCTAAATACGAAGCATGACAACACAGGCTTTGTTCGTGTAGCAATGCCTTGTCAGTGTATTGATTAAATAAAGTGAAATTATGTTCTTTGTGGTTCGTTGTTCCGTAACTTGCACGTAATCTTTATCTTTGTTTTGCTTACTTTTATAGATATAGCTATAGCCATCAAGATTAGGACGTAAACTATAAGAGTTCCCAAGTGCAT
>JAVRCV020000012.1:0-90879 GCA_034530615.2 Aulosira sp. ZfuVER01
CACCTGCAACTACATCTAGTTCTTGCTCAGACAATTCGATAGCGGCTTGATTTTCGACTGACATGATTTTGACTCCTTTGTTTTGTGTGATTTAGACTTAGTTAGAATAGAGGTAAAACAACTTTTTTAATGCTTTGTTTGCTGCCCTCTGTTTTGTTTGTTTCAACTGTATTCATAGTAGGATGGCTGCCAAGAATAAACATCTGAAAAAAGTCTTGAATGAGACCTTGGCAAAATAGCTAACCTATATAAGACCTTCGTTGATACAATAGGTATATATATCTAAAACTTTCGTCATAGAGACGGTGACGGTCTGTCTGCTGCTTTACCACTAAAATCAGCTACAGCAGAGGCATAGAAGCAACTGAGTGCCACTTCAGAAATTGTTTATGTTGCCGTTGAAGATAATACTTTAAGGTGCATTACAAACTACTTAAGCTTACAACTGCCTTTCAAAGGCTCTTTTATCTAACTTTTTATTTCTTCTGAGGTGTCCATAATGATTCGCGTATTACTCGTAGAAGACCAAGCTCTCATCCGAGACGGAATCAAAGTCATGCTAAGTTTGGAGCCAGACTTGCAAGTAGTAGGAACTGCTGATAACGGTGCAACAGCTATTGAGCAAGCTACAGTGTTGCAACCGGATCTTATTTTAATGGATATTCAAATGCCTGTAATGGATGGTAAAGCTGCTACACGTATTATCTGCGATCGCTTTCCCACTATTAAGGTATTAGTCCTAACAACGTTTGATGACGATCAAAATATAGCCGAAGCCATGAAAGCAGGTGCTAAGGGTTATCTACTAAAAGATATGCCATCTGAGGAACTGGCACAGGCGATTCGGTTTGTGTATAAAGGTTACACCCAAATGGGGCCAGGGTTGTTGGAAAAGATACTTGCAAACGTACCAGACTCAACAGCGGCTAACAAAGAGAAAGCACCACAGCAGAACTTGAGTGCGCTTACTAATCGAGAACAAGATGTTTTGCGCTTAATTGGTATGGGTGCAACCAATCGTGAAATTGCTGAGAAACTTTATATTTCCGAAGGTACAGTTAAAACCCACGTCACCCACCTATTTAATCGGTTAAATCTGAAAAACCGATCGCAACTGGCTATTTATGCCAATTCAATCTTTGCTGAATAATATTCATATATAGCCACATTAGCTTAAAACCAGAATTTGTAAATCCAAAAGCAGTTGAGTATATTTACTCAACTGCTATGCAAACTCTAGCTTTGTACATTGCTAACTCACTATGAGTTTGTTCTCCCAAGAAAACTAAAGTAATTTTAGACTTTCAGAACGTAGACGCTGCTGAAATTGCAAGGCTTGGCTAGAATCGGGAATTTCTGCTGCCAACTTTTTGATTAGTTCGGCGCGGGAAATATTTAGGGAAGATTTGATAGCTTTTTGAACCAGAAAAGTAGCTATTGGGCCAATAAATTCAGCTAAGTCCAGCTGACATTGACGTACAAAGCTTTCAGAGATAGCTTGATCGTTTAGATTCTGGGAACTGATAGATAGATTTTCTGATATTGATTTAACTTGAGGTGGACTCAAAGATTCGCTTTTGTGAAAGCTTGATTTTTGCTTAGATGCAGTTTGTTTAGCAGGAGCAAGTTGGACGGATAATTTATCTACAATTTCTTGATAGGTGAAAGCTGATACTGCTTTTTTCGGGTCAGTAATTTCCAATGCCACTGTTTTGATAAGTTCAAGAGGAGAAATCAAAGGATGAGATTGTAGCACTTTTTGAACTAGGTAATAAGCTATTGGCCCTATTAACTCAGACAAATTGTGCCCAAAGTGGCTAATAAAGTCATTGTCAAGTGGCGAACTATTGGGATTATTATATTTTTCGGCAGCCGTTTCTTTAACAGGGAAAATTGGTTTTTGTTCCAAATCAAAGCTTTGCTTATTAGTCTCTTCCAGGAGAGTTAGATCGGGTAATTTTAAATTTAAATTTTTTTCTGTGTTCTCTTCTAGGAGAGTTGGATCGAGTAATTTTAAATTAAAATCTTGTTCTGTCTTCTGTTCCAGTGGAAGTTTTTCAAGTAGTTTTAAATTAAAATCTTGTTCTGCCTTTTCTTCCAGTGGAAGTTTTTCAAGTAGTTTTAAATTAAAATTGTGTGCTGACTGATGTTGCTGGAGAGTTGCATCTATTAGTTTTAAATTAAACTGTATTGCAGTAATTTCTTCGAGTGGTGTTATATCATCATTTTCTAAATCAAAATCTATTGCGGAAGTCTCTTGAGGTGGAATTGTATCAGCATTTTGTAAACTAAATTCTGTCGTGGCAGTTTCTTCAATAAAAATTGAATCGGCATTTTCTAATTTAAATTCTGTCGTTGAAGTTTCTTCAATAAAAATTGTATCGGCGTTTTCTAAATCAAAATCTGTTGTAGTTGTATTTGCAGGTGGAGTTGGATCGATATTTCCGACACTACTATCTTCTTCTGCGGTTGGTGGCTCCCAAGCTTTCTGCTGTTCCAGGGGGATATTAACAACTATGCGACAGCCATACCCTGGCTCTGTGTCAATCTTAAAATTACCTTTTAAGGCTAACACCCGTTCTTGCATTCCTTGGAGTCCAAACCCAGCTTTTTTTTGCGACAGTTTGAATCCTTTGCCATTGTCTTGGATAGTCAGAGACAAAGTATCTGAGGTGTGTGTGAGAGTAATTTCTACCTTGGTTGCTCTTGCATATTTACAGACATTTGTCAATGATTCTTGAATGATTCTGTAAAGAGTTTTCACTACCTCGGTAGACAAAGACGCAGGTAGATTAATTTTGGTAGAAGGTAAAATACCTGTAACTTGATGAAAATTTTGTACTAAAGAATCGATGAGAGCTGTTAATGACTGCTCTAGAGGCACAATCTCCCGCATATTGCTGACAGATTGGCGAACCTCTTGAATTGCGATCGCTCCCAAACGTTGAGCTTCTGCTAAAAACTTTTCTGCTAGGGTGGGGTCGAGGCTCCACAGCTTATGAGCTGTTTGCAGCTGTATATTAAGAGATGTCAGGGCGTTTCCTAAGGAATCATGGATGTCACGAGCAATGCGTTTACGTTCTTGCAAGGCTGCCAAATCTTCAATTTGAAGAATATGTTGCAGCATTTGCTCGCGGGCTATTGATAGATCTATGTGATTTTCACCTACCACGGTCTTCACCCACTGCAATATAAATTGGTGACAAGCTACATAATTGCATCACTTCCAACAGGTGATTTTCCTGATTTCTACAACTATATATTTAGTTAGTATTGCTGAATGCAATGACAAGTAGCTAAATACTATTATTAAACAAAGGTTTAAGTAGATAGATGTAAATATTTGTTACTTAAATTAGGCATAAGGTTAATTGGCGTATGTTAATGATGGTCTCATTTACGCTGTACTGTACTAGTCTTTAATTACTAGCTAGCTCGTCTTGATTACTCATTACTCAAGTGCTTGCTTAAAGCGATCGCCTTATAAAAAAATTCACAATTGAGATTCTATTTGAGAAATTTTAGTCTAGTCACAAAAAGGTCAGCACTACAGCCTGATTTCTCATTAGGTATAGTTGCAATCTATACTAACCATACGCCTAGAAGCTTGTGAACAGTTAATATACGCCTGAAACGCAACTATATCTTCAGAGTAAGTCAATACATAGTGTCGTAACTCATCAATATCTATTACTTCATCATTAGTGGTTTTCATGATTCATATCCAGAAGTAAACGAGTCGAACTAAAAATACTCTATTCTTCTATAACTCAATACTGCTGAGAGCTTACCAAACTATATTAGTTAATAACAGATAAATTTCTGCTGAATTTTTATTCAATTATTGCTCAGGATGGACTGAAAGCAGATTTAAAACCATGCGATCGCTCTACTCATGAGTCTTTTTTATTTATGAAGCTTATAAGACTAACTATTTATTCAATAGTCGTAGCCTAACATACTAAAACTTCTAGAAATATTGCGTTAGGCTTGCTTTACTGCACTTCAAAAAAACTGAAATTTACAAGGTAAGCTTGTGTCTGATATTGCCCTACATAGATATCTCCCTCGCCTTCCCGAAACAGCACTACAAGAGTTTACAGAATGGTGTGTTTTAGAGCAGGCGAAAACAGCAGGATTTAACTTTACTCCAGATACAAGTAAGTTGAACAACTTACCACCACAAGACTACATCCCCAAACTGATCGATCAGTTCATGAAAGTCAAACCAGACCCTATTAAAGCAGGTTTAGTAGCTGCGATCGCGGGTAAAGAAGCAGACAAACACGCTTTATCTGGTTTAGCAGCTTTAGCTGATTTTGTCTCGCTTTATGTTAAGTACTTAATTCCTAAAGACGGTAGTACTCCCGAACAAGCAGATGCTCTATTGCTAGAAGCAGGACAAAAACAGTGTGAAAAACTGTATGAAATTGCCAAAAAACATGGAGTAAACTTTTAGTCTATAGCTGATAGCAGTCCTAAATTATTTGTGAAAAATTAGATCCCCGACTTCTTTAAGAAGTCGGGGATATTGCCACCACCAGAATAACTTAAAATACATCCAATGCTAACTATTATTGGTTGCGGTAATCTTAATCGCAGTGATGATGCTGTAGGTGTAATTATTGCCCAACGCCTACAACAATATCTAGCCCAAAACCCTATTCTCAATGTGCGAGTGTATGATTGTGGAACAGCTGGGATGGAAGTGATGTTTCAAGCTAGAGGTAGCAAACAATTAATTGTTATTGATGCAAGTTCTACTGGTTCAGAACCAGGTGCAGTATTTAAGGTTCCGGGTAAAGAATTGGAAGCTTTACCGGAACCTAGTTATAACTTGCATGATTTTCGCTGGGATAATGCTTTAGCCGCCGGACGGAAAATCTTTCAAAATGACTTTCCCGAAGAGGTGACAGTTTACCTCATTGAAGCAGCAAATCTTGATTTAGGATTAGAGTTAAGTCCTGCGGTTAAAAATTCTGCTGACTTAGTTTTTGAAGAGGTAGCTGCAACCATCAGACAGAATAATGTCTAATTCGTAATTCGTAATTCGTAATTACAAATCTTTCTATTGGCGCAAAAGCCCAAAATACGATTCTTTTGACTTTTGACTTTTTACCCTGAGCGCAGTCGAAGGGTGACTTTTGACTTCCGCCTTGCGGTTCTATCCGGCTAAGTCACGATAAACAGAAAGTTCATCTACCCTCATTTCAAAAGGTATACCTTGGCTTTCTGGAGGACAGACGCGGATTTTAGCGCTGCTGATAATGGGGTTGAGTATTGTCGCCATAGGCACAATTTTCTGTAAGATGCGCCAGTTGGTAACTTGATCTGTACATTCGATTACCAATACCATAACACCAGCTTGGGTGGTGACATACCAGCGACAACTAGATAAGAGATTTTGGATAGTGCGATCGCAGGCTTCATAAAAGTACCTGCTAATAGAATACTCCAGTTGCTGACGCAGGATAATATCTGCTGAAGTCAGTTGCATTGGATGTGAATCATCTTCTGGAGAGTAAATTTCTTTAGCCATCTTATTTGTTTCCTCACTTATGTACCAATTGCCATTGCATAGAGAACATCTTTATTAGTTTCTAAGAATTCCTGAGTCTCATCATCATAGAAAGCACCAACACCACTACAATGGATGCCCCAAAAATTGCTAACAAGATAAACTCTTTGCCCTAAAAAGCCAGCTATTTGCATAGCTGTTTGATAATTTATATAGTCGGACACAAAAAATAAAGTTACAGCGCTATCTCTGGCAATTGCTTGATTAATGCACAAGTAACCTGTTTTTTCACTGAAATTGCCCGCCTTAATTAGATGCTTTCCCTTATATAAACCTGGAGTCATTCCCCTGACTTGATGAACAACGGAGTAAATTTCTATCTCCTCAACATTCTCGGTCGGTATCGGCTGTGCAAGATGTTGCAATATCCGCCAATAATTTTCTTGAGAAATTGACTGTTTGTAAAACCGTCTACTTGAGCGTCTCATCCAAACAGTCTGGAAAAATTTATCCTTGTCAAAGCTAAACTGGGGATACACTAATTTTTGTTGGCAACTTTTCTGGAGCGATGTTTTTTGATAGCCAGATTCTACAAATTCATTAGCTTCAAAATAATCAGTGCCACAGACAAAAGGAACTTGCAACCTTAAATGTCTGATTTGCTTTTCTTGCACTTCTCCGGAAATTGCACACGCAGTAATAAACTCTTTATTCTCAAACCCTAAAGCCGCATTGAGAGCGAGTTTATCAAAATCAAAAATAAATTGTATCTCTTGGTCGTGAATGTAGGCTGAGGCAGCAATTGCACCTAAATGGTGTCCGCTATCTAGCCAACAATATCTCAAGCTCCTGTCTTTATATTTCCAGCTAGACCTATAATAAACACAACTAATTAAAAAAATGAATCCATTTATACTTTTGCCCTGTATAATATAACTCTCTAAGCCATCATCAATTAATTCATATATAAGAGTTAGACAATTATTCTCAACTTCTAAATGATATATCCCATTTATTATTCCCTGGATGCCGCGAATCTGTACATAAACTTCTGTGGGATACAAAGCCCCTGCTGATGGATTTACACGCAGTTTTTGCAAACCATCTTTATACATCTTCTCCAGAGTTACAGTACTGGTTAAGCTGATAAATGAGTGAACAGAATTATTGAGATTTAATTTCACTCTTCTATAAAACTTTGGATAAACTTTAAATGCCGATGGTTGAGTTGAGGCATCTACATAATTTGGATCTATCTGCACCGATAAGTAAGAATGCTTTGTTGCTTGGTGATAATCTAGCTCTGATAGCTTACTTTGAGGCATTTTTGAGTATCCTTAAGACTTCTATATTGCTAGCAAAATCTATAGCTTTAAAATCGTCTAAGTTTTTTAAATTTATGTTAGGATTATGTTGTAACAACAATTTAACTACTTCTGTCTTTCCCGCTGATGCTGCATACATCAAGACAGTAGCACCGTTATCATTTTGGTTATCAATATTGATGTTGGCAGCCAGCAACAAATTGATCAAATCAAAGTAGTTGCCAAAACAAGCAAACCATAGAGCATTATTACCATCGTTGTTTCGGGAATTAAGATCCACGCCTAAAGCAATTAATTCCTTAGCTACCGCGTAAAGTCCTTCTCTAGTGGCTTTCATCAAAGCCGTATCGCCATTCTCGCCCCTCTGATTTAAGTCATCAGGAGTGTAACCTTTATCCAGTAACCATTGGCTTGTTGTTTTACTGAGATTTTGCTGATTTCTTGAACTCATAAACATCCTGCTTATGGATAGGGATACAAACAAATACTTGACATAGCAATCCCACATCATTTGTAATAAACTACAAATGACAAATGACAGCTATTCAAATAAGATTGCTCTAGCACTTCTTAGAAAAGGTAATGGTGGGTATTACCCCACCATGTTCAAGAAATGCTATGAGACCCATTAAACTATGAGGAATGTATGGTAACTGTTAAACAGGAACAATTAACAGTACATACTTCCAGTCACGAACCATTGCTGAACACCACAAGCACCAATTTAGTAAGTATGAAATAGTAACAGTCCCCAACTTGCAATCTATCCAAATCGCCTAATAGGATAAGACAAGGCTAAAAAGAGGTAGAAAATAAGCTGGTAACTGATTTATACGATAGGAAAATTGATGCTTTAAACAGTACATCTCACAAAACAAATCGATTAACCTACAGACACATATTCTCGACCCTCAGAGAATAGCTGTCTTGCGGTTTTTTCTGATTTGGGTGCGCCATAATAACCAGCTTCTGCTTCCAGTTCATCGACTAAATCCCAAGCTTCGTCGGCTCTTTTAGAATCTGCACCATAGTTAGCAGTAATTGAACGAGCATTGGAGATGGCTTTGTGAAGTTCTTTCTGCACAAATTTCAATTTTGGTTTTTCCACAAAGTCACCCTTAGTAATAATATCTGTGACAGAAATAATGCCCAGTAATTCACCTTGGATCACAGGCGCACGCCATACACCAGTATTAGCAAATAACCGCGCCACATATTCTACATCAAGGTCAGGATTGACCACAACGCAGGGTTTGCTCATAATTTCGTAGACGTGCATCCGTTGAGGATCTTTGCCATAAGCAACAACCTTGGATACAATATCAGTTTCGGTAACGATACCGTAAGCATCCCCACTGTGACGAGGTTCGACAATCAACGCCCGTAATTCTTTGAGCCGCATTAATTTGACTGCTTCTGCTACACTAGCGGAACCGCGAATAGTAGCTACATCTTGAGTCATAATGTGTTTAGCTCTCATAATTCTGGCTCCTTAAATTTGTTTTGCAAGTAAGGGAATTGATTCTAAACTGCTGCAATGCTTCCCAAACTGCATTTCATTAATGCGACTTAATCACATTCAAATTTAATTATCAGAAAATGAATTCATCGCATGAAAAAGTGGTTACGGAAATTAGACATTCCGTGGAAAAACATAAATCTATTTCACAACTTAATTACTCTGGTTATTTGTTCGCAGAAGACTTACGCTCTTGCTCTTATTTCTTCTGTTGAAGATATCCGAATTTTTGCCCCAATTTTCAACTTAACCAGGATTAAGTTAGGAATGTCTGAGTTAAGTCTGTAATCGCTTTTTGCTGAAGTCTAGGTTGACTGGCAACAATTTAGCTTACCTATATAGTATCACTCTCATAAGTTTCAATTATGAATGATTTATAAAGATCCCCAGATATTTCATCGATAAAAGTTTTAAAAAAGGCTAAAAAAGTTGTAATTTTTACTTTTTATTTTCAGGAAATCAGCTAATTAACTAACCTCAATGACAACAGTATTTGAGCAAATAACAATAAATTACCCAAGCGTCAATACATATAATCATTAAAATTGGCGAGTATGATGAATTAAGTAAAAATAACGATTGACTATTAGACCATAATTATTGAGGCAATATTTCGGTTTTTCTTAAGGTTCATGATTAATGATAAATGCTAATGCATGGAGATTTCAGACTCATCTACTTGGAAAACAAATAGTAGAGAATAAGCAAAAGACCAAAATAAATGATATTGTTTTATCTATTCTGGTATGTAGCTAAATTGGTTTATTAAAAAATAATAAAAAATTTATATACTTACTATAATCATTTGTTAACGTTTTTGAGTACAAATAACTAAATAGGTATCCAACAATGGAAATTAGCGCTCGTAATGCTTTGAAAGCGACTGTGAAAAAAGTTGTTGCTGGCTCTGTGAATAGTGAAGTTACTTTAGAAATAGCACCTGGAGTAGAAGTAGTAGCAATAATTACAAAATCATCCGCCGACAAGTTAGGATTGGCAGAGGGTAAGCAAGCTTATGCTGTTATTAAAGCTTCAGATGTGTTAGTTGCTGTTGATTGATTTTAGTTGTCAGATATCAATAATTATTTGCTGATTGCAATGCAAAAACTCCATCATCTTGTGAATGGAGTTTTTTATTTGAGGTTTTGAGTATAGTAAATAAGCTAGCATTGTAGAGGGTTTAGCATTGCTAAACCTCTACGACAGATGTGATTTTTAAAACTATTCATATTTAGTATTTTCTGTCAGTATGTTTTTTCAATAGCGTAATGAGTTATGGCGATCGCGCGGAAAATTAACTCAACAGCTTAGGAGCTTTTCTTAATATGCGAAGTATAGACTACAAGTAGTATCTGTTAGAAAATGGAGGGAAAGGATTAGTCAAAGTAAATTATCTCAACAGTGTCACAACCATTAGAAGAAAGAGTAGCAATTCTAGAAGCTGAAGTTGCAAGCCTCAAAAGTAAATTGGAAGTTGTTGCTTTGGCACCAAAACCTTGGTGGAAAAGGATCGCTGGTACATTTGCTGACAACTCAGCTTATGATGAAGCCATGCAGCTAGGACGCGAGTATCGTGAATCACTGCGTTCCGGTTCTGTAGAATCACACGATGCTTAGATGTACATTCTCGATACCGATAATCTCAGTGTTTTGGATCGCGGAGGAGCAGGAGCGCAACGTTTTCTCCTCTGATTGGCAAATGTTAATCCTAGTGAGATTGTAGTAACTATCCTTAGCAAGGAGTTAAAAATTATTCCTACACCAGAACAAAAAACTCAGTGCTATATATTGTGCTGCTGGTTTACGAAGTTTTACTTGCCTATCAATATCGTTCGCATGGATGAAAGGACAGGAAATATCTTTTTTCTAGCAGGTGAAGAAAATATCGTAGAGATATACCCTAATGGAATATGGAGGTACATAGGATGAGTAAGCCTAACTTTCAAGCAATGAGCCAAAAAGAATTGCATGATTATGTTCTTGCTCATCGAGATGATCAAGAAGCTTTTTATGCTTATGTAGACAAGTTACACGCAGAAGCAAACTGGATTGAAATGCCACCTTTAGAATCATTGCAGGATTTAGACAAATATCCTGAATTTATCGAACGTTTTGGTGGTGGTTCTAGCGTGTGAACTAGAGAATTTGGAGAATAAATACTAGCTTGTGAGTAAGTCTGTGACTGCCAGAAATGCCTAATTTTGATCGCCTGAAAATACGCATTAACCCATCCTTTCCTAGCTATTGGACACAGGATAGAGGAATTTGTGTTGCTGAAATTTATATCAACAATGAACCGTTAATAGAGTTAGTACGTCAAGTCGAAGAACCATTTGTCCAAGCTGAGATTGAGGAACGTCGTGCTGAAGGTGAGAAAATTCGTGAGATTGATTTTTTAGCAGGAGATTATCTCTACTTACCACCCTCAATGGTTATGTTACCTTCCCGTAATCTTCTCAATGAACCCTGGAATCATAACTTCAGGCTAGAAGCAGGCGATCGCAGAATCGGTAAGGCAACGGTTTTGGGTTGTACATGCGGGGTGATTCAGTGTTGGTTTATGCTAGTTCGTATCACTGTTAATGAGTTAACTGTACAGTGATCAGAATTTAGTCAGTTCCATCGTGATTGGCAACTTGATTTAGGTGAATTCAGATTTGACCGTCAGCAGTACGAGTCTGAACTTTCTCACCCAGGCTAAATACAGAAATTTTGGTGCGTTATCCTACGACTAACGCACCTGAAAACTAATTAAGCAGTCCGGAAACGCGCCAACTCTTCACCAGTCTTCGCATCGTGGGCGTGAACTGTACACACCAAACAAGAATCAAACGATCGCGCAACGTGACCGACTTCCACCGGATCGCTAGAATCGTAAATAGGTGTGCCGATTAAAGCTTCCTCGATGGGACCACGCATTCCTTCACCGTCACGGGGGCCGATATTCCAAGTACCAGGGGCGATAACTTGGTAATTCTTAATCTTACCTCCCTCTACTTCTACCCAGTGACACAAAGAACCTCTTGCTGCTTCCGTTGCACCCCAACCTTTGCCATCTTTTTCTTGGGGTTTGATATACCAGGGGTCGTTTAATACAAATTCGCGCAAGCAGTGTTCGGCTTGACGATATAGCTTGACAATTTCGTGAACTCGTGCAAGCTGACGCACATGAATGCTAGCACCACCCATTTGCTTGAACACGTCTAGAATAAAGCCGTCGTAGTGCTGCCAAGATTCGCCATGCTTACCACCTGCGACTAACTGACGTGCTAAAGGGCCTGCTTCTAAGCGTCCGAAGTCTTTGTGTAGAACGGCACTTGCCCAAGAATAAGCATTGTCAAAGTCTTTGATATTGTTTGAGGTGGGTTTGGTGATGCGATCGCCTGGATGAATATCGGCGGTTCCCTCATCGTACCAAGAGTGAGTGGTATTCTCACGGGTAAAAGATTGATCCATCAAGGTGTGGGTGTCGCTAAAGCTGTCATACACTCCACTTTTCATAATCATGGCAGCATTTCGCCCTTCAATAGTGGGCTTTTGGTATTTGTCTTCATGGGCTAAATATCCCCAAGTGACATATTTCCCTACACCAGCCCCATATCGATCGAGACCAATATCTAAACCCATGCGCCAATATAAACCCAAGTCGGATTCCCGATGCTTGCGGTCTTCGTCTAACCAATCTATGAAGTCATCATAAGTCTGGATTTCTTCATAGCGTTCTAGAGAACAACCCAACCATACTGGTTCTAACCAATTGGTGCGGAAGTATTCTAAAAGCGACCAAGCGCGGGTAATATCGGTCAGGGTGGGGGCGCACATCACACCACCAGGAACCATATAACTGCTGTGGGGCCATTGTCCGCCTAAAAGGGCGTAAATTTCTACAGGTTTGGCAGAAATTGTCACGCCTAGTTCGTAAGATGTACCAGTGAAAGCAGCAAAGCGTCTGGTTGCTTCTTCATAAAAGCGACTATTGCGGTACTTTCTATTAGTTAAGTCAATCGCAAATAAACCATAAAAGTAACGAGGTATACTTTGGATGGTTTCGACAATTTGTCCTAAATTTCTCGCCAAGATTGCATTACGTGGAACCTCTGTTCCCCAGGCTGTATCTAATGCCCAAGATGCGCAAGTTAGGTGAGAACCACCGCAGATACCACAGATGCGAGGTGTAACGATTAATCCGGCTTGGGGGTCTTTACCACGTAAGATAACTTCAAATCCCCGGAAGAGTTCAGCATGAGTCCAGGCGTTGACTACATATCCATCTTCGATATCCACCCGGACATCTAAATCGCCCTCGACTCTACCGACGGGCGAGATGTCTAATGATTGAATTGTCATTTGTTAGTTGTCCTTTGGTATTTGGCATTTGTCATTTGGTATTTACCACTAATGACCAATGACTATTGACTAAACTGTAAAAAAGTCTTCTTCTGCCCAATCTGGAGCCATGTCTTTGGCTACCATTGTCAGTACGGCGTAGTCTTTTGGCTTGACGCCTGGTGGTAGTTCTTTGGGAACCCCCATAACTGTTTGAGTTTTAAATACAGTTCCGGGTTTGA
This sequence comes from Aulosira sp. ZfuVER01, assembly GCA_034530615.2. Taxonomy (GTDB): domain Bacteria; phylum Cyanobacteriota; class Cyanobacteriia; order Cyanobacteriales; family Nostocaceae; genus Aulosira. The sequence goes on from JAVRCV020000012.1 coordinate 12,931, forward strand.
GGTCGTAGAAGGGAAATTCTGGTTCGGTGCAACCTAAACAAGGCATACCAGCGCGGGTTTTGGAGGAAACGCGGTTCCATAAGATGCGGTTGCAAGAGGAATGAGTCATGGGTCCCCGACAACCTAAGTCGTAAAATAGACAGCCTTTACGCTGACCGAATTCGGCGGTTGATGCTTTGTAGGCAAAGTGGACGTTACGGGTACAACCTGTTTGGGTGTAGGTGTTGAAGAAGGTTTGGGGACGATTTAGTTCATCAAGGGCAATGTCGGCTATGCGTCCAGTGGCGATCGCAACTAAAATTTGACTAATCCAGTCAGGATGGGCAGGACAACCGGGAATGTTAATTACAGGTAATCCTGATTGAGTGCGGAAGTCTTTGCCTAAAAAACCTCCTTCTTGACGCTTGAGAAATTGCAACCCTTGCGATTCGCTAGGGTTGGGGGACATGGCGGGAATTCCTCCCCATGTCGCACAGTCTCCCACCGCTACAATAAAACTAGCAACTTGGGCTAAGTCTGTTAACCAATCTTTCATTGGGCGATCGGCAAAGCGATTCCATTCCCCTGTACCGTTGGGGGCGTTGACCACACTACCTTCAAACACCAAGATATCTAGGGGAATTTTGCCAGAAATACAATCCCGTAGCAGTTGTTGTAAGCGATCGCCTAGTTCCAAACCTAAGGAGGGATGCCAAAGTACCTTGATACCAAAGTCGGCAATTAAATCGCAGACCGTCGGTTCTTCAGCGTTGAGAAATGACATATTATAGTCACTATAGAATAATAAATTGCAACCATGTCCGAAAAATGGTTTTATGGTCGGGTTTCGACTGTCGAACAACAAGAAGATCGCAACGCACTCAAAAAACAACTAGAAAGGGGGAAGAATGTAGGATGCGATCGCTTTTACTGGGATATTCAAAGTCGCACAACCGAAGTGCGTAATGGGTTGCAGCAATTAATTGATGATTTAAAAATATCACCAAAGGGTACTGTCAGCGATCTAGTTGTTACTAGGATTGACCGGATTGGGTCATCATCAAAATTATTTTACTCGCTGCTGGAAGTATTGCGGAGTAAGAGTATTAGGCTAGTAGCACTAGACCAAACAATTGATACAGAAAGTTTGGGTGGAGAGTTGACGATTGATATTTTGCTAGCCGCCAGTAAATTTGAAATAAAAATGTTATCCAGCCGTGTATCTGCCGAACGCAAACATCGGATGGTTCAGAGGAAAAGCCATCGGTTTGCACCGTTTGGGTGGAAGGTTGTTGATGATTCCTACATCAAGGATGAAAGTTGGTGTGTTTCGCTACTAGAAGACAAGCGTAGTTTTAGAGTTTGGGAACTGGCTTTATTTGTATTTGAAGTATTTGATAGTTGTGGTAGTGCCAGAAAAACATGCAATATATTAAATGAGATGTTTGGGGTAAGTGGGAAAGTAGACACAAAAACCACAAAATCAAAAGAGAATCATCGGATCGTGCCCGATGACATCGAGCAAATTGATTTATTGCAAAATAATAAAAAAACTTATCAACGATACCCTTGGACTGGCTTACAGTGGTCGCCAACAGGGCTAAAAAATTTTTTAGTAAATCCAGTACATGCAGGCGGAACGCCATTTAATGTCACTACATCTAGTCCGTCTGGTAAACAAATCAAGCATTTTGATCAATGGGATTGCAACTGGGATACTCATGAGGGCATAATTGCCCGCGAACAACACGAACAAATAAAACGCACTATTCGCGGAAATCGCAACAATAAGTGGGCTGCAAGAAAAGAAGATATTAACCCATTCGCCAATTTATTAAAATGTGGTAGATGTGGAGGCGCATTAACCCGGATGTCGTCCCGACGCGATCGCAATGGGCAATATACAGCATACTATCAATGTACCTACTACGCCCTTGGACGTTGCGATGCCAAGGAAATGCTTAGTAGTAAAAGTTTAGATTCACAAGTGGCTGATTTGCTAGTCAGTGAAGCTACTAGGCTAGCTGGTATGGTGGATTTTGGAGAAGACAAGCATCTTGAACCCATAGAAGTTAAAGAACTACGGGAAAGTCTAGCGGGGCTGGAAAAGTTACCTACTAATCTTTTTGTAGAGAAAGCCAAAGATGGCATCCGTGACCAAATCGCTAGTATCTTAAGTCTGCACGAAAATCTCACAAAACGTAGCCTGTTAGTTCGAGAAGAGTTGGTGCAGATGTTCCGCGACCATGAATACTGGGACAGTCGAACATCTGAGGATAAAAAACGCATACTAAACAAACTTGTCCGTCGTATTGTTATTGACGGGCGGGTTGTTTTGGCTATTGAGTTTCTTTAGTTTCCTTTGGCGAACAATTTCTCGGTATTCGTCTAATTGGCGTAACCAAAATTCTTTCTCAGATTCGATTCTCATTTGTAGCGTTCTCTATCAATAAATTTAGATTAGCTTTGAGTTGCAAAATTTCTGTTCTCTACGAACAACGTTCATTTCTCTCTCGCGCCCGCTTCGCATTTATTAGTAGTCAAACTTCGTGCTTCAAATGTATACCCACCATCAGTGGAATTATCAGAATTAGAAAGACTAATAAATTTAATCCGCTCACGCTGGAATATTTTGAAAATTATGATTTGATACATTTACAGGCATGGTTAAGTAAAGAGGAATAAAATCATTTCGCTCTCCCAGCCTAAATATGATAAATTAGTACCAGAAATACCAATTGGATAAAATTATTTTTTTAAAATTATCAAAATTAATTAAACTATTAAGTATAGTTTGTATTTAAATATTTACTGTAACTTATATTAAAAATTAATCTGTTATTCTTTTCTAAGAATTTGGTTTAAAGTCCTAATTTACGTAAATTATTAATGTTTATTGTGTGTGTTTATTTATATTATTTTATAATAGTTAACTTAACCCGGAATGGGCGGTTAAAAACCGCACGCCAGTCGTCTCAAGTCGGGAAACCCTTTCGGCAGTTCCTCCTGGGGGGAACCCCCAAGACCGGACTGCCGACGCTCCTACGTCGCTACCGCTATGCTAACACCACGGCGCTGGCTCATCTACACAAGCAAAACTCACCTCCGTGGGTTTCAAAACCTTGATTTTTCGTTAGTTAGTCCCCGGAGGCGAACTTTGTTTGTATAGCCGCGAATTCTATTCGCCATTGCTCAATTTGACACAGGTGCTCTCGGATAGCCGACTTTTTAATCATCGATTTAAGCGTAGAACTGCCAATGCCAAAGTTTTCGGTTAGCTCTTAATCATGAAAATTATCTTTCTGTCCGTTACCAACAATACCTAAGACATTCAACGGGTAAATTTTTAGGTTATCTAAAGCTTGCTGTATTTTTGAAGAATCTGTTTTATCAATCCTTACTACTAATAAAATTCCATCAGTATTTGGTGCCAACAAACTAGCATCAGCTAGTCCCAAAAGAGGTGGTGTGTCATAAATCACTAAGTCAAAGGTATTATGGAAATCTGCCATCAGGCGCTTCATTTTTTCAGACGAGAGCAACTTTGTGGGATCGGGAGGTATAGGACCAGCTGTGATTACAGATAATTGGCTCATGGAGGGAAACTTCCGAATTACTTCCTCTGGTGGCAAATTTGTCGAAATTAAATTACTTAATCCCCACAGGTTATTTAAATTTGAAAAGCTGTGAATCACAGGTTGACGCAGATTTGCATCTATAAGTAGTACTCTTTGCCCCATTGCTGTAGCTATTTGAGCTAGATGGAAGGCAACTGTAGACTTGCCATCACCAGATATAGCTGAACTAATAATGAGAGAACGCATCTGGCGATCGCAACTGAGAAGTTGAATGTTTGTATAAAGTACCCTCAAAGCTTCCAAAAAATTTACAGAATGGTTACTGTAGTCTTGATCTGGTATGATCTCCAATCCAGGAATACTATCAGGTGGCAAATCTGGGATTCGTACTAGGGGAAGATTTCCTTTGAAAGTAGAGGCTTGACTAATTTGGAGTTGCTTTTCAAACGGAATATTTCCTAACAATGGTAGTTTCAGCTTGTCTTTGAGATCGTTGGCACTATGGTATGTATTGTCAATTTTTTCTATGAGTAAGGCGACACCGATTGCCAATACTAAACTTATAACTAATCCCACTAGTAAATTTCTTTTGGTATCAGAAGAGGTTACAGGTTTTTCAGGCTGAATCGGCTTTTTAAGTAACTGCCATCCTAGTTCTGCCTGGGATACTTGAATTTGGAGGTTTTCGTGGGTAGATAGAAACTTATTTAGGCTCTCTGTAGTAATCTGTAATTTCCGCTGTAGTGCATTATATTGTCTTGCTAGTGCTGGCAGTCTCTTGCGTTGTAGTTCAAGCTTTTGTATGACTTTGTCTATCTCTTGTCTTTGCACGTCTAGAGTCTGAACTTGAGCCGTAGTCTCTGAAAGTTTTACATCCAAAAAGCGCTGCGCTTCATTGCGTAGCAAGGGCAATAAGCTTTCGCGTTTATCTTTCAATGTTTGGATGGTGGGATTGTTTTCTTGCAGACGTGTTGACTCTTGGGCAATTTGAGCGTCTAATTGGCGAATCTGGGTAAGTAACTGCTGATATAACAAAGCATTGTTCAGTACAGCCGCAGATCCATCTTTTCCCTTTAAAATATCGAAATTGGAGCGAGTTTGCCCCAACTGCATCTCAACCTTTTCTCGTTGCTCAGACAAAGCGGCGATTTGAGTATCAATCTGCTTGGCCTCGACTTCTGGGTCGTTAAATTTGTAATTTAACCGAAAAACTTGCAATTCTCTTTGGATCTGATCGACTCGATTTTGCAAAAAGGGCAGTTGTTTTTCAACGAAATGAATACCCTGGCGTAATTTAGTTTGCCGTCTTTCCTGGCTATATTCTATATATTCGTGAGAAATTCTATCTAAAACTGTTTTAATCTTCTTGGGATCGTTACTACGATACTTTACCTCTATAATCTTGGTTTCACCTAAACGATTAATCTGCAAAGCATTGATTAGATCGTCATAGCTGAGGTCTGGATATAAGACTTGCAACTGTTGAATCAGGCCACCCATAAGTTCAGGACTTTTGAGCACCTGAATTTGGCTATCGTAATCTAGACCACTTGTGGTGCTTGAGTTAGTGTCTTTGACGACATCCACCACTTTGCTGTCATCATTCACAGGTTCCACTAATAGCTCAAAACTGCTTTCATATTCTGGTTGCTTCTGGTTCAGCTTCATATTAACGACAGAAGTTACCATCACAACGGTAGCTACCCCAGCAATTACTAGCGCTCGTCGCCTGACAAGACCAATAAATTTACGAAAACTCCAATCATTTCCCGAATCTTCAGGCTCCGGAAAAGGTTGTGGCTGGAGAGATGTCGGTACAGAGTTCTTCTTCCGGTTAGATTCTGAGAATTGATGAGAATGATTCTCCATCATTTATTAAAACTTAGTAATTAGTTAGTAATTAGTATTCAGACTAGGTAATTAGCCACTGAGGATTCGGATAACAGCTTGAAAAATTATTTAATGATGCAGCGAGTAACAGCTTGATTATTACATCATACTCTAATACTCCAAACAGTTTAGATTAAGATTTTTCTAAAAACGGCAATAACTTTATCTAATAGTATTGATTCTAACCCCACAAATTTTAGTTTTTACTCGTCATTACTTATAGATGAGGCATTACCTGGAATACGGCTGATTGCTAGCTAGTTGCTTGATAAGTTTTTGTAAATCTTTAGCTGGTCTAACTACATAAATAAATCATACGTCACTATTATCTGAAATTAATAGATGAGTTTTATCAGTCTCATTGCATATATCAGAAATGTAGATGTTTTTGATAGATACATTATGATTTTTTTACAATTACTACCAACCATTCATAGGAGTATGATCTTTTTATAAAGATCATATGTAAGATTTTTATATAATATGAATTTATGATGAAGTACGTAAGTAAATTTGAGAACATGATAATGTAATTGAAAATCGCAAAAAATCAACAATTAAAAGCATAAAGTTCTTAGGGCTTTGTACATATTTGTTAGTTGTTAATGACGCCAATAAGTGTGTTTTTTTGCAACTATGATTGTCATTTGTAAACAGTTTTTGAGCAAAATTGAGCAGAAATGACATTTAATCGAGAATGATCGCCAGTGTTTAATAATATGAATAAATGAAACAAACATCGAATTAGATTTGCAATTACTGTATATCTAATTAGGTAAGTAATTTCCTTTAAAAGGCTAGAGAAGAAAGGGGGGAAATACAATAAACTGCCTTCCTATCAATTTCTTTGTGAATCAATAGAATTCTGATCGTCCAATTTGTTCTTAATTAGGAGAATTCTGCTTTTTTGCGAGAAGATTTAGTCAATAGTTTTCTCAAGCTAACTTTTTGGAAGCGTGGGTGGAGTGTAATTTTTTTTTCGTCTGTCTTTTTATGCTAATTGTGGAGTTTGAATCACATAGCTCGAAGATATAGCAGCAGGTATATATAGATATTGTTTACACCTGTTGATTAATGCATTAACTGGAGCGATTTGAAAATAACTATCCAATCAGGCAGATTTGTATGGGAATTAATAGATTCAGTACTACCTTAAGCAAGATTTACACTGTAGGATACTGCCGATGAGACTTAATGAATGGATTAATCAAAAAATGTTTCCATCCATTTCTACTCAATTAGAAGCGAAGGATCGGGATTATTTCAAGACTCAGAAAGCCTTAAAGTTATCTGTCATAACCCAGTTTTTTCCTCCAGATTATGCAGCTACAGGACAGTTAATTGAAGAACTAGTGAGGCATTTAGGGCAGCAAGGAATAGATGTTGAGGTTTTTACCAGCCAACCAGGATATGCGTTTCAGTCAGCTACTGCTCCATCTGTTGAACATTTGGATAGAGTCCGAATTCAGCGATCCCGCACAGCTCAACTTTGGCCTGGACGAATTCGTGGTAAAGCTATCAATGGTGTCTTATATACTTTGCGTGCAGCCCTCTATCTGATGAGAGGCTGGCGTCGTAGTAATCTATTGTTGCTGACTACAGCTCCTCCTTTTTTGCCAATCATCGGGTATCTAGCTCATACCTTTTTCCGACTGCCCTATGTATGCATACTCTATGACCTATATCCGGATATTGCGATCGCTCTAGGGGTCATATCAAAACATAATTGGATGACACGATTTTGGCAGCAACTCAATAAAAAGATTTGGCTCAACGCCAAGGGGATCATAGTTCTGAGTCCTAGTATGAAGCAACGAGTGGTAGCAAATTGTCCACAGATAGCCGATAAAGTGTCTGTGATTCACAGTTGGGCAGACCCTCAATGGATCATACCTATTGCCAAGCATGAAAACTGGTTTGCCTGGAAGTATAACCTCGTTAAAAAATTTACCGTACTTTACTCCGGTAATATGGGTCGCTGTCATGACATAGATACTATCCTGCAAGCTGCTCAATATCTGCATGATGAACCAATACAGTTTGTGTGCATCGGTGGTGGAGCAAAACGCAACGAGCTGATTGAGGAAGTAAAGCTATTGGGATTGAGCAACTTCTTGTTTCTACCGTATCAAGATCAGCAAGTGCTTCCCTATTCCTTAACTGCTTGCGATCTATCACTAGTAAGTGTGGATGCATCTACAGAGAGTTTGGTCGTTCCTAGCAAGCTGTACTCAGCTTTAGCATCAGGACGGCCAATAGCAGTGATTTGTTCACAGGATTCATACTTAAGAGAAATGATTGCAGAAGCCAACTGTGGCGGCACATTTGACAATGGAGATGGTCATAGTTTAGCTCAATTTATTCGCTTGCTCAGTAGCGATCGGCAACTAGGGGATCGCATGGGTAAAGCGGGTCGTCAATATTTGCGATCGCATTTCACACCAAAAATTATCTCTCAACAATACTTGGATGTTTTGCAGCAGGCGATAGTATCTGAAGGTGTGGTAACCATGTCAGAAAGCCATACAAAGTAAAAGTTCGTCTTTTCCACAATTAGATAATTCAATCAGCTTGTCACTTCTTAGTAGCTGAATATCAAGATTTTCGCTGTCGTACTCACTTTATTTTCAGCAAAAATTGTGAATTTGGATTCTTTTCCTATGCCATAACAATTTCAATAACAAGCTTGCTATATATTAGTACAATTTAGAGGAGATCAATCGATTATTTGAAATACCTAAAAAGCATCATCAAATTTTCAAGTTTTTACGTTTAATTTTTGACTTTCTTACAACAGTGTTGGCTATTTTAATCTGAAAGTGTCTAAGTAAGCCGCTGGGAATTACCAGAACTATATTATTAAACGTAAATATGCTTGAAATTCTTACCAATAAAGCCACTTTCTGCCAAATGACGGCAGTTCTATGCAGGGGAAACTACCACGACCTGACTGCCTTGTAAACTTGTCCAGACCATTGTCAGTTAGCTTTATTTCTGCCGACTTGACTTACATCAGGACATTTTAGATGCCAGTTAGATTAAAATTAAGTTATAAGATAATTATTTTATAACTTAATTTTTGATTGGCAAAATTCCAGGAAAATTTTGTTCTAAAAATAATGTATTAACGTTGAAAAAAAATATGTTATACTCATATGTGTTCCAATAAACAAATGTCAGTTTATTGCCATAAAAAACCATATCTAGTAAAAAAAACTCAATTGATTTAACAAGAAATAATTAAGATTTTCTGTTAAATCAATTTGCTCAAATTGATTTACATAATTTATCAGCCAAGTAACTCTGATAAAAGAGCAATTGAAGAATTTATTGTTCATTTAGGAGATGGGCTTCGATGGTCTTATTGATCTCAGTCCCTCCAAACATAACCTTCCCAATTTTGTTGTCTATTTACTGATATGGGAGGTCAAATTGCAGAGAAGGTGTGATCGAAATCGGAACCGTTCAAAACGACGTGCTATCTACTGTCCCTATCACTGCTGCTACATTGATAGCGTCAGTCAGAAATATCAACTATATGCCAATCAAGCAGGACAGTTGCAGCAGCGAGGTATAAGTCGGCGCAATGCATTGATGTTAGTAGCTAACCAAAATGCCGTGCCGATCGAGGGAGAATGGTTAGAGGCTTTTTGGTGTGACCAATGCCAGCAAACAAAGTGGTATCACATCCGTAGGTGCGGTGAGCGTACCTATGAACTTTCTCTAGCACCACGAGAGCTTTGGCAGCAAGTAACAGGAGTAATGAACCCTGATGGCAACCCCTCTGTAGGAGAGTTTACTCGCAGGCAAGCAAGAGTACTTGGCTATAAAAGCATCAAGGATTTTCATTTTGTGGGTTAGCATTAAAAGTTTTCTATCAATCAATACCTTCACCAAAATCCAGCACTCTAGAAGGGTGTCGCGATACGAACGCTGCCTTCTCAGCTTGTAAGGATTCAAGCCCACGCACGTGGGCTTTGTTTGTGTAGCCCCAAGTTTATAACCTGTGGGCGTTTCAGCAGATTGGCGAAGGTATCTATCAATACCTAACCTTATTACTAGTCAAATGACAGATTCTCAGCAAGAATTACTGATTGAAGCTGGACGTACAGAGCAGCAGTATTGGAAAGACCTGTGGCGCTATCGTGAGCTATTATATTTTCTTGCTTGGCGTGACATTTTGGTGCGTTACAAGCAAACCTTTATTGGTATGGCTTGGGCACTTATCCGACCATTTTTGACGATGGTGGTGTTCACCGTAGTTTTTGGTAATCTAGCGAAACTACCTTCAGAAGGTGCGCCGTATCCAATTTTGGTATTTGCCGCTATGCTACCTTGGCAGTTTTTTTCCAATGCTTTGGGTGAGTGTAGTAACAGTCTGATTAGTAATGCCAACCTGATATCTAAGGTCTACTTCCCACGTCTTATTGTACCCATCAGTGCAGTAATCGTCAGCTTTGTTGATTTTATAATTTCTGGCATGATTTTACTAGGATTGATGGCTTGGTATAATTTTGTGCCTGGTTGGCGGATACTAACACTACCGTTATTTATTGGTATTGCCTTTGCTGCTTCAATGGGAGTAGGGCTGTGGTTCGCAGCATTAAATGTAGAATATCGAGATTTCCGCTATATTGTACCATTTATTATGCAATTTGGCCTGTATATATCACCAGTAGGATTTAGTAGTAGCGTTGTCCCAGAGAAGTGGCGTTTGCTCTATTCTTTGAACCCAATGGTAGGGGTAATTGATGGTTTTCGCTGGGCAATTATCGGTGGGAATTCAAAAATTTACTTACCAGGATTTATATTATCTATGGGATTGGTTGTCTTTTTATTGATAACTGGTATTTGGTATTTCCGTAAAATGGAACGGACATTTGCTGACGTGATTTAAGCAAAAATGAACACCTGTCTGAATTAAAAATATTCCCGGTTAACAATAACATTCTTTATTTTTAGGGTAATGAAATAATGAATAAACCTACACTGTTTGAAGAAAATCTAGTGACCTTACCTTCAGATCAAGAAGCTTCTGGCCGAACCCTTGGAGAAGAGGAATTAACTCTAATATCCGAAGTCCTCTACAGTGGCATACTTAATAGCACAAAAGGGAACTTTGTCAAAGAACTGGAAAAAAAGTTTGCTGACCTCTTGGGAGTCAAATATGTTTATGCCTGTGCATCAGGTTCAGGTGCAATACACACAGCGATCGCTGCTATTGATCCAGAGCCTGGCGATGAAATTGTTACCACTTCAATCACTGATATGGGTGCGCTGACTCCCATTCTGTACCAAGGTGCGATTCCTGTATTTGCAGATGTCGATCCTAGAACTTGGAACGTCACAGCCGAGACGATCGAAGCTAGCTTGAGCGATCGCACCAAAGCGATAATTGTCACCCATCTGTTTGGTAACCCATGTAACATGAGTGAGATTATGGAACTCGCTCAATCCCGTAATATTCCTGTAATTGAAGATTGCGCCCAAGCCTTTTTAGCTGAACATAACGGTCAAAACATCGGAGCAATTGGTGCAATTGGGTGCTTCAGTCTCCAACAAGGCAAACATATTACTACTGGTGAAGGAGGTTTAGTTACAACCAACCATGATGCCTTAGCACGCCGAATGTTTCTATTTATCAACAAAGCCTGGGGGTATGGCGATTCTCAACCGGATCATTATTTCTTAGCCCTCAACTACCGAATGACTGAGTTACAGGGAGCAGTAGCGGTGGCACAACTCGCTAAATTGGCAAGCGTAGTCCAAAATCGGATCTCTGCTGCTAACAAACTCACGGAAAAATTACAAGGTTTACCAGGAATAGAAACCCCCTGGATTGACCCCAGAAATATCCACACCTACTGGAAGTATTGTCTTCGGGTTGATCATCAAGTTTTACCAGGTGGAGCAGTTGGACTTGCCCAACGCTTAAAAGAAAAAGGCATTGCCTCAGCACCAAGATATATCCAAAAACCTGCCTTCATGTGCGAGATATTCCAGAAACAACAGACATTCGGCAACAGCCACTTCCCCTTTACCTTGGCACGACCTGAGGCTGTTGATTATGATCGCTCTCGTTTTCCTGGAACCTTTGCAGGGTTAGAAAGTGTTCTAGTTCTACCCTGGAATGAACGCTATACAGAAGAACACATCAACTACATTGCCAAGTCTCTGCACCAAGTTATTGACCAATTACGGGGGTAAAATCTAATGATAGAACGAAAAATCAAATTTGGTATCATAGGCGCTGGGGCGATCGCCCAGACTTATGCTCAAGCGTTCAAAAACTATGAGAGCGCCGATCTAGTTGCTGTTGCAGATATCCGTCTTGGAGCAGCGCGCTCCTTGGCGGAAAGCTTAGGATGTCAGAGTTATGACTCTTACCAAGCCCTAGCTGAAGTAGTGGATTTGGATGCCGTGATTGTCTGCACACCACCTATTACTCATCCCGAAATCTGCTTATATTTTCTAGAGCGCAAAATTCACGTTCTCTGCGAAAAGCCCCTGAGCATTGACATTAAAAGTGCCCAGACAATGCTATCCGCAGCAAAAACATCTGGTGTCAAACTGACAATGGCATCAAAATTTCGCTACGTTGAGGACGTGATCCGTGCAAAAAGCATCGTCACATCAGGCATTCTCGGAGAGATTATCCTGTTTGAAAATGCCTTTACATCAAGGGTAGATATGTCCTCCCGTTGGAATTCTAATCCCAAGATTTCTGGTGGAGGGGTTTTGATTGACAACGGAACCCACTCCATTGACATTATGCGCTATTTCCTCGGGCCACTGGCTCAGATACAGGTAGTGGAAGGGAAGAAAATCCAAGGGTTACCTGTAGAAGACACTGTGCGGATATTTGTGCAAAGCATTAGTGGTGTCATGGGAAGTATTGATCTTTCCTGGAGTCTCAACAAAGAACTAGACAGTTATATCCGGATTTATGGATCTCACGGTACTATCTCTGTGGGCTGGAAGGAATCGAAATATCGTCAATCTTCCAGTAGCGACTGGATTGTGTTTGGCAAAGGCTATGATAAAGTCCAGGCATTTCGCAGCCAAATAAAGAATTTTGCTAAAGCTATCTTGGGAGAAGAAACTCTCTTAATCACCCCAGAAGATGCCCTAGCTTCTGTAGAAGCAATCGAAGCGGCCTATGTTGCACTCCATCAAAACCACTGGATGGCAATTAGCTGTAAGTTTGATAGCATGGACAAATCAGAAGAATATCTTAAGGTGGCAGTGAGCAATTGAAAATGACGGTTCGTATTCATCCCACTGCCTACATTGAAGAAGGCGTAGAAATTGGTTCGGACACTTCCATATGGGATAATGTCCACATCCGACACTCAACCCAGATTGGAGAAGAGTGTATTGTCGGTGAAAAAACTTATATCGCTTATGGTACAAACATTGGCAACCGAGTCAAAATCAATGCCTTCGTTTATATATGTACCGCAGTCACCATTGAAGATGGAGTAATGATCAGTGCTGGAACCATCTTTACCAATGACCGCTTTCCTCGGGCAACCACTGTGAATCTAAAGCAGTTACGCCCCTCTGATCCTGACGAACATACCCTACCGACACTAGTGCGGGAGGGTGCTACCATCGGAGCGGGTTGTACTATTGGTAATGATTTGGTAATTGGTCGCTTTGCAATGATTGGCATGGGTTCCCTAGTCACCAAATCAGTGCCAGATTTCCATTTAGCCATTGGACATCCAGCAAAATCTGTGGGCAGTATCTGCCGATGTGGACAACTCCTCCTGCGTTTTTCAGATCCAAACTTTGCTAACTCCCAAGAAGTCATTTGTCCTGCTTGCGGACTGAAATACGCAGTAAACAACCAAACAGTCATAGAGTTAACTCCTCCAACCTGAAGATTTATTGGACAAGTTTCACCAATTATCGATCATGTTACAAAAATCAGAACACTGGGCCATTATAGGGGGAGGCATCCTGGGTATGACACTTGCTCATCGTCTTGCTCAGGAAGGTAAGAAGGTTACCCTGTTTGAAGCAGCTAAAGAATTAGGAGGTTTAGCTAGTGCTTGGAATCTGGGAGACGTAGTTTGGGATCGGCATTACCATGTCACCTTACTTTCCGATACCTATTTCCGCTCCTTGTTAACAGAATTAGGGCTGGAACAAGAGATGCAATGGGTCGAAACTCACACAGGTTTCTACACAGACGGTAAATTTTATTCTATGTCTAACAGCTTAGACTTTCTCTTATTTCCGCCTTTAGGCTGGCTAGACAAAATTCGCTTAGGAATTACGATTCTCTATGCCTCCAGAATCAAACACTGGCAGAAACTAGAGCAGATTCCAGTGGACAAGTGGTTGCGGCAATGGTCAGGAAGTAAAACTTTTGAGAAAATCTGGTTGCCATTACTACGAGCAAAGTTAGGAGAAAATTATAGAAAAGCATCGGCTGCTTTCATTTGGGCGATTATTGCCAGACTCTATGCTGCTCGCCGCACTGGTTTAAAAAAAGAAATGTTTGGCTATCTACCTGGTGGATATGCACGCATTCTTCAACGCTTTGCAGAGGTATTGACTGAAGAAGAAGTTGATATCAAGCTGCAACATATAGCTAAGATAGTGCAATCAACAGGTAATGGAAAAGTCTGTGTCGAGTTTCAAAACGACCAGCGACACGTATTTGATCAAGTGGTATTAACAACAGCAGCGCCAATTGTGGCTCAAATATGTTCGGGACTGACGGATGAGGAATTATCCAAGCACAAAGGGATTCAATATCAAGGAGTTATTTGCGCCTCTTTGCTACTCAAAAAACCACTTTCTCAATACTACGTTACTAACATTACTGATTCCTGGGTTCCTTTTACCGGGATAATTGAAATGTCTACTTTGGTAGATCATAAACATTTTAATGACAATTCCCTTGTATACATTCCCAAATATGTCACACCAGAAGATCCTGCTTTTTTATTATCTGATCACGAACTCGAAGATATTTTTTTAGGGTCGCTAATGCGGATGTATCCTCATCTTCACTCCTCAGATATCCTCTGTTTTCGTGTCTCTCGTGTGCGTTATGTGCTAGCAATTTCCACATTAAATTACTCTAGAAATTTACCTTCTATTAGTACTTCAATTCCAGGTGTTAGCATTGTTAATTCTGCTCAAATTACTAATGGAACTTTAAATGTTAACGAAACTATTCAGTTAGCTGAAAAGACGATAAAAAAGCTTTTATTATTGCATGAATATAATACTATTGCTCATAAAAATTAATAGTATTTTATTTTTTATAGAGTTTGCTTAACTAAGCTATATAAAATTTATCAGTAACCTTTCACACTCTCCCCCTAAGTGTTTCGACCATTTTGCAGGGGTAGTGAGTATATAATTACAATTTATACAAGTTCATAATATTTTTATAATCTGGTAAAATTTTATGTATGACGATAATATTTATTGCTCTAGATGTCCTGTTTGTAATCACTCTCAATTAACACAAATCTATCAGTTTAAAAATTTTTGTGTTATGAAATGTAAGAAATGTAAAAATTCATGGCGTACTAATATGTATGATCAAGAAAAAATATCAAGTATATATCGTAGCGATGAATATGCAAAAGATCCCTTCTTTTTATATGAAAAAAATCATGTAGAAAATTTAACAAAAAAAAGATACAAAAATTTTCACCGCGGATTAGTTAATATTGAATCAAAAACAGGAGTTGGTAAGCTATTAGATGTTGGTTGCGGCTCAGGTGCTTTCTTATCTATTGCTCAGGAAAGGGGTTGGCATGTAGATGGGATTGAACTTTCGTCATCGCTTGCTCAGATTTGTGAACAGAATGTAAATATTACTGTAACCAACACTTCTTTTGAGGAAGCTAACTTACCAACAAACTATTATGATGCTATTACCTTTTGGGATATCATTGAACATGTGATCGATCCAGTTTTTTGTATGAAAAAAGCAAAGACTCTTCTAAAATCAGGAGGAGTTATGTTATTTTGTACTCCTAATGAAGATAGCCTACTTGCTGGAGTAGCATGGACTTTGTATAAATTAAGTAGTTCATACTACAGCTATCCTGCCCTAGCTTTACACCCTGATTATCATACATATTTCTTTTCTAGACAAGGTTTGATCAAAACACTTTTAGAAATAAATATGAAGCCAATCAAATCTTATTCACAAGAGGCTTTTTTCGAGCATTCCCCTCTTGCTAGTGAAATTCAAAAAAGAGTAATAGCTTTGATAGAAAAAGTAGGGAGCATATTTGACTACTCATATGAATTGGTTATATTAGCAGAAATTTAGTCATTTATTGAGATATTTATGTTTGGCAAAATACAAGATTTACATATTAAATTTCTTTTATATACAGCATTGTTTGGGGGAATTGTTTTTGGAATTACTTCCCAACTATTGATGAAATGGGCAATGCTTAATGCTAGTGCAGGATTATTTAGTTGGTCATTTATCTGGAAATTGGCTATTGCTCTAGCTACCTATGTTATTGGAGTAGTAAGTTGGATATTTGCACTTAGATTTGTAAATTTGAGTATTGCCTATCCTCTAAGTAGTTTAAATTATATTGGAATTTTTTGGGGTTCTCATTACTTTTTTAATGAGCAGATAAGAACAATTCAGTTGTTAGGAGTTCTCCTTGTATTTATGGGTATTTTGTTAGTAGTTATTCCATGGCGACTGTAACCTATCTTTCTTTTGGCGAATGATAAAACTCTTGCTAAATTATATGCATATTATTTCTTATCTTGCTTTAGCACTTGTAATTACGCTTTGGACAGTAGCACAGGTATCACTGAAGTATACATTTCATGTATCTTCTCAAATGAAAATGGTTATATCGATTCAAAATCTTATAGCTTCTCAATATTTTTGGATTTGGTTTATTAGCTCTACAGTTGCCACTATATTGTGGCTTTATATATTACGGACTATTCCGCTCAATCAGGCATATCCTGCATTAGGATTAACTTACGCCCTTGTACCGCTTACATCTCATTCTTTTATGAAAGAGAAGGTTGTATTTACTCAGTGGTTAGGAATCGTCATTATTGTAACTGGCATAGTTCTTGTTGTTCAAAAATAGTAGAAAATAATGAAAATTTCATTATTAAATCACGCTTGCGTGGTTATCGAAATTAATGAAATAAAATTGCTTTGCGATCCTTGGCTTTTCGGCACATGCTTTGAAGGTGGTTGGGGCTTACGGTTTCAAAATGTTGCTGCACTTGATCAGGCTGCTTCTTGTACTCATTTATGGATCTCTCACTTCCATAGCGACCATTTTCATGTACCTACTTTAAAAGCGTTGCTTAAAATCAACCCAGAAATCATTATCTTAGGAAATAACTCTTTTAATTTTCAAATGGATGATGTTTTGCAGAGAATCGGATTTAAAAATGTAATTTCACTTTTTGAAAGAAAAGAAATTACCATAGGTAAAAAGATAGGTGTGAAACGCTTTCCGACAACTGGAATTGACAATATGTTGCTGATTCAGAGTGATGAAGGAGTTATTCTAAACTATAACGATTGTAATTTGCCTTGTCGCGCTCGAGAGAATCTTGCTAAAAAAATAGGACATATCGATATCTTTCTCAATAACTTTAATCATGCAGGTAAACTGCTAGATTTTCCTTTACCTTCTGAAGATAAAGTTAAAGAGAATTTAAAAGCTTATTTCGTTAATAACTTTTCATCTTTTTCTCCCAAATGGGTTATTCCTTTTGCTTCTTTTCATTATTATCGTGCATCTGAATCGCAGCAGCAAAACCATTCTATGCTCCGTGTAGAAGACTTGGTAGGTCTTGACCGCAGAATCATAAATTTAAAGGTCGGGGAAAGTGTTGAATTTAACCAAACACTCTTTCCTAAAGTATTACCTTCATCAATTGCTCTTACTTCTAACCCTATAGAGATAGAAATTTGGCATAAATCAATTCAATTTGAACAGCTACAGGATGCAGCCGAAAAATTCCGTAAGAATATAAACATAAAATTTCTTGGGCTGACATTTCTTTTAAAGAAGTTAAAAATTTATATCTTTGACTTAGAAAAATCCGCTGTTTTTGATATGAAAAGAGGGTTGCTACTCGTCCCAATGAATAACAGTAATTACCATATAAAAGCACATAGCGAGTCTTTGTATAAGTGGTTTACAAAACCATACGGTACTGATAGTTTTGTTGTTGGTGCCCACTTTGATCTGCTCAACGAAAATACTGTACCGATCAAATGGCAGTTTTTATTCTCTTTGCTTGTTGAAAACAAACTAGACTTGATTTCTTTGCTTAAGATGATGTTCGTTCCTTCTGGAATTCTATTTATGATTAACCGCAGAGAGGAAATCACTGCATTATTACGTCAAGGCAAATTTAATCCTGCAGAACAGCGATAATTTATAGCTAAGTTAAAGTTATAGATACATAGAAAAAATCAGTCCATCCAGTAATCCTTGCAGCTTTTTACTTAGTTGCAACAGGGCAAACGCATCTAAATATAGTACAAGAATACTAAAAAAGGGCTAAAAGCAGGAAAATCTAGCGGCAAAGTTCCGTCTTAGTCGGTGGTATGGAGGATAACTAAAGCGACTAGGATGGTAAAGTGATGGATGGTCAAAGTAGAATCAAGTACCTAAAAAAGCGTGAAGCTCAAGCCCAAAATTACAATTGCTGACCACTTTGCACAGATGGAAGATCCAAGAGTAGATCGCACAAAACGGCACAAGTTAATTGATATTCTTACCATTGCCATCTGTGCAGTAATTTGTGGAGCAGATAGTTGGGTGGCAATTGAACTATATGGCTGCATGAAATATGAATGGTTAAAAACGTTTTTGGAGTCACCAAACGGGATACCATCACACGATACATTTGCAAGGGTATTTGCTCAATTAGATACCCAAAAGTTCCAAGAATGTTTTCTGTCATGGATGAGAACAATACAAAAGATAACGTCAGCGGAAATAGTAGCAATTGACGGTAAGACTCTATGTGGTTCTAATGATAAAGCATCTGGGCAAAGTGCGATTGAAATAGTTAGTGCCTGGGCAACGACAAATAGAATGGTATTAGGTCAAGTAAAAGTAGATTCTCATTCCAATGAAATTACAGCAATCCCAGAGTTGTTAAAGGTGCTAGAACTGTCTGGGTGTATTGTGACAATAGATGCAATAGGCTGTCAAAAAAATATTGTAAAGTTAATTGCCCAGCAAGATGCAGACTACGTAATTACCTTAAAAAAGAATCAAGGAAATCTTGCTAATGAAGTAGAAGAACTGATTGCTGAAGGAATAAGAACAGGCTTCCAAGGATTAAAGCATAGCACGTATAAAACAGAAGAATTTAGTCATGGTCGTCACGAAATTCGTCATTATCTAATGATATCTAATATCGGAAATAAGCTTGACCCAGATTCAGTTTGGGCAAAATTAAATAGCATAGGCATGGTGGAGTCTGTACGGGAATTAGATGACGAGACAACTGTAGAAACCCGTTATTTTATTAGTAGCCTGGAAGATAACGCCCAAAAGTTTGCTAATTCTATTCGCAGCCATTGGGGAATTGAAAATTCACTACATTGGGTATTGGATGTAGCATTAAACGAAGATAATTGCCGCATAAGAAAAGATAACGCACCACAAAATTTTGCAGTTCTGCGCCACATTGCAGTGAATCTATTAGGTAAAGAGAAACGGGTGAAGGTAGGAGTAAAAAACAAACAATTTCTAGCTGCAATGGATAATCAATATTTAACTAGATTACTTTCCTTAGCTTCAAGCTGATTTTATAGGACATTGAATCAGGCTATAACTAATTTTCTATTCAGGTCGCAGTTATTAAGTCATCTTGTTCACTTACTGCTAATTGTTGATTTAAAATCATATCTTCAGGGCAAATATTAAATTTTAAATATCTAAGGTTATCCTTTGATTTGTATTCAATATTTATCTCAGAAAACTGTCTTTATTCTAGATATTTGTATTTGCTTTCCAATTCTTATTAGTAATTAAGATGCGTTCGCCCTGTTAGTTGCAAGGGTTAGTATTTCTAGTTGAAGTTGCAATCTTTACTCGAACAAGTCAATTAATTAATAACTCGGTTTAGTCAAGGAGACAAAATTTCAGATGCCTTATGCTTCTGAGTCCGACGTGCCAAAGGTTGATAAGCATCTGTTGAAGGGTTCTTTACAACTTGATCCCTGGCTAATTGCTGTACTTGCCTGCTTTACCCTGTTTGCTTGGGCTAATTGGGCTAAAGTAGCAGCTCCCATCATTGACGTTGGACGTGAAATTGAAATCCCGGCTCGGATTGTCGATGGGCAACTGCTATACCGTGATGTTGTGTCTTTCTATGGTCCACTTGCTTACTATGCTAATGCCTTGGCACTGAGGTTATTTGGTCACCATTTAGAAGTGTTCTATGCAGTAGGTTTAGTCCTAGCATTGTTAGCAACATTACTGTTTTATCGCTTGGCAAAGCGGCTGACAAATACTCATTGGGCAGCACTTAGCACCATCTGGATGTTGATTGACTGTGCCATAGGTCCGGGACCGTTTCATTTCATTTTGCCTTATAGTCATGGTGCGGTTTACGCAATAGTGCTCTGTCTGCTTGCCATCAATTTCCTCGACTGTTATTGCTGTACAGGTAAAATACGATGGCTACTTTTAGCAGCCATCACCTGTGGAATCGCTGGGCTTGCCAAGCAGGAGTACGGGGTAGCCGCTTTGGGAGGTGTGTTAGTCGGTACTAACTTCTACTCTCCTCAAAACCTAGGGACGAGAGTAGTGCGTAGCTTGTTTGTGGTGCTGGCAGCGGTTGGTAGTGTAATCTTACCGCTTGCCTTATTGGCCCAGCAGGTTTCTTGGGAGCAACTTTATTTGTGGCTATTACCAATTCCCAAGTTAGGCATTTTGAATCAAAGCAAAATGTTTCAGCTTTCGCCAGTCCATACCCTTTATTGCTGGTGGAGTGATTTCAAGGTTTTCTTTCCTACTTCTTTAATAGTTTTAGTGTCAGTGTTAGCTGCTCACAGGCTCTTGAAACCTAGACTGGTAAATAGTCCCAGATGGTTCATAAATATAGTCGAATTACTTGTAAGTATTGCTATATCTTTTTGTGGCATAATTTTACTCAGTCGTTCATCTTTTTTCACTTTCTATTCTGACTTTGGTATTTTTAAACCTCTGCATTTTTTGTCTTGGTCAGTACCACTTTTAGTAGTGTGGTTTGCTATTAACCGACCGCAAATGGGTCGGTATAAAAATGCACCATTGATGTGGACATTAGTTATTTTCTTGCTATTGCTCAACGCCCGTTGGTTATTCTCTATAAATTTTTATGGGCTGTATGCCTGGCCATTAATACTCCTATTTTTTGTGCCGCTGCACAATTTGCATCAGCGTACTGGGGGATTACTTTGGCGTTACTCACTAGTTTGCCTACTCATTGCCGGCAGTTTAAACTTAAGCTCTTTAGCACAGTTTCGCTATGCAGTTCAGTCCTCCTATGGAACTTTTTACACTGCCAATACTGCTCTTACTCATGCTTTAAATCAGACTATAAATGCTATCACTGCTTCTGGATATAGCTCTGTACTTGTATTACCAGAAGGTAATATTCTAAATTTTCTCACAGCAACTCACTCGCCTAGTCGAGAACTGACATTCTTTCCAACCGTTTTCACCACTACTAAAGACGAGCAAGACTTTATTAAACGTATGCAAGCTAATCCCCCAGACTTAATTGTCTATGTACCTCGTACTTTCCCAGAGTGGGGCTATCAAACCTATGGAGAATTTAACCCACTAGTTGACCAATGGATTACCCAACAACATCGTTTGGTTAATACATTCCCTATGGCTGATGGTGCTATTCGTATTTATGCCCGCGATTGATAGACTTTTGATTTTGCTCAATAGACATCTCCAACAACTATCAAACCCTTGCTGTAAATAGCTTTTATCCTGCAAATGCAAGGATAGGTTTTTTGCTATTAGATACGATAAAACAAGGATTTGAGATATTTGATGATAGTAATAAGGCAAAAATATGTAGATATGTGCATGAATTTTAACCAGATGCAGCAACATCTATTGCTGTTGGTAATATAAGTGTTCCGATTCGCAATCTTACTAATCCAAAATTAGATATTAAATTTAGATCTTAGAAGTTTACGATGACAAATCAAACGATATTTACAAATCAGATACCTAGCGACACAAATGCCAGCTATAATGGCAATTCTTTTGAAGTGGGGATGAAATTCCGTAGCGCAATAGCTGGGCAAATTACAGCAATTCGCTTTTGGAAAGCGGACAGTGAAACTGGCAACCATACTGGCAATATTTGGTCAGCAACGGGTACTAAACTGGCAACTGTGAATTTTATTAATGAGACTGCATCGGGTGGTTGGCAACAACAAAGTTTGGACGCGCCAATAAACATTCAAGCCAATACAACTTACATAGTCTCTGTCAATGCCAATAACCATTGGCCCCAAACCTACCAAGGATTGGCAAACCCAATTGTCAATGGAGACCTTAGTTCGGTGGCTGACGGTAGCAATGGAGTCTATAGTGCTCCTAGTACCTTCCCAACCAATACCTACCTCAACGCCAATTATTTCTGCGACATAGTATTTGTAAGTGTGACTGTACCCACGATTACCAGAGTCAGTGGTAATAATCAGAGTGGTGCCACAGGAGCTACCTTACCCAATCCATTAGTTGTTTTAATCAAAGACAATAATGGTAATCCTCAATCAGGTGTTCCAGTTAACTTTGCAGTTACCAGTGGCGGTGGTTCAATATCAACCACTAGTATATCCACTGATGGCAATGGTCAAGCGAGTACGATACTGACCCTAGGGCAAGCACCGGGTGCAGTAACTCCGGTGACAAATACTGTCAGTGCAATGGCATCTGGCATTGGTAGCGTTACCTTCTCTGCCACAGCCATTCCTCCAAATGCTGGTAATAACCAAACGGTCTTGACAAATCAGACACCCAGCAACCCAAATGCTACTGACGGCGGCAACTCATACGAAGTGGGTATGAAGTTCCGCAGTGCCAAGTCTGGGCAAATTCTAGCGATTCGTTTTTGGAAAGCGGCAGGCGAAATTGGCAGCCATATCGGCAAAATCTGGTCAGAAACTGGTTCTTGCTTGGCAACAGCTACTTTCAGCACTGAGACTACCTCAGGTTGGCAACAACAGACTCTAGATAATGGACCGCTTGTTATTGATGCCAACACTACCTACATAGTTTCCGTTAATGTTAACAGTAGTTGGGTTCAGTCATCCCAGGGATTAACAAACTCAATTATCAATGGGGATCTCAGTTCCTTAGCTGACGGTAACAACGGAATCTATGGTAGCCCAAATACCTTGCCAACTAGTACTTACCAGAATGCCAATTATTTCTGTGACATATTATTTATTCCTGGTAGTAACTTAATTAAGGTAAGTGGTGATAATCAGGGAGGTCAGGTGGGAACGGCCTTACTCAATCCTTTGGTTGTTCAGGTGAAAGACAATTTTGGGAATCCGCAGTCAGGAGCTACGGTTAATTTTACTATCACCAGCGGTGGTGGTTCCCTTTCTTATTCTATTGTACTTACTGATAGCAACGGTCAGGCGAGTACAGTGCTGACACTAGGGCTAACACCCAGTGGACCAATTGGTGCGATTGTCACTGCAACGACTCCTGGCATAGGCAACGTGATCTTCACTGCCAGAGCTTTTACACAGCAACCCAATCCCATTGCTATTGAAAACCAAAAACTTGGTACTAATAGTTGGAAGATCACCAATCAGGCAGTTTCAGAGATTGCCGCCTATGCCACAACAACTAGTGTAAATAAGGGCGGCTCTTTGCCCATCAACGTTTCCCTGGCACAACCTGGAACTTTCTCAATCAACGTTTACCGTATAGGTTACTACGCCGGGAAAGGAGCAAGGCTGATAATGACCAGTGGAGTTATCAATGGCATTACTCAACCTAACTTGATCACAGATCAAACAACTCGCCTTGTTGAGTCTAATTGGTCAACTTCTTACACAATAGCAGTGGGTGCTGATTGGACTAGTGGTCTGTACTTTGCCAACCTGACCGATCAAGGAACTGGCAAACAAACATCTGTGTGGTTTGTGGTGCGTGATGACAGCAGCAGATCTAAGATACTTTTCCAAAGTAGCTTTACCACCTTCCTAGCTTATAACAACACTGGTGGTTACAGCTTGTACGCCTTTAATTCCATCGGTGGTCAACGAGCATTCAAAGTGTCCTACGACCGACCATTTGCCCAAACTTTGGGAGCAAATGAATACAACAGTTTATTTCGTTGGGAGTACAATTTGGTTCGCTGGTTGGAATCACAGGGATATGATGTCTCCTATATAACTAACATGGATGTTCAATCTAACCCACAAATGCTACAGCAACATCAGGTATTTCTGTCAGCAGGTCATGATGAATACTGGTCGCTAGAAGAGCGTAATGCTGTTGAGCAAGCCCGCGATGCTGGAGTAAATTTAGCATTTTTCTCAGCTAATACCTGTTATTGGCGAGTGCGGTTCGAGAACTCTAATCGGATCATGGCTTGTTACAAAGAAGATTGGGCGCAAGATCCGGTTGCCCCAACGAACAAGTTCCGCAGTATACAAAATAATAGGCCTGAAAACGCATTAATTGGCGTGATGTATTCAGGTGCCACAATAGGCGTCTACAGTGGGTTTGACTTTGTTGTCACTAATAGTTCTGACCCTTACTATGCTCACACCAATCTCAACAATGGTGAGAAACTGAGTCTTTTGGTAGGCTTTGAATTTGATACCGTTGTCAACAACGGGTTTAGTCCACAGGGGTTGCAAGTTTTGTCACAATCGCCTGTCAACCCAGATGGCGAAATTGACCAAGATCTTCCTCCAGGAACCGATTTCCTACACTCCTGTGCTGTCCGCTATACTGCCGCTAGCGGTGCTAAAGTCTTTTCAACTGCTTCTATTCAATGGATGTGGGGACTCGACAGCGATGGTGTTGGCGGACCGAATCGTGTAGATACTCGCGTCAAGCAAATTGCTGTTAACGTCTTGGCAGATATGGGCGTCAAACCAGTGACTCCAGATCCCAACATCATTGTGCTTTAAAAACAGTCTGGGGGCGGGAAGCAAATTGTTATCCCCGCCACAAAATATTGCCAGTATCTAGTTAACAAAAACTAATATTGTTGTCATCCTGCTACAGGGAAGGATATTTATGTATTTGAGACTTAGACGCAGACGATTTGGTCAGTTAGTAATTGCGAGTGCCGCAACAACTGCACTCGCTAACTTTGGAGGTAAGACGGTTGCACAGAATTTCAACTATCCTTTGGGAATACGAACTGCTTCAAACAAAAATGGACAGAACATTGACTTAGAAAACACAACTCCACCAGTTACCTTACTATCTCTAGACTTAACGACTGGTATCGAGACATTAGATACTGAAATCTCATCTACAGCAGTTGATAACAAAAATGAAATAATACAGATTGCCAATAAAGCTGTATTTACTCAATCCACTCAGCGGATAACTGGTTTATCTGCTCTATCTGATGGCACAATTATTGCCTGTACTGTAGGAACAGATAAAAAAGGCAATTACAATCAGATACTATTTATCAATCGTAAATCTAAATTGGGGCAAACCAAAAAATTATCTGGATTTAAAAAAACTAATACTACGATTGAAGGTTTGTTGGCAACAAAGGATGATCAAATTATTGCTATAGCTAGTCTTAATGAAGGCAGTCCTCCTTTTCATTTTTTAATAATTGACCCAAAAAATGGCAAAGTCAGTCCTGCTGATCAGTTAGCTCTACCTGAACTTCCCAAAGATTTGCGGTTAGGCAATCTTGCTCTAAACTCGGATGGAAAATTTTATGCTACCACTCTCGGTCGTGAAGGTAGTACAACTTTAGTGCAGCTAGATCCGCAAAAAAAGTCGGTGATGACTGGCAGAATATTGATTACCAAGCTGGCAGAATTGAGCTATAACAAAAAGCCTTTGGTAAATGACTTGCTCGGCTTAAGCGTGTCTCCATCAGGACAACTTATTGCACTTGCTAAACTTGACAAAAATAACAAAAATTCTCTTTTAGCTGTAGATCCAAAAACAGGACAATTGACCCTATTGTCAAAAGTCATGGTAGATAAAATTGTATTTCCCCGTCAATAGTAACAGTGTAAAATAAAAAAATCTGGCGAAAAAGAAATACTTCACAACAACAGTACCTTTGCCAAAATAAGAGGTTATAAAAATCTTGGCAAAAATGGCAAAATAAGCCATAAATAGTCGTTTAGCTTACAAGGTAGGATGCAAAATTATGGATTTAGCAACTAGAAATTTTGATAACACTAAGAATAAGCAGTCAATAAGTATTATTGTTCCATGTTTTAATGAGTCTGAAGGAATCGAAGCTTTAAAGAAAAAAATTCTGCCGAGATTGGCAGACTTGCGTTTATTAGGAACTGTTGAACTTATTTGTGTTGATGATGGCAGCACTGACGATACTTTTTCAAAACTACAGCAATACTTGGGTAAACATGCTCAAATAATCCGTCATCCAAAAAACAAAGGTTTATCAGCGGCAATCAGAACCGGGATATTGCACTCCACTGGCAATATTATCTGCACTCTAGATAGCGACTGCACTTATGATCCTAAGCAGCTGATTGCTCTTTTAGATTTAATGAGTCCAGGTGTTGATATTGTCACAGCATCTCCATACCATCCAGAAGGTAGAGTAAAAAATGTCTCAGCTTGGCGTTTATTTCTAAGTAAAGGTTTGTCACAGCTTTATAGATTAGTATTGCCACAACGGCTATACACTTATACAAGTATGTTCCGAGCATATCGTCGAGAAGTTTTGGAAAGTGTGCCAATTACCCATCCAGGATTTCTTGGTATGGTAGAGATTTTAGCCGAAGCAATGTTGCGCGGGTATAAAGTGGTTGAGTATCCAGCAGAATTGAGTATCCGAGTGTTCGGACAGTCAAAGTTGCGTGTAGCCAGAGTGATTTGGAGTCATTTAAAGTACATTAGCAAGCTTATTTTTCGTCAGATTCTTCAACAAAAAAAATCCCAAATTGATGTATTAGAAATTACTAAAAACAACTATTAAACGCTTCAAATGTAATATACAAAAAAAGAGGACTGACCGCGTGTCTGACACTGTAATTAAAGTTGAAAACATAAGTAAAAAATACATCATTAGTCATCAGCAAAACGAACCGTATAAGTCTTTGCGAGATGTCATCAGCAATGCAAGCAAATCTGTTGTTAATAGACTTTTTACACCAAGCAGGAAAAAATTTCATAATCATGTTTATGAAAATTTTTGGGCGTTGAAGGATGTTTCTTTTGAAGTAAAGCAAGGTGATTGTCTTGGTATTATTGGACGCAATGGAGCAGGAAAATCGACTTTATTAAAAATTCTTAGCAGAATTACGGAAGCAACTCAAGGCAAAATTTTAATCAAGGGTCGAGTTGCAAGTTTGCTGGAAGTAGGAACAGGTTTTCACCCAGAACTTACTGGTAGAGAGAATATTTTTCTCAATGGTGCTATTTTGGGCATGAGCAAGGCAGAAATTAAACGCAAATTTGATGAAATTGTATATTTTGCAGAAGTAGAGAAGTTTTTAGATACACCTGTGAAGCGCTATTCTTCAGGTATGTATGTGCGTTTAGCATTCGCTGTAGCTGCTCATTTGGAACCAGAAATTTTAATTGTGGATGAAGTGCTGGCAGTAGGCGATACCCAGTTTCAGAAAAAGTGTTTGGGAAAGATGGGGGATATCTCAGGTAAGGAAGGAAGAACAGTTTTATTTGTAAGTCATAGTATGTCGGCTGTGCAAACCCTCTGCCAAAAAGCAGTTGCACTTGAAGCCGGAAGAGTGACGATAATTGACAACGTAGAAAAGGCAATTGCTAAATACTTAAGCAATAGCTCGAAGAATCTTGAGGAGCATACTGTCCGCTTTCAAAAACCACTAAATGCTCCTCTGTGGATAGAGTCAGTGGCAATTCTTTGTAAGAATAGACCTGTAAACCAGCTTTTGATGGGAGAAACTTTGTCTTTAGAAATAACTTTTTGCTCAGAGACTCCCACACAAGATCCCAAAATTGGATTTGTCATCTATTCAATGCATGGATCACCTCTATTGAACGCAAACAATCGCTATCAAGTTTCAGAACAGCTATCTGTTCCAGTGAACAGAGGCAGAATTATATGTGAAATTGGTATGTTACCTTTAGCAGAAGGATATTATTCTATTTCTTTTTGGTTTGGTGACACAAAAAATGACTATCACCGCATAGATCATCCATTATCATTTGAAGTTATTGGACGCGATATTTGGGGGAATGGACAACTTCCTCCACGTAATTTTTCCCCATTGTGGTGGCCGACAAAATTTAGTTTTTCCAGCCTTACTGAAACTTTATAGAGTGGAAAATGAAGTATATGCAAATTAAAAGTCCACTAACAAATTCTTTAAATGTAGTTTTAGAGCAAGAGATAGAGGTTAATTCTATCGTTAAAGGATATCAGGATTGGCTACAAATTGATGTCAGTCGATATTTTGGTGAACTAAAGCACATCCAAATATATAGATGTAATGATACGGGGTACAGATTTTATTACCCATCTAATCTTGAAGGAGACGAAGAACTTTACATAAAATTACAAAACTTCCCTTGGTACTATGTAGATTGGAAATGGGAATACGAGATAGTAAGTAAAGCGATTTTATCCAAGGATCCAGTTTTGGAGATAGGTTGCGGCAGAGGCGTATTTATTGACAAGATGCAGCAAACAGGGGCAATCTGTCGAGGTCTGGAATTGAACGAATCTGCTGCTAAAAGGGGAAGAGAAAAAGGATTAGATATCTTCATGGAAACCATTGAAAAACATGCAAAAAATAATTTCGGCAAATACGATGTTGTAATTTCTTTTCAAGTGTTAGAGCATGTTTTCAATGTTAGGGAATTTTTGCAATCATCTATAGAAGTTTTGAAGCCTGAAGGTAAATTAATAATTTGTGTACCCAACAATGATTCATTTGTAAAATATGCAAAAGGCTGGGTGACAAATATGCCACCTCACCATATGGGATTGTGGAATGAAGAATCTCTAAAAAGTATTCAAAATTTGTTTCCTGTTAAAGTAACGAAAGTTTATTTTGAACCTTTAAGTACCTATGATTGGTACTATCATGTCCATAGCGAAATTATTTTGAGTTTTTTGGATAATAGAAATAAAATACTAGGGCGAATTGTACGAAGGTTATCTAGAATTATTCGTGATCCTTCTATAGCTTTATTAAAAATTTTTAGTAAACTCATCCACTCTCACTCAATAATTGTTGAGTTTACAAAACTGTAACTTGCAATAAACAATTTTTTTGCTTAGAACTGTAAGCTTATAGCCAGTTATTTCTATGAAAGTAGGATTTTGCACATATGATGCTCCAGGATTTACTGGAGGACCAAACTCATGGCTTAGACGCTTATTACCTTCTTTAAGGGTAGCTGGTATTGAGGTATGGGTATTATTTTTTATTGATAGTAATGAATTAGAAAATTGCTCTTGCGTTCAAGATTTGTCTAAACAAGGTATTAAATGTGATTTTTTTCCCTGGCAAACTACTACAGAACAGAAAATTCATTGGCTTCTTTCAAAGCTAGCTGAAGATCCACCAGATGTATTTGTCCCAAACATGCTAGTCTCAGCTTTCTATGCTAGTCGCTGGGTTAGGGAAGCAGGTATACCAACTATTGGGATTTTGCACTCTGATGATGAGTTTTATTGGGGTATTTTAAAAGAATTTGTTTTCAGTAGAGCTTCTTACAGATTGTCTGCCCTAGTTTGTGTATCACAATTTTTAACACAAAAAGTCATTAGTTTAGGAAATACTTCAGATCTGATTAGGCAAATTCCCTATGGCGTATCTCTCCCTAAACAGGTTGCTCGACCTCCCCTAGAAAGAATGAGGTTGATCTATGTCGGTCGTTTAGTAGAAGAACAAAAACAAATATCGCAAGTCACCTCTGCCTTGTGTCGTGCAGTTAGAGAAGTACCTAACACAGAAGCGGTAATCTTCGGAGATGGTCCAGCAAAAGCTAATGTTGAAAAAATCCTTGCTGAACAGGGCAAAGGATTATCAATAAAATTTGCTGGATTAGTTGATAATTCTCAAATTCAAGAAAAGATGCTAGAGTCTCATGTCTTGGTTTTATTATCAGACTATGAGGGCTTACCCATTGCGCTGATGGAAGCTATGGCCTGCGGTTTAGTTCCTATATGCCTGCAAATACAGAGTGGCATACCAGAGTTAGTAGAAGATGAATTTACTGGCTTGCTAGTAAATGACAGAAATCATGAGTTTATTGCTGCTGTTCAACGCTTAAGGAATGAAGTCGGACTTTGGGAAAGATTGTCTATATCTGCCCGTGCCAAAATTGAGGCTTCTTACTCAAATGAAGTTTGTATAACTCGCTGGGTGAGTTTACTATCAGAAATAAATAGTAAGACCCAAAGCAGAAAAGCCATTAGAAAACCTTGTTGGCTAGCGTTACCATCTGTTAATTCTGCCTTGGCAAGAGAAGATAGACGCCAACCTCGTTTTGCAATGAGAATTTTAGGCAAAATACGCCGAATAGTTAGCAACCTTAAACGTAGAACTATTGTAAATCGACGATAGCAAGCTTTTGTAAAGCTTTATAGTCTCCTTTATATCAGTAATATTATATTTTGTGAAAAATGACGAGAATTGCAATTATTTCGACCATGTCAGGTTTCCCTTGGGGAGGTAGTGAATATCTATGGGCAAAAATGGCAGAACAATCATTGTTAGAAGGACATGAAGTTTTTCTCTCAATTTATGATTGGTCGGTTAATCATCCAGTAATTATCCAACTACAACAGCAAGGTGCTAAACTACTCCCTCGACCTCGATTTTCTAAAGCTAACTTAATATCAAGAATTTCTAGAAGAATTATTGATAAATTGCCATTATTAAACTCTTCATATTCTCTATCAGATTACCAAGCCGTTATTGACTGTCAACCTGATGTTATATGTATTAATGAAGGACATGTTTACAATGGTGTTTATGAACCTAATTTGATAAGTTTACTAAATACCAGTTCAATTCCTTACTTGATAGTGAGTCAGTTAAATGAGGAGAATTGCAAACTGGATAGCAACGCTCGCACATCTGCTGAAAAATTATTTTCTTCAGCCTCGTATCATGTGTTTGTTTCACATCACAATCTTAAACTAACTGAACGACAACTAGCTCAATCCTTACCAAATGCCGTGGTTCTACAAAACCCTGTGAACTTATCTGATCTCAGTAAGGTTCCTTGGCCGTTTCAATCAACAATCTGTTTTGCTAGTGTAGCTCGACTAGAAGTAGGCTTCAAAGGTCAAGACATTCTTTTTGAAATCCTTAGTTCACCAATCTGGCAACAGAGAGACTGGCAATGTAATCTATATGGATCAGGACCTGATCAGGCTTATCTTGAGGATTTAACTTATCATTACGGCATTGCTGACAAGATAAAATTTATGGGTCACCTTAATGATATTCGGTCAATTTGGTCAGATAACCATATATTATTGTTACCTTCAAGAGCAGAGGGTACACCTCTAGCATTGATTGAGGCAATGTTGTGCGGTCGTCCTGCCGTTGTTACTGATGTAGGAGGTAATGCCGAATGGATTGAAGATGAGCAGACTGGATTCATTGCAGAGGCACCTACACCTAAATCATTCAATGCTGCTTTGGATAGGGCATGGTTAGCTCAGAACAACTGGAAGCAGATGGGTATAAAAGCTCACGAATATGCAACTTCTAAGCTTGATTACTCGCCTGGGAAAAGCTTGCTCAAACTAGTTCTGGAAACTTCAAAAATATAATTTTATTTTATGCCACCTATTGTGAGCGTTATCATCTGTACCGATAATCTTCGACGCAATTACCTTGAAATTGAAAGCGATCACTTTGTGATTGAAAAACTTAAAATCACAAAGTGATCGCTTGCTACTTCACTTAGATAAATTAGAAAATAGCTCAAAACTGTCAGGCGATAGAAAAATAGTGAGGTTTTCCATAACTTGATAAGCCTCCTTTTACAAATAACGACTTGTCATTAATTAGATTAACGAATTATGCTATCTCCAACCAATTTGACACAAGATCCGGAATTTAAACTGCACTGGCAAATGACAAATTGTGAGCGTTTTGCTCTACAAAACCTGCTACGGCGACTACAACCGAAACTCTCAGTCGAGATTGGTACATATCGGGGCGGATCGCTTCAGGTGCTCTCACACTTTTCTGAAAAAGTTATTTCAGTTGATATCGACCCTGAACTAGAGAATCGGCTCAATGGCAAATTTACCAATGTGGTATATTGCTGTGGCGATTCTCGTGAAGTGCTGCCTGAATTAGTTAGCCAACTAAACGAGCATGATGCCAAGATTGAATTTGTCCTCATTGATGGTGACCACTCAACTGCGGGAGTCCGACGAGATATCGAACTACTGCTTGACCTCAAGCCACGCCAAAGAGTCGTGGTGATTATGCACGATAGTTTTAACCCCGATTGCCGACAGGGGATGAAGACCGCAGCGTGGGATCGGTCACCTTATGTCCAATGGGTAGAACTTGATTTTATTCCTGGAATATACCATCAAGATGCTTATGATACTGCTGCTGCCCGGACTATGTGGGGTGGCTTTGCCTGCGCCGTGCTAGAGCCAATAGAACGCAAAGATGAACTCGTGATTTCGGAATCACAGCGGGGGCTATTTGAAGCGGTCTTTGCTGTTTCTGCCCATGCTAATAAAATACTCCCAGATGCTCCAGTGAAAAGATTGCTGAAACGCTTGCGCCGTATCGTGCCATGAATAATCCAGACTGGACAGATCGCGCTAAGGCAAAATTAGCTCGTATAACAGACAGGGGAAGCTCAGAACAACTGAAGCAGATGGGTATAAAAGCTCACGAATATGCAACTTCTAAGCTTGATTACTCACCTGGGAAAAGCTTGCTCAAACTAGTTCTGGAAACTTCAAAAATATAATTTTATTTTATGCCACCTATTGTGAGCGTTATCATCTGTACCCATAATCCTCGTCGCAATTACCTTAAAAAAGTATTGCAAGCACTGATGGCTCAGACTTTGTCCACAGATTTATGGGAACTTTTATTAATTGATAATGCCAGCGAGCATATCCTTGCCTCAGAAATTGACCTCGGTTGGCATCCTTTATCTCGACACATTCGAGAAGAACAACTAGGTTTGACCCCCGCTCGCTTAAGAGGCATTAAAGAAGCAATAGCAGAAATTTTAGTTTTTGTTGATGATGATAATGTTTTAGACCCAGATTATTTAGAAATTGCTCTGAGAATTAGTAAAGATTATTCAATCATCGGTGTTTGGGGTGGGCAAATTAAACCTGAGTTTGAACAAGAACCCCCGGAATGGATAAAGCCTAACCTCAACAATTTATTAGGATATTTAGCTTGTAGAGAATTTTCTGAAGATAAATGGTCTAATTTAGTACATGAATATAGAACAACACCATGTGGGGCTGGGCTTTGCGCTCGTAAAATTGTAGCTGAAAAGTATGCTGAATTGGTTAATAAAGATCCTAGGCGAGCAGATTTAGATCGCAAGGGTAAACAACTAACTTCCTGCGGAGACTATGATTTAGCATATACAGCCTGCGATATGGGTTTGGGTACAGCACAATTTATATCCCTTAAGTTGAATCACTTGATACCCCCTAGTCGTCTTGAAGAAGATTATATACTACATTTAATAGAACGAATAGATTATTCAATAACTATCATGGAGTATCTCCGAGGCAAACTTCCATCTCAATCTAATTGGAGGGGGAAAATATATCAAAAATATTTACGCCTGCGATACGGTTCAAAAAGATTTCGTTTTCAAGATGCTTCCGCAAAAGGTGTTAGGCTAGCTCTAGAAGAGATTGCTAGTTGGCAAGATCAGTAAATTTATTCTAATTAATTGAAAACTATTTTTTAGGAGATTTGCTATGATTTTGGAGCCTAATAAAGCTATTGTAGATATTTCTTTTAACCCGAAAAAATAGTTTGGGTTTTTTACGTTTTTTATTGGCTATTTTAGTTGTGATACAACATAGCTATGTCTTAGGCGATTTTGGTAATGATCTATTATCATATATTAGTAAAGGAAAATCAAATTCAGGTTCATTAGCTGTACATTGTTTCTTTATAATTAGTGGATTTTTAATAACTCGAAGCTACCTAGCAACATCAAACTTCGGTCATTATTTATGGAATCGTATATTAAGAATATTCCCAGGTTTTTGATTTTGTTTACTGACTACAGCTTTTATATTTGCTCCCATTGTATACATATATATCAATGGTAATATTAGCGGTTATCTATCAGCTAGCGATAGTCCGTTTGGTTATATAATCAACAATCTACTCTTGTATATCAATCAGCGAGATATTGCGAACCTGATGTCCTCCCATATAGAAAAATCCTTGAATGGTTCTCTCTGGACATTAATATGGGAGTTTATGCTTTATCTGGCTATAGGAGTTTTGGTTTATTATCAATACTCAAAAAATATAGACATATTGTTTTAATTATATTTTTAGCATTTCTCATAACATATTTTGTAGACCCATGCCATTGCACAATACTTTTGAAATTTTGGGTCATGGAAAGAAACCCACCATTAATAGTGTTATTCTTATCTGGCTCACTTTTTTGGCTTTACAAAGAAAAAATCATTTTTAATGGAAGAATTTTTGTGGTTGTGGTGTTATTAACCTTAGTGACGTTGCCGCTAAAGTTGTTTCTATGGGTAGAACCGTTTACTTTACCATATATCATTTTTTGGTTAGCGATCAATCTTCCATTGAGTAATTTTGATAAACATGGTGACTATTCTTACGGAATTTATATCTATTCATTTTCCATCCAGCAACTTCTGGTGCAATTTAATTTACACAAATTGGGTTTAGGTATATATTTTATGCTTTCATTATTACTAACCATGCCATTAGCTATTCTAAGCTGGCATTTTATTGAAAAACCCTGTTTGCAGTTCAAAAGTATTAAAATTGATTCAATTAAATTCTTAGATAAAAAAGTGAAAAAATAAAATTTGTTACTAGATATGATTACTTGTAATTTTTATTTTTCAAATAATACCATTGGTTATTATTGCCTAAATGAAAGTCATCCAAACTCTCGGATGCTATTTCCCTGAATCTTCAGGGGGAACAGAAGTTTATGTAGATGGGTTAGTAAATGAACTAAACTCCCAAGGTGTAAAAAGTATTGTTGCTGCGCCTCAAACTAGTACTCAGGAAATAACCTATGAATATAATGGTGTCACAGTATATCGTTATCCTGTGTTTGGGGAACTCACCCTAGAGCAAATTCGTGACTTGACACCCCATAGCGGTTTTGAATATTTTGCTCAATGGCTCGACCAGCAAAAAGCTGATATCTACCATCAACACTCCTGGGTAACTGGTTGCAGCATACACCACCTGCAACAGGCCAAGAAACTGGGTCTGTCTACAGTAGTAACTGTCCACGTACCTGGAAATATCTGTATGCGTGGCACAATGCTAGTAAATGGGAAAAAAGTCTGTGATGGACACATTGAGCAAGTACGGTGTGGTAGCTGCTGGGGTATGGCGCGGGGAATACCAGCAAGTTTGGCTCCCTTAATGTCGAGAATTCCGTTATCTTTAAGCGCGATCGCTTCTTCATCATTTTCTACTAACCGTCTGGCTACAGCATTCGCAACACCTGCTTTAGTGGCGACGCATCAAAATCGCTTACAGGAAATGGTAGCGTTAGCAGACCGTGTGGTGGTTGTCTGCCAATGGCTGTATGATGCTTTAAGAATTAATGGTATTCCTAAAGAAAAACTTGTTTTGTGTAGACAGGGAGTAGACCCAACTCTAAAAACAATACCTAATTTAAAACGAAGCATACACATGAGCCGACCTCTCAGAATAGGTTTTTTGGGACGTTGGGACAAGATCAAGGGGATTCATGTATTAGTAGAGGCAGTGTGCCGTTTACCATTAAACGTATCAGTGGAACTGGTTATTCACGGTTTAGCACAGGGAGACGAAGGGAGAGCCTATCAACAACAAGTTTTCGCTAAAGCCGCTAACGATCCTCGCATCCGCTTTGCAGAACCGCTACCACGAGCAGCTGTGCCAGATGCGCTTGCTAATTTTGATGTGTTAGCTGTACCATCCCAGTGGCTCGAAACAGGTCCCCTCACAGTTTTAGAGGCTCAGGCTGTAGGTACGCCAATTTTAGGTTCAGATTTAGGCGGAATAGCTGAGTTAGTGGAACATGGTGTAAATGGGTGGTTAGTTCCATCTAATGATGTAGAAGCTTGGTGTGAGGCAATTTATTGCTTTGCAAAAGATAGGAATTTGTTAGCAAAGTTGCGCTTGGGAATTAATCCTGTGCGAACAATGAGAGAAGTGGCGTTAGAGATAGTTGAAATTTATCAGGTAATTTGCAAGTTATGAAGTTAGTATTTCTATTGTGCTGTTTACATTCATCCTGTGAGGAATTTTATGCATAACTTAATCGTGGATAACAAAAGCTTGCTAAAAGTACTGCGAAACGCAGCATGTCAAGTAGGACTTGGTAAAGCTATTGCCCAAATTCGGCTATTAAAATCTCTCACCGTCAAAGGAGCGATAGAGATGAGTTTAGCCAAACGTCGCTACTTAACCAGAATCACAAAAGTCCGTCCTATCTCGGCGGGAGAAGGTACGATTGAAGTACATATGCTTTTGCATCACAAACGCATCTATGAAGGTCTATGGGCATTGTATTCATTCGCTTACTTTTGTGACCAACCATGTCGCATAGTAGTTCATAGTGATGGCTCATTAACTGATGTTGATGTCACCTTATTAAAGAATCTTTTCCTCCAGTGCCAAGTGATAGACCGACAGAAATCTGATTCGGTAGTGTCGAGTTATTTTCGTAATCAAGGAATGCTGAAATGCGAACAACTAAGACAGCAATATGTCCATGTAATGAAATTATTTGACCCCTTTTTTTTTGTCATAATAAGTCCTTTATTTCCTTAGATTCTGATGTGTTATTTTTTGCTCATCCTCAAGAATTGATTGATGGTATGGGGACTGATGAAAATATGCCGGAATTCACAAATTTATATTCAGTTGATGTTGGCACTCGTTCTACATATTCTCTTCAAGAACCAGAATTAGCTAATCTATTAGGTAAAAATTGTATTGAGAAATTAAATGCTGGTGTACTGAGAGTTCGTCGGGATAATATAGACTTTCAAAGAATAGAGCAATATTTACAGCATCCCCATTTTTGGAATCCTGACGGTACACCGGATTACTATACAGAACAAACTCTATGGGCTATGGAGTTTAGCAATTCAAATTCCTTTTCACTACCGGATACTTATGCTATATGTCCCAAAACAGATGAACCTAAACTTGTGTCTGGACACTATTGTGGGGGTGGTTATTGGGGAAGTCTATTTTATGCTCGTGGTCTTCCTGTGTTAGCAGCAAGCTTTCTGAATTAATTAGCGTAATATCCTTATTTATGGAATGTTGAACACTAATTCTTTGGTTTCTATTATCATACCTTGCTACAATGCA
The DNA here is from genome assembly GCA_034530615.2 of Aulosira sp. ZfuVER01. Lineage (GTDB taxonomy): Bacteria > Cyanobacteriota > Cyanobacteriia > Cyanobacteriales > Nostocaceae > Aulosira. The sequence goes on from JAVRCV020000012.1 coordinate 50,143, forward strand.
GAGCGTTTCCTTGCTCAAACAATTGAAAGTATTTTTTCCCAAACTTTTAGCAATTATGAAATCATTTTAGTAGATGATGGTTCAACAGATGGCACAGTAGAGGTAATCAAATACTTTGGAACTAAAGTCAGATCAGAATTTGGCCCCAACCGTGGAGCAAGCGCCGCTCGTAACAGAGGAACAGAATTAGCTCAAGGTAAATTCATTCAATATCTTGATGCTGATGATCTATTGCGATCTGATACTTTAGAAAAAAAAATAAATGCTTTAGAAATAAGTGGTGCTGATGTCGCTTATACTGATTGGCAAAAGTTAGAGGAGAACGAACAGGGTAAATTTTCACCAGGTGATGCGATCGCTAGAAAAATTGAAGACATCCACCCTGACCCCCAAATTGCCTTATTCACTAATTTTTGGTCTCCACCAGCAGCTCTTCTGTATCGCCGAGAAATTGTAGATATCATCGGAGGCTGGAATGAAACATTACCAATTATTCAAGATGCACGTTTTCTTTTAGATGCAGCTTTATTAGACGGTAAATTTATCTATGTCCCAGGAGTAGGAGCTGATTATCGTGTACATAAAAGCAACAGTTTATCTCGTCGTAGTCCTGTAGGCTTTGTCAAAGACTGCTTTCACAATAACTGCCAAATTGAAGAGTTTTGGCGGAATCATGGCGGATTAACTCCAGACCGTTGCCTGGCATTAGTAAATGGGTATGACTATACTGCTCGTACACTGTTTATGGCAGACGAAAAACTTTTTCAAGAAAATTTACGTCGTCTTTATCAAGTAGACCCTAGATTTCGCCTCAGCTGGCCCAAAGTGGCAGGCATGATTTCAACTTTATTTGGCAAGCAAGGAGCTACTTTGCTGCTGAGGTTACTTGGCAAAACACCAGTTCATCTATAAATAATCAGTCAAGATGCAAATTACCCTAGCACATCCAGCTCCTGCTCCCTTTGTCCAGCAAGTTGGCAGAGCGCTATTTGAGGCAGGAATGTTAAGCCAGTTTGCAACTAAATTTGTAGCTAGACCAGATGCAACGTGGTTAAATAATCTTTGCCAAGTGGCAAAACTATTTAAGCTTGACTTGGCCAAACAACTTTCACGTCGATCTGTGACTGAGTTTCCCCTATCCTTAGTGAAGGATTCCCCCTGGCACGAAGTAATTCGGATTATAGCTGAACGTGTCACTCATGATGAAATAATTGCAGATTTAATATTTCACTGGGGTAATAATGCTTTTGACCGTTGGGTTGCGAATCAGGCGCTGACAGACATTCAAGCAGTCTATGGGTATGAGTATGACTGTCTGATCACCTTTGAAGTTGCCAAAGAAAGGGGAATAGCATGTATTTATGATGTTCCTTCCCCAGAACACGACTTTGTAGAAAATCTGATTCGAGAAGAACTGAAGATTTATCCAGAAATCGAAACACCTTATCGAAGATACTGTCAAGCTCGTCAAGAACCTCGTACCCAGCGCCGCCGACAGGAATGGCAATTAGCCGATGTAGTCATGGCTAATTCCGAGTTCACAAAGGCTTCTTATGCTGCGGCTGGTTTGGATGTCAGCAAAGTCCGAGTAGTGCCTCTAGCCGCACCACCAGTCTGTACCGAGACTTTATCCGTGAGCAATTCAGAGCCAGAAACTGTCAAATTCCTGTGGGCTGGGACATTTGGTATCCGTAAAGGAGCGCATTATTTACTGCAAGCTTGGCAAAAATTACAACCCTTTACTGGGGCACGTCTAGATGTTTTTGGCGCGATGGAGTTACCTGCTAGTGTGCTGAAAAACTTACCAGATTCCATACATTTTTCTCAAACTGTTCCCCGTGATGAGCTATACGAAAACTATCGTCGGGCTGATGTACTTGTGTTTCCTACCCTTTGCGACGGTTTTGGCATGGTTGTCACCGAGGCATTTGCTCAAGGATTACCAGTGATTACTACCAATCGGGCTGGTGCAGCAGATCTGGTGCGACATGGCGTTAACGGATTGATCGTACCTGCTGGGGATGCGAACGCTCTAGCAGCAGCTTTGGATTGGTGCATGACCCATCGATCTGAACTCAAAGCTATGCGGCAAGCAGCGCTAGATACTGCTGCTAGTTGGCAATGGTCTGATTATCGTGTGGCTCTGATTGAAAACTTGCGTGATGGATTGATAGCAGCAGGCTACAACCTATGATTAAGAAACGCATCTGCTTAGTTAGTCCTGGTCATGTAGCCTCTAATCCCCGACTGGTCAAAGAGGCAAATGCTTTGGATGCTGCTGGTTTTTCAGTGCGAGTTGTTGCTGGAGACTACATGGCAGCTATTCGTTCATTAGATCAAACGATTTTGTCCCAAGTTCCTTGGTCATGCATACAGGTGGGTTTAGGCTCAAAACTAAGTTACCTGGGACTTAAACTGTGGCAAAAGTTGGCTCAAAAAGTGGTAAGTACTGGCTGGATTCCTCACCTGTCTGTAGCGACTTGGGCACATAGTCCTATGAGTACTCAACTCGCCAAAGCAGCAGCGGCTGAACCTGCTGACCTTTACATTGCCCATTGTTTGGCTGCACTGCCAGCAGCGGCGATCGCAGCGCAAAAACATCATGCCAAACTGGGGTTTGATGCGGAAGATTTTCATGTTGGTGAATTGCCTGACATTCCAGCCAACCAAGCACAAATTCGGGTGCGCGATCGCATTGAACGGACTCTATTGCCACGTTGTCAACATTTAACTGCTGCTTCCCCAGGCATTGCTGCCGCCTATGCAAAACGTTATGGGGTAAGCATGACACCTATTCTGAATGTATTTCCCCTAGCAGAAGCCACACCCTCACCCCAGCTACAAGAAGGTGAACGTTTTGGTTCGGAGCCTTCTCTTTACTGGTTTTCCCAAACTGTTGGTCCGGGTAGAGGTATCGAATCGATCATCACAGCAATGGGGCAAATGCAAACCCGTGTTCGTTTGCATTTGCGAGGCTTTCCGGCGGCTGGTTACTCAGAAAGTTTGATGCAGTTAGCTGCAAAAGTGAGAGTGAGCGATCGCGTGCACTTACTTCCCCCTGCACCCCCAGCAGAAATGGTTCGGTTAGCTGCCTATCATGATGTAGGGTTATCTTTAGAACTAACTCAACCCCTAAATAGAGGTATTTGTTTAACTAATAAAATTTTTGTTTATCTGTTAGCAGGATTGCCTGTATTAATGAGTCTAACTCCTGCTCAAAAAGAATTTGCTCAACAAGTAGGAGAAGTTGCCATATTAGTAGATATTAATGATTCATCTGTAGTAGCAACGGCTCTAGACAGGTTATTTTCTCAACCAGGTAACCTGGAGATTGCCCGCACTCAAGCTGGGAAATTGGGACAAGAAATTTATAACTGGGATATTGAACAAAAAAAATTTCTAAATATTGTAGTGGAAACATTATTTTAAGGCATTTTAAAACATAAATTTAGAAACACTGAAGATTTAAATAGAATATATGTTTATCAAAGCTAAACTTCGTGAATACTTAGCAAAGCGTTTAGGAGTTCCTGAAATCCCTTTCGCACTCCAACGTCTTGATAAAGTTGCTTTTCAGCCAAACTACATTTTTGATGTGGGAGCATACAAAGGTGATTTTACCTTGTCTTGTCTGCAAGTTTGGCCTAATGCTAAAATCGCTTGTTTTGAAGCTTTAGAAGAACGAGTTAATCAACTCAAGTCTATTGCCTCTAATAATTCAAATATCCAGGTTTTTCCAGGATTATTAGGTGCTCAAACACTTGATGAAGTACCACTTCATGAGGCAGAAACAGCTTCTTCTATCCTAGTGGAACATATTAGCCAAAACTTTTCTGTAACGTTTCATCCAATGTGGACTGTAGATCAAATTGTTAACGAAAATTTCAGTGATCGCAGTCCTGACTTACTAAAACTTGATGTTCAAGGCTATGAACTGGAAGTATTGAAAGGAGCGGAAAATTCTCTTCCAGGAATACAAATGATATTAGCAGAAGTCAATTTGTTGGATATACATCAAGATGTACCTTTATTAGCAGAAGTAATCTCATGGCTAAGTGAACGCGATTGGGTAGCTTACGATATTTGTGGTTTAACTCGTCGCCCTCTCGATCAAGCCCTTTGGCAAGCAGATTTCATATTTGTACCGAGCCATAGTCCTCTGCGTAGCGATAAGCGTTGGGCTGCATAAAATAAAAATGAGAATTTTACTATCTGTTGATCCGGAAATACCAGTACCACCTAAACTCTATGGTGGTATTGAACGCATTGTTGATCTCTTAGTCACTGGGCTGCAAGCTAGAGGACATAAAGTTGGACTAGTAGCTCACCCTGATTCTAATTCACCTGTGACTGAATTTTTCCCTTGGGTAGGCAGGCGATCGCAGAATATCTTTGATACAATCCAAAACACAATTTTTCTTTGGTCAGCAGTTCAGCAATTCCAACCTGACTTAATTCACAGCTTTTCGCGCATTCTCTACCTATTGCCTCTACTAAACTCACGACTTCCTAAAGTCATGTCTTACCAACGCCACCCCAACAGAAAGACTACTAACTGGGGAGCAAGGCTAGGGCAAGGTTCTCTTACCTTCACAGGCTGTAGCGACTACATTTGTGATCTAGGTAAGGCAAATGGTGGCAATTGGCACACTATTTACAACTGCGTCGAGCTAGAAAAATATAATTTTGTACCAACAGTTGCAGAGGATGCGCCGTTGGTATTTTTGAGCCGCGTAGAACGAATTAAAGGAGCGCATACAGCTATCGCAGCCGCTCGCAAAACTGGACGGCGTTTAGTTATTGCTGGCAACTACGCTACTACTGGAGAAGAAGGACAGTATTGGCAAGAAGAAATAGTTCCTTATCTGGGAAAAGACGGCATTGAATACGTTGGTCCAGTAAACGATATTCAGAAAAATAAACTACTGGGACAAGCTGCTGCAATGATTGTACCTATTGAATGGCATGAACCTTTTGGCATTGTCTTTGTTGAGTCACTTGCCTGTGGTACTCCTGTGATTTCTTGTCCTCTTGGAGCATTACCAGAAATTTTGCGTCCCGATATTGATGGCTATTTAGTTAACAGTATGGAAGAGACTTGTACTGCAATTCAAAATTTAGCCAATATCGACCGCAAAAACTGCCGTCAACGAGTGGAGCAATGCTTTTGTGCATCTTTAATTGTTGAAAAATATGAAAATTTGTACTACAGCCTGATAAACTGACTAATGAAACAAGTTGTTATTGTTGCTCCCCAATTCCCCCCCTGTAACTTAACCGCAGGACATCGCTGCCGTTATTTTGCTACACATTTGCCTAAATTTGGCTGGCAGGTCAAGGTGCTAACAGTTGAGCCTAGTTATTATGAAGAGAAATTAGATTACGAATTAGAAGCATTACTGCAACCTGATTTAGAGATTATTCGCACTAAAGCATTATCTACTCGTCCACTACGCCTAGTGGGAGACATTGGTATTAGGACATTTTGGTGGCATTATCAAGCTCTCTGCCAACTTGCTAAACAACAGAAACCTGATTTAATTTATATTCCGATTCCATCGAATTATTCAGCATTGCTAGGTATTTTGTTGTACCGTCAATTTGGTATACCTTATGCGATTGATTATATTGATCCTTGGGTAAATACTTGGCCTGGTTGTGAAGTTGTATTTAGCAAAGCCTGGTTTGCATATAACTTGAGTAAGTTTTTAGAACCGATCGCCTTGCAAAGTGTTAGTTTAATTACAGCTGTTGCTCCTGGTTACTATGAAGGAGCGTTGAAACGTTACCCTTGGCTCGATTCAGTAGAGTGTGTTGCTATGCCTTATGGTGTAGAAGCGACAGAGTTTGAATACCTTGATCACCATCCACGTCCTCCCTATTTATTTGCCCCAGATGACGGTAATTTTCATATTATTTATGCTGGGGCAATGTTACCGAAAGCTTACTCAACTTTGGAAGCATTATTTCAAGCCCTTTGTCTATTAAAAAAATCACAACCAGAATTAGCACAAAAGCTCAAATTTCATTTCGTCGGTACTGGAAAAGATCCTAGTGATTCCGAAGGATTTAATATTAAACCTTGGGCAGAAAAATATCAACTATTGGATATGGTAACAGAATATCCTGCTCGAATTCCTTATCTAGACGTACTTAATCATTTAAAGAATGCTCATGCAGTTTTAATTGTTGGCTCTCCTGAGCGCCATTATACGCCCTCAAAAATTTTTCAAGCTGTTTTATCCTATCGACCAGTTATTGCACTTTTACATAAAGACAGCACAGCGGTTAGTATTCTCAAACAAGTTAATACAGGTACGGTGGTAGGGTTTGATGAACAAAGAACCGTTGATTTATGCGTTGAAGAAATTGCCCAAGCTCTAGAAAGAGTAATAAAACTTACCTATTCAACTAAAGACATCAATTGGGATGCTTTCTATGCATACTCTACTGAAGCAATGGCAGAAAAATTAGCTCATGCTTTTAATTTAGTGATTGATCACAAGCAATAGTCTAGTTTAATTTTGTTGACAAATTTCTCAATCATATTAATTTATTGAAGAAATCTTATATATTAAGACTCACTATTGTAACCCAGGTTAATATCTATGCCAAAAATTCATATCAAGGTTAAAATGGAGACTTGTACAAGCTTGATCCTAATAACAATTTTCTATAGTTATGACATCTGGATTTAACTTTGAGTCCCCTATAGGATTTAGCAAATATCAGAAGCGTTGGTTTGTCAAAGGTTTTTGGCTCGTTCTGATGTTAATAGTAGTAAAAATCATCACTGCTGATGCACTTTTTCTCAGTAAGATTAGTGCCTTATTAATTGCGGTAATGGCACTATTACCAGCCTATCTATGGTGTGCTGATCGTGCAAAAGGATTGCCTCTATTTCCCATAATGACACTAACATACTTGGGTTCACATGCTTTTCCCCTGATTTCAAAAAATCCAAATGTCCTTAAGTATTCTGAAGCATTACGTTTTGATGCAGCACAAGTAGTTGCCATTTTTTTGGGAGTAGGAACAATAACTTGGCTTGCTTTCGTCAAACGTGAACCTCAAAGTATATCTAAAATTAAAGTATTTAAACCAAACCAAATAACCCCTTTCTTTCTAAACATAATATTTTTATCTATTACATTTGATTTTTTACAGAATACAGGATATTTATGGTCAATAATACCTGGCTCGATCTACTTAATATTGAAAACTGCAATGCCATCTCTCACTAGTCTGGGATTAATGATATTGGGTTATCAACTAGGAGCTAATCGCTTAAGTCGTGGAGAGTCCAGAATATTTATTTTACTAGTAATAGTTTTGATTTTTCAATCAGGAATTGCTCTTTACCTGAATGGCTCAGGGATATACGTAGTCTTAACGAGTTTAGGTTGGATGTTTGGCAGTGGAAAATTTCCCTGGCGATTATTATTGATAACTTTCCTAATTATCTCGTTCCTGAATTTAGGTAAAGGACAAACTCGCGCTACTTACTGGCATAAAGGATTAATGCAACCTTCACAATATACGGCTGTATATATCACCTGGATTAATAATTCCTGGCAGCAGCTAAATCCTCCTAAAGAAAGTCTAGGTAGGCATAAGTCAAAACCAGAAAGTCTAGATGAGCGTTCAAGTCTTATACATATGCTGATGAAAGCCATTTCTGAGACGGGAACTTTAAGAGAATATATGCAGGGAAAAACTTATTCACTTATCCCTCAATTAGTCATGCCTAGAATCTTTAACCCAAATAAGGTTCGTGGTAGTGAAGCTACCAATATGTTAAGCATTTATTATGGTTTGCAAACATATAAAGATACGCTTACAACTGAAATTTCTTGGGGTTTATTGCAGGAAGCTTATGCTAATTTTGGCAGGTTAGGTTGCGCTGGCTTAGGAATTTTCTTAGGTGGTTTATATGGATGGATTACTCGTTTGACTATAAATGTTCCTATTACATCGTATCGATTTTTGCTATCGCTAATTTTGATCATGCTGTCAATTAAGAACGAATTGACTGTGGGGTCATTTTTGAGTGTTTTAAGTCAAGGTGCTATGCTTTTATTGCCCATCCGAAATTTATTGATGAAAACTATTACATATTATCCCTTTCAACGCTATAGCAATGCTAAATGATCTATCAACTTTTGTTGAGGCGAGAAATAAAGCCAATTGCGTAAGTCTTGATAGAATTAAATTTATCTATTTTTAATATATCCACAATTGAGCGAAAAAAATACAAATTATAAACTTAATGATTCAAAAGCGCATTAATTCATTTGATGGTCTCAGAGCAATAGCTATTTTCTTGGTTTTGCTAGACCATGCAAAAAATACTATTCAGTCTAAGAGCGATATTTGGAATTTAGCATCAATATTTATAGCCAATTCCAGCTTGGGAGTTAGGCTATTTTTTGTTTTAAGTGGTTATTTGATTACCATAATCTTGTTAAAGGAGACTAATGAAAGTGGTTCTATTGATTTGAAGAGATTCTATGTACGGCGCGCAATAAGGTTATTTCCCAGTCTTTACTGTTTTATACTGGTAGTTTTCATTCTTAACTTAACTGTTAATTTGAATATCACTTTAGAACAATTCATAGCAGCAGCAACTTTTACATGGAACTATTTAGGCCCTTTTCACAATGGTTTGTTTACAGGAAATTGGTTTTTTGGTCATTTATGGACTCTTTCACTAGAAGAACAGTTTTACTTACTCTGGCCTCTATTATTATTATTAGGTATTAATAAATCTCGAAAGTTATCACTTGTGCTAATTTTATCAATGCCTATTATACGCGTAGCCAGCTATTTTTTATTTCCTTCAATTAAAGGATATTTAAATATGATGCTACATACCTCAATAGATAGTATTATGGTGGGCTGTTTGATGGCTATTCTTACTCAATTTTCTTCCTCAAACCAGCGTATATATAAATTGAAGGGATTTTCTATAGTAATATTACTTATTTGGCCATTATTCATTACTCCAATTTTAGATCACTTGATTAGAGGTTACTTAATCTCTATAGGTCTAACCATTGATGCCATAATCTTAGGAATACTGATTGCTTGGCTCCACGCTAATCCGCTTTCGTATGCAAATAGACTACTGAGTATACCATTTCTTGTTTACGTAGGCAAAATTTCTTATAGCTTATATATATGGCAGCAATTATTTTTAACTAATGAGAATGCTACTATTTCCGGAATTTTTCCCTATAATCTTGGGTTTAGTTTTCTGGCTGGAATGGCTTCTTATTACTTGATTGAAAAACCCTGTCTTAAATTCAAAGATAGTAATAAAATATCGGGATTATTAGGATTGCATAAATAAAATATTTAATTATTTTAGGATATATTATGATATGGAAAAATTAGCAATTATATCAACTCATCCTATTCAATACTACGCGCCTTGGTTTCGTCATATTGCTAATACTTACTATCTTAGGATTAAAGTATTTTATTTATGGGACTTTGGTATCAAAGCTACAATAGATATGGGATTCCAGCAGACAATCAAGTGGGATATTCCACTTTTAGATGGGTATAACTATGAGTTTGTACCCAACTTGAGCAACGATCCTGGCGTTCACACTTTTTGGGGTCTGCAAAATCCATCCCTAGCCTCGCGAGTCAAGGAATATAATCCTGATGCAGTGTTATTAATGTGCTATAATTATGCTAGTATTTATCGTTTTTTGTGGTATTGGAATTACCATCAAATACCGTTATTATTTCGTGGTGATTCTCACAGATTAGTACTACCTACTGGTACGAAAGAATGGGCAAGACGGCAGTTTATTATGCAGATTTATCGACGTTTTGCTGCTTGTCTATATGTGGGTAAAGCGAACTATGATTACTTCCGTTATCATGGGGTTTTAGAAAAAAATTTGTTTTTTTCTCCTCATGCTGTAGATAATGAACGTTTTTTTCAGCAAACTGAAACCGCAACCCACAAAGCAGTGCTTTGGAAGCAAGAATTGGGTATTCCATCACATCATGCAGTAATTTTATTCGCTGGCAAATTTGAACCCCAAAAATGCCCTATGGATTTATTGTTAGCTTTTTTGGAGGCAAATATATCTGATGTATCGCTGTTATTTGTGGGCGCTGGTTCCCTAGAAAAAAACCTGAAACACATAGCAAAAGGACACTCTAATATATATTTTGCCCCTTTTCAAAATCAAACATTAATGCCGCGCACATATGCATCTGCTGATCTACTTGTACTACCTAGCTATTCAGAAACTTGGGGTCTTGCTGTTAACGAAGCAATGTGCTTAGGGCTTCCAATTATTGTCAGTAACTATGTAGGTTGTGCCCAAAATCTAATACATCAGCATCGCAATGGACTAATTTTTCCGGCAGGTAATGTATCTGCCTTAGCAAATAGCCTGAAAGAAGCATTCTCTGATCGCCAACGCTTGCAACATTGGGGAGAAGAAAGCATTAAAATCGTATCTGATTATAATTATACTCAGGCTACGCTGGGATTAAAACAGGCGCTGCAATATACACAATTACTGTGATCTAATACTTAAAATTGACATACATACTAATATTTATCGCTGACTTAATAATCAAACAATTAAATCTTAATTAATTCGTAATAAGTGATTCAACAACATTCTAAGAAACATCAATACCAATTTCATCTCTGGTTTCCTGAGCTATTCAACTCTACAGGAGGCATTCAACGTTATTCTTCTTTTTGTTTCCAGGCATTTCAAAACCTCTACCCCAATTTTACCTACGATGTATTAATTAAGCACGATACAGATATACCATCCAAATCCTCTAATTTGTGCTTTCATACAACTGGCAATTGGCCTTTATCAATACGCACTCCAGCCTTTGCTGCTCAACTCCTTAGTCTTGGTGTTTGGCAACATCCAAACCTGGTCTTTACTACTCATCCCAACTTTAGTATTGTGGCTGATCAACTGAAAAAGTTAACTGGTCTTCCTTACTGGACTGTTGCCCACGGGATAGATGCTTGGAATATCACAAATCATAGACTAAAAACAGCCTTACACAATGCAGATCGCATCTTAGCTGTTAGCCACTATACACGCGATCGCCTGCTTCGAGAACAAAACCTTGACCCTGATAAAGTTGTGGTTCTCCCTAATACTTTTGATGCTGAGAATTTTCAGATTGCACCTAAGCCTAATTACTTGCTCAAACGCTATAGCTTGAATCCACAGCAACCAATTATCCTGACAGTGGCTCGGCTTTCCCAATCAGAACAATACAAAGGCTACGATAAAATTTTGGCTGCTTTATCGCAAATTCGTCAGACTATTCCTCATGTGCATTACGTTTTGGTAGGTAAGGGAGACGATGAACCTCGAATTAAACAGCTAATTTCTCAATATCAACTCCAAGATTGCGTTACCTTAACTGGGTTTGTTCCTGATGAAGAACTTAGTTCTTATTACCATATGTGCGATGTATTTGCAATGCCAAGCAAAAGTGAAGGATTTGGTATTGTTTACCTAGAGGCTTTAGCTTGTGGTAAACCAACTCTTGCAGGTAATCAAGATGGGGCACAGGATGCTCTTTGTCAGGGAGAATTAGGCGTACTTGTTGATCCAGATGATATAGAAGCGATCGCTCAAGCCATTATTCAAATATTACAAGGTACTCATAGTAATTCCATTCTCTATCAACCAGAAGTATTACGACAAAAAGTAATTGAGCGATTTGGCTTTGAGAGCTTTCAACAAACTCTTGGCAATTATTTAGAAAAATACTTAGGCTTATCTAAATGTGTGGTATAGCAGGCATTCTCACAACAGATTCTCACCAACAGCATCTGGAGCAAACTATTCAGCAGATGCAAAAGTCTTTATACCATCGTGGCCCAGATGACCGGGGAATTTACATAGCCAACGAACATCAAGCTGCTCTTGCCCACACTCGTTTGTCTATCTTAGATCTCAGCCCGGCGGGACATCAACCGATGTCTACAGCCGATGGACGCTATTGGATCGTCTTTAATGGAGAAATTTACAACTTTCAAGATTTGCGATCGCAACTAGAATCACAAGGTGAGCATTTTTTATCCCGCACTGATACCGAAGTTATTCTCAAGCTATATCAGCGCTTCGGAAAAGATTGCGTTAACCAGTTGCAGGGAATGTTTGCTTTTGCTATTTGGGATAATCAAGACAAGACTTGTTTTATCGCTCGCGATCCTTTAGGAATTAAACCTCTTTATTACTGGCAATCTGGTGGTAATTTAGTATTTGCTTCAGAAATTAGGGCAATACTTGCTTCTGGATTACCGAATCTTTGCTTGAGTCCTCAAGGCTTATATGGCTATTTTACTAGCGGTACAGTACCAGAACCATACACCTTAATTGATGGTATTTATTGTTTAGAAGCTGGTCATTGGTTGCATTGGTATGCTGGCAGAGTTAGCCAACACCAGTACTGGCAAATTAATTTTACCAGTGATAGTAGCATATCTTTATCAGAAGCCACAAAAAAAGTCCGTCAGGCTTTGATTGACTCTATCGAACATCACTTTATTAGTGATGTACCTGTTGGTATCTTTCTCAGTGGAGGAATTGACTCAAGTTCTATTGTTGCCCTAGCACGTCAAACACAAAAAAATAAATTACGTACTTACTCGATTGCTTTTGCAGAAAATAAATGGAATGAAGGAGATATTGCTCGCAAGATAGCCCAAAACTTTGAGACTGAACATACAGAATATCTCATTACATCTGCCATCGGCAAAGAATTATTTCCCCAATTTTTAAAAAAAATTGATCAACCAAGTATTGATGGTTTTAATACTTTTTGTGTATCTCAAATCGCTCACCAAGACAGCACTAAAGTAGTCCTATCAGGATTAGGAGGAGATGAACTATTTGGTGGTTATAAAACTTTCCAAAAAGTTCCGCAAATGGTTCGCTGGGGGCAGCAACTCCAAAAAATTCAACCGATTACTACTGCTATAGGCTGGGGATTAGCATCTTGGGGACAATCACCACAGTTAAAGCGTATAGGAGATTTTTTCCAGCAAAAGCCGACAACAGCAGCAGCTTACCGCAGTTTTAGGGGTATATTTTCTCATCAAGAAGCTGGGAATTTAACTCAGTATTATCTAAAAGATTCTTCTCCAGCAATTAAAGATAGGAATATTTTTCAAAATAGTAACCCACCTCCAAATTTTCCTTCTTTAGAAGATGAAGTAAGTTTCTTAGAATTGAATTTTTATATGCGTAATCAATTATTACGCGATAGTGATGTAATGAGTATGGCTTGGGGATTGGAATTACGAGTACCTTTAGTTGATCGGGGGTTGTTAGAAGCCATATCATCTATTCCTTATAATCTAAGATTGGCAGCAGGTAAACAGCTATTAATTCAAGCAATTCCTGAATTACCAAGTTGGCTATTGAACCGTCCCAAGAGGGGATTTTTCTTCCCATTTCAGCAATGGATAGAAAAAGATTGGCATGATTATTTTCCACCTCATGAATTAAATCAAAAAATTGACTTAAAACTATGGTATCGTCAATGGAACTTGGCAATTTTTCAGTATTGGTTTAATCAAACTTTCAACTAAAAATCAATTGATCTAAATAATCACAGCAATGCTAGCAATGAATGGGAGCGTGAGAATGTGGGAAATCTCACGTTGGGTAAACATTGATGGCAGTTATTAAACTGTGTATAGATTTTATCTAACTCATCTGTAACTACGTACAGAGTATTAATTAGTAGTGACTAAAGCAAGTGAGCTAGATAGGTTTTTCAAGTTTTTATAAAAACTCATATTACCATTCCAGTAAATGAAAGATACAAATAATTTTCATCTGATTTTCTGCTACCTATTTGTATTACGCTTAAATTGTGGGGAATAACAAGTTTTTCATTGATTACATTGTTGTGATACCAATTCTTTATGAAGCTGCATAGAATTCGATCCCTCCTAACCCCCTGAAAAAAGGGGAGAACCGGAAAACGTCTATCAAAGTCCCCCTTAAAAAAGGGGATTTAGGGGGATCAGGATATTTGCAACCTCACATTACATTGTTGTGAGTCAGTATTGAGCAACGACATTCTTTTCCTATTCAGATTAAGCAGTTGATCAAAAGTAAAGCCCAAAACCTCAAAATCTAGCCAAACACAGCCGTAGTCGTGAACGACCGAATGATAGCAAAAAGAAAAATAAAAAGCACGATTTCTGCTTGATACCAATTAGTGGCAGGAAAAATTAGCTTAACTTATTTGTTACTCGACGAGTACTTCAGTAAGTTTATGGAAATTGTTGTATGAAAATTATTCATGTTATTCCTTCAGTAGCCTTACTAAGAGGCGGGCCGAGCCAAGCCGTACTAGAAACAGTTAAAGCATTGAGAAATCTAGGTATTGATGCTGAAATTGTCACTACCAATGATAATGAAAATAATTTACTAGATGTGCCTTTATACAAACTTATTGAGTATAAGCAAGTACCAGTTCGTTTTTTCCCTCGCTTTTCTCCTAATGTCCACTCTATACGAGAATTTGCTTTTTCTAGTCAGCTAACTGCATGGTTGTGGAAGAATATCACTAAGTATGACTTGTTACACGTCCATGCTATTTTTTCCTATACTTCTACAGCAGCAATGGCGATCGCTCGTCTGCAAAATGTTCCCTATATTGTTCGTCCTCTGGGACAACTGTGTGAATGGTCACTCCAGCAAAGTGCTCGCAAGAAACAGATTTATCTCAACTTGATTGAACAAGCAAACCTCAACAACTCTCAAGCACTTCACTTTACTTCTGCACAGGAACAGGAAGAAGTTTCTCGCTTAAATTTCAAGGTTCCTAACTTTGTTCTACCCCACGGACTTTCTATTCCTCCTGCTATTCCCTATGCTCGTAGTTACCTCAGACAATACCTCAATCTTCCTTCAGATGAGCCGATAATTTTATTCTTATCGCGGCTACATCCTAAAAAAGGTCTAGACTATTTAATTCCAGCCTTAAGCAAAATCTCTAGTCATCGCTTCACTTTCGTAATTGCAGGTAGTGGTTCTAAAGAATACGAAGCTGAAATTAACTCTCTTCTGGTTGCATCTGGCATGAGCGGTCGCACTCACTTTGCTGGATTTGTGGAAGGAGAAACTAAAAATATGTTTATGCAAGGTTCAGATTTATTTGTCCTGACATCTTACGCAGAAAACTTTGCTGTCGTTGTCTTAGAAGCTTTAGCTGTCGGTCTTCCTGTTTTGATCACTCCTGGTGTTGCCCTTGCTTCTATTGTTCAGCAATATCAACTTGGTTATGTCACACCCATGAATGTGTCTGCGATCGCCTCTGCGCTAGAAAACTATCTTTCCCATCCCCAAAAAGCTAAACAAATGGGAGAGCGTGCTCGTCAAATCATTTCGGAACAATACACTTGGGACAAAATAGCAGCCAGAATGATTGATAATTACAAAACTATCATTTATAACAATGCTGCCGCTAATTCCAAAGCATTGGCAAACAGCAAGCCTAGATAATATACGCTGGTTTTTGCTCGATGGCAAACAACTGCACCAATAAAATTATTGATACTTTTTGTGGCAAAATTTTATATTTGTAAGTTATACCAATTCTCTAAAATAAGGCTACAGATTCAACCCCTAAAACCTAGATTCTGTCTGGCTTTCATAATTACAAATTACGAATTGGTATTACACAGCAAAGTGATTTGACTTTTTGCTTAAAAATATTTTTCCACACTTCCCTTAGCATTTTCTGCAAAAGCTATACTACCTCTTCTTTTTGATCTTTAAGGTGTAGTGACTTTTTTCAAAAATCAAATAGGAGTTCTATATGTTTAATGCAGATTTTAGCAAAATTAGTACTAGTCAAATAGTTGAGGATCTCAAAAACAAAGGATATTTCGTCTTTGAGCAGGCATTGACTGAACAGTATATCGAGGAAATGCTTCAAGAAGTCGATTTTAATCAAATCTTAGTTAATACTAATGATGTTGGTGTAGTTCTTGCCCAATCTTATAAGTTTTTAACCCACTGTCTAGCCAACTCCAAAAAAACTTATGATCTCATTACATCCCAGAAAGTTTTAGAGATTTGCAAAAACTATTTTAACGATAATTATAAGCTCACAAATCATCGAATTTTTCAAGTTAATAGAAATTCATATATGCCCTGGCATACTGATAACAATCTTCAAAAGGGTAATCAACTTAGTGATAAACATAATATGCCGGGTTTATTATTTTTATTTTATTTATCAGATGTAAGTAAGAATGCATTTCAGTACGTAAAAAATTCTCACAAATGGTCTCAACAATACAACACAGAAATTTATCTAAGCGATAGTTTTATAGAAAAAAACTATCAGCAAGAGATACTGTCATTTCCCATGAAAAAAGGAACTATTATTGTTTGTGATATCCACGGAGTTCATAGAGCCGAGCCTTTTCAGGATAAAAAATACATCAGAACTTCCCTACTTTTTCAAGTTGATCAGGTTGGTAGTCAATATCTAGAACATGGTGAAAAAAATATAGTTAATACTGAATATCTTGACAATTTAAATTCCGAAGTAATGGATTATCTGGGCTTTGGTTTTAAGCGAAGTTACCCAGCATTTCCTAACTCTTCAGTTGCCACTATGCTACCTAAAGACATTTTGTTATTACAGCAGAAATTGTTAATACAAACAATAAAAGCATTTAACAAGAGTATGGTAAAGTCTATTTTACCTGGTGAAGTAATGATTAATGCTAAACGTTTTTTATGGTACATGAAGTCTAAATATTCCCAGACAATAAATGTTGGCAGGAATAAATGAAAATTTTGTTGATAGGTAACTACAAGCTAGATGCTATAAAAAGCATGGATCGGTTTGCCTCTATGCTAGAAACTTCCTTAAGACAATTTAATCACCAAGTGCTGATCACCCGCCCTGAGCCATTCTTCGGAAATATAATATCTTCACATAAAAAATTACAGAAATGGTTAGGTTATGTTGATAAATTTATTCTATTTCCATCAATATTACGTCGAGCAATATCTTGGGCAGATGTAGTTCATATTTGCGATCAAGGCAATGCCATTTACACACAATATTTGCAAAATAAACCTCATTTAGTAACTTGTCATGATTTATTTCCCATTCGTGCGGGTTTGGGAGAATTTCCGGAATATAAAACTGGATGGACTGGTAAACAATTCCAGCAGATGATTATAAAGGGATTAAATCAAGCCCAAAGAGTTGTTTGTGTTTCTGAACAAACTAGAAACGATGTATTACGTCTTACCTCTCTTTCGGAGAAAGCAGTATCTGTGATTTCTACGGGTTTAAATTATCCCTATACACCGATGTTAGCTACAACAGCCAAGCAACGTTTAGCAGATTTAGGAATTCCTCCAGATAGCGACTTTATTCTCCATGTAGGAGCAAACCATTGGTATAAAAATCGGCTGGGAGTGTTATCGATATTTTATGAACTGATGCTACAAAAACCAAATTTTTATCTGGTTATGGTAGGTCAACTAATGACCAAGGAAATGCATCAGTTCATCAACAAGTATAACCTGTCACAAAAGGTTATAGAACTGATAGAAATTGATAATGAAAATTTACGAGCTATCTATTCTTCTGCAACTGCTTTATTATTTCCTTCCCTTCATGAAGGTTTTGGCTGGCCTATTATTGAAGCTCAAGCTTGCGGTTGTCCTGTATTTACATCAAATCGTCCTCCAATGAATATTGTAGGAGGAGATGCAGCTATATATATAGATCCAAATAATGCTCAAGAATCTGCGGAAAAAATTATTGCTCATCTTGGTATCTTAGTAAATATTAAGGCTAAAGGAATTATTAATTCTCAAAAATATTCAACAACAAAAATGATTACTGAATATATTTCAATTTACAAACAAATTCTACATAAGTAAATCAGTGAAAATAATTATCGCTGATTCGTAGTTGCGCTTTAGCGCTAAAGCGCAACTACGAGCCAAATGCAAAGATTTTACTTTTCATTATATACTTATAAATCTTCCCACGGAGTTACTTAGTTAAAGAGAGAAATCATTATTAAATAAAAAACGTAATTTTGTCTTGAAAATATAAATTACGAAAACATTTCTTGTAAAAAAAAATAGAAAAAATATGATCAATAACTCATCTATCTGCTCTTCATTATTATGAAGATTCTTCACATTATTCCTTCTGTTAGTAAGGTGCGTGGTGGTACTAGCCAAGTTGTTCTCAATATGGTCAAAGCATTAAGAGAAAACAATATCAATGCTGAAATTCTCACGACTAACGACAATGGTGATAGTTTATTAGATGTTACTTTAAACAAACTGATTGAGTATGAGCAAGTTCCCATCAGGTTTTTTGCTCGGTTTTCACCAAATTGCCAAATTATTCGAGAATATGCTTTCTCTTGGCATCTCACAGTCTGGCTCTGGCAGAATATTAGCCAGTATGATATTTTGCACATTCATGCTATTTTTTCTTATGCATCTACAATCGCAATGGTGATCGCCCGCCAAAAAAATATTCCTTATATTGTGATACCACATGGTTTACTATGTGAGTGGTCTTTACAACAAAAAAAATGCAAAAAACAAATTTATTTAAAACTAATAGAAAAAGCAAATATAGAAAGAAGTCGGGCAATACACTTTATCTCTCAAAAGGAACAGCAGGAATTTTACAAATTAGGATTAAATGTACCCAGTTTTGTCTTAAGACTGGGAATTTCACCACCCAAATTGATTCCTAATGCTTATTATCGGCTGCGCGAATACCTGCAAGTTTCTGCCGATGAACCTGTGATTTTATTTATGTCTCGTCTCCACCCGAAAAAAGGTTTAGATTATTTAATTTTAGCTTTGGCTCAACTCACTCACCATCGGTTCACTTTTGTAATTGCAGGTAGTGGTTCCCAAGAATATAAAGCTGAAATAGAATTTCTTGTTACCTCTAGTGGAATTTGTAATCGCATACATTTTATCGGCTTTGTAGAAGGAGAGAAGAAAAATATATTGCTGCAAGGTGCAGACGTATTTACCCTGACATCCCACTCAGAAAATTTTGCTGTAGCTGTGATGGAGGCTTTAGCTGTTGGCGTTCCTGTTATTGTGAGTTCTGGAGTAGCTTTAGCTTCTGTGATTGAAAAAAATCAATTAGGTTACGTTACCCAACTGAATGTAGCTGCGATCGCATCGGCATTAGAAAATTATTTTAACCATCCGCAAGAGGCAAAAAAAATGGGCGCGCACGCTCGTAACATAATTTACACGAATTATACCTGGGAGAACATAGCTTCTCAGATGGAAAAAATTTACATCGACATCATTAAAAAAAAGCCTCTCTGCTCTAATCTCAAGCTGGATTTATATGTATGTTAGAAAAAATCACTCCTCTCATTCTCACTTACAACGAAGCATCAAACATTGATCGCACCCTGCAAAAACTAACTTGGGCAAATAGAATCGTTGTGATTGACAGTTACAGCACAGATGAAACCTTAGAGATTTTGTCTGCCTATCCCCAAGTCCAAGTCTTCCAAAGAAAGTTTGATTCCTTTGCTGCTCAGTGTAACTATGGAATAGAAAAAATTACATCGGAGTGGGTACTTTCATTAGATGCTGATTATGTTTGCACTGACAAGTTAATTAATGAAATTAATGCACTTTTAGAAGAACCAAACGTCAATAGCTACAGTGTTAGGTTCAAGTACTGCATATATGGTAAACCTTTACGCGGTACTTTACTACCACCTCGGAAAGTACTCTACAGAAGAGATCAAGCCAATTACCAAGATGATGGCCATGCTCATCATGTTCTAGTAAGGGGAAATTCACAGATGCTTTCTAGCTACATTTATCACGATGATCGCAAATCCCTAAGTCGCTGGTTATGGGCACAGGATCGTTATATGGTGATTGAGGCGAAGAAATTACATGAAACTCCCATCAGTGAATTGAGTTGGAGCGATCGCATCCGTCAACAGAAATTACTTGCTCCATTGCTTATTTTAATCTATTGCCTGATTTTTAAAGGTTGTATACTTGATGGTTGGAATGGCTGGTATTATTCTTTTCAGCGGCTGCTAGCCGAGATTTTGTTATCAATTCACCTGATTGAGTATGAAAAACGCCACAAAGGAAAACTTTTGCTCAAAAACCTTGTAGGCTCCAGTGCAAAAGTCTAGATTGGCGAAATTGCGCCGTTTTACTTGTTTGACAATCTTCAGTTTCATCTTAGTATTGTGCAGCATCATACCTTTACGAATAGAGCTAGCCTCTTACCAAGCCCCTCGTCCGCAAGCTATCCTTACCCTCGGTGGTAGTAGCGATCGCGAAGAATTCACTGCTCAATTGGCTAAATGGTATCCATCTCTGGAAATTTGGGTATCTTCGGGGTCACCACCAGACGAAGTATACAAAATTTTTCAAACCGCAGGTATTCCCAAAAGCAATCTTCACCTTGACTACCGCGCCACTGATACTGTTACTAACTTTACCACCTTGGTCTCAGATTTTAAAGAACGCCAGATTCAGCATTTGTTTTTGATTACCTCTCACAATTATCTGCCTAGAGTTAAAGCGATCGCTTTTCTCGTCCTAGGTAGTCAAGGGATCACCTTCACTCCACTTTCTGTACCATCAGATCAACCCAAAGAATCACGCCTTCGCATTCTGCGAGATATTGTTCGCTCCCTACTTTGGATTGTCACAGGTCATACAGGAGCCAGTCTCAAGACTGATCTGGGTCGTTATTAAGCTATAGCGGTTCTCAGTTGGATGCAATACAAAATTATATCGTTGCCTGTAGGGGCACGGCAGTCCCGTGCCCCTACCAGTGTATTGGACTCAACCGATAACTGCTATAAAACAAATTTCAAATTCTCTCACAAATCTATAAATTTAAAGTCAAACTAATATGAACATTCTCGGAATTAACGCCTACCACGGCGATGCCTCCGCTTGCTTGCTCAAAAACGGTGAACTCGTTGCCGCAGTTGAAGAAGAACGGTTTAATCGAGTTAAACATTGGGCAGGATTTCCCGCCGAATCTATTCGCTATTGCTTAAAAGTTGCTGGTATTGGTGCTACAGACTTAGACCATGTTGCAGTATCCTTCAATCCCAAAGCAAACCTCAAACGTAAGCTAGTATTTACCCTGCAAAATCGTCCTACTGTGCGATCGCTTTCGGATCGATTTAACAAGCAAAGCAAATCTGCGAGTCTTCTGCAACAACTAGCCGATGCTTGTTACTGCCAAGTAGAAGATATCCGCGCTAAAATCCACAACTTGGAGCATCATACTACTCATTTAGCTAGTGGTTTTTTTGTTTCTCCTTTTGAAGAGGCAGCAATTTTATCAATCGACGGCATGGGAGATTTTGTCAGCACCCTCTTGGCTGCCGGACACGGTAACGAGTTAAAATATTTCTCTCGCACTTACTACCCTCATTCCGTCGGCTACCTCTACAATGCTATTACTCTTTACCTAGGCTTTCCTGCCTACGGAGATGAGTATAAAGTTATGGGATTAGCCCCCTATGGCGAACCTGAATACTTGGAAGCTTTTCGCCGGGTTATTTACCCCAAAGGAGACAGCTTTGAGTTGAACCTGGATTATTTTACCCACCACACCCAAGGTATTGCGATGAATTGGGAAAGTGGTTCTCCAAGTGTCCAACCGTTTCACAGTCCTGAGTTAGAAAAATTACTCGGTCCGGCGCGAGATCCCAAATCGGAAGTGACATCAAAGCATCAAAATATTGCTGCATCTGTGCAAGCTGTAACTGAAGAAATTATCTTTCATCTGCTTAGGAGTTTAGGCGATCGCTACAAGAGTGATAATCTTTGTTTAGTGGGTGGTGTAGCCATGAATTCTGTCGCTAATGGCAAAATTACCCAAAATACCCCTTTTAAAAATATCTACATTCCAATAGGTGCAGCTGACAACGGCACATGCTTTGGTGCAGCTTTCTATATCTGGCATCAAATGCTAAAGCAACCTCGAAAATTTGTGCTTGACCATGCTTACTGGGGGTCAGAATTTTCTGATGAAGAATGCTTGTTAGCTCTGCAAAATCACAATTTGCAACCCAAAAAATTAGAGCGAGATGCACTATTAAATCATGTTGTCGATGCTCTGTGTGAAGGTAAAGTAGTCGGTTGGTTCCAAGGCAGAATGGAGTTTGGAGCTAGAGCTTTAGGCAATCGAACCCTTCTAGCCGATCCGCGTCGCGCTGATATGCGAGATATTATCAACCTGAAAATCAAATTCCGGGAAAAGTTTCGCCCCTTCGCCCCTAGCATCCTTGAAGAAAGAGTCGGCGAATATTTTGAAATCAATGAACCAGCACCGTTCATGGAAAAAGTCTTTAAAATTCGCCCAGAAAAAAGAGAGCTAATTCCTGCTGTTACCCATGTGGATGGCACAGGTCGCTTACAAAGTGTCAGTTGCCAAACCAACCCTCTCTATTGGGAGTTAATTAATAGCTTTGCTCAACGTACTGGCATTCCTATTGTTCTCAATACATCTCTCAACGAAAATGAACCCATTGTTCGGACACCAGATGAAGCTATCAAGTGCTTTTTAAGAACTCATATGGATGCCATTGTCTTAGGTTCTTATTATGTAGAGCGTAGCGATATAAAATAAGTAGCTGGACAAAAATCTTTACAGTCATTGCGAGTGAAGCGTTCGCTGAAAGCGTTCTCGAAGAGTAGCAATCCCAACCCATGCAATTACCACATCCTGCTCCCCTAAATTCGCAATGACGAAAGACGAAGATTGGCTTTCATGGCGAATGGAACTATCAGATCAAGCCAAGAATATTAACCTAATTGTTCAACTTATTTTTTCTTGACTCCAATTTTTTGATTGTTTTTGTATTTTAATTTTTGTTGTTGGATAGGCTCTGATACCTCTTGAACCGTAAACCTATACCTAACCCAGCTGCTACCATAATACCTAACATATTATTTGGTTCAGGAACATTGTTAGGCTCTGGGTCTGCACGAAAGATGCCTGTAGTACCATCCGCAAGTTTGGCATAGAAGGCGAGCTGGTTGGCGTCATTCAACCCTTGATTGGAAAAAAAGAGGTCTGTGACTGTTGAACCAAATAGAGGATCTCCAGCCGTAATCACCTTATCAGTCAACGGGTTTGATCCAGTGAAGATGCCCAAACCCCCAGCCTTTAGGACGCCCTTGAATGCTACAGTTCCTGAATTATTGATGGCTGGATTTTCAAAGAAGTTAAATTGACCACTGTTATCAGCAATAGTGGTCATCGTCCCATCTCTAACAGTGAAGATACCTTCGCCTGCTAAGGCTTTTACGACACCTTTGAAGGCAACGATGCCTGAGTTGGTAATGACGGGGGGAAACAAGAAGCTAAAGCGATCGCTGGTATCGACAGCAGTGGTAGTATTTTGCCCATCACTGATTAAAATGCCACTGTTTCCATTAATTTGCCTAGCTGAGAAGGCAACGCTGCCTTCATCATTGATCGCGTAGCCATCTAAGAAGCTATAGGGAATGTTGGTAGTATCTGCAATGGTACTCTTCGCACCGTTGCTACTTGTGAAAATAGCACGACCTCCGTTAATATTAGAGGAAAAAGCTACAGTGCCTTCATTATTGATTACGGGATCTCCAAATGCACCTATAGGTTGACTGCTGTCAGCAATGGTAGTGAGTTTCCCCTGGCTATCAACAGTAAATATGCCACTGCCTATAGTCTTTAGGTTAGCCTTCAAGGCAACAACGCCTGCATTGTTAATTGCAGGATGGGAAGAGAATAAGCTAAAGATACCACTAGTATCAGCAATAGTGCTAGTTGTTCCACCATTACCAACGAAGATCCCACTCCCTCCAGAACTGAGGTCTGCCGAAAATACCACAGTTCCTTGATTGTTGATTGCAGGCCAAATGCCGAAGGAACTAAAAGTGCCATTATTGGTTTCAGCAATTTTAGTGAAAGTGAAGGCAAAAGCTTCGCTCGTAGGGAGTAAGCTTACAGATACACCAACTAAAGTTAGCACTGGTAACCATTTGATTGCAGTCATCGGCCTGTAAATCCTCAATTTTAGAAGTTACTAAAGACTTTGCTAAATGTTTTTTTGATTAAGTTTGGAAAGTGTATAGAAACATATACTAAAACCAATTTTATAATGTTTAGTATCTTTGTTACTTATAGGAATAATTTTGTCAATTGCCCAGTTCATGACATTTGAATTGAAACTCTCTGCTTTACCTCAATGATTTGTGGTAAGGCATGGGGCAAGTAAGCCGACTATGCTGGGCTTCAAAGTCTTGTTTAGCAACGATTAAATTTTCCTCTGATTATAGAAATTAAAAAGCATTTATAATTGGCAGCTTTCCAACTGAGTGAAGCTAGGTTAAAAATTTATGATATCTGCGAAATAGAAGATAAAAACTGTTATAAAAAAGAAAAGAAACTATACATAATAAAAAAAATGATAATCCCTTCAGAAAGACCTCTAAAAGATTTACTTACTCCCCAATCTGAGAAGTCTTCATTAGAAGTGGACTCTGACGAGTGGGAATTACGAATAGCAACATTAGTTGGGTTGGAAGCAGAATCTTTATCTGTTGATGCCGAAGTAGTAGCAGAATCTACTAACTTGCAGCCATCATTGACTCAACCTTCAGAAGTAAAAACTGAGCAATCACTCTCATCTAATCCTTTTGCCAAGTTGGGCTTGGTAGCTACTGCTACTTTAGCTGTAGTATTAATCGCTGGCGGATTTTTCTCGCAGTTGATGAGTACTAATAATCAAAAGCCAGAAAATAATAATATTGCTTCCCTAGAAATACAACCACCAACAAAAAAAGAATCGAGTTATCAAGATTTTGAGGGAGAAGTAGACACTCTCAAAACCAAATTAGCCCTGACTCAACAAGCAGAGGCTGTGAAACTAGCACAACAACAGCTAAGAAGTGGAAAACCAATATCAGCTTCTCAGTTAGCCGTTAAACAGAATTCACAACCAGATGCTTTTCCATATAGACGAACGGTGATACAAAGAATCCCAACACCGATATCAACAGTTTATGTACCTCAGATAAAGACAGTTGAGCGCCTTATTAGAGTTCCCTATACTCAACAAACACGTCTTTCTCAACCTTCACTATCACCCCAGCCAATAGGTAGAAAAGTAACAACTCAACCATTAGTCAATGTAACTCCACCACCTACAACAAACCCCATCCAAGAATCGACAAGGTTAGCAAATGTAGGACAGGCATCTGTTACTTATCAACCTCACGTTAATACAACGACTCCAACCAACCAAATAAATAACCAGATACCACAAAGCACAATCAATCCTCAGGCTGAACAAACGCCTAGGCAGCAAACTTCTGTGGTGAGCCAAGGAGTGCAGCAGAGTCCAAAATCTCTAGCAGTTGGAAGTCATGCCAAAGCTGTGCTGGCGACAGCTTTATTTGGAGAAACAAGTAAGTCCACAAATAGCGATAAAGATAGCGATAACAAAAATGTATTTGTAGTACGGTTGAAAGAACCATTAAAAACTGTGGATGGTGCGATCGCTATTCCGGCAAATACTGAATTATTAACTGAAATTCGTTCTCTTTCCGAACAAGGCTTCCTACAACTGGATGTAGTAAAAATTGTGATGAACAACAATGGCAACCTTTCAGAGAAGAGCTTACCACAAAATGCGATGATGATTCGTGCTCCCCAAGGTAAACCTCTGATCGCCAACCAGTTTCCTAATCGAGGGTCATCTATTTTAAGTATGGACATAGGACTATTTGTCTTAGGTGGTCTTGGTAAAGCAGCAGAGTTATCTAACCGTACTGAGTCTCAAGTTGTGACTACAAATGCTGGTGGTACTATCATTAGCAATACCAACCCTAAACGCAATATCCTGGCTGGAGCTTTGGAAGGTGGTATGAATACTGTGGTTCCCCAAATTGCCCAACGCAATCAACAAGCAATTTCCCAAATGAGTCAACGAACTAATGTTTGGTTTCTACCTGCTGGTACAGCAGTTGAAATCTATGTCAATCAAGTCATGCAATTTTAGAAGTCAAGAGTTGGCATTCTTAAATCTATAGCGACTATAGGAATGACATGGTGTTGCCTGAACAAGCACCACCTTGTAGCCATAGTACGTTAGTCATCGGCTATATATTTTTTACTTGTTAGTATGCATGATTCAGGTGATAAGTACTGTAGCGTATCACCTGTTAATCAATGTTTATTTCTAAAATTAATATATTTTTTAGCGATTTTTTTATGAATAAATAAAAATTTATAATTGCTCCAGATTTTCAAGAATTCAACATTTGTGCAAAACGTTGTAGTTATAACAGATTTTTTTCAAAAACTATGGATAATAGATAGACCGATATCATCTTTGCTATCTTTAATCACAGTTTTATTTTCCGGTGAATTCCAAGCTAGGCAGCAACTTTAGAGACATCATACAAGTAATAATTGGTTAGTAACCCTGATTGAAGCTGTCAAGATTTAATCACTATTTGATGACATAAATGTAAGAATTGCATATAGTGTATTGGAATATTTCTAAATAATATTGGGGAATTTGTTAGCAGGTGATACAAAATCAGTTAACAAAATTTTAAGGTATTTAAAACTCTTATTAAGATTAGCAATTTCCCTCTAGAAATTTGTCAATAGTTTGTTTTATAGTTTAAAAGCTTGATTCATTCTATTCAAGGAATAGATTAAGAAATCTCAAACAATACAACCTATCCCAATTTGGTATAAAAGGTTTACTGAAATAGTTCTGAGGTAAGGGTTTAGCAATGCTAAATCCCTAAATTTATAGGGTTATGCTCAGTACTACTGAATATCTGCGTAAATCGGCTGAGTGTGTATAGCCCTTGATGAGACAGAAAAATCTGTCTTCATCTCTTGTGGGCGTTGAAATATTCAATTCCCCAAACGGCCAGATTACGGTAGTTATGACCCCTAGCATTACAAATTCAGTAGTGAAGGCGGCCATTGCAGCCATTGCATCGGAGTCAGCAACTACAGAAGAAAAAATCGAGATGCTGATGGAGATGGCGCTAGGCTTTCAAAAAAAGCCCCAAACTGCCAAAGACTTGCGGAATGCAGTTTCCCTGTATTACCGGGCTTATCAAATGTGCAGTGAGGATTATCCCTTACTAAAAGCTAAGTCTCTAGTGGGGATGGCGGGGACGTTACAGATAATTCCAGATGTAGGTTCGCAACTGTTGCTGCAAGCGAAAGCTGGTTATGAAGAGGCATTGCCAATTTTACAAGAGTTAGCAACGCCAACAGAAGTGGCAGAGGCACAGATGAACTTGGGGTTGGTGTTGCAATCGCTAGTACCCTTCAATTTAGCGCGGATTGTCGATAGCATCAAAGCCTATCACGAGGCTTTACGGGTGTTTACCTGGCAAGAATATCCTCAAGAATACGCCATTTTATCCAACAATATTGCGATCGCCTACCTTTCTATGCCCCTAGCATCAGAACGGGAATATTTGCGTCAGGGATTAGCAATACAGACATTGGAAATAGCACTAAAGCATATTCATCTGAGTGATCATCCTCGGGAATATGCGATGTTGCAAAACAATTTGGGTAATGCTTGGCAATATTTAGTCAGTGACCATCCTCTAGAGAATAACTTACGCGCGATCGCAGCTTATGATGAAGCTTTAAAAGTGCGTAACTCCAAAGACACACCTCTCGACTACGCTAACACAATTTCTAACAAAGCTAATGCTCTATGCAACTTACCCGACGAGCCTCAAAAACCAGAAGTCGGTAATTTGCACAATCTCTTACAAGCAAGTACCTACTATCAAGAAGCTTGGAAAATCTTCACCCAATACCAACAGCTAGAACAAGCACAACTAGTAGACCAAGCAATGCAAGAAATTGTTGCTGAGATTACAAATCCAGAATAGTCAACAGTTAGCAGGTAACAGTTAGTAGTTATTAGCTTGTGTAATCTGTACTAATTAGCAATTAACCATTTTCTATCAAAAGGCACCTAAGAAATGAGAGATGTCTTGACAAGTCTTGCCAGCAGTTTAGCATCTGGAGAACTTAACATCACCACAGAATTAGTGTGGATATTAATAGCAACTATTTTATCTATGCTTGGTGGTGCTATTGGGGGGATGCTATTAGCTGGAAAAGATATAGGTTATAAGTTTTCGGCAATGTTGGGTGGATTATTTGGCCCTGTGGGTGTGATTCCTACCATACTTTTAGGGCTAGCTGTACTGAATTTGTTAACAAATTAATAGGAGGATTCATGCTTGAAATTGGGTGGATTTCCGCTAAATTGTTTTTCAAGGGAAAGCTACTGCGCGACCCCATACATTTTGTCCGGCAAATGGCACTTGGTATTATCATTGGTTCCTTACTATTGGTGTCACTTGCACAAACCGAAATGCCTTTTTGGGTACCGATAGTAATATCTAGCTTAGCTACAGGTGCAGTGATGCCATTTCTCCTGAAAGACTTCAAAATGAAGTGAAATTTCATTTGTCATTTGTCCTTGGTTATTCGACCTTGGTCATTTGTCATTTGCATAAATAATAACTAAACTACATCTATTTTGAGAACCATAGTTTTAAAAGTAGTGGGAGCATCTTGCTCCTTGATCTTCGTAGGGGGCTTTCCGTCCCGCACTACTCCAGGTTTCAAAATGGACGAGGTTTAATTACTTTTGACTTTGGACTATTGACCCTTGACTCTTGACAAATGACTAACCTTGAAGAATTGGTACAAGAAATCAACCGCTTTGAAGCAATTATATCTGAATGGGACGAAAGTCAAAGGTGCGTAGTTGTAGGGCTACAAAGAGCGATTGAAGCTTTACATAAAACAGCCTTAAAGCGTTTGATTCAAAATCTCAAGGAAGAATCTGGATCAGCTTTGCGTCTTGCCGTGGCTGACGAAGTTGTATATGCAGTATTGCTTTATCACGAATTGGTCAAACCACCAAAACCACCTTTAGAACAACGTATCCAAATAGCCCTTGATGAAGTTCGTCCAGGCTTACAAAGTCATAATGGGGATATTGAACTAGTAGCCATCAAACTACCAGATACAGTGGAAGTCCGACTAATAGGAAATTGCAGTAATTGTCCTGCTTCTACTTTGACTTTAACACAAGGAGTCGAACAGGCGATTAAATCTCATTGTCCAGAAATTACGAAAGTTATTGCTGTTAATAGTAGGGCTGCTATTGAGAGTTATAACCCTAATTTAACTAGTCCATTTTCCTCTCAAAGAGGCTCTACCTGGGTCAGAATTACAACTTTTGATAAAATTCCTAAATCTGGTATTTTAGCAGTACGAGTTGCAGGTAATTCTTTTATTTTATATCGGCAAGGTAATAACATTAGCTGTTACCATAATGCTTGCTCTCATCTAGGCTCGACTTTGGATGAAGGTAAGGTAGAAAATGGTATTATTACTTGCCCTACCCACGGGTTTCAGTATAGGTTAGAAACTGGAGAATGTTTAACGGTACCTGATGTTTCGCTTCAGTCATATCCGTTGAAAATTAGAGAAGATAAGGTTTTTGTGCAATTGCGATGAGCAATACTTCTTGTGCAATTGTCATACCTTTGCACAACTAACCATGAAAATCAATATCCCATGCCTTTTTATTATTGTGAAGCGCCAAAACGTGCTAATAACTCCTCACAAGATAGTTGCAGCAACAAAGGGGTAAATTCTTTAGTCGGTAATGATAATAAAGATTCAATTATGAAAAAATCTTATCAAGAATATAAATAAATATTATTATTCAGGATGAATTTATTGATAATATGCGTCTATAAATCTTCACTATTGCATTAAAAATAACAGCGTATCATCTAATATCAATCTATTAGGATCGTGTAGCATAGATAGCAGCATAATTAAAGATATAAACTAAGAATTAAATTGTGTATAGTTTGATTAAAACTAACTTGTTCTATCTAGAATGTCAGCAGTAAAGTACTTAAGGTGGAAGTGAATCAGCTGATGAGATAAATTACTGCTAGCCTGACCTACTTTAGGAAAATACTTGCAACTATGTGTACACCAATTCTTTCATACTTGTTGAGATGACCCCTAGCATTACAGATTCAACAGTAAAGGCCGCGATCGCAGCTATTGCATCGGAGTCAGCAACGACACAAGAGAAAATCGAGATGTTGATTGAGTTGGCACAGGGTTTACAGAACAAGCCCAAAACTACCCAAGATTTATGGAGTGCAGTTGCACTATATAAACGGGCTAATGAAATGTGTAGTGATGATTATCCTCTACTCAAAGCCCGCGCTAAAGTGGGTATGGCTGGGGCTTTGAAGTCAATTCCACAGGAGGGTACAGAGTTACTCTTAGAAGCGAAAACTGCCTATACAGAAGCATTACCGATTCTGCAACAGTTAGCTTCCCAAGAGGAAATAGCAGAAGCACAGATGAATTTGGGTTTGGTGTTGCAATCGCTAGTACCCTTCAATTTGGCACAAATAGCAGATAGCATCAAAGTTTATCAAGAAGCATTGCGGGTATTTACTGCGGATAATTACCCACAAGAATATGCAATTTTACACAACAATATTGCGATCGCTTACCTCTCAATCTCAGTGGGGATGGAACAAAAACAGTTGTGTGAAGGTTTAGCCGTACAGACATTTGAATCGGCGCTAAAGCAGATTACCCTGATTGAAAACCCCAGAGAATATGCAATGTTGCAAAACAATTTGGGGAATGCTTTGCAATATTTACAAAGTACCCATCCTGTAGAGAATAATTTACGCGCGATCGCAGCTTACGAAGAAGCATTAAAAGTGCGTAATGCTAAAGATACACCCTTAGAATACGCCAACACAATCTCTAACAAAGCCAACGCCCTCTTCAACCTCCCGGACGATCCAGAACAACCAGAATTAGGAAATCCCCAAAATCTCTTACAAGCAAGTGCATTCTATCAACAAGCTTGGGAAATATTCACTCAGTATCAACAGTTGGAACAAGCTCAAATTGTCGCCCAAGCTTTACAAGAAGTGGTAACAGAAATCAAAACGCGAGAGTTACATTTGTAGAGGTTTCTCCTTCCTTGACTTTACGAATATCGGTATTTCACAACCATTGATTGAATTGGGTTTAATAAAGCTGCCATCGCTGATACAGCAGGAATAAATCATTAGTGAGAAAATACTAATGAATAAAGATAACTTCTCATTAAGAATCAGCATTCCTCAGCTTCCATCAGCGGTAAATGCATAAATCTATTAAGTTTGCTTCCACACCTCAATTACCGCCAGAACCCACAGAAATTTCCCCAAAATTACCCTTCTCACCTGAAGGTGCAAAAGTAATTTTAGGCGATATTCTGCAACCGGGAGAATTAGCCATACCCATAGCGCCTAGTCCCACAACCATGTTTGGCCCTCGTGGTGCTTGTTTACTATCAGAAACAGGGCCATTGTGGGTATCTGATACCGGACATCATCGATTATTGGGATGGCGAAATTTACCTACAAAAGATAGTCAAAGTGCTGATTGGGTAATTGGACAACCAGACTTTTACCATGAGGGACAAAACGCTAAAGGTACACCAGGGAAATCAACTTTAAGCGTACCAACAGGAATTTGTGCTTGTGGGGAAGGATTAGCTGTCGCAGATGCTTGGAATCACCGCGTATTAATTTGGAAAAAAGTACCAGAAGATAGTAATGTTCCCGCAGATTTGGTGTTAGGACAAGCTAACTTTACTGATAACGAACCAAATCGAGGCAGTCAAGTAGCCGCAGCAAATACGATGCATTGGCCTTATGGTATTTGCTATCACCAAGGAAAGCTATTTGTAACTGATACTGGCAATCGTCGGGTATTAATTTGGCAACAATTACCAACAGAAAATGGTCAAGCTGCCGATTTAGTATTGGGACAACCGGATATGATATCGCGTAATGAAAATGGCGGTGGTTCTCCCACGGCTGCAAGTATGCGATGGTGTCACGACATTAGCTTTTGGGGAGACAATTTAGTTATTGCTGATGCTGGCAATAACCGGGTGATGATTTGGCAGGGAATGCCAACAGAAAATAATGCCCCTTGTGCAGTGGTATTGGGACAAAAAAGCTTTGATTCTGTGGAAATGAATCAAGGTGTGTACTTTCCCAATGCCAGTAGTTTGAGTATGCCTTATGGTGTGGATGCGGCAGGTGATTGGTTAGTAGTGGCAGATACAGCTAATTCTCGCTTGCTAGGATGGAAGAAACCAGAATCAATTCTATCACTGCCAGCTATGGCAGCAGATGTAGTTATAGGACAAACAAATTTTAAAAATAAAGGTGAAAATCGTGATTTTGGGCTACCAACACGCAAAAGTTTAAATTGGTGTTATGGCATCAAAATTTGTGGCAACACTGCGGTAATAGCTGATTCTGGAAACAACCGAATTTTGCTGTGGCAATTTAATTATGGCGACTGAAGAAATTAGAGTGCGCGGTACAGTTCAGGGTGTGGGGTTTCGCCCGACTGTCTATCGCCTGGCCAAAGCCTGCGGTTTGCGGGGAGATGTTTGTAATGATGGGCAAGGTGTTTTAATTCGGGTAACTGGTAGCGAAGCAGCCATAGGAGAATTTGTCAGCAAATTACAGCAAGAGTGCCCACCCCTAGCCAGAATTCAGGAAATTATCAGAACGCTTTGTGTAGATGAATTTAACTTTGAGGATTTTGCGATCGCTAGTACGATCGCGAATAAAGTAAAAACAGCAATCTCCCCTGATGCTGCTACTTGTCCTCAATGCCAAAAAGAAATTTTTGATCCTTTTAGCCGCTTTTACCGTTATCCCTTCACCAACTGTACCCATTGCGGCCCCAGATTAAGTATTATTCGCGCCGTTCCCTATGACAGATGCAATACAAGTATGTCTGCATTTGTTATGTGTCCCGAATGCGAGAAAGAATACCACGATGTTGAAAACCGCCGCTTCCACGCCCAACCTGTCGCTTGCCATATCTGCGGTGCCAAAGCTTGGTTAGAACGTGCTGATGGTAAATCTGTCACCACCTCCATGTTCTCGATGATGGATGATGTTGATGCTGTCTGTACCCTATTGCAAAAAGGCGAGATTGTCGCCATTAAAGGTTTGGGTGGTATTCATTTAGCTTGTGACGCCACTGTGGAAGCTGCTGTGCAAAAATTGCGTCAGCGTAAAAAACGCTATCATAAACCCCTGGCTTTAATGGCCAGGGATATAGATGTAATTGCCAAATATTGCACCATCAACTCTAAAGAAAGAGAATTATTGACAAGCCCCACCGCCCCTATTGTTTTGTTGAGGAAAAAAGAACTAGAAACTAGGGAAGAAATTGTCACTTCTAACTCTTCACTATTCACTCAGCACTCAGCACTCAGCACTCAGCACTCTATTGCCTCATCTGTAGCACCAGGACAAAATAGCCTCGGTTTTATGCTACCTTATACCCCCTTACATCACCTAATTCTTAAGCGGATGAAGCGCCCGATTGTGTTAACAAGTGGCAATTTATCTGATGAACCACAATGTATTGATAATGATGATGCAAGAGATAGGTTAGGCAAAATAGCTGATTATTTTCTTTTTCATAATCGAGATATTATCAACCGCGTAGATGATTCAGTAGTGCAGGTGGTTAGCGATAAAGTCCAAACAATTCGCCGCGCCAGAGGATATGCACCAGCACCGATTAAATTACCACCTGGATTCGATAATCTTCCACCGATTTTAGCAATGGGTAGCGAATTGAAAAATACCTTTTGCTTATTGCGAGAAGGAGAAGCAATTCTCTCGCAACATTTGGGAGATTTAGAAAATGCTGCGGCTTTTAACGCTTATCAAGATACCTTAAATTTGTACTTAAATTTATTTGAGCATCAACCACAAGCCATAGCCATTGATAAACATCCAGAATATCTCTCCAGCAAACTCGGTCAAGAACTAGCAGCCGCTAATCAAATCAAAATTTATCATATCCAGCATCATCACGCTCATATTGTCGCTTGTATGGCAGAAAACGGTATTTCTCTCAATTCTCCACCAGTTTTAGGTATTGCTTTAGACGGCTTAGGTTATGGCGAAGATGGTACATTTTGGGGAGGAGAATTTCTGTTAGCAGATTACCGTCAATTCCGGCGGCTAGCAAAATTTAAACCAGTGGCAATGATTGGGGGAGAACAAGCAATTTATCAGCCTTGGCGTAATACATACGCCCAACTCATAGCAGTAGATAGTTGGCAAAATTTAACACAAAAATTTGGGAATTTAGAAATATTAAAATTTTTAGAGCAAAAGCCCCTAAAGTTACTCAATCAGCTTATAGAGAAGAACATTAACTCCCCCATAGCGTCCTCAGCCGGAAGATTATTTGATGCTGTAGCTGCTGCAATTGGCATTTTTCCCGAAGAATGTAGCTTTGAGGGACAAGCTGCGATCGCACTAGAAGCCTTAGTAGATATTGATAGCTTAAATAATGATAAAGAAACGCAAAACTATCCTTTTAATTTTACCTTTTTCGATAGTATTTATTGTATAGACCCTAGCCTTCTATGGCCAGCCTTGCTTACAGACTTACAAGAGCAAACATCTCAAGCGAGAATAGCTGCAAAATTTCATAGGAGTTTAGCCAAAGCAATTGTCGAGATGGTCAAACATCTGTCTCAAGAACATCTCATTCATTATGTCGTCCTTACAGGAGGCGTATTTCAAAATTGTATTTTATTAAAGCAAGTTATTAAGGGCTTACAAGCATTAGAAATCAACGTATTAACTCACAGCTTAGTTCCTCCAAACGATGGAGGAATATCCTTAGGACAAGCTGTAATTACAGCCGCTAGATTAATAGATTGATTCTCCTTAATAAGCTAACACACAATCATAATTATTTGAAAAATCTCTGCATCTCACTTCAAAAAGGAAAATAACAATGTGCTTAGGAATTCCCGGTCAAATTGTCGAAATAACAGACATTAATCATAAATTAGCTATTGTCAACGTTGGCGGTGTCAAACGACAAGTGAACATTGCTTGCATCGTTGACGAACAACATCCTCCCGAAGCTTGTATAGGAGATTGGGTATTAGTTCATGTAGGCTTCGCCATGAATCGCATTAACGAACAAGAAGCAGCAGAAACATTACATTTATTAGAGGAAATAGCAGCAAATATCTAAAACATCTTCTCTCTTATTCTTCTTTGCGACCTTGGCGTACTTGGCGGTTAGATACAACAATCCTCCTTAAAAACTCCTCCTCACACACTTATGAAATACGTTGACGAATTTCGAGAACCCGAAAAAGCTGAAGGCTTACGCCGTGAAATTACCAAAATCAGCCAACAGCTAGAAAAGCCAATCAAAATCATGGAAGTATGCGGCGGACATACCCATTCCATATTTAAGTATGGTATCGAGGAAATTCTGCCCGATCGCATTGAATTAATTCATGGCCCTGGTTGTCCAGTCTGCGTCATGCCAAAAGGCAGGTTAGATGATGCGATCGCTATCTGCCAAAATGATAACGTCATTTTCACCACCTTTGGCGATGCCATGCGCGTTCCTGGCTCAAAAACCAGCTTACTGCAAGCCAAAGCGCAAGGCGCAGATATCCGCATGGTTTACTCGCCCTTAGATAGCTTGCAAATAGCTAAAGACAACCCCGACAAAGAAATTGTATTTTTCGCCCTAGGCTTTGAAACTACAGCCCCCAGTACCGCTTTTACCATCCTGCAAGCAGCAGCCGAAAACATTCCTAACTTTAGTATGTTTTGCAATCACGTCCTTGTGATTCCGGCTTTACAAGCACTACTAGATAACCCCGACTTACAGCTTGATGGATTTGTCGGACCTGGTCATGTCAGTATGGTGATTGGTACTGACCCTTATCAATTTATTTCGCAACAATATCATAAGCCAATTGTTGTTTCCGGATTTGAACCCTTAGACATTCTCCAATCAATTTGGATGCTGTTACAGCAGCTATTAGAAAATCGTTGCGAAGTCGAAAATCAATATAATCGCATAGTCCAACCTGCGGGAAATCAAGTCGCACTAGCAGCCATCAATCAAGTTTTTACTGCGCGAGAAAAATTTGAGTGGCGAGGCTTAGGTGATATCCCTTATTCAGGTTTACAAATTCGTTCAGAATACGCACAATTCGACGCTGAAGTTAAATTTACCATTCCTAACCGTAAAGTTGCCGATCATAAAGCTTGTCAATGTGGAGAAATCCTCAAAGGTGTGATGAAACCTTGGCAATGCAAAGTATTTGGTACTGCTTGCACACCAGAAACACCTATTGGCACTTGCATGGTATCTTCCGAAGGGGCTTGCGCTGCCTACTATAAATATGGCAGACTCTCTACTCTGTCCCAGAAAACAACGCGAGAGAAACCAAAGCTAGAATTAGCTCAAGAACCTCTGCCATCCTGTAGTACATCTTTGGTATAGCTAATCTCAACCACATATTTGAGGAAAAACTTTATGCCATTTGTCACAGTTAAAATTGCTAGAGGACACTCCATTGAAAAAAAGCGGCGGCTAGTAGAAGCCATTACTAACGCCTTAGTTACAGCCTTAGATACCAAACCAGAATGGATAACCATTCATATTGATGAATTTGAACGAGAAAGTTGGGCTGTAAATGGTGAATTACTTTGTGATAGACATCGTGGCAGACACGATGAATCAGGTAGATAAAGTAGGGGCACAACAATTTTGTGCCCTTATACATAACTAAAAAAATAGAGGGGAATTTCAATGACTACTAATAATCATCAACGTCAGATTTGGCTACTAGCTTTAATAGCCATTAATATATTTGCTTCCATTTTGCACTACGTCGATCGATATCCAGAACCGTCTTGGTTTACGCCTCAGATCACAGATTCTCTATGGTTGATTATGACACCCTTAAGTTTAGCTGGATATTATCAATATATTAAAAAATCATTCTCATCTGCATATTTATGCCTGTATACATACATCATCATGAGTCAGATTACTTTAGGACACAACATTATTACTCCTTTGTGGCATCTGGCTCTAAAAATGAATACATTGATTTTATTGGAATCTAGTACAGCAATTCCTCTATTAATTTTCGTAACTTGGTCGCAACTGTTTCTCAAAGAAGGTAGAGAAGCAACACAATAATTATTGGTCATTTGTCTTTTGTCATCTTTATCTTCCTTCTCCTTTTGCATACATACTACTACCTTCTGCCTCCTGCCTTCTATTAAATCAACATGGACTCTTCCCCAACGACCTCAACACAAAATTCACTCTTTCAAAAGCTAGAAAAAATCCGCCGTCGCCAAAATAAAGTGCGAGATACTCATATTACCCTCGCACATGGTAGCGGTGGTAAAGCCATGCGCGATTTAATTGATGATATCTTTGTCAAAAATTTTGATAATCCAATTCTTTCTCAACTAGAAGACCAAGCTAGTTTGAATTTAGCCAGTCTCATGCAGCATGGAGATAGGCTGGCTTTTACCACTGATTCCTATGTCGTAGACCCTTTATTTTTTCCTGGTGGTGATATTGGAGAATTAGCCATTAATGGCACAGTTAACGATTTAGCAGTCAGTGGTGGTAAACCTTTATATCTCACCTGTAGCGTGATTTTAGAAGAAGGTTTAGCTGTAGAAACTTTACGCCGTGTAGCTGCCAGTATGCAAGCAGCTGCTAGTAAAGCAGGTATTCAAATTGTGACTGGTGACACAAAAGTTGTTCATCGAGGTGCAGCCGATAAACTATTTATTAATACTGCTGGTATTGGCGTAATTCCTAGCGGAGTTGATATTTCTGCTCATAAAATTCAACCAGGAGATGCAGTAATTGTTAATGGTGAATTGGGTAATCATGGCACAGCAATTTTAATTGCCCGTGGCGAATTAGCATTAGATTCTGATATTGAAAGCGACTGTCAGCCATTACATGGCTTAGTGGAAAACATCCTCAAAGTTTGCCCAGAAGTTCATGCTATGCGCGATGCAACACGCGGCGGTTTAGCTACAGTATTAAATGAATTTGCCCTTAGTTCTAATGTCGGAATTCGCCTTTACGAGGAATCTATTCCAGTGCGGGAAGAAGTCAAAGGTGTTTGCGAAATTCTTGGTTTAGATCCCTTATATTTAGCCAATGAAGGTAAATTAGTAGTAGTAGTACCAGGCAAAGATGCTGAGGCTGTTTTATCAGCCATGAAATCTCACCCAGCAGGAAAAGACGCTGAGATTATTGGCGAAGCTATCGCTTCACCTCCCGGCGTAGTTGTGCTGAAAACTATTTTCAATGCTGAACGAATTGTTGATATGCTAGTTGGCGATCAATTGCCACGCATTTGTTGATTATTGTTAGCTATATTCCACATTATCCAGAGAAATTTTCATCAAAAACCGTCTATACAGGTAATAAATAATCGACATTTATCAGCGTACCCTGCGGGTTCGCCGTTAGGCGCTCTCGTTCGCTGAAAGCGTTCCCGAAGGGTAGAGTAGCCCTTCGGTCTATATCGGCAGTTGTAATTTTGTAATGGTGAATTTATGCACGAACTAGGAATTACGCAAAATATTGTCGCCATTGTCAATGAACACGCTAATGGCAACAAAGTCAGCCGAGTACTATTAGAAATTGGCAAGCTTTCAGCGATTATGCCTGATGCTATCCGGTTTTGTTTTGATATTTGCACTAAAGGTACAGTTTTAGAAGGGGCACAACTAGAAATATTAGAAATTCCTGGCTTGGCAGAATGTCGCCAATGTGGTGCAAAGATTCCTTTAGAAAAGCCATTTGGCATTTGTCAATGTGGGAGTACGCAATTAAATTTAATCACTGGTGAAGAACTAAAACTTAAAGAAATTGAAATAGAGGAATTATGTGTGTAACTTGCGGCTGTTCTGATGATGGAGAAAGCAAAGTAACTAATCTTGCAACAGGTGAAGTCAATCATCATCATCACCATGATGATACTCACACTCACACCTTACCTGATGGTACTGTAATTACGCATTCTCACAGCCATGATGAGCATTCAGAAGCATCACAAATTCATGCCAAAATGCATGGCACAACAATATCCTTAGAGCAAGATATTTTAGCAAAAAATAACCTATTAGCTGCCCAAAATCGTGGCTGGTTCAAAGGTCGAAATATCCTCGCTTTAAATTTAATGAGTTCTCCTGGTGCAGGTAAGACAACCCTTTTAACTCGTACTATCAATGATTTAAAATCTCAAATATCTATCAGTGTCATTGAAGGCGACCAAGAAACAACTAATGATGCGCAAAAAATTCAAGAGACAGGCTGTAAAGTTGTGCAAATAAACACAGGTACAGGCTGCCATTTAGATGCATCGATGATAGATAGAGGTTTACAACAACTCAACCCACCATTGAACTCAGTAGTGATGATTGAGAATGTGGGTAATTTGGTATGTCCAGCTTTATTTGATTTGGGTGAACAGGCGAAAGTGGTGATTCTCTCAGTTACAGAAGGAGAAGATAAGCCAATCAAATATCCGCATATGTTCCGCGCTAGTCAGGTGATGATTCTCACAAAAATTGATCTGCTACCTTATGTGCAATTTGATGTACAAAAATGTATAGAATATGCACGGCAGGTAAATCCACACATTCAAATATTTCAGGTTTCTGCTACTACAGGCGCAGGTTTAGAAAATTGGTATGGATGGTTATCGACAAAGGTAGGCAGCTTCAGCAATTCAAAATTCGTGCATTCACACTGAAGCCACAGATAAACCGATCGCAGCAGACTCGACAAAATTTGAATTTAGTACAATGCTACCTAAATCTTGGTTTTTTTGGCACTAGAGTACGTAAAAGTGCATCTTCAAGATGTATCCAGTATTCAGTCACCAATCTGCAAAGAGCATGTACAACAACAGCCAGTTTCCTTTCTCCTCCCCAAGTTCACATCCTAACTCGCTGTCAATCGGGCGCGGACAGTACTTCAGCTATGCAGTACCGAGTGGTTGGCGCGTGGTCGAGGACGGACAATTTGCTGTTGTTTTATTTTCCCCAGATAATGCTGCTTTGACGATTATGGTAGGGAACTCTGGACTGCCAGTAAACTACAATCCTGGGCAGTTCGTCTACGAGAAGCTTTTGGCAATGCAACCCTACGATCTGCGGATGAGCCAGCCCCGCCAAGCTCAACCGATTGCTGGATGCACAGTTGCTTATGAGTTTGATTACACATACATCTTCAATGGCATTCCTTGCCGAGGTTTGGCAAAGTGTAGCGTAGCATACAGCTACAACATCTGTACGATGGTGATGACTAGTGTCGCATCACATCAATCACAATGGGGTAATTATGCTTCGTGGCTACCACAGGTAGCAGAGCAAGTGACTGC
This sequence comes from Aulosira sp. ZfuVER01, assembly GCA_034530615.2. Lineage (GTDB taxonomy): Bacteria > Cyanobacteriota > Cyanobacteriia > Cyanobacteriales > Nostocaceae > Aulosira. The sequence continues at coordinate 90,590 of JAVRCV020000012.1, forward strand.
AATAAATGGTGGAGCGTTCGGAGTCCGGGGGATAATGGCGCAGAACATAGAAATTTCGCAGTCTGAGGGGCAACGGTTTAGGGAATACCGTGAATGGTCTGAGCGTACTTGGCAAGAGGTAAACCGCCAAAGAAGTGAATCTCTAGATCGGCAAAACTTTCAATTCCGCGAGAACCTGGGTAATGAGACAACTTGGACAAATCTCTATGGATATGCCAATGTCGAGCTACCAACGACTTATCCCTCTTTTGTTACTTCAGGGAAAGAAAAATAGTCAGAAATTCAACTGG
>JAVRCV020000013.1:0-52117 GCA_034530615.2 Aulosira sp. ZfuVER01
CAATGGAAACTGTTCTCAAGCAAGCAGCGTCCTAACTAAGCTGGCTATGGCTATACATTCAACGGCTTCACCAAACGAAATAACATAGCTAGCCTTAGCAGTTCTTCGGATAGAGTTTCGTTCTTCCTTGGAATGTAGCGAGACACATCAAATTCGGTTTTTCTTTGCGGCATGATTTCTCTGTGGCGTTCTATTTTTAGGTTAGTTTGTCGGATGAAAATTTCTGTAACGTGCGATGCTTAAGCCTGGCCGTGCCTACGCATTTGGCAAACGGCGATCGCATAATTATTTATACAGACTTGTTTTGATTTTGACAATTTTTTGTATCTAAAATAATTAGATTTTTAAGTCAGAGCGAAAAACTGGCGTTGCTGAATTATGGGATGATTTCGCCAAATTTGGAACAAATTTTTAATGGTATCAACCGCCAATTCATCCCGCATTTATGCAACGCCACTTATTATTATTCAAACTGATAATGCTTACAGTTGCTCCACTGAAGATTTTTCATGCTAATTTTGGAGATGTAGAAATGCTTTGTATTCTTCCTAGTTAGCTTTTAAATCCGGAGTGAGCAATGCTTCAAAGCTATGAAGCCATTATTGAAAATGGTCAAGTTAAGTGGCTAACAGATGAGCCTAAAATATCCAAAGCTCGCGTCATCGTCACGATTCTTTCAGATACCACGCCACAAGTATCACGCCGCACTCCCCCTACGGCGATCGCGGGTAAAGGTAAAACTTTGGGCGATTTGGTCAGTCCCATCATTGAGGAACAAGATTGGGAATGTTTCAAATAATCGTCCTCGATACCCATATTTGGATATGGTTTATCACTCAAGAGTTTGAGCGATTTCCAGATCACTGGCGAGCAATTATCGAAACTGCTCTTGTGGTAGGTATTTCACCCGTATCATGCTATGAAGTTGCCTTGGCACAACAAAGGGGACGACTGCAATTACCCTGCACTGCCGAACAATGGTTTCAGGATGCTTTGGAACCATCTGGAATTAAATTGCTGCCGATAACTGCTGAAATTGCTTACAAGGCTGTCAGCTTATCCCCTTCCACAAAGATCCATTTGATCGCTTGATTATCGCTACAGCACTTGTTTATCAAGCGAAACTAGCTAGTATTGATGGCTTGTTTTCTCAGTATTCAGAACTCGATACATACTTGATGAAGTAGACGCGATTCTTTCATGATCTATGCAATGTCTGAAAGGTAACGATAGGGCATAATCTCCGTCATCGAACAATAATCAAGCATTTTTTGGATCGAGAGTTTTAGTTGAAAGTAGTTGAGTTCGTGAAATAACTTTGCGCATCCAAGCAGTGCAATTCACGTGATGGCGCAAATGCTAAGACCATTTCCTGAGGGGGCGACATACAGCCCCCTCAGGTAAGCAGCAGGATTTAACGATGAAGGTAATTTTAATTTTGGCATCAAGTCCAGTTAATGAGGCAAGGCTTCGTTTAGACAAAGAGGTGCATGAAATTGATGAAGGTTTACGTCGTTCACAGAAGCGCCATCAATTCAAATCGGAGCAAAGATGAGCTGTCCGGGCCGATGATTTGCGTCGATCTTTGCTAGATATAGAGCCACAAATCGTCCATTTTTGTGGACACAGGACTGGTGAAGACGGACTGTTGATCCAAGATGAAGATGGCAATTCAAAACTTGTAAGTACAGGAGCTTTAAAAATATTATTTGAATCGTGTGCTCATCATGTCGAGTGTGTTCTGCTCAACGCTTTTTATTCTGAGGTACAGGCAGATGCTATCGTCGAGCATATTAATCATGTAATGGGTATAAGTAAAGCTATTGGAGATCAAGCTGTGATTAAGTTTTCCACAGTATTTTATGATGCTATTGATGCGGGTAAATCAGTGGAGACTGCTTATAAATTTGGTTGTAATGCTATTCAATTAGAAAATATTCCAGAACACTTAACTCCTAGACTGAAAAAGAGACAATAGTTTAATAATGCCCACTCAACAAATTAGAAGCGCCCAAGCTTAGATTGTGGTTGAATAAAAGATACCTTGTGAAGAGCGATCGCTTGATTATTGCCCCACAAAGTATTTTTGTCAGTCAAGCAGGTGCAGAATCACCAAATAAACTTTTGTAAGTTTCAGCAGCTTCATTGCCAAAACCACCAGCTTGGGTATGGCGAACCAACGATTGAACGATAGGTACAGCTATACTCATACCAAATAAGGCATTGAAACCTGCAATTACCACTGGTGCTGACAATATAACCGTAAATTCTGGGAATAAAGCCAACACAGCCACCAAAACGAGAAAAACAATTGGTGCAGCAATACCTGCTGCTTTTGCTGCTTCTAAAATTAAAGTTTTATACTCTTCAACAGTGATGTCGCCTCGGTAAAGATCTAAGGAGTATGAAATCGCTGTTACTATAACTTGGGTGAGAATGGCGGTTCCTGTTGCAGTAATACCAAGTTTAGCAATTGTTCCAGAATTGGTGACAATAGAATCTACAGCATTGTAAACCCGAATATAGAACTGCTCCCCAACAGTCATAACTTCCGCACCACGACGGATATTATCAACACCTACTTCCCAAAGAATATTGTCAGCCCCATTTGAGCCACCATTGGAGCGTGGAATGATATGACTGCCATGTTTATCGCTAAGAAATTGACGAATAGTCCGTTCGTTAGCTCCCAGCTTTGATGTACCAGGGATTTTCTCAAAAAGCTTGATGACATCGGAGTCTGAGCGAGGAGATTCACCAACTCTTAAACCAGCACGATACCTCAACCTATTGGCAATCTTGGGCATTTCTGCCGCTAATTCCGTGGCTGTCGAAGGCAAGTTTTGCAATGCATCAGCTATAACCGTACTTGAAGTGGTAACGCCAATAGCAGCTGCTTCAAATGCCTTGCTAACATTTTGTACAGTTTGAAAACTTTGCTGTGCTGCTATAGCTGACAATCTTTGCAAATCAGTAACTAAATTAATAGTTGAAGCGGTAATCTCTACAGTACTATTATTGATACCATCAACTATCTCTCCTATGCTGTCTGCTGTATTAGATGTTACTTCTTGAACTTGATCTCGTACGGTATCTACTAGCTTTTGTGCTTGGTTGATGAAATCCATATTCTAGTAAAGTGTCGCTTATTGTATTAAGTGTTTAGTCCAGCTTCTGTGCTGACCACTAAAAACCATAAGAGTATTAATCACGAAATCATTGCCAAGATTTTTAAAGATATTGTAAATAAGTTATAGATTTTGTGTATATAAAGCCAAAAAATGAACTACGAGGTTAGTTTAACTCTTTATTTGGTGATACTAGTCAATGTGTTGATGCTGTAATACTGTCGGGACAGCCAGGATTTGACAGGGGTGGTGTTCAGTTACCCCTAGTTTTGTTGTAGTGCTGGGAGAGAATCAAAGGTTGTAGGTACAGCGATCGCACCCAGAAAAATATCATTAAATTTTTGAATTGCAATTAGAATTGTGGTTTCTTGATAACTTAGAAAACAACCCATATATGAAGTCATCGCAGAGAATTTTGATTATCTTGGCTGCGCTAGTATTTCCACGTATCTTTGCTAAATCGTACAAGACGACGTTTTCACTTAGCTGTTGCACAGCATTATTGCCATGTAGCCATGCCACAAAGTAGACTCTCTTTATACATTAAGTATCAGGGTAGCATAATAATTTCTGTATAGGCGAGTAGTTATTAGAAACTACAAAATCGCTGGAAGTCCTACTGCTTTCTGCTCAACAAACTTGCCATCAAAACCTATAGCTTGGTTTTCGATAGTTCTAGCATCAGCTAGAGCCTTACGGAGTTCAGCACGTTCCATCTGATCCTGAATTCCACCCAAGATGTAAATTAGTAACTTCGCTGCTAAATCTCGTCCAGCAACTTGTACACGCTTTTTATTGGGATCATATAAAACGCCATACCAAAGAGATTGCGGATACTCCATGCCACTAAAGCCACCTTGCTGGTCAAATTTGCGTAGTTTTTTAAAAATATCTGCCAGGGAAAAACCTTTTTTAAAAACCAATATTCCGAGAGCTTGAGCTAATGCTACTTGAGCTATAGGACGGAACAGCATATTTCCTTCGCCCCCATCTTTTTCAAAGCTGAACCTTCGCAGTTGAGGTGCATCTTCGTGTTCAAGAATCTTATAAGTGGGAAGGCTAGCTAAATAATCAAATAGATTTCTAAATTCATTAATTCCCTGCTCAATTTCATTATCCTCTGGTCGCATGGGAATTAGACCTTTTTCTAAAGGTTTCCAGTGAGGGAATTTTTGCCCTAAATATCTTTCTGACATATCTTGAATAGCTTGCAAAGTTGTTAAAACTGTAGAGTTTGCTGCAACTGTTGCACTATTCCAATTAACGCGAGGTTTGCGATTTGGTTGCTGTTCTAAAAGTGGATGGTTTGTAGCGATTTTTCGCGCCACAATTGCAAAACCATCATCTTCATTTAACTGTGCTAACTGGCCTTTAGTCAAAGGTGCAGCCATCAGGTTAACATGAACAAAAATTGATCTCACCCTTCGCCTCGCCTGGGTACGAGTTTCCCCTGGAGAAACCGCACAAATGAATTCAATGCCAATTTTTTCTTTGGGTAAGCTTTGTAAATAAGCAGGGTCTACTTGATATTGCTCAATCAAATCATCTATTTTAATAAAGCTATCATCAGCACTTTTATCTTTTTTGTAGCGCTGAAGTTTCCCTGTTTTAATTAACTCCATTAAACCTTGTACACCCATCAGGCGATGTTGACCATCTAATGCATAAATAGTTACATTGTCTTCGGAAATGTTAAGTAAACCTACTTTACCGTCTTTATCCAGAGGAGTAAAATCGGTAGTTGATTTAGTTGCTATTCCTTCACTGTTCCACTCAGCAGCTTTAGCATCATCTACCCAAGATTGATTAATTACTACCAGTACTGGCGGAAACTTATGATTTCTTCTCGCTGCTAAATACTGAACCAAAGGTGCTTGACGTGACCAATCAAGGGGACGCTGCTGAATTTCATCAATACTATCTGCGTCAATCTCGATGTTATCTGTTTCAGAATTATACTTTTTCTGAAACAGGGGTAAGCCAGAAGCGAAGTGAACCCGACCTGCAAACCATTCTAGAGTCACAGAACCAACATAGGCTTCAGTACCACCCATCTCGGTTTTTTGAACGAGAATCTGGTCTTTCTTCTCCAGAAATTTCTCGAAGAGTAAAGCCAGTACCTGTTTATCCTTGTTGTCTCGTTCTAGGTATTCTCTAGCGATGTCAGTGGTTGGCTCAGATTTACTATCTTTCATGTTAATTTTTAAAAATTAGGGAATTTGACACAAACTAAATTTTCTATAAAATTCAGTTAATATATAAAAGTTTTTAAAAACTTTACGTTTTACAATACTAGGGTTGCTCTTGCAGTAAATATAACAGGGGTGACTAAAACCCATGTCTAGATAGGGAAGGAGAAATGGCTACAGCACAACAGCCAGAAAACAAAAGCCAGCAAGCACGTACCGTTGCAGAGTTAGTAGAAGACATAGAGAATCTTACCAGAGAAATCCAAGATTTATATTGCTCAGACCAAATACCTTGGGTACTAGGAGTTTCTTGGGGAAAAGATTCAACTACAACGCTACAGATCGTCTGGAATGCGATCGCCATTCTTCCCCAAGAAAAACGAACTAAAAAAATCCATGTAATTACTACAGATACTCAGGTAGAAAATCCCATCGTCTCTGCTTGGGTACGCAAATCCTTACAACAGCTAAAGTCTGCTGCACAAGAACAAGGAATGCCTGTAGAACCTCATTTGCTGCAACCAGTTGTTCAAGACACATTTTGGGTAAACCTGATTGGTAAAGGTTATCCAGCACCGCGTAATCAATTCCGCTGGTGTACCCAACGTTTAAAAATTAATCCCGCTAATCACTTCATACGTGAGATGGTTCGAGCCAACGGTGAAACCATTCTTGTTTTGGGTACTCGCAAAGCCGAAAGCGCAAAACGTGCAGCTACAATGGAAAAGCATCAAATGGGTAGAGTGCGTGATCGCCTCAGCCCCAATGCCAGTTTACCCAACTCTCTGATTTACACGCCCATTGAAGACTGGAGCAATAATGATGTCTGGATTTACCTAAATCAATCTGACAATCCTTGGGGAAAAAGCAATAAAGAGTTATTCAGTATGTATCGAGGTGCGACAGCAGATAATGAATGTCCGCTTGTAGTTGATACTTCTACTCCTAGCTGTGGCGATTCCCGATTTGGTTGTTGGGTTTGTACCCTGGTGAATCAGGATAAATCGATGGAGGCGATGATCCAAAATGATGAAGAGAAAGAATGGATGCAGCCTTTATTAGATATCCGTAATGAATTAGATATTAAAGATGACCGGGATAAGAGAGACTTCCGCCGGATATGGGGTGAAGTTCAACTATTTGAGCGCAATAAAGATGGTGAACTTTCTGTTGAACCAATACCTGGCCCATATACTAAATATTGGCGCGAATATTGGCTGAGAAAATTATTAGCAGCGCAAACTAAAATCCGCCGCACCGCACCAGAAAATATGCGCGATATTACCCTAATTACTCTCGAAGAAATGAGTGAAATTCGTCGCATTTGGCTAGAAGACAAACACGAATTTGATGATAGTTTACCCCGCATTTATGAAGAAGTGACTGGTGAAGTATTTCAAGATCCCCGTCCTGGGGCTGGTAATAGTTTACTCGGTAGTGATGAATGGGCGGTATTAGAAGAAATCTGTGAAGATGATGCGATGCACTTGGAACTGATGGCGAAGTTGTTGGATACAGAACGCCAGTTTCGTAAGATGGCGCGGCGCGTGGGGATATATGACACTTTAGAAAAATGCTTTGCAACCAGTTCCCGTTCTAAAGAAGAAGCAGTTAAAAATGCTCATTTGAAGCGCGATTTGAAAACAGCAATTGACCAAGGTGATGTTGAAAAGGTTAAGCAGCTAACTTTAGGGGATTTTGTGGTAACGAATGAACAAGCGGAAGTAACGACGGAACAATCTGACGTAAAAAATGAATTACCCGCTAGCAAATCAAAGACTTGGGCAAACATGAAATTTAAAAATAAGGAAACAACGCCTGAAAGCGATTCTAATTAAAAAATAGTCAACCTTATAAAATACTGTTAGTCACGATGCCATTGATAATGTAGCTAATTACATCAGAAACCAGGCTACTCATCATAATCAACAATCAATCATTTCTTCTTGGGAACTTACTCCTAAGTAATCTAAAATTTTTGTATTTAGTCCGCGAAGGCGGACTTCGCTTGTGTAGCAGCGAATTCCATTCGCCCAATACTTCATAAAACCAACAAAGACGGAATGATATTTCTTGAACTCGTATTACAAAACTTTGGCCCTTACTCTGGTAAACAGGTAATCAATCTTGACCCAAGAAATCATGAAAATTCTCGCCCGATTATTCTGTTAGGTGGGATGAATGGTGGCGGAAAAACCACGTTGATGGATGCAATTCGCCTCGCCCTTTATGGTCATCGCGCCCAATGTTCAACCCGTGGTAACTTAAGTTATAGCGATTTTCTTACCCAATGCGTTAATAGCAAAACCGATCCAGTTGATAAAACGCGCATTGAATTAGTCTTTGAACATATTGAAAATGACAAGCCAGTAAAATACCGGGTTGTGCGTACTTGGGAAAAAAATCCTAAAGATGGTAAAGACCATTTAGGGATTTTAGATTCTCATGAATGGCTTGATACAGCTTTAGTAAATATTTGGGATGAATATATTGAAAATCTCTTACCATTGGGAATTTCTAACTTATTTTTATTTGATGGTGAACAAGTTAAAGAACTCGCAGAACAGGAAATACCACCGCCAATTGTAGTAGATGCAATTAGCGGACTTTTAGGGCTAGAGTTAGCAGAAAGATTAGCATTAGATTTAGATATATTAGTCAATCGCAAACGCAAAGAACTTGCTGATACGAAAGAATTGGCAAATCTTGAAGAAATTGAAGATAAGCTGAAAGGGTTACAAGAAGCTTACAATACAGAATCGCAATTAATTACATCTCTCCAAGAAAATTTAATAACAGCCGAAAATAGACAGCAAGAAGCTGTGAATAAATTTATTTCTGAGGGCGGTAAAATTGCTGGAGAACGCAGTCAGTTAGAAAAACAAAAGCAAGAAAGAATTGGTGAAGCAGAAAGAGCGCGTCAAGCGATGTGTGAATTAGCTGCTGATTTTTTACCTCTGGGATTAATTGAACCTCTACTAAATCAGGCTTACATTCAAGGAGATAAAGAGTTTCGTGTTCAACAAGCAAAAGTAGCTCATAATTTATTAATTGAAAGAGATAAAAAGTTACTTAATTTGATTAATAAATTAGCTATTGCTGAAGAAGTAGTAACTCAGATTCAAGAATTTCTCCAACAAGAAAATCAAGATTTAGATAACGCAGTCATCGCCGAACCTTGGTTATTAGCTGATACAGAAACGCTGCATCAGTTAGATAATGTCATGCATCACTACCTAGTTTATGCAAAAACCAAGGCTAAAGATAAAATCACAGTTCTTCAGTCTCAGGAAGAAGAAATTATCACTTTAGAAAGACAAATTCAAACCGCAGCCTCACCAGAAGAATATCAAAGACTGGTTGATGAATTACAACAAGCACAACAGCAAGTTGCGGAAGCTAAAGCTGCTTGCGAAATAGCCAAACGCCATTTAGATGAATTAGAAACTGAGATCCACAATACTAAAAAATACCTAGAAAAATATAGTGAAACCAATATTGATCGCAAAAATAGAGAACATATCATTACCTCTGCGACAAAAGTTCAAGAAACACTCAAACTTTTCCGGGAAAAATTAACTTTGAGAAAACTCAACAAATTAGAAGTAGAAGTTACAGAATGCTTCCGTTACCTGCTACACAAATCTGATTTAGTCCATCGCGTTGCAATTGATACTAAAAGTTTTAGCCTTTCGCTTTACGACTTAAATGGTCAACCCGTTCCTAAACATCGCCTTTCTGCTGGGGAAAAACAACTACTTGCGATCGCCTTTCTTTGGGGTTTAGCCAGAGTCTCCGGTCGCCACTTACCAGTAGCCATTGACACACCCCTCGGCAGACTTGACTCCTCACACCGCAGTAACCTAGTAGAACGTTACTTTCCCTCCGCCAGCCATCAAGTAATATTACTATCTACTGATACTGAAATAGGTAAAAAAGAAGTCGAAACACTGAGAGAAAACGAAGCGATCGCTCACGAATACCTACTCAAATACAACTCTACCACCCGTCAAACAACCATAAAACCAGGCTACTTCTGGTAGCTTTTTCTCTGCGTTCTCTGCGCCTCTGCGGTTCGTTACTTAAATAACCTATGGAATCACCAATCGAAAGAATTAAACTTTCCCAAACAGCCAAAGACCAACTGCTCAAACTCCGGCGCAGCACCAAAATCGACCAATGGAATATATTATGTCGATGGGCATTTTGCCGTTCCCTCGCAGAACCTACTCCACCTTCCCCTGTACCCATTCCCCAAGATAGCAACGTGGAAATGACATGGCGCGTCTTTGGCGGCGAAATGTCTGATATTCTTCTCCTCACCCTCAAGCAACGGTGTCACAACGACGGTTACGCCACCGATAAAGAAACCCTAGCTACCCAATTTCGCCTGCATTTACATCGAGGAATTGCCTACTTAGCAGGCGATTCAAATATCAAGAAAATTGAAGATTTAATTGAATTAGCGCTGAAAGATTGACAGGATATAAAACATGGTGGGTTATGCTACCGCTAACACACTCCACATCCTTTCAAAACCGTAAATGCTCTTATGTCGGAGAGCTACTTAGAAATTGAGCGTCATCGCGCTGCGATCGCCCGCATTGACATCTCTCGTCCTGTACGATTAGCTATAGAATCGGCAATCATCAATCAAGAGACTACTTTTTTTGATTACGGTTGCGGCTACGGTGGTGATGTCCAGCGCGTGGCAAATTTAGGTTACACCAGTGCAGGTTGGGACCCATACTACTATCCCGATGCATCAATTACCACCGCCGATGTTGTCAATTTGGGCTATGTCCTTAACGTTATTGAAGACCCCCAGGAACGCCGCGAAAGCCTAATCAAAGCTTGGGAACTCACCCGTAAAGTCTTAATTGTCGCCGCTCAAATTCTCATTAATGCTCCTAGTAAGACACAATTAGCTTACAGCGATGGTATTGTTACCCGTCGCAATACTTTTCAGAAATATTACGAACAAGAAGAACTTAAAAGTTACATTGATGAGGTACTGAATGTAGATGCTGTCCCCGTGGCTTTAGGCGTTTACTTTGTATTTCGTGATGAAACCGAAAAAGAAAATTACAAAGCTATCCGCTTCTTTTCTCGAACTTCCACCCCACGAATCCGCATCCCCAGCAAGCGGTTTGAAGATTACCAAGAAATACTCGCACCGTTGATGGCTTTTTTCACCAAACGCGGCAGATTACCAGTCAAAGGTGAATTGAGTAACGAACAAGAAATACTCAGCGAATTTGGTAACTTCCGCCGTGCCTTTAGCGTAGTATTACAAGCTACCGACGAAGCAGAATGGGATGCGATCGCTTATCGTCGTTCCCTTGATATCCAAGTTTATCTCGCCCTCACCCACTTTGAGCAACGTCCGTCATGGCATAAACTCGCTCCAGAAATGCGTCACGACATCAAAGCCTTTTTTGGCAGTTATGAAGAAGCGTGTGCAGTTGCTGACCAAAAACTTTTTAGCTTAGGTCAACCTAGAGTAGTCCAAACAGCTTGCGAAAAAAGCAAAATTGGCAAACATACCCGTGGTGCTTTGTATGTCCATGTTTCAGCCCTCGCAGAACTCGATGCTTTACTGCGAATTTATGAAGGTTGCGCCAGTCGTACCATTGGACGTGTAGATGGTGCTACCTTAATTAAATATTGCACCGACAAACCGCAAATTTGCTATCTGTTTTACCCAGACTTTGATACTGACCCCCATCCCGCCTTAAAAGCTAGTATTATTATTGACTTTATTACTTTAAAAATCACTCACCGCGACTACCAAACCAGAGCAAATCCTCCCATTCTGCACCGCAAAGAAACCTTTGTTACACCCAACTACCCAAGCTACGAAGAATTTGCTCAACTCACCCAACAAGAACAGCAATTAGGGCTGCTCAAGCAAAAAAGTGATATCGGTACCCGTGAAGGCTGGGAAAAATGCCTCGCCGTACATGGTGTAGAAATTAGGGGGCATCAAGTTTACCAAGTTTAGTGGTTTTGGGCTTTGGGCATTGGTAAAGAGTCAAAAGTTAAACATTTCCTACCTTCATCCCTCTTGCCATTTTGCATATTTTACGTGAAATCATCCGGCAGCTATGGCAAGATAACTGGAAATCACAAGAGGTAGGAAGGACAATCTCAATTTATGAACAAAAATCAGTCGCTGCTAAAAGTCTTTAGCAGCCATAAGATGGGAGCTTTGTTATTTTTAGGCTTTTCATCTGGCTTACCATTGTATCTAACCAGTCAGACATTACAAGCTTGGTTGACCAAAGAAGGAATTGGCTTGGCAGCGATCGCGGCTTTTAGTCTAGTAAAATTGCCTTATTCTCTAAAATTTCTCTGGTCGCCTCTACTTGACAGATTTGTGCCCCCGTTTTTGGGACGGCGTCGAGGTTGGTTAGTAATTACCCAAGTAGCATTACTATTGGGTATCGTGGCGATGGGTTTACAAAACCCATCGCAAGGATTGCAACCTTTAGTAATTGCTGCGGTAGCTGTGGCCTTTTTTAGCGCCAGTCAAGACATTTTAGTTGATGCCTACCGTACTGATATAGTTGAAGCACAAGAAAGAGGTGCTGGGGCTTCGATTTATCTATTAGGGTATCGGATTGCCATTCTGGTTACAGGTTATGTCACCTTGTTTTTGGCAGATAGAATGCCTTGGCAAATAGTCTACTTATTGATGTCCCTATTAATGCTTGTAGGCGTGGTAAGTTCTATATTTGCACCTGAACCAGTTTTACAGAATCGCCCTCCTCAGACTTTATACGCTGCTGTTAAATTACCCTTTGTTGAATTTGTCCAACGTAATGGTTTACTTCAAGGACTTTTAATTCTAATTTTCATTGTGATCTACAAGTTGGGCGATTCTCTCCTGAAGAATGTATCTACCCCATTTTTGTTAGATAAAGGCTTACATTTCACTCAATCCGACATAGCATTTCCTGGAGCCCTAGGAATTTTTGCCACTATTGTTGCTACTTTGGCAGCAGGTGCAATCATGACCAAAATAGGTGTTAATCGGTCTTTGTGGATCTTCGCTATACTTCAAGCTGTCGGAAATCTAGCCTTTTTTGCATTAGCTCTTGTAGGTAAAAATTACTATCTAATGATAGCCGCTGTTAACATAGAACAATTTTGTGCTGGCTTAGAAACAGCTGCTTTTGTGGCTTTCTTGATGAGCCTTTGTAATCCCAGCTTTTCTGCAACTCAGTATGCACTACTTTCCAGCTTGCAGGGTTTTAGCAGAGATATCCTCACGGCTCCCGCAGGTGCATGGGCCCAAGCTACTGGCTGGTCTACATTCTTTTTAATCACGGCCATAGCAGCTTTACCAGGATTGCTGTTGTTACCATTTTTTGCTCCCTGGAACCCCAAACCAGTGGCAATTCCTAGACCAGGACTTGAGGAAGAAGAAGAGGATTTATGGGGAACCAAGTAGTGATTATTGTCGGCACGTTTATCCTCCTGCTTACCGGACTGCTACTAGGCTACGTTCTCTCGCAGTTAGTATTAGGATTTTTGGGCTTTAACCTCCTAACTTTTTTGGGAACGCTCAGTCTGATTTTAATTTTTGGCACCCTGTACTACGTTTTATTTTGGCAATTGCGTCGAGAGCAGTCACAGGCTTTCAATGGCGGAATGCCAACTCAATCAGACGACCTACTGTATGAAAACGATCTCAAAAATACACTAATTGCTAGATTAGATGGTGACATAGACACTGCTGAACGGTTAATTGAGCAAGCTAGGCAGAATTATCCTGGTATGTCAGAGAATTGGTATGTTGAGAAAGTAATTGATGATTTAGAAGGCGATCGCTGATAACTTGATGTTTGTGGTTAGCAGAACATCGCTAAAATAAATCAAGTAAACTTTACAAATCTACAACTAGTTTCTTAGCTAGCTCTTTCTCATTCAAATATGGCTATTTTTCGTCAATACATCGCCCCTTTACTGGTAGTGCTAGTATTTATCTTCGCCCTAGTAGCAGTCAGCGCCCGCATATTTTTACCTTCTGATATGGCTGCACCTGCACCAATTGAAGAGGTAGGGATGATTGTTCAGATGAGTATAAAAAGTGCCTGAGCAACTGCTACCTGGGTACAACATTCGTCTGGGTTCCTCCTTGGATCGAGCGCTGCTGGTAAAGTTCATGCAAAGAAGTTATCAGGATATCTTTCCCCAAGGAGATTTTTCCCATCTCGCCCAAACAGTCGAGCAATACTTCTCTAGTAAAACACCCTTGTGGTGGGTGGAAGAAGCAGGGGAGCAAGGGAGCAGGGGAGCAGAGGACGATAAAGGAGTATTTTCTTCCTTTTCCCCCCTGTCCCCCTCATCCCCCATCGCTTGCCTCTGGGTGGGAAATGCCATAGATCAAATCGGGGGAAGCCGTCATGCTCATATCTTTCTCCTCTACGTTGCCCCAGAACATCGACGGCAGGGTATTGGTACAGCGTTGATGAAATATCTCGAAAATTGGGCAACCCAATCTGGCGATCGCCAGATTGGGTTGCAAGTATTTCAATCAAACCAACCAGCATTGAACCTTTATAATCAACTTGGTTATCAAACCCAATCCCTGTGGATGGTAAAATCACTCAATATAGAAAAATAAATTAGTGCAGCATGGCAGAAACACTTAGCCAGTTAAAATGTGACTAAAAAGTAGCTTTTATATACAGCCTTCTGCCACGCCACTTGCTACAACGGAGGGCACCTCCCTCAGGATGACGCTCCTGCGTCGCTAGCGCTGCGCTAACACCAGTCCCCTACGGCGGGAAACCCTCATACAGGGCTGGATTCACCGCAACGCAGTGGTTATTCTGCCTTCTTGCACTATTATGTATGACGAAGACGACCTAAGCCTACTCGATATCGAAGAGGAGCTAGAAAGCCCCTTGGATCGCATGGAGCCACTAACTGCTGAATCAGAAGTGGCAAAACCCGATCCTGAAGTGATGCTAGCTCTGTTAGAAAATCCCCAACCGCAGCAACGAATGCTAGCGGCGCGTGCTTTTTGTGACATTGAAGATGCACGTGCTATTCCTCATCTCATCCGGCTGTTAACTGATACCTGTCCTTTGGTGCGGGTAAGTGCAGCCTATGGTATTGGACGCAATCCCAGTGAAGATGCAGTAGAGCCGTTAATTACCCAACTCAACCGTGATTGGAATGGCTATGTGCGTAAAGGCGTGGTTTGGGCTTTAGGAAATTGCCGCGATCGCCGTTCTTTAGCACCTTTAGCTGACGCCTTAAGAACTGATATTTCCGCAGTACGTTTGTGGGCTGCTACTGCCTTAGCGCAGATGGCAGAAGTCAGTTATGAAGCAGTCGTAGGAGCAATACCACCACTAATTGAAGCCTTAGTTCAAGACCCCGTAGCCGCAGTGCGGAGTAACTGCGCTTGGTCTATTGGACAGTTGTGCCGCGAACTGCCATCTAACGTAGTTTACGCCACAGCGATCGACGCTTTAATTCAAGCGTTTGCCGAAGACCAAGATTTAGGAGTCAGAGAAGACGCCAAAGCCTCACTCTTAGGTGTAGGCGATCCTCGTGGTTTGCAATTGATAGAAACCTTAGAACAAGAAGGATGGTTCTAATTTAATTGAAAATCCTTCTGTAGATTGCCAAAGTTAATGTTCACTAAAGAGAGGCTAAAATTCTGCTTTAGCTTGACCGAACTCCTTCAGGATAGGGAATAGGCAACAGAAAAGGAAGGTAAAAGCATAAATTGCCCTATTCCCTTCTACCCCGAAAATAGTCGGTCAGAAGCCTCGTCCCCAGGGAACGATTGTGTAGAACGGGGTAACAGTCCCCTTTCAACGACGACAAATAATTAGTTAATCGACAGCAATTAAAGCCAGCAGTCGGATTTGAACCGACGACCTTCCGATTACAAGTCGGATGCACTACCACTGTGCTATGCTGGCAAGTTGAGTTAAGCTTTTTAAGCACTCACCGATTTTTGATTATAACATAGACAAGCGATTTGTCTAGCATTAAGGGTAAAGAAATCTTTTGCTTGTCCGTGGGTGATATCCCTGATTGTGGCGATCGCAGAAATTTGCATTGTCATGAATACCAAAAAAAGCTGTAAATTTCAGGGCTGAGAATGTTGATAACTTGATATTCCACGTAAAAGCTGACTTAAAATTCTCCCTTGGACACGAAAATATCTGGTAAAGTTTTAAAGCGAGAATTTTTCACAGGGCTGGCTCAAGGCAGAGAAAAACATCACTGGTTCTTTACAGATTCACAAAGCATGGTAGCGTTGAACGGACGAGATTTATTAAGTCTGGCAGACCTCAGTTCTACAGAACTTCAAGAACTTCTGCAATTAGCAACTCAACTTAAATTACAAAAGCTAAAGTTGCGCAGTAATAAAGTCTTGGGATTGTTGTTCTCCAAAGCTTCAACTCGCACGCGAGTAAGTTTTACTGTGGCGATGTACCAACTGGGTGGACAGGTAATTGATCTAAATCCAAATGTCACCCAAGTGAGTCGTGGAGAACCGGTGCAAGATACCGCACGGGTTTTGGATCGATATCTGGATGTTTTAGCAATTCGGACTTTTGCGCAGCAAGAGTTAGAAACTTTTGCTAGTTATGCCAAGATTCCTGTAATTAATGCGCTGACTGATGCGGAACATCCTTGTCAGGTATTAGCCGATTTAATGACGATTCAAGAATGCTTTGGTAGCCTTAGCGGGTTAACTTTGACTTATGTGGGTGATGGGAATAATGTTGCTAATTCCTTAATGTTGGGTTGTGCTTTGGCGGGAATGAATGTGAGAATCGCTACACCTCCAGGCTATGAACCCGATGCGGGAATTGTAAAACAAGCAAGAGCGATCGCTAATAATCAAACTGAAGTTCTGCTCACCCATGACCCAGAAATTGCCGCTAAGGGTGCTGCTGTTCTTTACACTGATGTCTGGGCAAGTATGGGACAAGAAGCAGAAGCAGACGATCGCTTCCCCATTTTCCAACCTTACCAAATTTCCGAGCAGCTATTAAGCCTTGCCGACCGAGAAGCAATTGTTTTACACTGCTTACCAGCCCATCGCGGTGAAGAAATTACCGAAGCAGTAATTGAAGGCGATCAATCACGAGTTTGGGATCAAGCCGAAAATCGGATGCACGCACAAAAGGCTTTGCTTGCTAGTATTTTAGGGGCAGAGTAAAAAGTAAAAACTCAAAATTCAAAAGGCAAAAGAATAAACGGTTATCTTGCTTTTGCCTTTTGTAGCGCTTTTAAATTTGATATAACATTTCAAAAAATTTGGGAAATACAGATAAAAACAGATAAATGTGCATTTCATCCCAATAAAAACAGCTATATATTTTTACTTTCACCTTGCTTATATGGGATTTTATGTAGTACTAATGTTCTAGGGACATTTGTATTTACTTCCCAATAAAATTATGGAACGTTTAACTGAAGCTCAACAAGAACTTTATGAATGGCTGGCGGAATATATCCGAACTCATCAGCATTCACCTTCAATTAGGCAAATGATGCAGGCGATGAATTTGAAGTCACCAGCACCAATTCAAAGTCGTTTAGAACATTTACGCACTAAAGGATATATTGAATGGACTGAAGGGAAAGCACGAACAATCAGAATTTTGCGTCCAGTAGCTACAGGTGTACCCATTTTAGGTACTATTGCTGCTGGCGGTTTAATAGAACCTTTTACAGATGCTGTCGAACATTTAGACATTACTAATTTTTCTTTACCTCCCCAAAGCTATGCTTTGCGAGTAGCTGGTGACAGCATGATTGAAGATTTAATTGCTGATGGTGATTTAGTATTTCTGCGTCCAGTACCAGAACCAAATCAACTCAAAAATGGCACTATCGTTGCCGCTAGAGTTGATGGACATGGTACTACATTAAAGCGCTTTTATCGCAGTGGCGATCGCGTTACCCTCAAACCTGCTAATGCTAAGTATCAACCTATTGAAGTTCCTGCTATACACGTGCAGGTGCAAGGTTCTTTAGTCGCTGTTTGGCGTGATTATAACTAGGGACGGGAAGAAGGACAAAGAGATAGGGAGACGCAAAGACGCGGGGAAATTTTCAATGCCTAATGCCCAATGCTTAATGTCCGTTGACTCTTGACTAGGGTTCATCACCACCTTCATTAATTGACATTTTATGTACCTGACGCTAAATCGAGTACAGGAACTGCCCGCTTTCCGCTTACGATTACCATTGTTAAGGGAAAGTCAGGGCAGTTATCAAACTCAACAACCATTATCAGGATGTCCGAGAATGCCACAATCTCTGCAATTGCGGCAATACCAGCGACAAGCTATTACTAGCTGGTTTGCTAACAATGGTAGAGGGACGCTGAAAATGGCGACTGGTAGTGGTAAAACTATCACAGCATTGGCGATCGCTTGTGAATTATATCAGCAGATTAACTTACAAGTCTTGGTGGTGGTGTGTCCCTATCGTCATCTTGTCACCCAATGGGCGCGAGAATGCGAAAAATTTAACTTACAGCCGATTTTAGCTTTCGAGAATGTCCGCAATTGGCAAAGTCAACTTTCGACGCAAATTTATAATCTGCGTTCTGGTTCCCAAAGATTTGTCACGGTAATTACCACCAACTCCACATTAATTGGCGATGGCTTTCAGTCACAACTGAAATATTTACCCGACAGAACTTTGATTATTGGTGATGAAGCCCATAATTTAGGCGCACCAAAGTTAGAAGAAAGTTTACCACGCCGCGTTGGGTTGCGATTGGCTTTGTCTGCCACACCGGAAAGGTACTTTGATGATGATGGCACCCAATCTTTGTTTGATTATTTTGGCCCTGTGCTTCAGCCAGAATTTACTTTGAAGGATGCGATCGCTGGTGGTGCTTTGGTACATTATCTGTATTACCCGGTTTTGGTGGAATTAACTGAAGCCGAAAGCATTGCCTATTTAAAATTAACTCGCAGAATTGGGCGAGCATTACTATATCGGGAAAAAGAAAATGGTGCAGTTGGAGATTTTGAGGATAACGAAGATTTAAAGCCGTTATTGATGCAACGCGCCAGGTTAATTGGTGCTGCAGAAAACAAATTAACTGCTTTGCGAGAATTAATGGCTACTCGCAAGGATACAACTCACACCCTATTCTATTGCAGCGATGGCTCCCAAGAACTTGGACAGCGTTCATCTCTGCGCCAACTCAAAGCCGTAGCTAAAATTCTCGGCGTAGAACTGGGGTACAAAGTCAGTACCTACACAGCCCAAACTTCTTTACAAGAAAGAGAAGTGTTACGCCGTCAATTTGAAAGCGGTGAATTGCAAGGTTTGGTAGCAATTCGCTGTTTAGATGAAGGTGTGGATATCCCAGAAATTCAAACTGCGGTGATTTTATCAAGTTCTGGTAATCCCCGTCAGTTTATCCAACGGCGGGGACGAGTTTTGCGTCCTCACCCTGGAAAAGAACGCGCCACTATTTTCGATATGATTGTATTACCACCAGATTTAGAACGGGAAACCATAGAGGTAGAACGCAATCTGTTGAAAAAAGAATTGCGGCGCTTTGTGGAGTTTGCCGATTTAGCTGACAACGCTGGAGAAGCGAGAATGAAATTACTCGCTTTACAAAAGCGGTACGGATTGTTAGATATATGAACCGGCGATAAACGCCGATGAAAGCAGATAAATAATCGGCGGTTTAAATTTCATTTTTGTAAAATTTTTTATAGCTGAAGAATTAGGGACAAATGTATAGGAAAATAATATTATGCTATTAATATAATAGGATATAAGTAAAATTTTTAAAGGCGCTAATGCTCCATTATATTATATACTTAAGTATACTAGATCTCACCTCATAATAAAGCCTTGCACACAAAAAAATTGAGAAATTAAAGATAAGACAAACCGTGACTTAACGGATGCGATCGCAGCAGGAAACACAGGTAAAATAAATAAAAAAACTATTTACCATCCGCAATGTCACCAGACCAAAATATTGATGATGTGCAGGAGCCAATTACCAGCGCCCCGCCGGAAGTACGGCAGATTATTGAACGGGTGTGGAAGCTGGAAAAAGGCAGACTAGAGAAGAGAATTAACAGTCACATTAACGATGAAATATTAGCGATCATTAAAGAAGAGGTGCGATGAAGCTGACTTCAATTAAGCTATGCAATTTTCGCTCCTTTTATGGTACGACACCAGAGATAGTGATTTCCGGGGGAGATGTCCTCAACACAACGATTATTCATGGCAATAATGGCTCTGGAAAAACTAGTTTACTCAATGCTTTTACCTGGGTGTTATATGAGAAGTTTAGTGCAGCTTTTGCATCGGTAGAGCAGCTAGTTAATAAAAGAGCGATCGCAGAAGCGAAACCCAAACAAGCTGTAGAATGTTGGGTAGAAATTGGCTGGGAACATGAAGGTAAACGCTACCGCGTCAAACGCGCTAGTCGGGTTTACAAAAACGAGAGTGATTTTGAAGCTGGTAAAACTCAGTTAACCATGTGGGTAGGTGGTGATGATGGTAAATGGTATTTTCCACCTCAGCAACCAGAAGATATCATCAATCAAATTTTACCCGTTAGTTTGCATCAATATTTCTTCTTTGACGGTGAACGGATTGAAGAGATAGTTCGCTCTGATAAAAAAGCGGAAATTGCCGAAGCTACAAAGATATTCTTGGGAGTAGAAGTAATTAACCGTTCGATTAAACATTTAGGTGAAGCGAAAAAAAGTCTTGAAAATGACTTAAAAGCTATTGGTGATTCCGAAATTAAACAGTTGTTGCGACAGCAAGAAAAGATAGAAAGAGAGATTGAGAGTATCACCAACCGCCAAACAGAAATTCAACAAGAGTTAGAATATCAACAAACATTTAAAAAAGAGACAAGTAACCGCTTACGAGAACTGAGTGCGGCTAAAGAATTACAGGAACGTTGTCAAAATTTAGAAGTACAAAACCAAGCCTATAAGGAAGAATATAAGAAAAATCGGGAAGCCCTAAAAAAAATTATCTCTGCACGTGGTTACACAGTTCTACTCGCAGAAACTACAGCCCAGTTTCGGGAAATTATGCATGATTTGAAGCAGCGAGGCGAATTGACTTCGGGAATTTCGCGAGAGTTTGTAAATGAATTACTCAATTCTCAACGTTGTATTTGCGGTGCAGATTTAAATCACGGTAGTCATTCCCATGCAAATGTCACTGTCTGGTTAGATAAAGCAGGTTCCTCGGCTGTGGAAGAAACAGCAATTCGCATGAGTGCCCAAGTAGATGAAATTGATAAGCAAGCAACAGCATTTTGGCAAGAAGTTGATAGAGAACAAGCGAGAATTAACCAGTTAAGACAAAATATTTCGCAAATTGAAAGCGAATTAGATAACATTCAAGAACGTTTACGTAAAGATGCTAACGAAGAAATTAGCAGCTTGCAGAAACGCTTAGACGAAATTGAAAATAAAATTGATGAATTAAATAGAGAACAAGGCGCTAACCAACAGCAAATTTCTCACTTCACAACTGAAATCGAAGCTTTGGGTAAACAAATCGCCAAGCAAAAACTGAATGAAGAACGGCAAGCATTAGCCCAGCGTCGGATTAATGCTACCCAAGATGCAATTGAACGGTTAACAGAAGTGCGAAACCGTCAAGAAAAGCAATTTCGCTTGCAACTGGAGAAGCGGGTACAGGAGATATTTGCAGAAATTTCCTTTACGCCTTATATCCCGAAAATCAGTGAAAAATATGAACTCACACTGGTAGAAAATACAGCCGGAGTAGAAGCACCAGTAGCAGCTTCGACTGGAGAGAATCAAATTCTCAGTTTATCTTTTATTGCCAGCATTATTGATAGAGTGCGCGAATGGAGCGAAAAGCGGAAAATGCTGATGCTACCAGAAAGCAGCACCTTCCCAATTGTCATGGATTCGCCTTTTGGTAGTTTGGATGAAATCTCGCGGCGACACATTGCCCAAACAATTCCCAAGTTAGCGAATCAGTTGATTGTGTTGGTGACAAAGACACAGTGGCGGGGTGAAGTTGAGGAAGAAATGGCAGATAGAATTGGTAGGGAATATGTGTTGACTTACTTTTCTTCCAAGCCAGATTGCGAACAAGATTATATCGAATTGGGTGGGGAAAGATATCCTTTAGTAAGGCAAAGTCCGAATGAGTTTGAATATACGGAAGTTGTGGAAGTGAAACGAGATTGGTAGTTGTCAGTCACTATTATTCATCATAGTCAAAGCACACACAAGGACTATCAATTTCTTGTGTTGGGTGGAATGAATTGCAGAAAATAACGGTAGAACAATTCACCTCAAATTCGTCAGGGTGAGTACAGTCTATAACTCCTGCTACTTTGCTAGAAAAAACACAGTCTTGGCAAATAGTTTGACGAGATTCTTGACTTAACTGAGACGAGCCTGACATAAATCAAAATCCTGTTCCCTCTTTAACTTCCTCTCTCTTACCCTAAATCATCTGTGGTGGAAATAGGCGAAAATTGAAATAACCGCGATCGCATCTCACAGACAATGCAAATTACCAACAGTCTTCATACCGCCATTCTCGTTACCAACCTCGAACGCTCCGAACACTTTTATGGCACAGTATTGGGACTAGCCAAAATCGATCGCTCCCTCAAATACCCTGGTGCATGGTATCAAGTCGGTAACTATCAAATTCACCTCATAGTTGCACCATCTTCTCCCACAGACAACCAAAACGAAAAATGGGGACGCAACCCTCATGTTGCTTTCAGTGTTGCTAACTTAGATATCGCCAAACAAGAGTTACTCGATCGCAATTATCCTATCCAAGCCAGCGCCTCTGGTCGTCCCGCCATCTTCACCAAAGACCCGGATGGGAATATTATCGAATTGAGTCAGCAGTGATTTAGGCAGGAGGAGTGTGGGGAGTGTGAGAAGTGTGGGGAGACAAGGAGGAAATAAGTGATGACTTTTGACTCTTGACTCTTGACCCTTAACCTTTGAAAAATGAAAATCATTGCCTATAGTTACACTGACCCCTTGATCGACTCATCTGTTGAGCCTGATGATTGGGGATGGGATGTAGATCGGGTTTATCATGATTTAGGAAAGCGATCGCAATTGCAACAACTCTTCAGTGATTGCAAAGCTGGCACGGCAACTTATCTCTTGATCCGGCGCTTGGAAGAGTTGGGTGATAATGTAAAAGAAGTAAGCGATCGCCTCAACGAACTCGAAGCAATGGGTATAGTGGTGATTGCTACTGAACAGCCCTACACTTCAGAAAAGGGCAATCTCCGCGCTGAATTACTGAAATTGCTACAAGAAATCCAACGCCAGCAACGCAGTCGCCGTATTCGCCAAGGACACGCCCGCAACCGTTTAGAAGCCGCACCCCCACCAGGTAAGCCACCCTACGGCTATCGCAGAAGTAAAGATAAATATATAGTTGACCGCAGTACTTCTCCAGTTGTCAAAGACTTTTTTGAACAATTTTTACTTTATGGTTCCTTGCGGGGAGCAGTTCGTTATTTAGCTAAAAAATACGGCAAAAAAATCTCCGTCACTACAGGGAGACGCTGGCTAACTAATCCAGTATATCGGGGAAATACCGCTTACCAAGATGGCGAAATTATCTCTAATACCCATATTCCCATCATTTCCCCAGAAGAAGCCGCCCAAGTTGACCGATTGTTACGCCGTAACAGTCGTTTACCATCTCGAACTGCTAGCGCACCGCGTTCGCTGGCTGGGTTGGTTGTCTGTGCAGAATGTCAATCTCACATGACTGTGACCCGTGTAACCCAACATCGTCAAGATAAAGAGTATCTTTATTTACGTCCGATTAACTGTCCCCAAAGTCCAAAATGTCGCGCCATTGCTTATCAGCAAGTTTTGGATCGGACAATTACAAAAGTTTGTCAAGACTTACCCCTAGCTGTAGCGGGGATGAATTTTCCCCAATTAGATGCCATTAAGAATAGTTTAGGAGAAGCGATCGCCCGTCAGCAAGAAATACTGACTCAGTTACCTGCTTTAGTAGAAACTGGAGTATTAGATGCGGAAACAGCAAAGTTAAGAGCATACAAACTCCGCACAGAAATTTCTGCACTTCAAGCAAAGTTGGCTACTCTTCCACCAGTAAATTTGCGTTCTGTTGCTCAAGCTGTTTCAATTCCCCAATTTTGGTTAGACTTGTCAGAAGCAGAGCGACGATTTTATTTTCGCGAATTTATTCGGCAAATTGAGATTGTTCGTCAAGATACGGATTGGAACTTGCAAATTATTTTCATTTTCTAATGATGACTTATCGTTAGGTTAAAATTAAATATCTTGATTTATCGTCGGTTAACTATTCTTATCTAAACGGTATTAATTTATTAGCGTTAAAAAATAATCACATACACGCAGAAATGCTTGCCACACGATAGGCAATAAGTTACAAAGAACAAAGACTTATTATCTATCCTAGTGTATGTACTTACTGATAAATACCTAGAAATATTAAGCTAGTATTTTGCCGGATCAACTAAAAATTCTCCAGAGTGAATTTAATTTTTAGCTAGCCATACAAACAAATTACCTTAGCACAGACACGGAATATAAGAATCTATGCAGAAGCTGATTTAGTTTGTGTGACGAGGTTTCTAACGATTTATCATGGATTGAATTTTCACTTTGTGATTAAATTAGCTAATTTTTAGTTTTTCAAATTACAAGTCATGGGACTTTAATTGATTAGCTGACCTTGACAGTTAACCTTTGAAACACTGTAGTTATCAGTTCCTGAAATCTGCCAGTAGAAAAACGTAGTAATTAAATCAATGAATATTCAAGATAAATAGACTTTTTAGATAATATCTAGATTGCTTGAAAAAGGATACTAGGGTAAACCAAGGCTTTGATATCTGTATGATTTATATCTTTTTTCGAGAAAATATTCTTGATAATAGGAAAGTGAAAAAACTTAGGCAATTTTCTCAAGAAAAATTTTCCCATTCTGAAAAAATGAGTTAATTTGGAATCTAGCAATTGCTCAACACACAGCTAATTACTGGGTGGCAACATTAGAGATTCGCTCTAATCTCTATGTAATCAAACCAGCAAACAAAATGATTATCATAGAATATGCAGGAAAGAAGCTTTATTTGGGGTCATCTAGGAAAACAACATCGCACAGTTGATAAATTGATTGATGTTATATGGCTGATTGTCCTGCTATTGGCAGCAGTGTTACTGTTTAGCATCAATCTGGGAGGAGTACCACTGCGCGATTGGGATGAAGGTACTGTGGCACAAGTCGCCCGTGAAATTTGGCGATCGCCAGCAGGTTCTCTAGGTTGGCTGTACCCCACTTTGGGCGGTGAACCTTATCCTCACAAGCCGCCTTTGATGCATTTGCTGGTAGCTTGGGCTTACCATCTGGGAGGTGTCAATGAATGGACGACACGTATACCAGGAGCAATTTTAACAGCTTGTTCCGTACCATTACTGTATGGCATTGGTCGAGAAATATTTCGCCAACGTTGGACAGCTATTTATAGCGCCTTAATTTACCTGACAATGCTACCAGTGGTGCGTCATGGGCGATTGGCAATGTTGGATGGCGCAACAGTCAGTTTTCTGATGGTGATGATGTTGTGTGTCTTGCGATCGCGCCGAGATTTGCGTTACTGTCTGGGTATTGGCATCGGACTGGGCTTAATTTGCCTCACTCAAGGGATATTCGGCATCTTGTTAGGTGCGATCGCCATTGTATTTCTGTTTTGGGATACACCCCGACTGCTGACTTGTTACTATCTGTGGACAGCAATCTTCCTTGGTATTTTACCAGCGCTGTGTTGGTATGGTGCCCAGCTATTGCACTATGGTCACACTTTCCTTCAGCTTGCTTTTATCAATCCATCCATCAACCGAACTGGAACAGGTTCCAAGGATAATTTCCAACTATCCTTGTACTTTATCAAAGAAATTTTGATGTATGCATGGCCTTGGCTATTGTTTTTACCGCATAGCTTACGCTTAAGCTGGGAAAATCGCAATCTTAGTTGGGCAAAACTCGTATTGGTATGGAGTGGTGTTTACCTGCTGATAGTTTCCTGCATGGGTAGCAAACTGCTTTGGTACTTATTCCCCATTTACCCAAGCTTGGCTTTAGCTTTAGGTGCGCAAATTACAGAGACAGAAAATTTACCTTTACTAACAGCCTATCCCCGATCTTGGGTTGCAGGTTTGGCAATGCTGGCTTTAGCGGCTTCTGCTGGAAGCATTATTTTTAGTTCAGGTGCAACACCTAAAACAGACGTACAGGTAATTTTGGCGGCGGTTGCTTTAACTATGACTTTAGCAGCGATTTACGCCGAGCGAGGCGATGGGCAATTCCTGAAGATTCTGTTTTGGGGAAGTTATATTTCGCTGCTGCTGTTGATGAAATCCAACTACTGGGTTTGGGAATTATCGGATGCTTATTCAGTTAAACCAGTTGCCAGTATGATAGTGCAGGCAAATCCAGCAGTCAGGAAGATTTACACCTCTTTTCCCTACAGTCGTCCTTCCTTAGACTTTTATAGCGATCGCACTATTGTTCCTGCTACTTTTGGGGAACTGCAATACTATTGGCACTATAACGGTCAACCCTATTTTCTCGTAAATGCATCGACTTACAACAGTCTCCACCTAGATGCGATGAAGCTAATTGGTCAAGCTGGAGATTGGAAACTAATTACTAAGGATAGTAATCGTTTGTGAATTAAGACAAAAGACACGCAAAGCGATCGCCAACCAAAGTAGTTAAAATATTAAGTAAGGTAAAGAAATTTATGAGAAATCAATGGCATTATTTGGATTTGGCAAAAAAACAGTAGTACCCACCCCTGAGCAAGCTTTACCAGGAAGAGCAGAACCAATGCGAGTTCCTGCTACTCACTATGTCAACAATAATCCGCTCAAACCTCCTTTTCCTGAAGGATTAGAAAAAGCTGTATTTGGCTTAGGCTGTTTTTGGGGTGCAGAACGCAAATTTTGGCAACTTAACGGAGTTTACACGACCGCCGTTGGTTACGCTGCTGGATTCACACCCAACCCCACATACGAAGAGGTATGTACCGGATTAACAGGTCATAACGAGGTGGTATTGGTAGTATTTGACCCTAAAGTGATTAGTTATTCCCAATTGCTAAAAGTTTTTTGGGAAAGCCATAACCCCACCCAAGGTATGCGCCAAGGTAATGATGTTGGGACTCAATACCGTTCGGGAATTTACGTGTATTCTGAAAATCAACGCCAGCTAGCAGAAGCATCAAAGGAAGCCTATCAGCAAGCCTTAAAAGATGCAGGCTACGGAACAATTACCACAGAAATCTTGGATGCACCTGAGTTTTACTACGCCGAAGGTTATCATCAACAGTACCTTGCCAAAAATCCTAATGGGTATTGTGGCTTAGGCGGAACCAATGTTTCTTGTCCGGTGGGAATTGCTGAATCACAAGTGAGTGGGTAAGAGAGATTGTAGGGGCACTGCACCAATAAGATTACTGTATACACCTAAAGATTGTGGATGCCGTGCCCCTACCAGTTGAATGGTTGTAGAGAATTTCCCAATCCAAAATCCGTCTTGGAAAGTTTGCTGCGGAGGGAAACCCTCCTGACAACTTTCCGCAAAATCCAAAATCTAAAATAGATTGCTAAACGACCCGATTTTGCCGGATACACTCTGCATACCATTCAAAGCTGGCTTTGGGAATGCGTTGTTGTGTGTTGTAATTTATATGAACAATTCCAAAAGGTCGGGAATATCCCCAAGCCCACTCAAAATTATCGGTGAAAGTCCACACAAAATATCCCTTCAAAGGATAGCCTTCATTAATAGCTCGCGCAGCCGATTTAAAATACTGCCGCAGGTACATAATCCGGTCAGTATCAATAATTTCACCGCTAGCATCTAATTCATCTTCTGCTGCACAACCACTTTCAGTAATCATCACTGGTAAATCATCACGCCCTAATGTCTCGCTGACATGACGAATTCCCCAATAAATGCTTTCAGGTACGATATTTAACCAGGGCATATACATTCGCGGGTAGCCTTTGGGGAGATTGAGCAATTCATACCCTTGTTCATTATCAACAGCACGCACATAAGTACCGCTGTAAATATTCAGGCCAACAGCATCTAAAGGCTGATGAATTATTTCTAAATCACCAGGTTTAATCTCAGGAGCATTTTCTCCTAATTCTGCAAGCAATGCTGGACTATAAGCACCAGTAAGGGCGGGGATCAGAATACCGCCATTACATCGAAAGGTATGGAATGCTTTTTTGGCAGCTGCGATATGTTGAGGAGACTCGTTAACTGGAACCGTGACACCGATGCTATCTACCAACGCAACCTTGCAAGGAACAGGCGAAGCAGCGCGGATAGCTTGACATCCTAATCCGTGCGCAAGTAAGGCGTGATGAGATGTCTGCCAAACTTCTTTTTGACTGCTGAGAAGTTTTCCAGGTGCGTGTACTGGTTCTAATTCAACACCATAACTTGCATGAGTGAAGTAGTAAATTTCATTGAGTGTCATCCAGTGGGTAATGCGATCGCCCAAGCGGCTAACAACTGCTGTAACATAATCAGCAAAATCCAAAGCCATCTGCCGATTTTGCCAAGTGCCATATAAATCTTCTAAGGCTTGGGGGCTATCCCAGTGATATAAGGTAGCATGAGGGGTAATATTATACTTGTGCAGGCAATCCACCAAGCGCTTGTAAAAATCAACACCCTCTTCATTGACTTGTCCGCGACCATCGGGAATAATCCGAGTCCAGGCAATACTAAAACGATAGTGCTTGATGCCCAATTCAGCCATCAGCTGTACGTCTTTTTCATATAGATGATAGTGATCGCAGCTAACAGTAGCAGTATCACCATTTAAAATCTTTCCAGGTGTATTGCTAAAGGTATCCCAAACACTAGGTTTACGCCCTCCCTCATTAACTGCTCCTTCGATTTGAAACGAAGCAGTAGCAACGCCCCAATAAAAATCTTCAGGAAATTGATAGATAGTCATTTTTAATATTTAACTCTTGGAGAAAATACAGAAATTTTGGTATTGAGGAACACATTCACTGTGAGATGTTTCCTGTCTCCAAGTTAGATGGCACTTAAATATTATTAGGTAACTGGATAAAAATATTTACAGTCATTGGGAACACGTTTTTAACTAATACCATTTCACTTTAAGAATGATACAAATACGTGGTGGAGGGTTTAGCATTGCTCACCTGTGTCAACTTAAGCTTAGATGTATACAGCGTAAGTCTTTGAGGTTATCTCTCTTAGCACCATAAACTTTTGATCCCCCCTAACCCCCCTTTTTTAAGGGGGGAAAAGAATCAAAGTCCCCCTTAAAAAGGGGGATTTAGGGGGATCAAATATCTTGAGCAACAAAGCCTTTCACGTTAAGTTGACACCAATGAGCATTGCTAAACCCCTACGAAAAATCTATCTGTATCAGGCTTATGCACTATCAGATAAGTAAACTCATTGAGTTGAGAGCGATCGCACGCATTCAATGCTATGAAGTAATCAGCGATGTCTACGACGGGCTGCGCCAACGCAATTTTACTTTCACTCTTAGCTTGGATAATCAGTTGCAGCATTGATATATGCAACGGCTAAGGGTGTGAGTTGACTTTCCAATTCAGTAACAAAAGCGCGATCGAATTCTGACCAAACTCGCTTTTTACCAAAGACAGCAGGTTGTAAAATTCCCCACAATTTACGATCTTGGCACAAGTGAGCATGAATCAATGCCCTATGTCCAAAATGCTGACGCTCAAATTCTTGATTAACAACTTCTGGGCTAGCGGTTTCTATATCTTCGACATATACAGAAGGGTCATTTCTGAGTGCAGCGGCAAATAAGGGGTCTTCTTGGGGTAAAGACTCTGGATCTAATCTCCAGTCTGAGTCTGTAACATCTGGTATTTCTGGATTTCGCCGCCAGCAATAGGCAACTTTCGCCCACTTAGTTTGGGGATTTCTGAGGTAAAGAAAACAGCGATCGCACTGCAATACTTCTCCAATTACCGGCAGGATTGCAGTAAAAATAGCATCTGGATCGCTGTATCTATCTAGCACATTTTGTACAGCTTCTGGCAGAACTTGGCTTGTCATCAAAAGGTAGGTAATTATCCTAGATATTTTCTCAAGGCTCTGCAATCGAAAACATCATCCTACCGATACAGATAAGCACAAGCTTTCTTTCCTAAAATACTTCCACTGTTTCTAGACTGCTTTCTAAGCCAGAGACTATCAGGCTAATTGTTTGTAGTATCGCTGCGCGATCGCCCCTTTGACAACGCTCAAATAAAAGATGGGCATCCAATTCCTCATGTGTCGCTAAAGTTTCTAGGATATTTTCTCTAGCACTCAAGTTGTGATTTGCACAAGCAGAAAAAAGTAGCACCCCTGCCATCGTGTACATATCTAGCATCGGCTCATCATTATCTTCCAGATGAACAATGTTAGGAAACTCTGATAAAGGGTGAAGGAATTGGTCAAAGGTTAATTGAGTCATAGTTATTGTTGAGTCGATACCTTGAATAAGTTCAAACCCCAGGTAATCAGGCATTACGGTGATGTGCTGCGGTTCAGACCGAAAAATCAGACTTACCTTTGTTGCGAGAGCGAAATTCTTTGTGTAGTTAACTTTAGCTCTAGTAACGGGTCAGAATGCAACTTGAAAATAGGGTAGGCAAATCAACGAGCAAATGTTGCAGAACCAGTACAAGCATATATACTTAATAAAAGGGGCAAAAACAATTAAATTTTTAAATAAAGATGAGAAGCTAGCCACGATAAAAGGCAGCTAGCTTCTAGAGTATCTACCGTTTCTTAGTCTTCAGCCGCTTACTGCTCCATTCCCCTATACTAGGCTTGTCATTTTTTTTTGTCAAGCTGTCATTTAAATATGACATAGACAAATGTCTTGCATTTCTGACTTCATGAGAGAAAATAAAGACAAGCACAATCTTCAAATTTTGGACTTATGACTGACAGAAGGCGTTCTGATGATTACAAGCAAATTAGCGGCTACATCCCCCTGGATTTAGCCCTAGAGTTCAAGAGCATCTGTGCCCGCTTAGGCATTTCCCAAAGCGACGCTATAGAAGAGATGACCCAGGAGTGGTTAGCCAAAAAAGCAGGTGCGATCGCCAAAAAAGCTCAAGCCCCAAAAACAATTGCTGATTTAGTGCAAGCCAACATGGCAAAATTGAAACGCTGTGGCGTTAAAAACCTGCAAGCTTTGGCAAAAGGTGAAGTTTTACCAACACCAGGAGACTTTGCCATCATTACATCGGCTTTAGCCATCCCAGAGGAGGAGAGGAAAAAAATCTGGCAAGAAACTTTCAAAATGTCCGTGTATCAAGATACTAAGGGTGTAAAAGTAGATAGAGATTCTGGAGGTGTCAAAGAAGATGAGTGCGAGTATTCTTAGAATCCTCAACTTACCGGGGTGGAACTATAAAATATCTCATGAAGGGGTTTCAATTTTTGCCCCAACTAAACGTGATGCCACGTACGTGGCTCAAAGCTACGGAGATGCTCTAAGTGAAACTGCGTACAAAATGAATGGCAAGGTGCGGATTCGATGGCGAGGCTGTAAGCAACCGATTGAATTCTTTGGGTGGATGGTAAGCAAACAAGCACCTACACCGTCGGAAACAGCCGAACGCATTTTGCAATATCAGGGTGCAGTGTTTTGCAGCCAGTTACATATCCCATCACAGTTGTTATACCGAATGGTGGCGGCTGCGGAAAATGAGCGTCCTGTAAGCATTGTTAGACAAGATACTCGCAAACAAATTATTGTGAATCAGCCAATGGCTGAGATGTTACAGACACCACCAGAAATTGCGACCGAAAGAATCATGACCCAGTTTTGGCTACCTGAGGATTTAGCTGAACTGGAACAAAGGTTGCACAATGATAGACAATTCACCTGGACTTACTCCGCTGGGCTAAATGAGCAAGCTTGGGCAATTCTCACCACCCAATTCGAGGCTTTTGAGGCGGAAGGTGTATGGTACAGACAGGGAATCTGCTTGTCAACTCCTCAATTGGTACCAATTCCCCCAGGAGTATTTGAACCAGCGTAGGGATTTCCAATAAAAAGATATTCCATTGCGTCTACCAACAGTTATCAGGTGCTTCAATCCGTTCGGGTGCGCTCTATCAAGCATTTACAGCATTAGAAGGTGTTTGAATATTTGAACAGACAGGTGCACCAGCAGCCGAAAAAAGTTAGAACGCTTGGGAGCAAACAGATTAATGAACCGACACTACTCGTAATCGACCACGGATCGATCGCATTATGCTAAAGCCTGTGAGGGTTTAGCTAGTTAATGGTGATAAATTATTTTCATTGGGATTGCGATCGCTCCTGAGGATGATTGTCTTCTATAGGTAATAAAGATGGGGGATTGTTAACCAACAACCACATCCAACGTGTCGATATAGAATTTCAACTTGCTTATGTCTAACTTGCCACCACTCAATACAGAAACTCTTTGGGCAATTCTCAACGAAACAATTGATGATGCAACAGTTAATCAGTTGGTATGGCACTACTTAGGTTATCGCTACAACTCCGCCACCGCAGAATGGGAAAACAGCGAAGTCGCACCAGAATGGCGGGAAGAGTACCCACAACCACCAGATTTTATTGATAGTCGCCCTGCAACAGTCAAATTAACCCGTTCCATTCCCAAAGAGAACAAACAAATACTTAAAGAAAAATTGGGTTTCAAAGGTTACAAAATTGGTGAATTTGGACCTCGACAGACTCGCAGGGCAACAGCAGCGAATTGGTTATTTAGTTATCTGCATCAAAATAGCAGTAATTTAGAGTAAGTTGAAATAGCAGATATTGGAGAAAAATAGTAGATTTTCTGCCTAATATCTGCTTATTTAATGATTATTAAATTTTTATCATCAATTTTAATAAGGAATCAATTTAAAATTTATTCCTGAAGATAGACGAATTATTGATTAATTTATTTCTAGCGAATGATTGGCTAATTTAATTAGAAAGAAGAAAATACTTTTACCAAGATTTTCTCCTCTAATTAATAATATGACAAAGCCAATTGAATTTAATCTATTTGCTCCCTATAACAAAGGCGCAGCATTAATTGGTTCTTTTTCCGATTGGCAAGAAATTCCAATGGAAAAAGGAGAGGATGGTTATTTTCGTACTGCTGTTGAATTAGAAGACGGCGTTTATGAATATAAATTTCGCGTCCAATCAAATTCATGGTTTCTTGAGCCAGAACAATGGGTTGATGTGACCGATCCTTATGCAACTAATATTGACGAATTTGGGGGTAAAGATAACGGTATTGTCCGTATTAAAGATGGAGAAAGGATTGTTGATACATACGTTTGGCAACATGATGATAAACCTTTGCCTGCTGACCACGAATTAGTATTTTATGAATTGCACGTTGGGGATTTTTCTGGTGGTGAAGACGATCCTTATGCACGAGGCAAATATAAACACGTTGTTGAAAAACTAGATTATTTATGTGAATTAGGAATCAACGCCATTGAGTTGATGCCAGTCAAAGAATATCCTGGTGATTATAGTTGGGGTTACAACCCTCGTCACTTTTTTGCAACCGAATCTAGCTATGGTTCTACAGAGGGATTAAAAAATTTAATCGATGAATGTCATGCTAGAGGCATTCGCGTCATTATGGATGGCATTTATAACCATTCAGAATCTTCTAGCCCATTAACACAAATTGACCACGATTATTGGTATCATCATGCTCCTCGTGACCCTGATAATAGCTGGGGGCCTGAGTTTAATTATGAACATTATGACGAAAATTTAGATACGTATCCAGCCAGAAGATTTATTGGTGATACCATCCGGTTTTGGATTGAAGAATATCATGTAGATGGTATTCGCTATGATGCAGCACGACAAATCGCTAACTACGATTTCATGCACTGGATTGTTCAGGAAGCAAAAAATGCTGCTGGTGCAAAACCCTTTTACAATATTGCCGAACACATTCCAGAAACTACCAGCATTACAAATATAGATGGGCCAATGGATGGCTGCTGGCATGATAGTTTCCGGCATACTGTTACAGTACACATTTGTGGTGATACTTTTGATTTAGAAAGCCTCAAAGACGTAATTGATGCTAAACGTCAAGGCTTTATGGGTGCTACCAATGTGGTAAATTATCTCACCAACCACGACCACGATCGCCTCATGGTGGAACTGGGTAATCGGAATATTTTTGATGAAGAAGCATTTAGAAGAGCTAAATTAGGAGTAGCGATTCTGATGACTTCTGTTGGGGTGCCTTTGGTTTGGATGGGTGAAGAATTTGGAGAGTACAAACCCAAACAACCTGAATCAGCTAAAATTGATTGGACACTACTAGGTAATGAATTAAATTCGAGTTTGTTTGAATACTATAAAGGCTTGATTAACTTGCGTAAAAATAGTCATGCACTCTACACAGAGAATATTGATTTTATCCATGAAAATCCAGAAGCAAAAGTACTCGCTTACAGCCGTTGGAATGATGAAGGTTCACGAGTTGTAGTCATAGCAAATTTTTCCGAAAACTTCCTAGCCGGGTATCATGTTCCTAACTTTCCTTGTGGTGGCACATGGCACGAGTGGACGGCTAATTATGATGTGGAAGCTGGCGACGATGGCATCATCACTGATATTGGGCCTTATGAAGCCAAAGTATTTGTTTGGCAGTAATCAATTACACTCGTACTTAGGAATAATCTAATAATCAAAAATAGGGGGAAATATTGCCCCCTTTTAATTTGAAATTACAAAGCAAGTGATTAAAAATATTTATTTGGTCTAATAAAATACAAGCAAAATTGGAAACTTATAAAATATAAAATTTAGTTTTCTAATAATTCTATGATTTTGGAGTTTGTTTTGGTCTAGAAACTGTGTATAATTTTTAAGCCTCAATATAGTAGCATAAATCACATGATCTGCTCCATGCGCCACACATTGTTCGATGCCAACATTGAGAATTCTCACGTCTTATTAACTCCCAACGAAGTAAAAGCAAAAGTACCATTAACTAAATTAGCTGAACAGACAGTTCTAAAATATAGGGAAGAACTAGAACAAATCCTAGATTTTCAAGATAGAAGAAAATTCATCGTCGTTGGGCCTTGTTCAATTCACGATCCCAAAGCCGCAATCGAATATTCAGAAAAACTGAAAGTTTTAGCAGAGAAAGTCCAGGATAAATTACTGTTGGTGATGCGGGTTTATTTTGAAAAACCCAGAACAACAGTAGGATGGAAAGGATTGATTAACGATCCAGAAATGGATGATTCTTTCCATGTAGAAAATGGTTTATTAATTGCCCGTAGCTTACTGTTACAAATTGCCGAAATGGGATTACCTGCGGCGACAGAAGCACTTGACCCTATCATCCCGCAATACCTTAGTGAACTGATTGCCTGGTCTGCCATTGGCGCACGCACAACCGAATCACAAACTCACCGGGAAATGGCCAGCGGGCTTTCCATGCCTGTGGGTTTTAAAAATGGTACTGATGGTAATATTCAAGTAGCCTTAAATGCCCTGCAATCTGCTAGAACTCCTCACAATTTTCTCGGCATTAATCAAGATGGGCAGGTAAGCGTATTTCAAACTAGAGGTAATGCCTACGGTCACGTTATTTTACGCGGTGGTAATCAACCTAACTTTGATGTTGAAAATGTGCGACTGGTAGAACAGAAGTTAAAAGAAGCAAATTTACCACCAAGAATTGTCATTGACTGTAGTCATGGAAATACCAATAAAGACTACAAGTTACAATCTGCTGTTTTGGACAACGTTATTCAACAAGTAGTTGATGGCAATACATCGATTGTTGGCATGATGCTGGAATCAAATTTATATGAAGGTAATCAACCAGTTAATTGCCAAAAGGATGAATTGCAATATGGTGTTTCCGTGACAGATAAATGTATTGGCTGGGAGGAAACAGAACAAGTTATTTTGGCGGCATACGAAAAACTTAAGTAGTCATTGTCTTGCTGTCTTTGTGTCTCTGTGTTTCAATATTTTTTAAACACAAAGCCACAAAGACACAAAGACACAAACTTTTTCAGGTCATTACCTCACAAAATTGTCCCGATTTCTTTTAAATAAACTCGTGTGAATGGTTCATCTGGTCCTAAGGTGTAATCTTCAATTAATCCCTTACGACTAATGGAAATGCTCTCTCCTTTCTTAATCACCACAGTAGAACCGTCTAATGCATCCCGTACTAACATCATCTCAATCTCAGTGGGATTATCTAGAACCACCATATTACTACCTTGGTAAAACATCCCAGCCTTTTCCAAAATCTCATCCTCATATTCGGCAATTAGTAAATCGAGTTTGGGATTACGCAACAAACTTTGAACATTGGTGTTGTAATCTTTGCTTAAAACTTTTTTTGACCGATTCACAAAAACCGCATCACGACAAACAGCCCCAATTGTCCATTCAGGATTTTGCAAAAGAATATGGTCAATCGTTTCTTGCAACTCTTGAACTGAGATTTTATTAAAGGTAATAATTGGTATTCTAGCCTCTGTACCTGACTCAAAAAAGGTTCCTAAGATATGAGAAGGTACATCGACGCTGTCACCAACCGCTGGGTTAAGATGCATTAAAATGCCGGGTGCGGCGTTGATTTCTAAGATGGCAAAGTTACCCGATTTCCAAGACTCAGAAAGGCTTTTGGTAATGACATCAATACCCAAACAAGTTAATCGGAAGTGTTGGGCAATGTCCTGCGCCAAAATAATATTGTCATGGTGAACTGTGTGTGTGGCATTAATGCTGATACCACCAGCTGAGAGATTCGCTACTTTGCGCAGATAAACGGTGCGGTCTTTTTCAACTACGCTATCTAATGTCAAACGCTGTTCTTTAAGGTACAATTCCATCGCTTCATCACGCTGGATTTTACTCATTGGGGAAGTAGGTGTATCCAAACGTGCAGCTTTGCGGTTTTCTTGGCGAATTAACTCATCAATAGTAGAGGACCCATTACCCACAACCGATGCGGGACGGCGTTCTGTGGCGGCGACGAATTTACCATTGACACACAACAAGCGAAAATCCGCCCCAGATATGCTTTTCTCCACAATTATTCGCGTGGGCTGTTCATCAGGAATTGCAGCCAGCGCCCTACCATAAGCAGATTCTAGTTCTTCAGAGTCTTGTACCTCGGCGGTGACACCAATTCCTTTGTGTCCCACTACAGGCTTAACTGCTACAGGATAGCCGATTTCTCTAGCTACAGCTAAGGCTTCCTTTTCAGAAACAACGATATCACCTTCAGGTACGGGGAAACCCAAAGTTTTTAAGAAAGCTTTGCAGTCATCTTTGCGAGTAGTAAAGTCTGAATCTATATGGCTATCACAGTCAAAAGTTGTTGCTATACCGCGAATATGTTTTTTTCCATAGCCGTATTGCATCAGTCCTTCTTCCCACAAATAAAAACTGGGAATACCTTTTTCGTATGCTGTGCGCAATAAAGAATAGACTGTGGGGCCACCGTAAAC
The DNA here is from genome assembly GCA_034530615.2 of Aulosira sp. ZfuVER01. Lineage (GTDB taxonomy): Bacteria > Cyanobacteriota > Cyanobacteriia > Cyanobacteriales > Nostocaceae > Aulosira. The sequence continues at coordinate 36,941 of JAVRCV020000013.1, forward strand.
AGATTGCCTAAATCTATTTTGCAAGCGCACCATTTCATCTTCAAACAGGAAGTCTGCATCTCGGTTAATGGCCTCAAACCAATCCCAAACAAAGTACACTATCGCTCTAGTTGTGCGTTCGTGAAGCGATTGAATAGCTAGACGCACAGAATTTGGATTTGGCTGTAAACTCCAACGGGTTAGGTGTAAGCCCATTTCCAGTTTTCCCACTTCTGATAGGGTTTGGGCAAACAGATGAGCGTATGATTCGTATTCTTGGTTGCCTAAATTGGGATAGCGATCGCTAATAATTGAAACATAGTCCTCAATGGGCAAAGGTTTTCTATACTCGGTCAAAACAAAATTGAATACTAGGGCCCCTACTTCCAAATAAGGGTTTGGCCCCATGTAATGCTGGAAGTCGAAAATATCGAACATGTCGGTTTTTCTGGCATTGATGCGGACTGCATCGGTGCTTTTTTCTTGAAGCATTGATGATAAACCTCTAGCTAAACACCCTGAAGTCCGGACGCTGGGTGGCGTTTATCCAGACCTATCTACAATCAATTGATTCTCGTTATTGCTTAGGGCGCGATCGCACTTTGTGATTGCTCAGAGTATAAAACTCAACCCTCATAGCCACAGCCTAACTCTACTGACAGAATTTTTCAGCTATCTCAGGGTATAAACAAGTCTTTCCTGCTTTTCTGACTCAGTATGGAGTAGGCAATACTAGCGATAAAAAATATAACCTTTGAAAGGTGCGATCGCATTTCAATTTTTATATATCTATAATACGGATCTCAAAAGACAGTAAAGTATGAACAGCGCACAAATTTCTTTGAGAAATGAAGTTCGGCAACTTGCCGATCGAGCATTTCATCTCAAGCTTATTTCTGGTCATGGAGATGGCCCAGATAGCTATGAGTACCAAATTGTTTATCAGGGTAAACCCAGACATCTCCCACTAGAACAAGCTCGTCTTTTTTTAGTGAACTTGCTTTATAGAAGTCAAGTGCATTAGAAAATTTTTGTTAAAAGCCAGCTACCCAAACAAGAACTTTCTAGATTTTTTCCTTTTTTTAAAAATAAATAGTAAAACCTAATTAGATTAGCCTCTGGAATAATTTTCTAGGGGCTTATAAATCTATTGAATTTATGTATATATTTGCATTCCAAATTGGTTGCTTTCTTACAAAGACTTGCATATTATCCTGACATTAATTGTTAATTATTAATAATTATTTCAAAATCTAACTTTGTTTCTTAATCTACCAAATGGATGATTTTATATTGGGAATTGTCATGCTTTATTGAAAATACTTACATAAAATTAAGGTGACATCATGATGGCGAGCGAAACTAAACGGCAGCTGGTGATTGTTGGTGGAGCTGAAGATAAAGAAGGGGATTGCCAGATCCTACGTGAGTTTCTACGACGTGCGGGGGGTACGAAGGCTCATATCGTCATTATGACAGCAGCAACAGAACTCCCAAGAGAAGTTGGAGAAAATTATATTAGAGTATTTGAACGGCTAGGAGCAGAGAAAGTTCGGATAGTTGATACAGAAACTCGTGAAGATGCATCTTCATCAACTGCATTGGAAGCAGTTAATGATGCAACTGGAATATTTTTTACTGGGGGAGACCAAGCGCGAATTACTAGCATCCTCAAAGATACTCAACTTGATGAAGCTATTCACACGCGATTTGCAGAAGGCGTAGTTGTGGGAGGAACAAGTGCGGGAGCTGCGGTAATGCCTGACAAAATGATTGTAGAAGGTGATTCCGAAACAAATCCGCGAATTGAAATTGTTGATATGGGCCCTGGTATGGGCTATTTACCAGGAGTAGTAATCGACCAACATTTTTCACAGCGTGGTCGTCTTGGACGCTTAATTTCTGCTTTATTACAAGAACCTGCTGACTTAGGATTTGGTATTGACGAGAATACCGCTATGGTAGTTACCGATAACCAAATTGAAGTAATTGGTGAAGGTGCGGTCACAATTGTTGATGAGTCAGAAGCAACTCATAATAATATTAACGAAATTTTGAAGGATGAGCCTTTAGCTATTTTCGGAGCTAAACTTCATATCTTGCCGCATGGCTATAAATTCGACCTCAAAACCCGCAAACCTATCTTACATAATGCCTCAGTGGCAGATTCATCTGTACCCGTTGGTTCAGCAAGTACCTAACTTTTAGTAGATACAGATGACTTAACTGAAAAGTGAGTATTTATCCTTTAGTAATGTTTAGCTTTTGCAAGTCCCCCAACTACCTAGAATAAGAGAAATCAAAAATCCTTATTTTTAGGAGTTAGGGGGATTAGTAACATTATTTTGCTACCTAGATAAAAATGTAGTAAGGACTTTATATCAATTCACAAAAACCTCGCTCAAGATAGATTCATAGGGGTTTAGCATTGCTCATTGGTGTCAACTTAAGCTAAAAATAGCGTCTGTGTTAGCTTTGTCGCCCGCCTGAGAATGAATTCTCAGGCTAATAGCCCAAGTCTACTGAAGTAGACTCAAGATTTTGAGGATATTTAGTCATCTTCAGATGACTTTTGCTATTAGCAAGGAACTTCAGTTCCTTGCGGTAAAAGGGTTTCGCGTTAAATTGACTCGTATGAGCATTGCTAAACCCCTATCTGAATATTTGCATTCTTCTTGAATCAAATAGCTAAAATCATTACTACAAAATAGATTTAATTAATTTAGTTTAAAAGGAAAAAATTATAATGACTAGTTTAATCGCTGTCAACTTATTTGCTCCTCGCAATAAAAAAGCTACTTTAATCGGCTCATTTTCTGACTGGCAAGAAACAGTAATGGAGAAAAGCGATGATGGTTATTTCCGTACTCAATTAAATTTAGAAGATGGAATTTATCAATATAAGTTTCGCGTACAAACTCAAAGTCCTAATTTTTCCCCAGATGAATGGGTAGAAGTCATCGATCCTTATGCTACAGATGTTGATGAGCAGCAAAAAATTGGCATTCTTCAGATTAAAAATGGTAAAAGAATTGTTGATAGTTATAGTTGGCAGTACGATGACATACCTCTACCAGAAAATGAAGAATTAGTAATATATGAAATGCATGTTGCTGATTTTACTGGTGGTGAAGTTGATAAGGAAAAACGAGGAACGTATTTAGATGCTATTGAAAAACTAGATTATCTTCAGGAATTGGGGATTAATGCAATTGAATTAATGCCAGTGAATGAGTACCCAGGTGATTATAGCTGGGGATACAAAGTACGCCATTTTTTCGCTACAGAATCTAGCTATGGTTCCACAGAAGATTTAAAGCGGTTAATTGATGAGTGTCATCGTAGAGGCATTCGGGTCTTTATGGATGGAATTTATAACCATACTGATGAAGAATGCCCATTAATGCTAATTGACAGGAATTACTGGTACTACGAACACATGCATTATCCGGAAGACCCGGCTAATTATTGGGGACCAGAATTTAACTACGATAACTATGACGAAAAATTAGATATTAAACCTGCTTGGAAATACATCGGAGATGTAGTGCGTTTTTGGGATCGGGAGTATCACATTGATGGTATTCGCTTTGATGCAGTGCGCCAATTAGCTAACTTTGAATTTTTACATTGGCTAGCCACACAAGCAAAAAAGAATACTGTTGCCAAGCCATATTACAATATTGCCGAACACATTCCTGATACCAGCAAAATCACAACACCACAGGGTCCCCTAGATGCCTGCTGGCATGAAAGTTTTCATTACTTTATAATTCCGCATCTTTGTGGTGAGAAATTTGAATTAGATCATCTCAAGCAGGTTTTAGACCCCAAACAGCAGGGTTATAAAACTGCTACCAATGTAATAAATTATTTAGCGACTCACGATCGCGAACGTTTATTTAGAGAATTAGGTAACAGAGGTATCTTTGATGAAGCAGCATTTACACGCGCCAAGTTAGGCGCTGTGCTGTTAATCACAGCAATGGGTATCCCAATGCTGTGGATGGGAGAAGAGTTTGGCGAACACAAACGCAAGAGCGAAAAAGTCACGCAGCCAAAGAAAATTGCCTGGCCATTGTTAGAAAAAGCTGAAAATCGCGATTTATTTGAGTATTACAAAAAACTCATTGTCTTAAGGAAGCACAATCCAGCCTTGCAAAGTGACAATATAGAGTTCTTCCACGAAGATGCACAGGCAAAACTTTTAGCATACCGCCGCTGGAGCGATCGCGGTTCTCAAGTAGTGATTGTAGTAAATTTCTCTAACCAGAGTCTTACAGATTATCTAATCCCCAACTTTCCTACTGCGGAGCATTGGCAAGATTGGTTCGCAAACACTCAAGTAGAACCTGGGAAAGATGGTCTGGTGAGTGATCTCCAACCCTACACAGCCAAAATATTCGTTTCTTAGTGCAGCAAAGTTCTTTCACCCCACAGCTTGAGGGCTGTGATATTATTAGAGACTGCTGCATAAATTTAGAAAAACTAGAAATTGAATCGATCATGGCTCTGACGCAACAGCGCAAACAAGAACTCATTTCCAGCTATCAAGTTCACGAAACTGATACCGGCTCTGCCGATGTCCAAATTGCTATGCTCACTGAGCGCATTAACCGTCTCAGCGAACATCTCCAAGCAAACAAGAAAGACCATTCTTCTCGCAGAGGTTTGTTGAAGCTAATTGGTCATCGCAAGCGTCTTCTCTCCTATATCCAGCAAGAAAGCCGGGAAAAATACCAAGCTTTGATTGCTCGTCTGGGAATTCGTGGTTAAGGATACCGCTTATGTCTGCTGAAGAATCTGAACGCAGCCGCTTACCTTTTGAACCGAATAAAAAGCGCCAAAAACCCACAAAAGCCAAAAGTCAACCACCAGCAAAATCAGAGGAATCTGGGGGAAAGATAAGCAAACAGCCACCCTATACCAAAGAGGAGATGACAATCCCAAAAGTAGTTAGTCAACGGATGATCCGGCGAGTAGCTGCATTCTGTGGGATACCAACAGCTTTGGGTATTTCTACTTTGGTTGTGAGCTATTTACTGACCATCTATACCGACATTAGACTAGCTCCCATCGCCGTGTTATTGGTCAACATGGCATTGTTTGGTTTGGGGGTATTGGGGATAACCTATGGCGTTCTCTCTGCTTCTTGGGATGAAGACAGAGTAGGCAATTGGCTGGGTTTGGCTGAATTCGGCATCAATTGGGGACGCATGGTGGACGTTTGGCGCGAAACTCGGCAAAAGAAAGTTTGATTTTGGCGCTCAGTTATCAGAAGACTGTAATGTTGGGTAAATTTTAGAGTAAATGTTGAAGTTGAAATTTAATAACTTCAACATTGCCAATTAAAAAATTTATGATTATTTTATACCCTCAATCTTCAGTAGCAGAACCACTGAGCGCTATCTTTGTCAAAGAAGGCAGATGGCAGAAGGAAGCGATTACAAGGAGTCAGAATCCTTCTGTAATTCAAACAAAATTGGTCAAGGTAAAGGGCTTTTATAGAACCTTTTTTGTTCCCTTCCGCCCTCAGATCTATTGAAAAAGTAGGTAAAGAAAGGTTATATCAATTCTCCAAAATTCAGCAACAGATACAAGCTCCGAAACCCTTGTATTAGCTGGTTTTCTTAATTTTGAATTTTGAATTTTGAATTTTGAATTGGTATTACGCCCCCTAAGAAGCAACTCAACTAAATCAGGGAATTTAATTATGATTGTCGTAATGAAAATCGGTTCCCCAGAGGCAGAAATCAATCGTATTAACGAAGAATTAACTAGCTGGGGGCTGACACCAGAAAAAATTATCGGTAAGCACAAAGTAGTTATTGGTTTGGTAGGTGAGACTGCCGATTTAGATCCCCTACAAATTCAAGAAGTTAGCCCTTGGATTGAGCAAGTTTTGCGCGTAGAGTTGCCTTATAAACGGGCTAGTCGTCAGTACCGCCACGGTGAAGCCTCTGATGTGGTGGTTAATACGCCTGATGGGCCAGTTGTATTTGGCGAACATCATCCGGTAGTAGTGGTTGCTGGCCCCTGCTCTGTCGAAAATGAGGAAATGATTATCGAGACAGCCCAGCGCGTTAAAGCATCTGGAGCTAAGTTTTTACGCGGTGGTGCATACAAACCCCGGACTTCACCTTACGCTTTCCAAGGACACGGCGAGAGTGCTTTGGATTTATTGGCAAAAGCGAGGGAAGTTAGCGGGCTAGGCGTGATTACAGAAGTTATGGACGCCGCCGACCTAGATAAAATCGCAGAAGTTGCCGATATGATCCAAGTCGGAGCTAGAAATATGCAGAATTTCTCTCTGCTCAAAAAAGTGGGAGCGCAATCGAAACCTGTGCTTTTGAAGCGGGGAATGGCGGCTACTATTGAAGATTGGTTGATGGCTGCTGAGTATGTTTTGGCGGCGGGAAATCCGAATGTAATTTTATGTGAGCGCGGAATTCGCACTTTTGACCGTCAGTTCACTCGCAACACCCTGGATTTATCGGTAGTGCCGGTTTTACGCAAACTAACTCACCTACCAATCATGATTGATCCCAGTCACGGTACAGGTTGGTCTGAGTTTGTTCCTTCTATGGCAATGGCCGCGATCGCAGCTGGTACTGATTCTCTTATGATTGAGGTTCACCCCAACCCTAAAAAAGCTTTGTCGGATGGGCCTCAATCTCTTACACCAGATGCTTTTGACCATTTGATGCAAGAATTAGCCGTAGTTGGTAAGGCTGTAGGGCGTTGGCAGACAGCAGTTGCTGTAGTGTAAATTTCACTGAGCATTAGTTATTTCCCCTTGTCTCTCAACTCTCCCTTATCTCCCTCAATCCTTTACTTACGACTCAGTAGTCTCTATGATATTCCTCGGTAATTTGTAGTTAAATTAACCAAGGTTTCTTATGCCTACTATTGCGGTCGTCTACTTCTCTGGTGCAGGTCATACTCATCTGATGGCTGAAGCTATCGCTAAAGGTGCAAGCCAAGTTGAAGGCACAACTGTTGAAATGCTGCGGATTACTGGCGAACAGATTGTGAATGGTCGCTGGCAAAATGATGAAATTCTCGAAAAGCTTAATCAGGCAGATGCGATTGTTTTTGGTTCGCCTACTTATATGGGTGGTATCGCAGCTCAGTTTAAGGCTTTTATAGATGCAGCTAGCTCAGTTTGGTTCAGACATGGCTGGAAAGACAAGATTGCGGCTGGCTTTACGCACTCTAGCTCTCCTAGTGGCGATAAGCAGGGAACGCTTTTATCCTTAGCAACGAACGCAGCCCAGCATGGGATGATTTGGGTAAACGTGGGAGACTTGCAAAGCTTTTTGTTTGGTAAGGATGATGGCGTAAATCGACTGGGAGGATTTCTTGGTGTGCTTGGTCAAAGTCCACTGGATATGAGTGGCAACCCAGCAGTTTTAGATGAGGGCGATCGCCTTACCTCAGAACGCTTTGGGCAACGCATTGCAGAGGCGACTAAACGTTGGGTTAAGTAGAAGATTCAGTACTAAATAAGCTCATCACCATAATTAAGGGTGTTACTGATTGCGGTAATACCCTTGATCGCTAGTTGCTACACAGTCCAATTACATAGAATTATTAATAATTTCTCAAATATAAGAAGAGTTGATTGGGATATTTTTACATTAATCTCAGTATTATTACCAAGTCTTTCCCTAGACTAGCTCCCAAGCCGCTTATTTTTCGGTGTTATTACTAATTTTACTTAAAATCATATTGTAGTTAAATTAAATACCTACTTTAATCGGTATGTACTTAATTAGAAATGTCTACAAATATCCTTGCACCATATCTCAGACACTATACTACATATCTATTTTCTAGATTGATTCCTCAGCAGAAAATTTATATATGTTCTTGGTTATTATCTAAACTATTTACTCAATTATCTAAATTAAAAATCTTTGCTTTATTGTTCGGCATTAAAATTCATAATATCTGCCCTCTGACAACTACAACTGAAGTTTTTTTAAGAATAATATTGTCTAGCCTTTATAAGAAAAATCTAGAAAATTTAAATATAAGAATAAAGGATATAGGTATAGAAAATTTATTAAATATCTATCAAAAAAATAATAAAGTCATTATCTGTAGCGTTCATTTTCCACTTAATCGGAGTATATTTTACACTATCCAAGCTTCTAAAATTCCTTATGCAATAATCGGTCATTCACAGCCTGATAGAATTGAATGGGATGCTGAAACTGCTGATTATTCTACAATTAAGCCTTCACCTTATGCATTGATAAATGCAAAAAAAGAACTGCTGTCAGATAAAGTAATTCTATGTATGATTGATAAATATTTTGGGAGTGATTCCGTTATTCTTTCTTCTAATTTATTGAAATTTGCTCAATTATCCCATACTCCTATAATGTTTTTCGCTACAAAACTTTTAGAGAATGGAGAAATTTTAACTTATTTTTATACTCCAAAAAAGCCTATTTTGTCAACCAATGAAGATTTTGAAGATTGTAAAACTGAATTTGTGAATTTTCTAAATATTTTTAGTTCCAAAAAAATTCCTATTTACTTTAATTAAGTCATGCTTATTTTTTCCCTAAATAACTATAGATTTATTTCGGTGTACGCTCAATCACATCAATTGCTGTCTTCAACCAATCAATATAAGCTTGTTCTCGTTGAGTTACCAAATCTAGTACGAGTCGTTGCATAATCTGCTCGCGATTTGCACAATCATCAAGCTTTGGTGGCTGAATATTGTCACATTCAGCTAGTTTGTTTTTACGTATAGCTAGTTGTTGTTCTAACAATTTAATAATGGCTGCGTTCGGTAATTGTGCAGCAAAATATAATTGCACTAGCAAAGGTTCTCGTAATGTCGGTAAAGGCTGATGACATTGCAACCAGCGTATAAATTCGGCTTTTCCGGCTTCTGTGATCGAATATACTTTGCGATTAGGGCGATCGCTCTGAATTTCAACACTACAACTAATCCAACCTTGCTCAACCAGTTTATCGAGGGTTCTGTAAATCTGTGCCTGGTCTGCGGGCCACAAATGTGCAACGCATTGATCGAAGCAGGTAGTTTTGAGGTCGTAACCTGTCATCTCCTCTTGCTGAAGCAAACCGAGAATTGTATGGGCTAGAGACATAGGCGGTTTTCCGAAGCTACAGTAGGGGAAACTCTATCTATCATTTTTTATAAAATTCCAGTTACTATAAGACTAATCATATATTAGAGCTATCTAATAAATAATTAATTTTAGGCAATCAAGCTGAAAAATAGCATATCAAGGAGGAGATTAATGACGACTCAAATACAAACGATGCGAACAGTCGCAGGAATCATCAATAGTGTGCAAACCCTAGAGGGTGAAGGTATGCTGGTGCGTCGTCCTTTTCCCAAGAGCAGCTTTACCGACTTTGACCCGTTTCTCCTCCTTGATGAATTTGGCCCTGTTGATGTTGAACCAGGTAAAGCAAAGGGAGCGCCAGATCATCCTCACAGAGGCTTTGAGACTGTCACCTATATTCTAGAGGGGCGCGTTGAACACAAAGATTCTCAAGGTCATGCAGGAAAACTGAGTGCTGGCGATGTGCAGTGGATGACAGCAGGAGCAGGTGTTGTCCATTCAGAAATGCCAGATCGAGAATTTGCTCGTACTGGCGGGCGGGTTCACGGATTGCAACTGTGGGTGAATTTACCCCGCAGTGACAAGATGATGAAGCCGCGTTATCAAGAAATTCCATCTGCAAGAATTCCGACTGCGCAAACAAATGATGGTTTGGTGAAAGTAAAAGTTATAGCAGGAGAAGCGCTAGGAGCAAAAGCTGTCATCCAAACGCAAACTCCGATTATGTACTTACATTTCACACTTCAACCAGATGCGATCGCAGTTCAGCCTGTGCCAAAAGAATACAATGCTTTTATATATGTGCTTGATGGAGAAGGCTTGTTTGGTGCAGAAAAAGAACGTGCGGGAGATGGGCAGATGATATTGTTTGCACAAGACGGTGAGGAAGTGGCGATCGCAAATCCATCGAACGCAAAATCACCATTAGATGTATTACTCATCGCTGGTGTACCGCTAAACGAACCAGTTGTTCGCTACGGCCCATTTGTAATGAATACTGAAGCCGAAATTATTCAAGCAATTGAAGACTATCGTAACGGGAGGATGGGTTCCATTGACTTCTAACATACTTCTACAACGAATCAATCAACAGCAATTTTTACGTAATTTGCGCAACAAATTTCTCAGCCTGCACTCCAGTTTGCTGGAGACAGAACGCATCGCTTACGAACAAGTGAGTGGTAGAGTATCGAGTACAGAACTTCTACGACTAGTTATCGATCACGAACAATTTGCTTGGCTACATCGCATTTCTGAGCTAGTTGTGCAAATTGATGAAATGCTGGCAGCAGATGAACCCATATTACCGGAGTCTGTGCAAAAGTTAATTGCCGATGCTCGGAAGCTAATTGTACCGTCAGAGTTGGGCAATGCTTTTGCCAGAAAGTATTATGCTGCTCTCCAGCGCGAACCTAGCGTTGTATTAGCACACGCAGAGGTATCACAACTGCTTGCGGTCAAGTAGTAAGATAAAGTGAGCATCTGGTTTCCGTCCTGAGCCAGATGCTCATGCTCTTAAATTGGCGATCGCTACACGATTACCAAAGTAAAGTTGAATAAAAAATAAGGGATGCCAGCAATATATGCGGACATCCCAGAATAGAAGATTATGTTTTGGTTTATGCCAAATTCTGTAAGGGAGAAGTCTGAGAGTTAGCGGCGTCTACTGCCAAAAGCGGGTGCGCGACGACCACTACTACGTCCCCCGCTACCAAAGCTACTACCGCTAGGAGTGCGTCTGGTAGATCTGGAACTATTGGAAGGTCTGAGTTCGCTACCACCAAAACCAGAACCACTAGGACGGTTAGTAGTGGTACGACGTGGTGCTGTCGATCCACTAGGATAGTTTCTTCTAATTGTCCCTGTGGTGCGGAACGCTGTGCGATTTCTCACTGCTGCGGGTGGTTCATTATAGCGACTGCGGTAACTAGAAACCGCTTGGTCATAGCTGCGGCCATATCCACCAAAGCCAGTCAAAACTCCTCCAGGTTGATAGACAGGAGGTACATAATACTGGGGTCTAAATAACAGACTACCGATCGCCTGACCTGCTATATTACCCGCCACCGCCCCAGCAAAGGGTGCCCAGAAGCCATTTTCGCGGCGGACAACAACTGTTTCCTGCTGTCCTGTTTGGGGATTGGTTTTGTTCTCTGTAACGTTATGGACGTACTCAATTTTAAAGTCTTCTGTTAAGTATAAGATTGGCTGTCCATTTTCTACTTTTAGATAACTTTTTTTACCTTCTTTAATTTCTTCATCTGTCAGCCGAGCCATTTGCAAGTTTTCGGTGATAAAGGTTGGAGGCTTACTGTTAATTAAAAACAGCGTGTAATCTCCAGTACCATCGTCGTAAGTGGCTTGTTGTACTTGATACTGCCCATCACTCAGCTTGGTAGCCGTAGAGGTTTGGCTGACGTTTCTACCTGGAGAAGTGGTTTGTGTTTGTTCTGAACCACCTCCACAAGCAACTGTTGTCAAGCACAAACTCATGGCTAAACAAACGGCTGTAAATCTACGCAATATGGTCATGATCATTGCACTAGTATCCTTATTTGAGCTTAACAATTTCCCACTACATCTAGTAAGTACGGACTACCCCACTCAGTAGGGATGAGGGAGTGTGGGGAGTGTGGGGAGTGTGGGGAGCAGAGGAGCAAGAAATAACTATTGACTCTTGACAAATAACAGAATTTTCATCCCTCCTGGTGTATGCCGGGAATGATGACTATCTACAAAGGAATCAACTCTGGATAATATTGGATCAGCTGATCGTTAGTAAGTTCATCACCCAACTGTGCTGGTGAGAAATGCACCTGAACTGCCCGTAACTTATTTTTGTAGTGTAAATTAATTAAAGCTTTTAAACCTTCATTTAAAGCTTGAACGTTAGACAAGTCAGTTTCTAACTCTGAGACTTCTCCTTCAAAAGCAGCTGTAATCATTACAATAATGTTGCGTGTTACAGGTATAGATAAAGGGTCATTCATCCCAGAATCCGAAGCTAAATCGAGGTCAGCACCGTATCTTTCAGCAGAGTCGCTAAATAGTTCATTGACATAATCTCCCGCCTCGCCTTCGCTCCAAAATACATCACCTTCATTGGCAGCAGAAAGCCAGTATTCATCATATCGCAAAAGGGTTTCACAGATTTCTACCAAGCCTTCTCCTAAGACTTGTAAGTCCCCTTCTGCATCGATCGCTTCCCTAGCGACACGATTGAATACTCCCAAAATTGGCGCTACTTCCGACCCACCTAAGTGCAGAAACAAGCGGCATACAACATAGCGAGTCCGGCCAATCATTCTATTAAAAGAATCACGCATCTGTTTCCTCCACAAATTTATTAGTTATTAGTGAGTGAACAGTTATTCTACTGATAATTGTTCAGTGTTCAATGTAATGAAAACTTTTAACAAAATCGATCACCATGTTTAATGAAGGCAAGCTATATTGAGTAGATTCATTGGACATATTATCAAAAAATGCCACATTACCATCGGATTGATTAATAAATCGTTTACCGAAATAGGGATTATCATATAAAATCAAAGTTTGCGCACTAGAATTTGTCAATATTGTCTGGGTAGGAGTTTTAAAGAAATTTAATTTTGCAGCTAATTCCAGAATTTTTTGGATTTCCCGAATAGACTGAGTCTGATTCCTAGCTTCCTCGATCGCAGTTCTTAATTGCCTCACCCGATGGGGTATTTTTAGACCCATCTGAGATATATCTTCACCTTTGAGCATTTCCACTACGTTGTCAATATTTTTTTGCGTGTTGCTGGCATCATGAAAGGGCAGAATCACCATATAAGCGATGGGAAATAAGTCTTCGTCGTTCTCGACTCGGAAGGTGAACACAGTCCGGCGACGCCCAATTTCCATAGTGGGCGGTTGTTTTAGCGTCCGGTATTGGCGAGAAATTTGGTAATAGGCACCAGCTAGAGCAAAGTTAGCTTCATGTTCGAGGGCGGCATCAACGATAATCCGGATGGTTGGCGGCGTTTCATTAAAAAAGTCCCGTGCATCTTCAGCGTTAAACTTTTGAATGATGGAGCGATCGCCTGTGGGAGAGAGGTCAATCCATTCACAAGTTATACCTTCGGTTTTTAAACCAAACCTAGAAGTGGCGTAAAGTTTAGCCCCAGTTAACGCAGCTCCTGTTAAGTCGGCTCCAATCCATTCCGCCTTAATTAATTTTACTTGAGTTAAATTGGCGTGTACTAAACTGGCATTAGTTAAATTAGCATTGCTCAGGTCTGCCCCAGTTAAGTTAGCTCCGCTTAATTTAGCTTTGCTTAAATCTGCCCAACGGAGATTGGCCCCACTCAAATCCGCCCAACGAAGATTCGCCCCACTCAAATCTGCGCCACTGAGGTTAGCACGGCTAAGATTAACTTTTCTCAGTTCAGCATCTCGCAGATTGGCGCTACTGAGATCCGCACGACTCAAATCGGCGGCGTGGAGATTAGCCATCTCTAGGTTTGCACCCGTTAAAGAACAGCCTCGTAAACTCGCCTCACTTAAGTTCGCACGACGGAGATTCGCTTGTCGGAGAGTGGCTTCTCGCAGGTCGGCGTTGCTAAGGTTAGCCTCAGACAGGTCTGCACAACTTAGGTCTGCACGAATTACCTCGGCACGAACTAATGAAGCTTCCTTGAGTTGGGCGTGATTGAGGTCTGCACGAATTAGATTTGCGACATTGAGACTGGCATTGTTGAGATTTGCCCTCACAAGGTTCACGCCACTTAATCTAGCTACATTCAGCGTGGCATTGCTCAAGTTGGCTTTGCTGAGATTCGCTCCACTCAAATTTACTATACTCAAGTTGGCTTGGCTAAGATTCACACCACTGAGTTTGACGCCACTTAAGTTAGCTTCAGAGAGGTCAATACCAGTAAAATCAATCACTCCTGCCGCGTATTTTTCCAGTAATTCTTCTATAGTCATAAATGCTACCCCTCAGATGCCAACTTTAATAGTTGGTAAAGTACGCAGAAAATATTTGAAAGACGGACTATCAAAAGCAAAAATGAAAATTGGGATTTTAGGACTCGGACTGATCGGTGGTTCTTTGGGTTTTGATTTGCGATCGCAAGGACATCATGTTTTGGGAGTTAGTCGTCGTGAGTCAACCTGCCAAAAGGCGGTAGCTCTGGGAAGCGTAGATGAAGCATCAGCCGAGATTGGTCTCTTGGCTCAGGCAGAAGTTGTATTTATTTGTACACCTATAGCTCTTATTGTTCCCCAAGTTAAACAGTTAATTACGCATTTATCCGCTACTACGGTAGTGACTGATGTCGGTTCTGTCAAAGCACCGATAGTTAAGGCTATATCTCCTTTGTGGGCAAATTTTATTGGCGGTCATCCAATGGCAGGAACCGCAGATAGTGGTATAGAAGCTGCACAGCGACATTTGTTTGTCGATCGCCCTTATGTACTGACACCAATAGATACTACACCGCCTGAAGCCATTTCAGTGTTAGAGGAAATTGTGCGATCGCTCGGTTCTAAAATCTACCATTGTCAACCAGAGCAACATGACCGCGCTGTTAGTTGGATTTCTCATTTACCTGTAATGGTCAGTGCTTCCTTGATTGCAGCTTGCATGGGTGAAACCGACCCCGCAGTTTTACAATTAGCTCAAAACTTAGCTAGTTCAGGCTTTCGTGATACTAGCCGTGTAGGTGGTGGTAATCCTGAATTGGGAGTGATGATGGCTCAGTTTAATCAGCAAGCATTGCTGGGGTCATTGCAACAATATCGCCAAAACCTTGATGAAGTGATTCATTTAATTGAGCAGGAAAATTGGACAGCGTTACAGGCGAAGTTGCAGTCAACTCAAAAAGCGCGACCAAAATTTGTTGATTGAGAGTCAAGGGTAAATGGTCAATTAGTTATTTCTCCCCTGCTGTGTATGAAGTTATAGCGGTTCTCAATTGCATAGAATACATACCTTTCGTAAGGCCACAGCATTGCTGTGCCCTATTGTGTATTGCATCCAAACGAGAACCGCTATATAAGTTGAACTTATCAAAAAGTTAAGTAACCTTTACGCAAAAGTTCTTTACAATCCTTTACA
>JAVRCV020000014.1:0-13071 GCA_034530615.2 Aulosira sp. ZfuVER01
TCAACTCAGCAGTCTGCCTGGGGAATTTGGACAACTGGTCAACTTGCAAACCCTCGACCTCAGGAGTAATCAACTCAGCAGTCTGCCTGGGGAAATCAGGAAATTAGCAAATCTGACAGAGCTAGATCTTCGGAGAAATCCACTGCCCATTCCACCTGAGATTTTAGGGAGCAAGAATTTATCAAGAGATCCAGGTGATGTCAATGAAATTCTCGATTTCTATTTTCGAGTACAAGATCCCAAAGAAACTGAACCCCTCTACGAAGCTAAATTTTTAATTGTTGGCGAAGGGGGAGCAGGTAAAACTTCTTTAGCTAATAAAATTCAAAATGAAAGTTACGAACTTCAGCCGGATGAAAAATCAACGGAAGGCATTGAGGTGATTCGCTGGCACTTCACCCAAGCAAATGGCAAAGATTTTCGCGTTAACATCTGGGACTTTGGCGGTCAAGAAATTTACCACCAAACCCATCAGTTTTTCCTCACTGAACGTTCTCTTTATGCCTTAGTCGCTGATACTCGCAAAGAAAACACAGATTTTTACTGGTGGTTGAAGGTCGTTGAACTCTTAAGTGACAATAGTCCAGTTCTGATTATTAAAAACGAAAAACAAGGCCGTCAATGCGAAGTTAATTATCACCAATTGCGGGGTGAATTCACCAATTTAAAAGAAGCCTTACCAACCAACCTAGCTACTAATCGTGGTTTACCAGAAATTAAACAAGCGATTCAAGACTACATCAGCAGACTTCCCCACGTTGGTACACTTTTACCAAAACTCTGGGTAAGAGTCCGTTCTGCTTTAGAAAACTATTCCCGCAACTACATTAACTTTTACGAATACGAAAACCTTTGCCGAGTTAATAATTTAACTGACCGTCAAGATATGCTGCGGCTGAGTCGCTATCTGCACGACCTCGGCGTTTGTCTACATTTTCAAGATGATTCTACACTGAAACACTATGTCATCCTCAAACCAGAATGGGGAACTACTGCTGTCTACAAAGTGTTAGACAATAAAAACGTCAAGGAAAATTTAGGCTGTTTTACCAAGGATAATCTTAAAGATATTTGGAAAAATTGCGAATATGCTGATATGCGAGATGAACTGCTGCAACTGATGATGCGGTTTAAACTTTGCTACCCAATTCCTAATAGTCCTGGTAACTATATTGCACCGCAACTACTCGATATTGAGCAACCTGCCTATAACTGGGACGAAACTAATAACCTAATTTTACGCTACGAATACATGTTCATGCCCAAGGGTATTATCACTCGCTTCATTGTAGAAACACACCCTTGGATTGAACAACAAAAACTCGTTTGGCGAAGCGGTGTTGTTCTCGACAAAGACCAAACTCGTGTGGAAGTTATTGAAAATTATAATCTTAAAGAAATTAAAATCCGTGTAGAAGGAAACCGCAAGAAAGAATTGCTAGCAGTCGTCACTCACGAACTAGATAAAATCCATAAATCTTTTGAGCGATTGCAGTATGACACTCTTGTTCCTTGCAACTGCAAAGAATGTGAAGGAAGCCGAGAACCTTATTCCTACGAATTAGATAAATTATATAAGCGTTTAAAAGCTGGTCGGTATCAGATTGAGTGTGAGAACAGCTATCAAATGGTAGATGTTCGCAGGTTAATTGATGATGTTAATCTACAATCCCAATTTGAACCACTACAACAAGAATTGTCTCAAGCCAGAGATAAATCATTAAAAAAACAACCGATGATAAATTACCATGATTTCCAAATATTAGTAACAGCAGACCGCAAAATTCGCGCTTCCTCAGAACAAGGCGATGAATGGGGCGAATTGCGCTTAGAAATGAACAGAATTAAGCTGTCATTAAAACTAATTGATTCTCGCCAAACAGATACCGATTTGCTAAAAGCCCTAGGTGGCGAACTCTACCAAGCGCTTTTCCCTATAGATATTCGCGGTCAATTACGGGCTACAATTGCAGGCGCACAAGCGAATGATTACGAGGTACGCTTGCGCCTAGTATTTGATTCCCCCGAACTAGCCGCCCTACCTTGGGAATTTCTCTATGATGAGGCTACTAAAACTTTCCTTGCAAACAACACTCAAACCGTACTCTCGCGTTATGTTGACGTTCCCCTCCAAAAGCGCGACCTGAAAGCCGCAAGCCTACCGCTGAAAGTTTTGCTAGTCATCTCCAGCCCAACTAACTTACCTCAATTAGATGTTGCTGAGGAAGAACGCCTCATCCGTGACGCACTGAAAAAACACATAGATGCAGGCCAAATAGAGTTAGATGTGCTACCAGAAGCCACCATTCGCAACATTAACCAAAAGCTACGCGAAAAGCCATACAATGTTTTCCACTTCATCGGTCACGGTAAATTTGATAACAACAAAGGCTGTATTGCCCTAGTAGATACCGATGGCAAATACAAACTCTTGGATGATGAGGGTTTTGCCAATTTCTTTTTAGGCAACCGCAGCTTAGGGTTAGCTGTGCTAAATTCCTGTCAAGGTGCGACGGTATCATCTAACCAAGTATTTGCAGGTATAGCACCTAACCTAGTGCGCCGAGGAATTCCCGCTGTAGTCGCCATGCAATATGAAATCCTCGACACCACCGCCAAGCTGTTTGCTGATGAATTTTACCGCACTCTCGCCCTAGGCTGGCCTGTAGATGCAGCTATGCAAACTACCCGCAACGCCATTTCGATGGAAGTGGGCTTAGATAAACCTGACTTTGCGACACCAGTGCTGTATATGCGCGCTAAGGATGGAATAATTTTGAGTGGGTTGTGAAGGTAGAAGGGAAAAGGAGGACAAGGGGGACAAGGGGGACAAGATAGAAATAACAAATAACTATTGCCCAATGCCCAATGCCCAATGCCCAATGCCCAATGCCAAATATCCTGTATTCACCACAATTTAATTAGTTGCTTGCCTTCTAAAAATAAATCAAATCTGTGCATATCTTTCTCCGATTCAAAAGCTGCTACTGGTAAGTAGTGAAATTGAGCTTTTGTCATATATAAAAAGTAATATTCACCCTTTTTGACAGCTTTAGTAAAATGCTCATACCTAAGCTTAGTGATACTCCCATCTTCAAAAAATATCGCAAAGAAGTCTTCATCCATTTCGCAATATCTACTTTGAAAGTTTAACTCAGAAGTTCTCCCTTGCAGACGCAACCAAAGCGGTACAGAGAGAATATAAGCAATAAAACCCAAGCAATACAGCAACCACCAACTAAATTCCTTCTGGATTATAGAAAGGATAATATTTACCACTGCCAAAACTGAAAAGATAATTAAGGTTAATTTCATGCGCTTGTAATAATCAACCGCAATAATTGCTCTTAATTCTTTGGGAGATACTTGAAATTGCTTAGTTCTAATGAGCATAATAATTTATAAGTTGTTATTGAAAGTGTCTAGCCTATAGGAAATGATATCTAGATTTTTCTAGATATCATTTCCTGTCAGAACTCTTGCTAAAACACAATCATCTAGTCCAAGCATTAAACAGGCATTGCTTGACGCACTTCGATTGGTTCGCCAGTCAAGCTAAAAGCGCGAACTTCGGTGATTTTGACTTTCACCAATTGCCCTTTAAGTTCTTTAATATCACCAGTAAAGAAAGTCAGACGATTACCCCCTGTGCGTCCCATTACCTGAGTTGGATCTTTGGGGTTTTGGTCTTCTACTAATACTTCCTCAATGCGTCCAAAATAACGTTGCGATCGCTCGGCGGCTTTAATACCTACTAAATGATTTAATCTTTGTAGGCGATCGCTTTTTACTTCTTCACTCAATTGATTTTCCCACAAAGCAGCGGGTGTTCCCGGACGTGGAGAATAAGCGGCGGTATTCAACAGATCAAAGCCAATATCTTCTACTAATTTCAAGGTGTTTTCAAACTGTGCTTCCGTTTCTCCAGGAAAACCGACAATCGCATCTCCACTAATCGATGCATCTGGCATATAACGGCGGATTGTATCAATTATCCGACGGTATTTTTCATGTGTATAACCCCGTGACATTGCCTTCAACAATTCGTTATCCCCAGATTGGAAAGGGATGTGGAAGTGTTCGCAAACCTTGGGTAATTCTGCACAAGCTTTAATTAAACGCTCAGTAAAATAACGGGGATGACTAGTAGCAAAACGTAGTCTTTCAATACCTGGCACATCATGCACGTAATACAGCAAATCTGTGAATGTATGCAGATGGCGCCCTTCGGCTGTTACTCCTGGTAAGTCACGCCCATAAGCGTCAATATTTTGACCGAGTAGGGTAATTTCTTTGTAACCTTGCCTGCCTAATTCTTCCATTTCAGCACGAATCGCTTCTGGCGTGCGGGATTGTTCCACACCACGCACATTCGGAACTACGCAATAAGTGCAGCGTTCGTTGCAGCCATAAATCACATTCACCCAAGCTGTAACTTTGCTATCCCGCCGGGGTTGAGTGATATCTTCCATAATGTGAACTGGCTCGGTAGCCACAACTTGATTACCTTCAAATACCGACTCCAGCAAATCTTTGAGACGGTTGGCGTGTTGCGGCCCCATCACCAAATCTAATTCGGGGACGCGGCGCAAAAGGCTCTCACCTTCTTGTTGGGCAACGCATCCAGCAACAATTAATGTTAAATCGGGCTGCTCGTGTTTGCGCTTCGCCTGTCTACCCAGGTAAGAATATACTTTTTGCTCGGCATTATCCCGAATCGTGCAGGTATTGTAGAGAATTACATCTGCATGATTGGCATCTTCCGAAAATTCAAAGCCCATGTCTTCTAAAATGCCAGCCATGCGCTCTGAGTCGGCTTTATTCATTTGGCAACCAAAAGTAGTGATGTGATAGCGGCGTTTAGAAGTGGTCATGGGAAATTATGCTTAATCAGCGTAAGTTATAAGCTTTATATCTATTCACTCTAATAAGTGTAGCGAGATTTTAAAAGCCCCCCAACCTGTAAAAATTATTGGGGGGAAATTTTAATAGTTAATGGTCATTGGTCATTTGGCGATCGCGTTCACCAGGTGACTAAACAGCAGGTTAGCAACTTTAGCCATTAATTTACCCTGCAAGTGTTTACCGTTAAGTAATTGTCTGCCAGATTCATCAGTAAAGTCTTTTAACTTGCTACGGTACTCAAGCATCGTAGCGGCGGTGTCATTATCAGGCAATCTTTCGGTTTCTACTTGGCACAGAACGTACTGCCAAAACGACATCCTGCACAACGCCGAACCGCTTTTTACTTCAATTAACTCATCACCGGACTGCTCAAGTACTGTACCCATACCTAACCGCATTTTGAAAGTATCGCGTGAGCGATTGCGTTTAACTCGCTTTACATCCCCAGGCGAACGCTTAACCACAGTTTGACCATCCTGCCGATGCTTCTCTACCCGTTTAACTTCCCTGACTTCATATTCAATTAGTGGTCTTCCATTACTCAAGAATGCTTCAAACGGGTAAATTCGAGTTAGCAGCCGGGCACGTACACGCAAGCCAAAACCAAATTTGTCAAAAATCTGGTTGTATTGCTTGAAGCACTCATCATCAAGTAGAGTTTTAATCTCAGCTTCAATCCGCTGCTCGCACAATTCAATGTCACACAACCAATCACCGTGTAGCCTCAAAATAGGGTCAATGGTAATACCGTAATGGTTAGCAGCTGACGATTCATATTTTGCTGTTAGTGCTTTCCACGCTTGAGACGATACCTCAAACTGCCTTTCGGCTAACCAACCCCATAATGGAGGTACATTTCCCAATTTGGTGCTTTTAGATTTCACATGGGCAACTTCTGGAAACTGCCAAGCTAAAACTTGTCTAGCATAGTTAACTATTGGGCTTTGTACCCGGTTCAAATGTTCAAGCTGCTGGCACAGTTCCCTTAGCCGATCGATTGGTTCGCTTCGGTGCATCAGGAAATATCTAGTGTTTAATTCACCATCTTCGGTGTGGTGTTCTACATCAAGCGGGTAAGCGGCCATAGCCAAAGCATCAGCAGCATCAGATTTATTTGGCAGATTTTTACCGCCACGATAGCGGCGTAACTCTATATGCCCAACCCACAAAATCTTAATACCTAAACTGTCAATTATTTTTGCCCACAGGCGGGAATAATGATTCCCTGTAGGCTCCATAATTGCAACATTAGCCTGACTTTCCTGAATAAATTTAGCAAAATCAAAAGCTGATTTCTGCTTCTTTTTAACATCAGGATTGCTATAGAAAACCGGATAATGACTTGATGCTTTATTCCTCGTTTTTTCCCAGTAGGATTTTAACCCACCCTTGGGATAAGATGAGAGAACATGAACTGTGACTGATGCTTTAGAAACATCAATACCCAAAGTTTTTAATTCAATTGTCATGGTTCTGTTAGTAAACAAAGGTACATTTAGTTGTAGTTAAAAACCCAGTTTCAAAGCGCACGAATCACCCTAACGCCCCACATCCTAAGCAGGGGCGCGATTCACTCCTAAACGAACTGGGAAGCCATACAACTCCGGGAAGCTGCGCTTGAATAGATGAACGCCTCACGCTAGAGAGCGCAATTCTATTACAACGCCGCATTCCCGATGTGTGATGGTGCGAACTGCTTTGGACACAATCCGCGACTCTGGCATCTGCCAGAGTTTCGGCTACTGTGTCAGGTAGCCTCATCAGGCGGTTATTGTTTACTTAATTTCCTAACTTGTTGAAGTAACTCGATATTTTTTTCAATTCCAAATCTGACCGGAGACAACTCACCATCAGGTAGTCTGTCTATTAACTCTTGTAAGTTTAGACAGGTTGATGTTAGGTGATAAGTCAAAATATCAACTGTCCTTTCTAGTGCTTGAATTCTTTGTGCTACGTCTGAATCCATTATTTATCCTTATAAACTGAACTTGGTAATTGAATCATTCCCGAACCTATCCCACTAATACCAAAAATGTGATAATCTGCTTTTCAAATCACAAAGGGTGTATCACAGTATGGCTGGGCGGTTTGAAGGATTAACAGACTTAAAATGGAGGCTGTTTGAAGATATATTTCCAGAAGATTTATTTTTGAGGTAATCTTTGATAGTTTGCTCGATTTGTTCAGGACTTAATTTATCGCACTGGGCATTGGCTTCTTTACTGATTCTGGAAACCCAGTAATTCAGTGGTTGACCTGTTAACTCACACAGATATCTAACTGCAATGCCTAGTGAAAGACTATTGGTTATGTAGTCTTCTTTGCCCATCAAGAATTTGGATTTGTTTGTCATAACTTCTCTTTATGCCTCTCAACAACCATGAACGATGCATCGGATTCTTTGGCTTTGTTTGCAAAATAAGCACTGATTTGCTGTTCAATTTCTTCATTAGTTAAAGTTTCAAACTGTGCAGTCCCCTGTTTCCAAATTTGTTGTATCCAGAAATCAGGAGATTGACCTGTTAAGCTGGCAAGAAATTTAACTGCCAGTCCGCTAACCATGCTGTTAAGCACAAAGTCTCCCTTGTCCATCAAAAATTTAGATTTATCTGTGGACTCTTCGGGGATGGAAGGTGATGGTGCTTCTTCTAGGGCGGCGATAATGGCTGAGGCGTTTTCACCATAAAAAACTTGGGTGTCGCCATCACACCAGGTAACAATGATAATTCCTTCATTTTTGTCATCAATGACTTGCCGGATTTGAGCCAGATTTACCCAACCGGCGCTGGGGGTTTTGCAAGTAAACACGCTTTTGACTGATATTATGGTGTGCATGGTTCAGGCTTATCCAATGGCTAAGTTGGGTTGAGCTTTTGCGATCGCGTCCAATCTCCCAAAAAGCGCGATCGCAAAAAAATTGACTAAAACCCGTCAGGGATACCGCTATCTGTGGCAGTATCCCCAGCTTCAAAAGGGATATCGTCTATGCTGGGTTCCTGCCCGGTTGAGTTATCTTGTGATGGTTGGAGTTTTTCTAGTTCAGCCTTGGTTTGTTCGAGTTTTGAAATCTCTCGCTTGAGGTTGTACACCTGGTCGTCTAGTTGGTTTCTTTTGGCTTCCAAGTCCAAAATCTCTTTTTGAAACTGCTTACCAATCTGGGAACGGATGTTACGCTCAACCAATTCCATTAGATGCAAAATTGCCTCATCCTCATCATCTCCTTGGGCAACTTCACCAAACAACTCTAGGTGCTTATTTTCGTAGTTCCCCAGGTTTAAAACCCGTTTGTAACTGATGCTTTTAAGTTGCATAATTTACCCTGTACACGTTTCAAGTCTTTGAATCAAACGCGATCGCATTTTTGAAGTGCGATCGCAAAAAATTGAGTTATCCTTGAACCTCAACCGGTTGCTTGTCGAAAGCTACACAAAACAAGACACCAGGATTTAGCCTGCGTAAAATGCTCATATAAGATTCAGCGTCAGTTCGAGTGCGAAAACGATTAACGCAGACATTCTTAACTGTTGTTTCACAGCGAAAAACAGCCCACGGTTTAAGGTCAGCGCGATAAGTCATAATTTAATTTCCAATTTTTCAAAAAAGGCCAGCGTCAAGCTACACCAAGCTGACGCTGGTGTTCCATACGTTTGACTGACAGAAGAATGACTCCAGGTTGGAGGAAAGCGCCAGCTGTAACACTGGCGAATCATGGTTTAATTTTGAATTCACAACTGAGTAGAGATTAGCGTCTAAATTTATACCTCCATAGAGACAGCATGACTGTGCAGCGCCGGGTGAAGGGAAAGCGCTATGTGATTGTTATGTGACTGCGAACATTACATAGTTAACTGCGAACATTGCACAGTTAACTCCGATGATTACGCAGTTAACTCCGCGCCAATGACCAATAACTATTGACCATTGACTCTGGACTTTTGACTTAGGGTGTTTCCGCGCCGGGCACTTTGGCAAGTGGTGCGGGTGCTTGCTCCAGAACAACACGCAAGGTTTAGGCGTGGGGGAGCTTGTTGTTTTGTTCTACCAAACAAGTTAATATTATATTGTTCTACGAAACCAGTCAACATTTCGTAGAACAATATATTTTTTTTGTTCTACAATTGGAAAAAGTAATGATAAAAGAGAATGCCGAGACCCAAGATATTAGCGGAAGATGCGATAAACGCATCAATCAGGATCAGCCGAGCGGATTGGGAGAAGTTAGAGACGATAGCTCAATCAATAGGCTTAAAGAGCAAAGCGGATCTGCTGCGAGCGATTGCACAGGGGGAGATACGTATCGGGCAAATGTCGAATACGGAGACAGCCCTGCTGGGAAACTCCTAAGTCGTCTAGAGTTGTTGGAGAAAGCTTTTTATGGTTACGTGCATGGTCATCAAGAGCGACTCAAGACACGCTACAAAGAGAGTACAGAACTAGAATCTGCTTTCACAGAAGAATTACAAGTGATTAAGCAAGGGCTTCGTGATTTAGCGCAACAAGTCGAAGACGACTCAGAATTAAACAACAATGAAAAACCATAAGCCGTCCTGCCTGCATGGGTGAGGGCGGTTTTTAATGGGCATCGCTCCTCACCTCAAAGTGCGATCGCCAATGACCAATGACAAATGACAAATGACTAACCAAACCCAAGCCCAAATCGAAGCAGCCATTGAAACACTCAAGGATGCTAAAAACGCCGCCATCACATCGCTATACGAATTTGTGGATTTTGTACGCACCATTGATTCTGAATTAACTCCCAGTGAAGCATTGATCATCACTGGATACGTATTGCATGAATTACCAGAATTGTTTAAGAAAAATCCCGGTCTGGTAAATCAAATCCAAGAGATAGCAACAAAATTAAAACTCGAACGCTCAGATATTAGCAACAGCTAACAACCTGATTTTTAATACCTAAAAAATTGAAATGCCTCCTAGAGTTAGCAGCTACTAAGAGGCGATTGGATAAAATCTCTACTCTCATTATGACATTAAAAGCATCACAAACTCTGTCACTAAGGACAGAAAAAGAACTGGCATTTTTCCTAGAACAGAACACAATTCCATTGACTCAAGCACTATGGGAATGGATAGCATTACAAGGAAAAATCGGTACACAAATAGAAATTGACCTCACGGACTTTGAGCAATTTGTCACTAAACACCGAGGTACAAAATTTGCTCGGTGGTGGTTGTTAAAACGCTTCAAATGGCTTATCCAACATAGAGTAATCCAAGTAATCAAAGAATTCAGTAGTACAGCTTACAGAATACTTTTAAGACCCTTTGATTGGTTAAAACCACGTAAAAAAAATTCGCAAAATCACTTGCAAAATCTCAACTCGACTTGCGATTTAACCACCTCAAACGAGCAATCAGCAAGGGACGGGGAGAACAACAACAACACTTATATTCCTAAGATATCGACTAGCGAACGCCAAGAGTTAAACAAGATACTCGAAATCATCAAGCTTTGCGAACAATATGGTTATCAACCATCTGCACCAATTTTTGATTTTTCTATTGACGAACTCAAAGCAAGTTTAGAGCAATGGTCAAGTCAACAGTATGAGGAATTAGAAAGACGCTATGACATCCTCAAACTGTGTGCTGAATATGAGATTTACTACCATCCCAACAAAGCAGGCACTCAAGAACTGTTTAATTACCCCATTGAAGAAATCGAATTAGCTCTAAAACACTTCATCAAAAGCGGTGGATTTGAAAAACGTGCCAACGGTAAACCAATTATTTCTAATCCCCAAGGTTGGTTAATTCGTTGCTTACAGCAATCTTGGTGGGAACAAGTGACATTTGGCATTGAGCAATTTCTCAATGTCATGAATGCCTTTTTACCTAAGAACATCCCTAGGGATTATTCCTAAAAGTTAGTTGAAAAAAATAAGCCGCAAAGCGCGGCTCCATCTACCTATCAAAGGAAAATTATGCCAGATTCATCTTTACTATTCGACCGTCAGCAAATCGAGATTTTCAAAAACTGGATACGCCGCCGCTTCATAGCAGAAGCCGATTTTCAACAGATGCCAGTAGAATTTGCCCTGGCGTGGTCAGCTGCTCTCAAAGAATTGTCCCAAACGGTTGCTCATGAGATAGTTCCGTTTCACCGCCGCGGGGGTGAGTCATGAGTAAACAGCTAACTTTATTCGACTTGAGTGCGATTACTCCGCCAACTACCCAGGTATATGACCCCGCTTGGGATGATGATACAGTTGATTCTCAAATTGCCAGTCAGGGAATTGATAATTCCTCCTCTACTCCTGAGTCACAGTCACCACTTGCCCAGGAGTCTTTTTCTCATAACCGTTGGAATCCTGCTGATTTCGGGGAAGTGCCACACAAGGCAGACGGCGATCATCTGACAATTTTCTACGATGACACCAACGAACCACCAGATCCAGATGATTATCAAAATCTCACCGATTATGAGCAAGCCTGGCGCGAGTGGCGATTACGTGTTGGGGCGCAAGTAGAGAGTGATACCCAACTAGACACCGTAGAATTGCTTGTTGGGGCGCAAGTAAATCGTGATACTAAAAAAGTTGCGCCCCAACACGATAAGCAAACTCATTGGGTAGAAAAGTACTGGGTGCAGCGGGAAGGAAACAAGTACTGGTACTATCGCTACTGCTGGATGACCGGGCGCAAAAAACACCGCCGCTACATTGGCTCAGTTGAAAGTGCGATCGCAAAAAATCGGAAATTGGAAGTTGAGAGTGCGATCGCGGATGGAGAATCCCCGGCTGAGATTGAAAATCTAATTCGCTCCTGGCGCAAGTCCTAAAGCCTGTGGATTCTCCTGTAACAACTTCTGCAACTTTCGCAACTCATCCCAGGTGCGAGAGTTAATATCAGGCTCCTTTGACTGTGGAGTTGCCCGATAATTTTCCTTTCGCCAGGTGATGTATCGGTCGATGGCATCTAATACTATCGCTGCATTGTCTGTTACAAGGCAATTACCCGCATCTAATTGCCGGGCATATTCTGTAATTGGAAGTTCCAAAACTTCTGGAACGCGAATAACGGTTGTTTTCCCATGCTTCCAACTGTTACCCCAAGTCGTGGTTCTGCGTCCGCCTTTACTACTCATGATTGCATCTCTATTGCCTGTTACAAGGCAATTTATCATGAAAAATGCGATCGCACTTCTTGGGAATTGGGATGCTTCCAAAGTGCGATCGCGTAGCAAAAAGCAAATTATGGGTCAATCCTAAGCGATGGCGGGAGTAAATCAGCCTCATATTCATCCCAAGCTTTGTCAGCGATACCTTCTAGAGATTTGGCTAGCACCCGGGGGTCGTCCATATCCCCATTCAGGATTTGTCCAATTAAATAACCAAGGGACAGTACCAAGTCAGTTTTGTTGATCATAAAGTGGCGATCGCCCCCTTAATCGCGTCTGGGTCAATGTCGATGTAACGCTCAAGTGCCTTAAAATCCCGATGCCCGGTGATTTTCTTAATTTTGTAGGGGTCAATGCCGTTGCGGTGCAGTTTTGTTATAAAACTCCGGCGGGTAGTGTGAGTGCTAATTCCCTTACTCGCAAAACTAGCTTTTTCACAAGCTCGTTTGAGAATGTCATAAGCATTGCGCCAAGTCATCGGCTTAGTTCCATCCCGTCCGGGAAACAGCCAAATGTTATCAGTCTCAGGTTTGTAAGATGCCAACGATTCAGCCAAAACTTGATGTACAGGCACTTGCCGCGTTTCACGACTGCCATCAGGCCGCTTTTTGCGAGTTGCAGCTCGAAAAGTAATGTATTCCCGTGGCTTGCCATCATCATCATAAACATCAGCAACTTTTAGCTGAATCAATGCCCCCCACCTTTCCCCCGTGTACCAGCCTAAATCCAAAAGTAATTTGTATTTTTGGGTTTGAATTTGACGACGTAATTTAGAATATTCCGTGTCAGTGATACAGGCGGCCTGTCCGTGACCGTCAACCTTCATTCATTGACCATCCTTTTTCAATGTTCCGCTTTTACCTCTGTTACAGGTAAAAGTGGAATATCCAAGCTTTCAGCTATTACTAAAAGTAAGCACTATCCTAGTGCTGGCAAGCCTTTCACGTAATCAGTGAATCTTCTGCTTTTACATAAAACTGGAATATTTACTTTATTTTTGAAGCCGCATAAAACGGATTTAT
>JAVRCV020000015.1:0-243701 GCA_034530615.2 Aulosira sp. ZfuVER01
TTGGTGGATTAAAATCGGAGCTTAATCATAAGTCATTTTCCGAACATGATATTACTTTAAAAATGATACAGATAGGCAAGCAGAGAAGGACTGTTGCACGGCGTAAAGCCTCCTCCTGTCGGAGACGCTACGCGAACGGCATAGCTACTCTACCCTGGGGTAACTCTCTTCTCCTGCGGAGACGCTAACGCTAATGAGAGAACGGGAACGAATACTCTGCGAGAAGGGCTACTCTACCCTTGGGGAACGACTTCGTAGAACGATTTCTCCTTTGGAGTACGCTGAGGGCGACATAGGAACGTCGGCAGTCCGGTCGTGGGGAGCTACTGGGTTGGAAAGACAGTGCGTCAGCTTTTCATACTATACTCAACAACGCAAAATCAAAATATTTATGCAAAAAGTCTAATAAACTTTGAAAGAGGCAACACTTCCCTATTTCAGCGATTCTCAACCAGAATCTGTACGCAAAAGGAAACTACGTATTGAAAGAATGTCAATATACTTAATAGTTAATAAACTATTTTTGTGCTGACGAATAAATCTACCTATGCTAAAAATTAAGGCATCTCAGGCTGAACCAGCAGTAATCGCGGCGGTTGCTGAGTATTTTAAGGTGCTATCAGAAGTTAGCCGACTACAAATTTTGACCTGTCTCAAGTCAGGGCCGATGAATGTGATGGAAATTGCGGAAGCGACAGGTTTAGGGCAGGCAAATCTATCCAAACATCTCAAAGTATTAACTCAAGCAGGAGTTTTATCTCGTCAGCCCAAAGGTACTAGCGCCTATTACGAGATTTCCGACCCGATGATTTTTGAACTTTGTGAGTTAGCTTGCAATCGGATTAGCGATCGCATTTTCCAACAAGCTGAAAGCCTCAAGGCTCTGCGCAGCAATACTGGGGTTTTTTGACCCCAAACAGAAAAGCACCCCAGAGGTAGGGTGCTAACACAGCATATAAACAGATTAAATCTTTATACAACCATGTAGTTATTTAGTAAACTTTTTGTAGCTTTTGGGTATACAGATCCACCCGCATAGGAGTAAAACTAAGATGGTAAAATTACTCAACTGCTATTTAGTTAATTAATGAATAAGTCTGCTATGACCCGTATCCTGCCTTCTCTGCGGATTGGTAAACATATTGCTCGCTATCCGATTGTTCAAGGTGCAATGGCAGTACGGGTGTCTGGTGCAAACCTGGCTGGCGCTGTAGCCAATGCGGGAGGAGTTGGTGTAATTGCCACGTTAGGACTAGGGTTGCATTCTCCGTATTTTGAAACACGCAAACGCGGGAGCTTTTTTACAGCTAATCGACTGGCTTTAATTGATGAACTGACTAAAGCACGCAGCATCAGCCCAGAGGGTGCGATCGCAGTGAATATTTTAGTTGCGACTAAAGATTATCTAGAGTTAGCGCAAACGGCAGCTGCCCACGGAGCAAATATCATCATCACGGGAGCAGGATTGCCTCTATCTTTACCAGAGTACACTGCTGACTATCCTGATGTGGCATTAGTACCGAGCGTATCGAACTTAGAAGCAGCGCAGTTAATCTGTGAAACTTGGAAACTGCGATACAACCGCCTTCCTGATGCGTTGATTATTGAAAATTGCCAAATGGTGGGGGGACATTTTAGCCAATGCGAGCAGATTAATCTGCCAGGGTTCACGATTGAATCTGTAATTTCCCAAATCCGGGAATATTTAGAAGAACAGCTAAGTGCTACGATACCGTTGATTATCACAGGGGGAATTTGGGATCGGGCTGATATCGATCGGATGTTAGCGATTGGGGCTGATGGCGTACAAATTGGTACTCGCTTCATCACCACAGAAGAATGTGATGCCGATCGCCGTTATAAAGAATTTCATCTCCATGCCCGTCCAGAAGATATTGTGACTGTACCCAGTCCAGTGGGAAAACCTAGCCGTGCTTTATGTAATGCTTTTGCAGAACAGGCGATCGCAGGTTCATCAAAAATAGAACGGCGATGCATTGCCAATTGTTTAGAATCCTGTTTGTGCCGAGACAGTGGCAAAACCTATTGTCTTCTGCAAGCACTGGGGAAAGCAGCACGGGGCGACGTGGAAAATGGGCTGATTTTTTCTGGAGCCAATGTTAGGTACACTGAGCGAATCATGACGATTGCCGAACTGATGGCAGAGTTAACTCAACCTGAGGTAGCGATCGCGCTCTAGTTGTCAATCAAAGGTCGAGTAATATGCATGTGGATGAAATTCTCAAACGTTATGCTAGCGGGGAACGCAGCTTTCAGCGACTCAATCTGCAAGAAGCAGAACTAACAAATACTAACCTTAGCGGCTCAGATTTTAGCTATACCGATTTGCGTCAGACACGCTTAGGTAAAACCAACTTCAGCCAAGCCTGTCTGCGGGAAGCAGATTTAAGTGAAGCTATCCTTTGGGGTACAAACTTGAGTGAAGCTGACTTGTATCGTGCCATTCTTCGGGAAGCAGATTTGACGGGTGCGAAGATAGCTAACACCAATTTGGCAGAAGCTAACTTAATCAAAGCCAGTTTATGTGGTGCTAATTTAAACGGTGCAAAACTATCGCGTTCTCTGCTATTTCAAGCCGACTTGCGTCCTAGTTCCGACCAACGTACAGATTTGGGATACGCTAATTTAACTGGCGCAGACTTGAGCTATGCAGACCTTAGAGCCGCTTCACTACATCACGCCAACTTAGATGGAGCGAAATTGTGTCGGGCAAATTTGAGCCAGAGAATCCAATGGGAAGATATGGCAACAGATTTAAGTGGAGCCAGTTTGCAAGGCGCAGACTTAAGCTACGCCAATCTCACTAGTGCCATACTGCGAAATGCAAATCTCAAAGGAGCAGACTTAACAGGAGCGATCCTCACAGATGTAGAATTCCAAGGCGCAATCATGCCTGATGGTAAAGTTCATGATTGAGGATGTGCGATCGCTCTCCAATAGATGCAGATGCGATCGCCCATTCCCGCCTAATTCAAATGCACAAACCGAACCAATTTGATATTTATCTTGTTATTGATTATTTCTTTTGGGATTGAGGCAGATTAACAGAAATAAATCAGAATTTATTTGTAAAAAAGCTAATTTTTAACTCTTAATGTAGGGTGTGTTGTCGCGCAGCGCAACGCACCATCAACAATTCAAAGTGCGTTAATCAGAGACTATTTGGAAAAAGCTAATATTTAAGAAATAGGAAGAATAATAAGAAATTCACTTCCTTGAGCAAATTCTGAGTTAAATTTTAATTGTCCGTGATGTTTTTCTTCAATGATTTGACGAGAAATAGATAAACCTAAGCCTGTACCTTTACCTAAAGGTTTTGTCGTAAATAATGGCTGAAATAGCTTATGCATCATTTCTTCATTCATACCTATACCGTTATCTGCAACAGTAATGAATACCTGTAAATCTACTATTTTTGTAGAAATGCAAATCTGAGGTTGTTTTACTTCTTCTACCGCATCAATTGCATTAGCAATGACGTTCATAAATACTTGATTAAGCAACCCTGGATAGCAATGTACCGTCGGTAGTTCACCATACTGCTTGAGCACCTCAATAGCTGGGCGAGTGCCTAAGGCTTTCAAGCGATGGCGTAAAATTAACAGTGTACTGTCTAAACCTTCATGCAAATCGACAGCAATTTTTGTTGATGTATCACTTCGAGAAAAGTTTCGCAGTGAAACAGATATATCTGTAATGCGTTTAGAACTTAACTTCATAGAATCCAGTATTTTAAACAAGTCATCAGAAGCAAAATCGATATCAAGTTCTTCTAAAGCTGCTTGAATTTCTGTTACTGGTTGGGGATAGTATTGTTGATAAAGTTGGATAATGTCTATTAAATCTTTCACATATCCATAAGCAGGAGCAATATTGCTAGCTATACAGGTAATAGGATTATTAATTTCATGAGCTACTCCTGCAACCAATTCTCCCATTGCTGCAAACTTTTCTTTCTGCACAAGTTGCACTTGGGTTTTTTGTAAAGCTTCTGTATGTTCAGCTAATTTTTGTTCTAATTGTTGATTCCATTGTTGTTGTTTTTTAGTTAACTGTTGAATTTGTAAATGAATGCGGACTCTGGCTAGAACTTCTTCACCTTCAAATGGTTTAGTTATATAATCTACAGCACCTAAAGATAAACCTTTGACTTTGCTAGCAATATCAGCCGCAGCTGTCATAAAAATCACAGGAATATGATAAGTTTTAGGATTGTTTTTGAGTCTGTGACAAGTTTCAAATCCATCAATTCCTGGCATTTTTACATCAAGTATAATTAGTCCTGGAAGTTCACCATCTTCTTCTAATAACTCTAAAGCACTTTGCCCATCTTCAGCTATGCAAATTGATAAACCACCATCTGTAAGAATTTTTGCTAGTACAGCAAGATTTGTGGGATTATCATCAACAATTAAAATGAAGCTGGAATCTTGGGATAAGATTGACATAATTTTAGTGCGATCGCCGCATTAATACTATTAGAGAGTATCGACAAAGCCCTTAATATAATCTCGAATGAGTTTAATTTGAAAATTTTGTGCTAATTGAGTAATCTTGTGAGCAAACGGAACCAATTTACTATCAGCCTCTTTTAATTGATTGACTTCATCTAGGATTGCGTAAATATTACCTTTTTTCGCTAATTGCGAGAGATGTTGCAGAACTTCTACTGAGGGAGGAATAACTTCCTCCAATTGCATTTGATTATTAGAACTTTTATTCTTGTCCTGATATATCCAGTTCAGTTTTAAATATTGACCTAGTAACCTTAGTAGCATATTCACCTGTATAGGTTTTGCTAAAAATTCATTAGCTCCAGCATCAATACTTTTATACTGGTCAGTTTCAAAGACACTAGCCGAAGAAACAATGACTACAATATTTTTTAGTTGGGGTGAGTGTCGGAGATTTTTCAGGAACTCCAAACCATTCATCACAGGCATTACTAAATCTGTAATAATCAAGTCTGGTTGATATTTATTCGCTATCTCTAAACCTTCTTGACCATGACTAGCTTCAATAACTTCAAACCCAATTGGTTCTAATAAATGGCAGATAACTGAACGATTTTCCCACTTATCATCTACAACTAAAATTTTTTGCTTTTTACCTTCGTAACCTACGATATTTCCAAAATCTGCCAAAATTGAGGCTTCAGCCCAGTTTTGTACTTCAGTTAATTCAACCTCAAACCAAAAAATACTACCTCGTTGGGGATAACTTTCAACTTCAATTTGGCTATTCATTAAAGAAACTATCTTTTGACTAATTGCTAATCCTAAACCTGTACCTTCTGCTTGTTTTTTGCTCTCGCCTACCTGTTCAAAAGGTAAAAAAATCTTTTCTATCTGTTCCTGGGTTATACCTACGCCTGTATCTTCTACTTCAAATCGAATTTTATGCAAGAAACTTTGATTATCTATTCCTTGAGATTGAACGCGGAATGTAACGCTACCTCGATCGGTAAATTTGATAGCATTACTCAACAGATTAATCAAAACTTGGCGCAGACGCTTCTCATCAGCAAACAAACCTATAGGTATTTGTGTGTCTGGTTCATAAATAAATGCGATATCTTTTTGTTCTGCTCGAATTTTGCAAATTTCTGTCACACCTTCTAGAAAGGATGGAAAATGAAAATTCACAGGATGAAGTTCCATTTTTCGAGCTTCAATTTTAGATAAATCTAAAACATCATTAATTAAAGTCAAGAGATGAGAAGCACACTGCTGAATAATATCAATACCTTTACGATTAGATTCAGATAATGATTCAGTACGTTTAATAATTTGAGTATAGCCAAGAATGCCATTGAGGGGAGTACGCAGTTCATGACTCATGTTAGCTAAAAACTCACTTTTAGCTTTGTTAGCACTATCAGCAACTATCGTCGCTTGTCTTAGTTGTTCTGTGCGTTGTTCAACCCTAATTTCTAACTCTTCATTAGCTTGCTGTAACAATTCCTGACTTTGCCGTAGTGCAGTTTCAGCTTGTTGTCTACGTTTATAGTTCCGATGGGATTCAATGAGGTTAGTACAAGTTGCTAAAAATGGTTTTAGGTAAGCAATTACTGATTCATCATAACCGTTGGGGCGATTAGCAATTCCTACCATACCCACTAATTGCTTATTGTTATAAAATGGTAGCCCTAAGAAAGCATTTAAAGGTGGATGTCCGTCTGGTATTCCACCACGACGAGAATCTGTGGCTGGAGAATTAGCTATTACTGGTTCACCTGTAACAATAACTGCACCAAATAGAGTTTTTAAATTATGAAATTCCATGCCTTTTGGTGCATTTTCCTCATAAAAAGCTCGTGTTTCTTCATTCCAAGCAATATTAGTAATAGCATGAGTTTTTAAATAAGGATTACCACGCACTTTCATGTGTGCAGTCATATCTATATCGCCAATCTCTGTATAATGCATTTCACCAATGAAACCATACTCGCTTTCAGTTAGCAATAAGAGATTGTCGAGTAAGACATTAAATGCAATTCTCGGGTTAGATTCAACTATGAACTGAGATTGAGCCAGGGTGATAGTTTCTAATAATTTCGTACTTTTTTCTTGTTGATGTAGTGCTTCTTTAATCTGTTGTAATTCACTGCTGTGTCCTACTGTTAAATCAGAAATTTCCATCTGAGCTTTCCTCAAAAACTCTCCACAAATTCCCTGCTCTGCTTTAGATAAGTAGAAAAGGTTCTTGGTATAGAATGCCCATTATGGAGATAAGATTAACAGAACTTAGACAAAAATTATACTCAAATGTAACCAAAACTGGCTTGATAAGAGGAAAATAGGTTAAAATCAGGTGATTCATAACATAAAAATATTTAAATTACACTTAGATTGCAGAGCGATCGCTCTCAAACAACATAACTTAAGATGAGCGATCGCTTCAGCAATTTAACAAACTTTTCCCCGCAGGGCTTCAGCGTCGATTGGTTTAATTAAGTAAAGTAGGAATAAATTCCAAATAATTGCAGCGACTAAGGGGATTTTACGGATTACTTTCACAAATTTGGGCTGAGAACTGCGGTCAATTTCCACCAATTTCAAGTTGTAATCTGAGCAACGATGCAAACGCGAGAAAAACTTGGGATGTTCGGTGTCTAACATCACGGGAAAAGCACGCCCAGCAGTTTCGTTGGTGTTGCGAATAACTTGGCGATCGAATTCTGTTTCATCAATCCCTAATGAGTGGTAAAAACCTGCGCGTTCGTGAACTGTTAGGGTATGGGTAGCAAATACCGATAACAGGAAAAAGCGACTCCACAATCTAGCTTTCCAAGTCTTCCAGAGTTGGGGTTGCGATCGCAATAAAGCTTTGAATATATCCCCATGACGGTTTTCGTCCTGACACCAGCTTTCAAAGTAGTGGAAAATTGGGTAAAACTGGTTTTCTGGATGCTTTTGCAAATGGCGATAAATAATGATGTAACGCCAGTAGCCAATTTTTTCTGATAAATATACGGTGTAAATTACCCAAGCGATCGGGAAAAATGTATAGGTGCGGGTTTTAGTTACATCAGCCAAATCGAGCGAAAGTTTGAAATCACCCATTGCTTTGTTGAGGAATCCTGCATGGCGCGCTTCATCACGAGCCATCAGATTAAATATTTCCGCCAACAGTGGACTGCGATTTTTAAGCTTGCGGGATAGTTCTTTGAATAGCAAAAACCCAGAGAACTCTGAAATACAAGAACGTTCCAGATACTCAATAAACGACTGGCGTGCTTCTGCACCAATATGTTCCCAAGACTGCTTAAACGTCTCATCCCGCACAAAATGGTGACGATTGTAGTCTGCTCGCATTTCTGTTAGCATCGCCTGCAACTCTGTTTCCTGAGCAGACAGATCTAGGCTAGCCGCAGTTTCAAAGTCTGTAGTGTAAAACCGGGGAGTCAGTACTGTTTCTTTGGTTGGTGTTTTAATTCCCGGCTTCGGTTCTTTCGGCGCAGACTGGGATAAGGTATTAACCATGAGTTCTCCACTAGTTAGCTTAAAAGTTGCATAACTATTAAGTTATAATAGCGCTAAAGTGCGTACCACGAAATCATCACATCAATGACATAAACATGTACCAACGGTACACCTCAACTACCGCTACTTTGAAGCAGTCCCAATATGGTGGTTTGTTGGAGGAGCAGATTTAACACCTTACTATCCGTTTGCAGAGGATGCCATTCATTTTCATCAAACATTAAGGGGAGTATGTCAAGATTATTAGTTTTGGATTGATAGCTAAAAATGTAATTCCTTAGCCTGACTTGAGATCGGTAAATACATCGTTACAAAATGTTTTTAAGTAAATCTAAAAGTAACAAGTTAATACACATTTAACTAGAGCATCGCAAATATGCAAATTAAATGTGTAATAGCTTACTTAAGCTTGGAAGGTAAGCTGTTATACCAATTTATAAAAAGAATGTGACAGATAGATTGTTTAAGGGAGCAAGGCTTTGCATCCCTAAGGATTCTCGATGTGTTACCAAGATTTTTTGAACTGTTTTTACTTTACATAACATAGTAAACAACAAAAAATATCAATTTCAAGAATGTGGTTTTAACTACGCTATTCTATTAAATTAGTAAGATATCATTGCCCTATAGATATCATCAAACCACTGAGTTTGATTTAGTGAAAAAAAGGGATAAACATGAGCAAAGAAGTATACAAATTAATCTTATGGGAAGAAAATCAAAAAGATTTTATCAAAAAGTTCTACGATCCCCAATTTGTTCCTAGAATAGGTGAGGAAATTTATTTAAAAAAAGAGCAATGGAGAGTAACCAGAGTTGAGCATGATTTAGAAGTTAGTGAGGTTAATATCTACATGGAACTAATCAAAAAAGGGAAGCAGGAAAAATCATCTAATTCATAAGTAGATGGACAGAAATATTTACATTCATATATTTAAATGTAAAAATGGTAACATTAGTTGTTATAATTAATACCCTAATTTCGCTCTTATTACTCTATGTAGCTTGGCGAGTGTGGAAGCTAAAGCAACTGCTGGGGATAGTCGCAGATAGGTTAGCTACTTATGAACGTTGTAGCCATGCAGTACTTTATGTAGCACCCGAAACAATCGCTACTGTCCAGCAGAATATTTATAACCTACGACAGAGAAACCAAAGGCTAGAGGTACAAATTCAACAAGTGCGGCAAATTGTCAGCCTATTGTTGTTAGGAAGGCAAGTCTGGCGGCGCTCTTTTCGTAGCTTAGGCTCTACAGTTGGGCAGAAGACAACAGCAAAATAACAGTCAAAGCAACATTTTTACCTTATATATAGTCTTTATGGGTTTAAATAATTAAAATCACTTGAGTTTTGCAACGGGAGAAAACCCACCTAAAATGGGTGTAAGGAGAGAAACAATATAAAAATGTCTAACAACCGTTCTGGAGTATTTATTGGCGGTTTGATGCTAGGGGCAACCATCGGGGCCTTGACAGGTTTGCTCGTCGCTCCACGCACAGGGCGCGAAACCCGTAAACTCTTAAAAAA
This sequence comes from Aulosira sp. ZfuVER01, assembly GCA_034530615.2. Classification (GTDB taxonomy): domain Bacteria; phylum Cyanobacteriota; class Cyanobacteriia; order Cyanobacteriales; family Nostocaceae; genus Aulosira. Next base: position 9,534 of record JAVRCV020000015.1, read on the forward strand.
ATCTGCCGATGCTTTACCAGAATTGGCAGAAGATTTATCAACAAGTGTACAGATCCAAGCAGATCGTCTCTCTGCCAACGCACTACGCAACTGGGATGAAACTTTAGACCGACTGCGGGAAGCGATCGCCGCTGGTGTTGTCGCCACTCAAAGAGAAAGCCAAGGCTTAAAGCGGCAAAATGTTGTAGAAACCCGTAGTGCTGATTCGCAAACCGAAGAAGACCCAGATTCTCTTGCCCAGCATCTAGAACGTTCATAGATAGCATAACCGTGATCGATCCGCTATTTTGGCTGGGACTTTCCATACTCTTAGTCGCCGCTAGTCTAACTGCTGTTTTAGTGGCGGCTATACCTGCTTTGCAGGAATTAGCGCGTGCAGCGCGCAGTGCCGAAAAGTTATTTGATACCCTCTCACGGGAATTACCGCCAACTCTGAATGCTATCCGCACCACTGGCTTAGAACTTACCGATTTAACCGATGATGTCAGTGAAGGTGTTAAAAGCGCTAGTCAAGTGGTTAAACAAGTCGATCAAAGCTTGGATAGTGCGAGAAAACAGGCTCAGAACCTTCAAGTAGGCACGCGCAGCATTTTTGTGGGTGTAAAAACTGCCTGGAAAACTTTCACTCGCCAAAAACCACCCAGGCGATCGCTTGAGCGTCTACCAAATAGTGAAAAAACTTCCCTCAATTTACGCGAACGAGAAGCCCCCAAACCAGAAAATCGCCGCAATAAATCAGAAATCTACCGTACCAACGACGGTTACAGCGAAGCTCCTGACTGGGAAACAAATTTCGAGGATGAAGATTTGTCTTGAAAGAAATTGGTCAAGAATCAAAGGTCAACGATTAAAGCTCAAAAGCTAAGTGGTAAGGTCATTAATTATTCTGCTTGTGCATTTTCTAATGCCCAATTGAGATGATGCAGCAGAAATATGAGGGAACACAAGTAATGTTTTCCTTAAATCCTTATAGATCAATGCCCCAAGATTAGAGTAAAGTAAACAAGTGTAAAGAACTATCACTTTTCTCGTACCTTTAAAAACAACTTGTTCACTTCTACTGTTGATATTTGTATAAAAAAGTCCATGCAGTCAGGTTTTTGGCGACGAATTCTGGTATCTATTGCAGTATTTTTCTTGGCTGGGTCAATTTGGGTGATGTCTTCTCCCCCAGCACTGGCTTATGACAATCCTGAGTTATTACCCAATACTCCTACTCCAGTTGTAGACTTGGCCAAATCACTCACCGACGTACAAGAAGAAAAGCTTGTTCACGATTTAGAGCAATTTCAAGCTGAAACTGGTTGGAAACTGCGAGTATTGACCCAATATGACCGTACTCCAGGTCGGGCCGTCATCAATTTTTGGGGTTTAGATGATAAAAGTATTCTGCTAGTTGCCGATTCCCGTGGTGGTAACATCCTCAGTTTTAGTGTTGGGGACGCAGTTTACGAACTTTTACCCCGAACTTTCTGGATTGAGCTACAAACACGTTTTGGTAATTTGTACTTTGTCCGAGAACAAGGTGAAGACCAAGCTATTCTGCAAGCCTTAGATTCAGTTAAAGGTTGTTTACTTCAAGGTGGTTGCAAAGTTGTTCCCGGATTACCACGAGAACAGTGGATTCTCACTCTGATTACCTCAGTTATCGGTGGAGTTATTTGTGGATTTGCATCTCAACCACAGCGCGAAGGACAAATTTTTGCTTGGCAATGGGCTTTAATTTTCTCACCTTTATGGGGAATTTTATTTATTGCCTTTGGTATTGGCCCGGTAGTGACACGTACAACTGATTGGCTACCGCTGTTTCGTAACATCGCTGGTTTTCTCATCGGCGCTTTGGTAGCTTATCTTTCGCCTATTTTCAATCGGTCTTCTTCCAATGCCGAGTTCTGAGTAATTCAGAGGGGACACAGTGGAGAAGTTCCCCAACTTGAGCCGACTTATTTGCTGAGTAATTTGATTTCTACTAATTACTCAGCTATAAGTGCTGGGAACTGTCTGAAGCTGATAAGCTGAAAGCTGAAATCGAAAGAGCAACAATGGCAATGGAATGGCACGTAACTGATGCTCAAAGTTTAGCAATCATTGATAGTGAAATTGGCGATCATGTATTTTCGCCAGCAGAATATGAAATTGTCCGGCGGGTAATTTACGCCACAGCCGATTTTGAGTATAAGTCTTCAATTCGTTTTTCTGAACACGCTTTACAAGCTGGAGCAGCAGCCCTAGCGGCACGTAGCACTATTGTGGTAGATGTGCCATTAGTGCAAGTAGGCATTAGCTACGATATTCAAAACACCTTTGCCAATCCCATATATTGCAGCCTTGAAACCCCAACACGTCCTCAAAAAGAAAAAACTCGTGCAGCTTGGGGAATAGAAACTCTAGCCAAGCGTTATCCAGAAGGCATTTTTGTGGTAGGTCAAGCGCAAACGGCACTAACTGAACTAGTTGATTTAATTGAAGCTGAAGAAATTCGACCTGCTTTGGTAATTGCTACCCCAGTAGGATTTGTGGATGTAGATGTTGCTAAAGAACGCTTGCGAGATTCTTTAATTCCGCACATTACAATTGACAGCCGCAAAGGGAATGCAGTTGTAGCAGCTGCGATCGTTGATGGATTGGTAGACTTGGCTTGGCAAGCCTACGGGCAAGATCAGAATAGAGGAAGTTAATATCTATCATCTTCTTCATCCCACTCTTCCACTTGACGACGACGACGCCGACGCGGCCTATCCTCTGGATCTTCACGCAAGCGACGGCTAACTTCACCAAAGAAATCTTGTCGCACATAGGGATAGTCGCTTACCCACAAGTCACGATTGGGAATGTAGATATCGCTAAATTCTTCAATCCTGCTCAAATCTCGGCGGTTTGACATCACTACCATTTCGGCAATTAGTCCGCGACTAATAACTTTATAAGCAGGACGTAGCGGAGCTTCAAACTCAATGGTAAATCCTGTGTCATCCCCTATTTCTAAGTTAATTCGCTTTTCTCGATTTTCGACAATTACCAACTCTCCTTTGCTGTTGACAGTTTCCTGCTTACCCATTAACTGGTCTGTGATCCACCAATCGAGGATGCGACCTCGGAAAAAGCCGCTGTATTTATAACGGCGGCATTTTGCATTCCGCACGCTGGCCTGAAATACTGGATACCACAGCCAGAAAAACGCGCCAATTATCCCCAGGATAAATACTATTAGATCAAACTCAATCCTGAAAAAGACTTTGACAAGCAAAATCACAACTACAGCAACTACAGAAATTAATAGGCGCTGTATAAAGTTAGAAAACTTTCCCCAGTAGTGCTTGTACTGGGGACCACTAGCAATTAAGGGGATTACTTGTTCAAATTTCTGTCGAGTCAGTGGAACGAGCATGAGTGCTGAGTAGTGAGGTTCAGGGGGACTGGGGAAGAGGCAGGGAGTAGGGGACAAGGAGGACAACGGGGACAAGGGAGCAGGGGAGAAATAACTAATGACTCTTGACTATTGCCCAATGCCCAATGCCCCATGCCCCATGCCCAATACCTTTGAAGTCTATAGTATCTTTTCTAATCCATATACTAATGACTTTAGCTGTAAGACTTTGCGAATTGCTAGTAGCACTCCTGGCATATAACAAGCGCGATCGCTCGTGTCATGTCGTAAAGTGTAAATTTGCCCAGGTGCGCCAAAAATCACTTCCTGATGGGCAACCAGTCCCGGCAACCGCACGCTGTGAATCCGAATTCCTTCATCTGCTAAACTGCCCCTAGCTCCAGCTAATTTTTCTGTCTCTTCTACAAGAGCAGGGTTAAAAGTTTTACCCATTTCTGCTAGTAATTGTGCGGTTTGAATTGCCGTACCACTAGGAGCATCAGCTTTTTGATTATGATGCAGTTCGATAATTTCTACATGATCAAAATATTGGGATGCGGCGATCGCTGCTTGTTGTAGCAGTACCATACCAATGGAGAAGTTAGGAATAATTAAGCAGCCTGTACTAGCTTTCTCGGCAAAGTCTGACAAATCTTTAATTTGTTCTGGACTTAAGCCAGTAGTACCAACTACCGGACGAATACCGTAAGCGATCGCACTACGAATATTGTCATAAACTGAATCGGGATGAGTAAAATCTACCATTACTCCTGGTGGCCCTTGTCTGTCACCAGCCACGTACCCCAGCATTGGTTCTAATTGATTAGTAATTGGCACTTCTAAGGGTTCGCTTAAACCCGCCAACTCTCCAGCGTCTTTATCTTGATGTTGGGGACTGCTGTCAATTGCACCCACTAGGTTTAAATCAGGTGCTTGCGCTACAGCTTTTATCACTTCGCGGCCCATTTTGCCAGCAGCACCGTTGACAATAACTGGGATAGGAGCTTGATTCGTCATAAGTTGAGCAAAACTTTTTTAACTAACAAAGGAATTGTAAAGACTTTAGCGATCTAGTAGCTAGTTAGTGCAAGAAGGCAGACGCTAGAAGGAAAGAAAGCTGGATTTACATACTTTGTAGCTTTCGCAACGAAATAAAATGAGTTTTGACTTCTGCGTAGCTTGACATTTCTAGTTCAATTTCGGTGGCTCTGAGTTGTTCTGATTAAAGTCTAAAAGATCTATCAGGGTTGGAATTTTACAGTAGCGATCGCATTTATGCAGTTCTCTGAACACTGGTAATAGCCATTGAGCCATTTTGGGGGAATTTGTATAAGATGGACTGATCGATAACCAATTGATGTGAAAAGATAAGTCGCATCTTTCATTACCCAAGTTGGAAAACACATGAACAAAAAGTTTGTCCTATCTTTACTTTCCACCCCGGCAGTGTTTATGTCTATGCTGTCTATGGTCATGATGACCAAACCAGTTCACGCCAGTCAAACAGTCACTCCGGTTGGTACTCATCTATCTTGTGTACGCGCTCCCCACTCAGCAGTTGCTAAACAGGTATGTATACAAGTTAGTAACACTCCTGCTTCTGTTGCCAAATCTGAGATGACAGTAGCACAAGTGCAATCGCCTAATCAGCCTGCGGAACTAGAATTCACAGATGCAGAGAGCGATGAAGCGATAAAATTGTTTGGTTGTGATTGCCCAATCTGCATTAACGCTGTACGTCAATTGCACGGTTTAGCTCCAATGCCTGTCTAGGAACTTGGTGAATTAGGAACAAAGTATTTAGTACTTATTGATACTAATACATTACTTTATTCAAGTAGTTGTCACAATTTTTCGCAACTTGGTAATGAACACAAAAAAGCCAGAGAATACTATCTCTGGCTGAAAGTTGGAGACAAAAGAATAATTACGTAGGTAAAAACTTAGATTCTGCCAAGGTTATGCAGTCCTAAAATAATACCTGTTCCTAAGATATGACCAAAGGCAGTTGTAGCTAATAATGCGGGTAAACCAAAACCACCAAATAAATTAGGTGAGGGTAGTGCTGGGCCAGCATTGGGATACTTGATAGTCGATTTGCCAAAGGCAATAGCGGCAATATTAGCCAAAATCATAATCACTCCAACTGTTGGACTCCATTGCAGGGTTGTAGGAACAGTGGTAGCGGCAAGTAAGGTCGAAGTAAGCAACTGATTCGCTCCTGAAACTTGTTGATTATTGAAATATGATCTGAATATTTGTCTACAAAGTTCAAGAAAACAGGCTGGATTTGCAGCAATATTTTACAGTTATTCTCAATACTTAATACAAACCACTGTTATTGGGCTGCTGCTTTGTTTTAGTTCGAGAAATACCCAAAGCCTCAAACACTCGAATCAGGAAGTCAAAGTTTTCTCAATGCGACGGTCGGGGATCAGCCACATGATCGCAACCAGAATATATACCCCAAAAGCAACCCAAGAGTTTACAAAAGAAAGAGGAATTGCTACGGCATACAATACAACTGATATCTTGCCCTTGAAGTCTCGACCCAGTGCGATCGCTAAAGTAGAATCCTTGCCATGATGAGCAATCAAAGTCAGTGACAGGATGAAGTAAGCGATCGCAGCAAACAACAGTACCGTACCATAAAGGGCAATTGGCCAGGCCGCAAAATGGTTTTCGCCCATCCAGCCAGTGACAAAGGGAATTAGCGACAGCCAGAACAGCAGATGCAAATTAGCCCAAAGAATACGTCCATTAACGTGTCTGACTGCTTGCCATAGGTGATGGTGGTTGTTCCAGTAGATGCCAATATAAATAAAACTCAGCACATAACTCAAAAATACCGGAATCAACGGACGCAGAGCAGCTAAATCGTCACCGTGTGGCACCTTCAGTTCCAGCACCATGATCGTGATGATGATAGCCAGCACACCGTCACTGAACGCTTCTAACCTCCCCTTCCCCATCTGTTTCTGCGCTCCTTTTGTGCCTAAAAGTCAGTTGTCTGTACTTTACCTTGTCTTGTAACCACTTAGGCGAAGGTTGTCTGGTTGTTGAATTTGACTATTTATGCCCCAAGAATTTGATGCTGTTAGAATCGGCAGAAAAAGGCAGATGGGGAAATATGGAACAACTTAGCTAGTTTTTCAATGTGTTCTACAGTGAACTTGCGCTGACCATTAAGAATTGCAGATACAATTGACTCAGTTTTAAAAATAGGAACTAGATCCTTCTGTTTGAGATTTAGTTCATCAATTAATGCTTTAAGTAAATCAACACCACATAAATCAGGAATTGTTAGATATTTTTCTTCGTATTCATGGACTAAAACTCCCAAGACATTAAGATAATCCTGTTTATCTGGAGTCATTTCACCAGAGTCAAGCAAAGCATCAATTACTTCTTGAACAGCAAGCAACTCCGCCTCTGATTTGATTGGGCGAGGCGGAAACTTTTTTAGAAGCTCAAAATAACTATCGGATGCAGCAGCAAACATATGTCTTTTGCGCCCGTTGACGGCGGCGACCCGATGACATAAAGTTTATGCGCCCGTTAACAGCGGCGACCTGTCAGTTAGCTACCATACCACTCATCTTTTTTCCAATCATCCTTGTCATATTCTGCGTGAGTGAGAACATTTCGGATGAATACTTTCTGGTATGTGTAATCGATGAAAGCAATCAGGCGATATTTGTTACCACCAATGTTAAAAACCGTGAAATTTCCAACTTGGTCAGCAGAAGAAAAGACTTCTCGCAGATCTACAAAGTTTTGCCAACTTGCGGTAATTGTAAGCTTGTACCACAAAAGCAAACTGGTTTTAGAATCAGGGTGCTTTTCCCAAAACTCTATCAGACGAGAGCGAGTGATAACATGCATAGCCTATACTCGCACCAATGGCGCGAAAGTAAGACATAATAAGCTTCCAAATGATACATAACTACTTGGTTGCTCCAGTTCGTTGCGCAATAAGTAATTGGCGCTTTTTTAGCCATTTAACTACTGACGATGAATATAAACTTAGCAAATTGCGAATTTTATTGCAATCACATTAAGGTTGCAAATATTTTCTAGGTAAACCTGGAGTGTTGAATGCAAGCGTGAATTTCTGGATTTGCCAATCTACCCTTCATCAAGGTTTTTATCGCTAGCTCCAAGACCCGATCATGACAAACGCGATCGCTCTTATTTCATCACTTTACTAGACGTTGCTCACCCAATCTAAAGACGGCTTACGCTGAGATTTTACACAATCCTGTAAATAAAGATTGATCAGACTCTGATAGGAAATGCCGGTTTCTTCAGCTAGAGCTTTGAAATAATCAACCACATCTTCTTCAAGCCGAATTGTTACCTGCTTCTTCAGCTTCTTAATGTATGGATTTTTTACAGATTGGGAGAAATCGTACTCTTTTTTCATAACAAAAAACTTTGATATTGGTGACGCTCTTTTTTCGTAGCTTTTCGAGCTGAGATGATGCGGATAACTTCCTCGTATATCATAAGCAACGTGAGTACGCAGGTCTTGGGAAATGCTCATGACAAACGCGATCGCTCCCCAGATAATTTACACTCAAGGTGAGACCGATCGTTTGCAACTGCTGTTATGTCATCAACTTTAGATTCTTTACCACCTGCTCTCGCTAAAATTGTCCAGCGCTTTCAACGTGCTTCTGACCCGAAGCGGCGCTACGAACAACTTATCTGGTACGCTCAAAAGCTTCCAGCGTTCCCAGAAGCGGATAAGGTACCAGAAAATAAAGTCCCTGGTTGCGTCTCCCAGGTTTATGTCACCGCAACCTTGGATGATGGGAAAGTTAAATATCAAGGCGATTCTGATTCCCAGTTAACTAAGGGATTAGTAGCCTTGTTGATAGAAGGTTTAAATGGCTCATCTCCCACAGAAATTGTCCAACTAGCACCAGATTTTATTCAAGCTACTGGTTTAAATGTCAGCCTGACACCTTCCCGCGCCAACGGCTTTTATAACATTTTTAAAACGATGCAAAAAAAGGCGTTGGAATGTAAATTAGAACAGTAGTAGTGAGTACTGAGTAAAAACTCATGTCTACCAATTTATTATCAAATGATAATGCTGTTGGATTTGGTGGAGTAGTTCAAGAATTTCTCTGGAATTGGGAAAATCAATCATTGCGGGTGGTGTATGAAACCCTTGGTCAAGGTTCACCGCTATTGCTACTACCAGCTTTTAGCAGCGTTTCCAGCCGTGAAGAAATGGGCGAACTGGCTAGGCTACTAGCTCCCCACTTTCAAGTTGTAGCAGTAGATTGGCCTGGTTTTGGTGAATCTTCTCGACCCAGTTTAGATTACCGTCCAGAGTTATATCAGCAATTTTTAGCAGATTTTGTCAACTCAGTTTTTAACACAGCAGTTAATGTCATAGCAGCTGGTCATGCGGCTAGTTATGTATTGAAATTAGCTGTCAAACAGCCTGCTGCTTTCGCCAAAATTGTCTTAATGGCTCCCACTTGGCGCGGCCCTTTACCGACAATGGGTGCAAATCCCCAGGTAGCGTCTATGGTGAGAGAATTAGTGCGATCGCCTATTGTTGGTCAATTTCTCTACAAACTCAATACCCTGCCATCTTTTTTAAATTTTATGTACCGCCGCCATGTCTTTGCAGATGAGGCGAGACTTACCCCCAGTTTCATACAAAAGAAGTGGCACACAACGCAAAAACCAGGAGCGCGATTTGCTTCTGCTGCCTTTGTGACTGGTAATATTGATGCGGTACACGAGCAATCTGATTTTCTGGGATTAATAAGAGCGCTATCTGTCCCACTCACGATTGTAATTGCCGAATCCTGTCCGCCCAAATCAAAAGCCGAAATGCAGGCTATGGCGGCGTTACCAGGAGTCAGCAGCGTTGTGCTTCCTGGTTCCTTAGGACTGCATGAGGAATACCCAGAAGAAGTTCTAGAAGCCGTACTACCTTTTTTAAAAGCGCTATCATAGGCAGGCAATAATTATCAATAAAGTCGCCTTGAGATTATGATCTCTGCCGAAACATCCAATTCTGTACCTGTAACCGTTCTGACTGGCTATCTTGGTGCAGGTAAAACAACCCTACTAAATCACATCCTCACCTACGAACACGGCAAAAAAGTCGCTGTCATCGTCAATGAATTTGGTGAAGTCGGCATTGATAATCAATTGGTTATCGATGCCGATGAAGAAATTTTCGAGATGAATAATGGCTGTATCTGCTGTACCGTCAGAGGTGATTTGATTCGGATCATCGGCAACTTGATGAAACGGCGCGATAAGTTTGACCATTTAGTAATTGAAACTACAGGTTTAGCTGACCCCGCGCCAGTAATTCAAACCTTCTTTGTCGATGAAGATATGCAAAATCAACTGTCTTTAGATGCAGTGGTGACAGTTGTTGACGCCAAGCATATCTGGCAGCATTGGGAGGCAGATGAAGCCCAAGAACAGATTGCTTTTGCTGATGTAATTTTATTAAATAAAACTGATTTAGTTACACCAGATGTATTAGAAGAACTAGAAAATCGGATTCGGGGGATGAATGCATTAGCTAAAATTTACCGTACCCGTAATTCTGAATTATCAATGGATGCTTTATTGGGTGTAAAAGCCTTTGATTTGGATCGGGCTTTAGAAATCGATCCTAATTTTTTAGGTGAAGATGCTCACGTACATGATGAAACTGTTTATTCTGTAGCGGTGGTAGAAAAAGGTGCAGTTGACGGACAAAAATTAAATGCTTGGATGACCGAATTACTACGTACCCAAGGATCGGATATATTCCGCATGAAAGGTATTTTAAATATTGCTGGGGAAGAAAATCGTTTTGTATTCCAAGGAGTACACATGATATTTGATGGCAGACCCGATCGCCCTTGGAAACCCAACGAAACCCCTAAAAACGAACTAGTTTTCATCGGACGCAATCTTGATGAAGCTAAACTTAAACAAGATTTCCTAGCCTGTCTAACTTAAAAAAATACTTTGCATTTTCCCTTTGTGTCTCTGTGACTTTATAGTTCCAAAATCTTTTTTAAACCCAGAGACACAAAGATACAAAGAACTTTTAACACACTATGAACTTGACAACTAGCAAAGCCCAGGAATTTGAAGAATATTCTTCGGGGCTACTTTCAGATTATGTAACTGCGATCGCTTGGTCGCCTGATGGTACAAACTTAGCAGCCACTTCCGCAACAGGAGAAGTCATACTGTGGAATCATGATGACTTAGTAACCATGCAGACTGGTGATGGGAAATCAGTAGATTGCATCGCCTTTTCTCCGGATGGGAAATTTTTGGCTATTGGCGGACAAGATGGACAGGTAAAAATTTGGCAAGGTAATGAATTAATCGCCACCTTAAAAAATGCCCCAGCATGGGTTGATCAGCTAGCTTGGAGTCACACCAGTAACCAACTAGCTTTTAGTTTGGGGCGTTATGTGCAAGTTTGGGATGCAGATACCAATGAAATTGTCGTCACGTTAAATTTCGATAACTCATCAGTATTAGGAATTGATTGGCGCAGGGATGGGGAATACTTAGCCATTAGCGGTTATCAAGGAGTCAAGATTTGGCACACTCCAGACTGGGATGAGGAACCATACATCTTATCCATGCCTACTGTCAGTGTAGCTATGGCTTGGTCGCCTGATAGCAAATTTCTTGCTTCTGGCAACATGGATCGCAGCGTTACCGTTTTGGAGTGGGGAAACCCCGACCCTTGGGTGATGCGTGGCTTTCCTGGTAAAATTCGCCAACTAGCATGGTCAGAAGCTACTACCCAATTAGGCGCACCGATTTTGGCATCCTCCAGCGTGGAAGGTATTGTGGTTTGGGAAAAGCTAGAAGATGATTCCTTAGGTTGGGAAGCGCGAGTTTTGACTAATCATGTTGGTGTAATATCTGCGATCGCTTTTGCCCCGCAAAGCTTCTTACTTGCATCAGTTGCTGCTGACGGCTGGCTGTGTTTGTGGGACAAAGCCCAAGAAATCAGCCAAATTCTTACAGGTGTATCAGCAGGATTTTCCTGTCTAGCTTGGCATCCCCAAAGTAATTACCTGGCCGCAGGTGGTGAACAAGGAGAATTACTGATTTGGTCAAAAGTATTACACGATTAACGAATAAATTATTCACGTTTGATAAGATGAAGGGCACTAACTAAGGACTTTACCAGTCATTCATCTCAGTAATCGCGGTTGAAGGTAGTCAAGTTATTGGCTATGCTGTATCACCAGAAGACTTTATTTGTGAACTATGAATATACTCAAACGGATTTTAATTGCTTTTCATCTCTTTGTAACGTCTATGCTGTTTATAGCCAATCCAGCACAGGCATCTAGTCTACAATCTGCGCCTGCTACACAAATCACGATTGTAGCATCTGCACAACCCATTTCCGAATTAGTAGTCCCAAAATTAACTCCAGCATCCCATCCAATTAGCGATCTCGCTGGCTGCAATTGTACTCAATGCGTTCAGTCTAAATTTCATTTACTGCAAGGCAAGTTACCTCTTTAATCGTAGTCAGGACTTCAGTTCTTAAAATCAGGGCTAAAGTCCTGACTATAGTAATTTTATAAACCTACCAATGCGCTACTTGTTGTTGTAATTCTTCAATATCTAAATAATCATTAACAAAAGCCTTTCGTAATAGTGGGTAAGGAATAAATTCATCATATTTTTGCAATTCTGGTGCTTCACATTCACTTACTAAATATTCCGGCGTAATTCTTTCTTCAGCCAATGCCGCAATTTGTTGAACCAAGTCTGGAAATTTATTCTTACCTAATTTGAGTGTTAGATAATAAGGATTCATCCCACCAATACTTTTAATTTCTAAAGATTCCCGACAGCAGGAATTCAACCATTTTTCTAATGTGCGGTAAGCTAAAGTTCCCATCCAAGGAAAGATACAGCATTTACCGTTTTCTAATCGTAATATATTCTGTTTATCTAAATTCGCTGCTCTCACCAACTGACGAACTGTTTGTAAACATTGCAGAGCGTTTGTTTGTAAGTAACTATATTCTAAATCTTCTAACAAAACTTGCCGCATTCGTTGCAAAACTTTGGTATGGATAGTTCCTCCACCACCACGCCAATAAATAGTAGCTTTACCTTCCACAGGTTTAACCGAAATCACTCTTTTTTTTAAGTCAATTTCTACTACTTCCCAAGTTCTCCCTGCTAAGGCAAATTGATTGCCAACAGGAGGTGGCTTTAAAATACTACCAATTTCTGTTGTACCTTGCTTTACTGCATATTCTTGACTGTCAGCAAAGACGGCATAAAACTGAAATTTTCTGACTATTCTTTCTCCAGCTAACCCAATAATTAATTTACCTGTTTCAGTTTTTTGAATATGGTCAATATCAATTAAATAGCGGAGCAATAGTTTAAAGTCTTCCTGAGAAATAGCGGCAAACGGTGGTAGGTTTAAAACTTGTTTTGCTAAAGCAGCAGGTGAAAGCTCACCTGTAGCTGCTAAAATACTCATTGTCTGGTGATATAGCAAACTCAAAGGATATTTTACAGGCTTGATTGGTTCAATCCATCGCTCCTCTAAATAAAGTTGAATAATCGCAATACACTGCAACAATTGCCAAGGAATTTGTTCTGGTAGAGATGCTTCTAAAGAGGGTTGAGATTCAGCGCAAACAAAGCGCATATCAGCAGCTTCACCTCTTCTTCCCGTGCGTCCCAAACGCTGTAAAAAACTAGCTACAGAAAGGGGTGATTCTAATTGAATAACTCTTTCTAAATGACCAATATCTATGCCTAATTCTAAAGTTAAAGTAGCAGCAGTCACCGCCGGATTGTGAGGTTCGCGCATAGCATTTTCAGCTACTTGTCGCAAGCTAGCAGATATACTGCCGTGATGTACATGATAAATATCTGGTAGTGTTTGTTCTGTCGCTATTCTTCGTAAAGATGCAATTACAGATTCCGTTTGCGTGCGATTATTAGCAAATATCAGACACTTGCGAGATTTACTGAGATTAAACAAATATCTGTCGTATACAGTTACTTCTAAATCATCAACTTCATCGTTGAGATAAAAATGCTCTACAGCCAGTTTAATTTGACGTTTTCCTCCTTCAATTTTTGGCGTAATTACTGACTTGTCAGTTCCAGAACGCAACCACTCTTCCGCCATTGAATAATCACCAAGTGTTGCTGACAAACCAATGCGACGAGGTTGTGTTTTGGTTAAGTTCGCCAAACGCTGCAATTGACAAATAATCTGACAACCGCGTTCTGAACCCATAAAGGCGTGAATTTCATCAATCACCACAAACCGTAACTCACCAAATAAGCGAATTAAGTCATGATGTTTGTTAACTAATAAACTTTCTAAGGATTCCGGCGTAATTTGCAGAATACCTTTAGGATTTTTTAAAAGCTTATTTTTATGACTTTGAGAAACATCTCCATGCCAATGCCAGACGGGAATATCTGCTGCTTTTAATAAGCCATTAAGACGCTCAAATTGATCGTTAATTAAAGCTTTGATGGGGCCAATATATAATGCGCCTATGGTAGCAGATGGGTTTTCATACAATCGAGTTACTACTGGTAAAAATGCTGCTTCTGTTTTACCTGCAGCCGTAGCCGCAGCAACTAGCAAGTGAGCATCAGTATCAAAAATAACTTGACAAGCAGCTATTTGGGCTGGGCGTAATTCAGTCCAGTTGTGATGATAAATATATTCTTGGATAAAGGGTGCAAGACGATTGAATGTATCACTCATACCAATTTTTAATTTTAGAGATGTTGCATGGAAAGTCTCTACAGATGTTCCAGCAATCTCAAACAATTTATCCTTATATATCAAATAATTAAAGCTCCCAATGTTGGATTTAACATTGGGAGCTAAGAATTTTTGAGTTCACCGCGACGCCGTTTTACCTAAGTTTATGACCTGGTTAAACCAGGTGGGTATCTAACTCTCTCGTTTAAAGTTTCCGGGTACTTGCCCGGTCTACTGCCACGAGAACTTTTGATTCCCTTTTCTTTAAAGACATAGATCAAAAAACTTGATGGCAGTCACCAACGTCGTAGTGCAACTAACTCATTATAGCCTTCAAAACTTGTTGTGTGTTCAATATAGAAATTTTCTCGCAAATTTACCTGGGATACCAGATAGATTCTATGGTACGAGCGATCGCATTAGCCTCATCTTGGTTTTGACTAGCGAGTAAAACAGTGACGTGTCCTAGTTTTCGCCCAGGACGAGATTCTGTCTTACCGTACCAGTGGATGTAAGATTGGGGAATTTCGGCTAGCTGTTGGCGCTGGCTTTGGTAGTCGCTTTGGGAAGTTTCGTAACCTAGCAGGTTTACCATAACAGCGCTAGGAGTTTTAAACGCAGTATTACCCAAAGGTAAACCACAAACTGCTCTCAGATGCTGTTCAAACTGGGAGGTTTCACAAGCGTCTAAGGAAAAATGCCCCGAATTGTGAGTGCGGGGAGCAATTTCATTGACGAGGACTCTACCATCTTTGGTAAGGAATAGCTCAATACCAAAAACACCCACCACTTGTAGATTATTTAATAGAGTGTGAGCGATCGCATCTATTTCTGCTGCTTGATTAGCTGTAATCTCTGCTGGTGCAATTACTCGGCGGCAAACCTGTTGTTCTTGTTGGGTTTCCACAACTGGGTATGTAACCACCTCCCCATCGACAGAACGCGCTGCAATTATCGCCAACTCTCTGTCAAACGGAACAAATTTCTCTATTAAATAGAGTGTGTTGATACTAGCTAGTTTTTGCTGCAAACTAGCCCAATCCTGAATAATGAAAGTACCCTGGCCGTCATAACCGTGGCGTCGGGATTTGAGAACTATCGGAAAACCTAAATGTTCAATTTTCGATTGTAGTTCTTCCGCTTGGACAGTATTATCTAGAGCAAAAAAATTGGGAACAGGTAATCCCAATTCTTGTAAATAGCAACGCTGATGATATTTATCTAATAGAGGAGCCAAAGCTGCTAATCTAGGACGAAAACAAACACCTTGGTTTTCTAAGACAGATAAGGCTTCTAAGTTAACAAATTCATTTTCAAAAGTGATGACATCGCACTTTTGGGACAAAACCTCTGTAGCCGCCGCGTCACCAACTTGAGCAAAAACTGTTTCTTGGGCAATACTTACAGCGGGATCGTATTTACTGGGAGTTTGCACTATTAATTCCACGCCTAACTTCTTGGCTGCATCCCCCATCATCCAGGCCAGTTGCCCGCCACCAATTATACCAACACGCTTCATTGACATCCTAGAGAATCACGAGTTTGCACACCAGTCTTGGAATTTATACCACTGGCTTTGGCACACAGTTCTTTGATTTGAGCTTTATCCAGAACTGCATCAGTGAAATCTGCATTGCTGATGTTCACATTATTAAAAATTGCACGTAATAAAAGGGTTTCTTTTAAAACGGCATCGCTCAAATCAGATCCAGTTAAGTTTACCTGATCTACCATTGCATTTGTTAAATCTGCTCCGTGCAAATTTGCTTGTGTCATTACCGAAGCACTCAAAACTGCTCCTCGCAAATCTGCACCTGCAAAGTTAGCTAGTTCTAAATTGGCATTAGAGAACTCTGCTGCTTGCAAACTTTGTCCCGAAAAATCATGTCTTGTTAACTCTGCATTGCTAAATGACAGCGGATGAGTCCAGTCTGCCAGTGCAGGGGAAGCGATGAAAAATACTATCATCCCCAGAATTAATGCCAACCCTCGCTGCCAAAACATATCCGCTATCTCATTTTGTGTCTACTCACTGCCTTTTAGCTTATCGCATTTCACTCAGGGCCATAATTCAACAATAAGCTTATCTCACCTCTAAAAGAAGTGGGATTTCGCGGGCATAGAGAATTGGGCATTAGTCAATAGTCCAGTAGCGTGTGTTATGCCGTAGGCTAACGCACCTTTAAAGGTTAATTGTGTGTCGGTGCGTTGCGCTGCGCGACAACACACCCTACATTTAAATTCCTTAACTTAATTCTGTCTGGCTACTTATTATTAACCCTCGTCCATGGGATCTGAGGAGATTCAACTGAAGCACCAGATTCAATAGAAACTGGAATGATAACGTCGTTTTTCTTAGGTACTCGAACTCTCGTTCCAGGTGCCAACAAGTTACCATTGACGATGCTTTCTCCCCCGATGGTTGTCCCTTTTGTGGTGTAGCCTGTAGCCAGAGACGGCAAGATACGATTTCCTTGTCTGACGACTTCTTTAACAATCATCAACTCGGCAGGAGAAACCTCTTGCGGTTTTCCAACTAAGGGCTGAGACAAGTCACTATCTACTACACCAAGAAGGCGGTTATGGTAATCAAAGGCATACCCAATCTTCTGTATTGAAGAAAGAGCCATTCCTTTTTCCTGCGCAATCCTTTTAGCTTCCTCTTCAAGCTTGAAAGTCTTATCTTGTTCCTCAGCCTGAAGAAGGGTGCGAATCTCTTCAAATGCTTTTTTAGGTTCTCTGTCAGCTGCAATCTGCTGGGCTTTTTCAAAAGCTTTAGGAGATATAGACTTTCTTACAAAGAGGATCTTATTGGAAACACCTTCTACCTCAACCGCATCAAAGACTAGTTGTTCCACAACCTGTGCTTTCTCTCCTATCCAACGTTCAGACTGGAGGCGAAATTTTTCAGGGTTTGCATTGGGGGGAGTTAGTCCAGCCTTGATAATCTCGTCGGCATTAGGGTTAGCTCCGATGAGAGTCACAACGTATTTAGTGACTTTTACCACGTTAGAAGCAGCACTAGTCTGTCTCACTCCACAAGCAGTTCCAAAGAAGTCAAAGTTAAAGATTCCTCTTAAACCCCATTCCGAGTATTGGTCAGATCCAACGATATAATCCCCGACTAAGCTGACTCCAGATGCACAAGATAAATTCAGGGACATTCCTCCTGAAATTCTTGCTGCTTGACCCTGTGCCGACTTTGCCAAAGAATACAACCGTTGAGCCGCCTCTGCTTGACCAAACACAGAGACTTTTTCTCCAACTGGACGCTGAAGTCCTCCAATAATTCCTAAGTTTCCAAAGGCAGTCTGAGAAATATCATTTCCTCCCGTGTTTCCAAAACCGAGGATGTTGCTATAAACCCCGATATAGCTGTTGTTACGAAGAGACTTACCAGGCGCGTTAAATACAACTCCAGTGGTCAATCCTCCTACTCCAATTGCATTAGATGGCGCAGCAGGGTTGTAAGTAGCCTGTCCAAAGAGGAAGGTATTTTGGGACAGGCGATGGCTAACAGTACCTTCAACTCCAGCGGTGGGGAAAGTACCGCCTCCAGCAAAAACCGAACCAGACACGTCCGTATGACCCACTTCTACCCTTCTCGCACCAGTAAGTGGTATGGAGATAGGAACGAGGTTTCCAACGTTTTTTTCTTTCTTCTTCGGTTGTTCTTGGGAATTGGGATTAGGTTGAGGAGTGGGTTGGGGACTAGGTTGTGGGCTGGATTGCGGATTTGGTTGAGGAGTGGGTTGTGGACTGGATTGCGGATTTGGTTGAGGAGTGGGTTGTGGACTGGATTGAGGATTGGGTGGTGGACTAGGTTGGGGACTAGGTTGGGGACTGGGTTGTGGACTGGATTGAGGATTGGGTGGTGGACTAGGTTGGGGGCTGGGTTGTGGACTGGATTGAGGATTTGGTTGTGGACTAGGTTGGGGGCTGGGTTGTGGACTGGATTGAGGATTTGGTTGTGGACTAGGTTGTGGACTGGATTGAGGATTTGGTTGTAGATTTGGTTGTGGGCTGGATTGAGGATTTGGTCGAGGACTGGGTTGTGGATTTGGTTGGGGATTATGTTGCGGATTTGGTTGGGGACGGGGTTGGGGATTATGTTGCGGATTTGGTTGTGGTACACAAGGTTTTGTTGCCAGTGCAGATTTCGTCAGCAAGATTAACAGTAGTCCAGATACTGCAACAGAAGCCTTATAAATCATTTGATTTTCTCCTCACTTATGTAGTTTCAAACTCTCCATTCAAGGCTCAGGGAGCCAATAAGCATCAGAAACAATCGCATCAGCTAATGCAATGCGATCGCCTCTCATGATCAAAATAGTTAGACAGCACATAACCTATTGGTTGGGTATACAAATTTCTGCTTAAGTACTTACGCATATAAACAGTGGAATTTTTCGGTGCGAAACTGCTGCAACATTCATGAGAAGTAGTTACGGGGAAGCCAATAAGGGGCGAGTTTCCCCTTGCAAGTCGCAATATATGCATTGCTGCTGTATTCCAAGAATTACAAAAGTTTAAATTTCTACTTTTTGTCTTTCAACTATCATTAACGATGTCAAAAAATGGTTGCTAAATGAATTGAAGACATCTAAGCAACCTGGAAACCTGTTGTACAGGCTATATTCTAATTTTCTAGACAAGTCTCTTTAGTAGTTAATGACAGATTTGAATTGTTTTGACTAGGGAAAATTTTTAGATTCCCTCTCCAACTCGATACTATGACTCAAAATAAACATCTCTGCAAAACTACCAATATATTGTAGTTAGCTTTAGTAATACGATGACATTTTGAGAAAAATAAGCACCTTCTTTAGCAAGATAGGTGTTGAAAATATTTACTGGTCATAACAAGGCAAGAATAAGCATTGATTGCAGATTATTGCTAACCTGGGTAATTTTAAGATTTTTCTACTGGAAACATGAATGCTTCAATTTTAAATCTCATCAGTTCAGCAATTGTCATAATTACCTCACAATATTTAGATAGATTTCACCTAATTCTTTTTTGAGCGACTCGAAATCTTCAGCAGTCTGTTCCTGATAATTTAGCTCTATAGCCTGTATTACAAGTTTCTCTAAATACTCGTAATTCAGACTAATTAACCATTTTTATTCATCTTAAAGAACAGCTAAAATTATTACAGAATAAGACTTAAGCCAAAATATTGCTTTAGCTTTTCTGTTAGCAAATAAATGCTCAAACGCTTTATATATCTACAGTTGAGAAATTAACTTTTACTTTTTTACTCACAGTGACTAAAGCTATCTAAAGACTGTGAATCTTGTGTATTGTTGGTGATGCACTCAAAAACAAAATTCATCTTTGTTAGTAAAAATACTGTATACATATTCTTTTACCATATCTTTTCTAGTTTTTAGAAAAGATAAACGCAAATTGATCTGGCATACCCAGGATTGACATAATAAGACATATATGCATTGCCATCCTAACTAGGACATATAAGTTAGTTCAGGAAACCTTAGATCGTGACTGAAAGATATCGCAATTGCTAATATTCATGCTTTTGCAGGCGCATTTGAGGTATGAGACAAGTAAAAATGTAAAATTAATTACATTCTTATTCAAGGATGATGAAAGCAGTTTTTTAGATAATTAGCTAAACCTCTATTAATATCCAGTCATACCTCATAAATTGCCAGATTATTTTCAGTAATTCAGTTCAGGATAATCTATTGTTCTGAATTTTAATGTGAAGTTCTCAAATAACCACGCAATATTCACACCAATGCTTACTTTAGTGGTTTTTAATATGTCAGTGAAATGTTAAGAATGCTTATGGAAAAATCTCAGAATATTTTATTAGCATATATTTTTGCTTATATTAGTTCTTGAGGTCGTATTCATCCCGTTTCTTGTGGTGTTGAACCCTCATAAACTGGCAGAAGTATTGTTCTAGAAGATGATTTAATTTAGTCGGCGTAAATATTTATCGATAAACAACAAAATCAATAGATGCGTTTTGGCATCCACTAATTTTTTTCATGCCAATATTTACTGAACTACAATTGTAAATATTTGAGTATTTTACGTACTTACTCTGTGGGATTTTGCTGGTTGTATCTGTAATAGTCGAAATTAGCTATTGGCTCCTGCTCTGCAATGTTGGTTTTATGCAGTAGTCAGAGGTATTGAAAAATTAATTGATACAAGTCATAAGGGTGGCAATTAGCAATGGGCAAAGCAATAGGGATTGATTTGGGGACGACTAATTCTGTCGCCGCTTTTAAGTTGGCAGAAGTGGAAGTGGTGATAGCTAATGATAATACGCCCCCAGATAGGAAACTAACGCGATCGCTCGTTGCTTACGAGCAAGGTAAATTTTTGGTAGGAGACCAAGCTTACAACCAGCTACGGGCTGACCCAGAAAATGTAATTGTTTCGATAAAACGCTTGATAGGTAGAGGTTTTAGCGATTCATCTGTACAGAAACAAAAGTCAGAATTTGGTTACAAAATTACTCAACCAAGCCAGGGGACAGATAACGGGATCGCGGTTTGGTTAGGAGGTAAAGAATATCAGCCAGAGGATATTTCTGCAGAAATTCTCAAAAAAGTTGTACAAAATGCCCAAGCTTATCGCCAAGGGATTGGTAAAACAGACGAAGTTATAGACCAAGCTGTAATTACCGTCCCTGCTTACTTTAACGACAAACAACGCCAAGCCACCCGCACTGCTGCACTCAAAGCCGGTCTGACTCCTTTAGAATTGCTACCCGAACCTACCGCCGCCGCAATATCTTACGGTTTTTCTCCCAAGGGAGACGATTTTAAAACGATTTTAGTCTTTGATTTTGGTGGTGGGACATTTGATGCTTCATTAATTCAAGCAGCTGGAACTTCATTTATTGAATCAGGGAAAGCTGGCGATTTATGGTTGGGAGGAGATGACATTGACTCTCGCATTATCAAGTTTGTCAAAGAGCAAGTTTCCCAACAAGAAAACATCGCTGATATTGATAGCTTAATTGCTAACATGCCTCACTATCAACGAGTAAGATTTAACGTTGACTTGAAAATAGCAGTAGAACGGGCGAAAGTTGAATTAAGCACTGCTACAGTATCTCAAATTGCGCCTGCTACTCAATTATTAGATGAATTAGGAATTGCGATTCCTATTGAAGTGACAATTACCCGCGAGCAATTTGAGGGGATGATTTTTGATTTGGTAGAACGTTCCATTCAAATTTGTCGCCAAGCTTTAGAATACGCAGAACATCATATAGAAATGGTGGATGTAGTTCTGTTGGTGGGGGGTTCTTCGCAAATTCCCTTAGTACAACGCAAAGTTAAAGAAGCTTTTGGGGCTAATAAAGTTGTAGTGCATCCCCGCCCGATGTATGCGGTAGCAGAGGGTGCAGCTATTGTTGCGGCTGGACAAACAGATAAAGTCACCACAGTTTCTCGTGATTACTATATTAAGTTAGTAGATGCTCAGTATAAAGTTATTAATCAGGGAGATATTCTGCCAGTCACCACATCCCATACTTTTAAAACAACTGCTGATGGACAGAGGTTGATTCACTTTAAGTTTTTTAGCCCTGATGAGGATGAACATTTTGAAAGTATTGGCGATATGTGGTTGGGATTAAACTATTACTATCCACACGGTACAGAAATTCTCGTCAACTTAGAGTTAGATGAAAAAAATAGTGTTTTGGGAATGACCGCTACTTTGAAAAATGACCCTTCAGAAAGAGTGAGTTGTACCTTTTCAAGAGGGCGGTCTGACGAGAAAATATATCAGGGATTAGAAGAAGCGATCGCAGAACTCAACAACCAAGAGTTAACCGATTTCGGTGTAGAAGAAGCACTGAAGTTAGCATTACCAGTTGTGCAGTTAAGCAATCAAATTATCGATCCCAAGACCGGAGAAGAACGCATCGATTTACGCGATCGCGCTGGAATGAATCTACAAAAATTCCGGGTATCCATGTCTAGGGAACGTCTAGAAGCTGAGTTTTTCGTGAGTGAATGCGATCGCATAGTTAAATTCTGTGGGTTTATGATTCCTCAGCCGCAGCAAGAACGATTGCAAAAGCTGAGTCAAGATTTACAAAATGCCATCAATAGCAACGACTCCTCAAGGATGGAATCTCTCAATGAAGATGCAGAAAAAGAACTCAACAATCTACCTGATGAAGCCAAGCTGATTCAAGTCAGTATAGCCGCAATCCGCCAAGCTCATTCAGTTGCGCCTACTCAAGCAAATGCCATGTCTGACAAGCTTTCTCGGATGGTTGGTGCTATGGAAAAGGGTGATACACACGAAGCCGATCGCTTGTGGCGCGAACTACAACCAGGTGTGAAGCATTGGCTAAATGAAGAATCAACTGCTAAAAGCATTGTCACAGGACTCACACGATGAATATCAAACTGAACTGTCCTGTGTGCGGTTATCAAGAAGTTGCAGGTAAAACTTGCCCTAACTGCGATACCGACTTGTCTGTGATTCGGATGCTCCAAGAATTACCCTCTGTAGAAACCCTCGTACAACCAGTAAAGGTTGCGACTTGGCCAATAGGGATTGCCTTGTTGATGCTAATGATTGGTGTCTGTTTGGGAGCCGGAAGCAGCTTTATCTTCCAACAAACACAGTTACATACATTAACTGTCTCTGCTCCCCATCCAGTTGCAGCTACTAGCCTTCTTCCAAAACCACCAAATACTCCTGTGGTAGTGAAAAAACCCCCAAAACCAACTACTTATACTGTCCAATCTGGAGATTATCTCAGTGCGATCGCAGAAAAATTTTGTGGTACAGGAACCTCTTGGGATGTGATGGTTAAAGCTAATCCCCAACTCAAAGGAAGAGAGAATCATATAGATGTTGGGGAAGTGTTTAAAATTCCCAACTGCAAGGAGCAACCTGGATGAGCATCCTTGATAGTTTCAACACTCTCAGTAAGATTTTGTTGGGTGTGGGGATAGTTGATGTCTACAAGCAAGCACCACAAACCAAAGAAGCCCAGCAAAAAGCCGAAAAATTAGCTCAAACCAAGCATCTACGGGAAGCAGTCAACATTGCTGAAAAGGCTCTCGCTGTTTGGTATAAGAAACCAGGTTTTTGGGAACGTTTGATTCGTCAATTGTTATTGGGTAATTTATTAGGCAACTTTACCCAGCAATTACACCAATGGCGCAGGCAAGTTTTAGAAGCAGACAAACTGGCTGTTAAAGCTAAAAACCTGCTCAAACAGGATAATGGCGATCCTTTAGAAACCCAAGCAATTGTAAATGCGATCGCTCTTTATCAAAGCTGTACTCAAATTCTCCATGATGAGCGCATATCGCGAGCAATTAACAAGTGTCAACGAGAACTACAAAGGCGGCAACAGTTTCAGATACTAGTAAAAAAAGCACAATCACACGCCGAAAATAGATTCTTTCAAAATGCGATCGCAGTTTACCGTGAAGCCGAAGAACTATACTCTACTGAAGCTTTACAACAGGCGATTAACGCTGCTAAATCCCAAGTAGAAACAGAAAAAATCTATTACGCTGCTTTCCAAAGAGCGCAACAAGCTCAAAATCAAGGAAAATTACAGAGAGCGATCGCAATTTTAGAAGCTGCTGTGGCTAATTTTCCGCGCTCAGATGGACTCGAATTGCTCCAAGAAATACAACTCACAATCAAAGGTAGAGAACAGTTTCGTCAAGGGTTAGCAGCAGAGAAAGCGGGTAATTTTCCAGCATCTGTATCTTTGTATGAAAATGCTAAATTGCTCTTACCAAACCCAACAGACTGCCAAATCAGGTTAGGAATCGTTGCCATTAAGACTGAGAATTGGGCGATCGCATTATCTCATCTCATGAGCTTACCTGGAGAACAAGCTGCTTATCTACGGGGATTTGCCTATGCTAAACAAGAGAATTTACAGCAAGCTCATCGAGAGTGGCAAGGTCTATCTACTACTGCTTTGATTACCGAACAACGGCAAATTCTTAATAGTCTTGCCCAACGAAAACGTCTTTTATTAATACAGAATATTGAACAATTTGTCAATACTGAAAATCTAGATCGCGCTCAAAATGCGAGTCAAGAATTTATCCAAAAGTTCGGTTTAGATCCTTTAGTAGAGGCAAATCTTAAAGAACATATTCAGCCATGTATAGCAGTCGAATTATGGCAAAGTGGAGATTGGAAGATTATTACTAATGAACTCGAAAGAATCTGGATTTCGCAGCCTAACATTACCACATTACATAATTGGACAGTAGCGACTTATTACTGTTTCCAAAGTGATTTCTCTAACCTCTCTTATTTAATAATTTCCTTATCAACAGCACTAGCAAATTTAACTAAAGACCCAACCCTCAAAGATGTGCCTTGGTTAGGAAATCAACCGATTGATTTCACATCAATATCTTTAGAATTGAAACGTCGCTTAGAAGCTGCAATTGATACTTACAAAGATACCGATATTCAAAAATATTTGAATTTTCGAGATCAATATCGCTTGGAATTAGTCGCCCTAAAACTTATGGGTGAGCCGTCCCAGCAAGGTATGAAAGTAAATGATGTATTTATCACACCAGGCTGTTATCACCATTACATTTCTCTGTGGCGACACATCGTAGTTCATAGTATAGATTCTAGCCAGCAAATTCTCCGTTCCCTTTACACTTCTTGGGGATTAGCTGTAGCTGCTTGTTTAGAAGGAGATGCTCAAAGAGCAATTCAACTTAAACCTGCAACCCAAACTACTAATACTATCGAAATATTTGCCCAAAAATTTGTTGCTTATCATGAAGGCTGCTATCATCTCAATCACAAAAAATGGCGCAATGCAATTACCTCACTCAAAGAAGCAAAGTCAGAAATTCAAGCTAATAAAGATTGGCAACAAGAAATAGACAGACTTTGTGGATTGCAGCGTCAAGCTATCTCAGAAATTCCTGAACATTTAGAATTTGCTCAATTTTGGTATGACATCTTAGCTAGTCAACCTGCTAGAAGTTATTTAGCTGAATACAAAGCCGAAAATATTCGCGAGCAAGTTGCTGATGAAAAGATTACCTTAGATAAAGCTTTAAAAGAACTCCAAGAAATCAAAAAAATTGATGCCCAAAATCCTATCGTACTTGACTTAATTCAAAGGATTGAATTCCAGCAAGAAATCGAAGCGATCGAGAAATTACTCAAGAGTAACAAATTTGAAGAAGCAGTCAAGCTTGCTAAAAAATCTCACAATCAACGGATACGTAATGTTGTAGCCGATATTTGCCTAGATATATTAGCCAAAGGTTTTCAAAACCGGGATTTAGGCTTTGAAGATATTTACAATTTAGGAAAATGGGCTTACGAACTCTCTCCTGATGCGGAAAATGTTCAAGAAATTTATAAATTTAGTCAAGAACTAAAAGAAATACACGATTTGATGAAATGCGATCGCTTTGATGAAGCAATTCGTCGCGCCAAATATTCACAACACGAATCAATTCGCCACTATGTTGCGCAGTTCTTTATTATGACCTTAGTTAAAGGTCTTGAAGATAGAGATTTATCTTTTGAGCTAGTTCAACAATTAGGTCGCTGGGCTTACGAAATTTGTCCCGATGAACCTGCTTTTCAAACAATTTATCACAGCCTGAATATTCATTGATCAAAGGTGCATTATGGAACATAATCCTTATGACATTTTAGGTATATCCCCAGCAGCATCTAAAGCTGAAATTACTAAAGCTGTAGCCACCGCAATGAAGCGTAAGCAATATCCCGTAGATATCATTGCTAAAGCCCAAAAAAGCTTAATGAAGCCAGAAGAACGCATCATAGCCGACTATTTGCGTCCGATATTAGCCATTATTAAACGCTTCAAATATAGCGATCTATCGGCTTTGGAGCAACCAGTACCAGAACTCGTCTTACTACCAGAATTCGATCGATTAGAGCAAGCGATCGCTCAAGCTATCCAACAAGAGCGTGTAGAACGTGAGCCGTTAGCCATGAGCTTATCAGAATTAGTGACTGAAGGCATTACAGCTTGCAAAGAAGGTCGTTACCCCAAAGCCATCAAATATCTCGAAGATTACTGTCAAGGCTGTACAGACCGCAACACCAAAGATTACATTCAAGCCCAAATGTGGCTAATTCAAGCCTATCAGCTAGGTGGACAGTTACAAAGAGCGATCGCTCTTTGTCAGCTTTTAAGCAACCACACCCATCCTCAAGTACGAACTTGGGTAACGAAAACTTTATCTATGCTCTCTAAAGAGGTTTCTCATGTCTGATTCTATTCTGAGCCAAGAGAACCGCGACTTGCTCATCCGAGAATTTAGTAACCTCCAAAAACAAAACGTTTCACTCCAACAGACCTTGCGAGAACAGCAAACCCAAACAGCAGCAGATACTGAAGATTTATTCTTGGAACTTTTGGAAGTTGCTGATGCATTAGAAACTTTGCTGGAATATTTAGAAAAAAATCCGGAACTCAACCAAGAATTTATCCAACGCTTACCCAGATCTGTAGGAGCAGTTCAGCGTAAGTTTCTCAGTATACTAAGAAAACGCCAAGTTTTACCTATAGAACTACAAGATACTCAACCAGATTTCAACTTGTGTCGTGTAGTCGATCGAGAAGTCCGAACTGATATAGAAGACCAAACAATTACTAAAATCGTGCGTCAGGGGTTTCGTTTGAGAGAAAAGATTCTCCGCCCCACAGAGGTAATTACATCTAAATTAGATTAACTAGCGATCGCTTAATTTTTCATGACAATATCAAACACTTGCTAAATCATCCAAAACTTCCCTAGGAAACTTTTCTCAATTTTATCGGGTTGAAATAATCGCTTATAAACAAGCGATCGCTGAACTAATTATTGACCATTCTTGGCTTAAAAAATAACAGCCTTCACTCAAGAGCCTTCTAGTATTTGTCATCCAGCATAACCTTCTAATATCCGAAAATTAAGTTGATATTAACTCTTCCTTTATACAAAATTAATATCTTCTGAGTATTTTTTGGGCATCAAAGCAATCAGTGACACATTTTAGTTAAAAGAAATCTGGTCGTAAAAACCTGATTTAGAAAGGGTCTTCTTCATAGGTTTTACCTATAATTACTCTATTTTTTGGTGTCATATATTTCTCTGCTTTGATTCACCCATATAGTCAGGGATAAAGAAAGGATGTTCAATTACGAGAATTTTGAGCGGTTGCTGCACTATCCTATCAAGCGACGCAACCTCATCATTGGGGCAGGAGCATTTACTGGTTTAGCGATCGCTAGCCAATTTTCTCATCAACGCGCGATCGCCACAGGCAGATTTTCTGACTATCCTTTTAAGCTGGGTGTGGCGTCAGGCGATCCTTATGACACCAGTGTAGTTATATGGACTCGTCTAGCACCCGAACCTCTAAATGGAGGTGGTATGCCACCTGTGAATGTGCCAATTCGCTGGGAAGTAGCAACCGACCCCAAAATGAAGCGGATTTTGTCCAGAGGTACAGAACTGGCAACACCAGAACTAGCTCATTCAGTTCGGGTTGTAGTTGAAGGACTCTCACCTGATACATGGTATTGGTATCGGTTTATTGTCGGCAATGAAGCTAGCCCAATTGGCCGGACTCGTACTACTCCAGCATTAGGTAGCTACTCCAATAAATTGAAATTTGCACTAGCAAACTGCCAGAACTATCAGCAGGGATACTATACTGCCTACAAATACATGGCTCAGGATGATCTGGACTTGGTAGTCCATGTTGGTGATTACATCTATGAGGGAGGAATCAGTCCTATCAGTGCTACTATTCCCAGACAGCATAATAGTTCAGAAATTTTCACATTAGAAGATTACCGCAACCGTCACGCCCTCTACAAAAGTGATGTGAATCTCCAAGCTGCTCATGCAGCCTTTCCTTGGATTCTTACCTGGGATGACCATGAGGTAGAAAATAACTATGCCAACTTCATCTCAGAAGTAGATAATGAACCCGATCAAGATCCAGCAGTTTTTCTCAAACGGCGAGCAATTGCTTATCAGGTTTACTACGAACATATGCCATTGCGTCCCTTCTCGCGACCAGTAGGCCCTGATATGCAACTTTACCGTCGATTGAACTACGGTAATCTGGCGACATTTCATGTCTTAGATACCCGTCAATACCGTACCGATCAACCCTGTGGCGATGGTACTAAAGAGCGTTGCCCAGCAAATCTTGACCCACAAGCAACTATTACTGGCAAAGCTCAAGAGGATTGGTTATACGACGGTTTAGATAAATCAGCTGCTAAATGGAATGTTCTGGCTCAACAGGTGATAGTTGCTCAAATCGACAGAACAGCAGGACAAGGCACTACTTACAGTATGGATAAGTGGGATGGGTATGTGGCTTCCCGCGATCGCCTGATGCGTTTCTTGGAACAGCGCAAACCATCTAATCCTGTAGTTTTAACAGGTGATGTCCATAATAATTGGGCAATGGATTTAAAAGCTAACTTTAACGATCCAAACTCCGCTACAGTTGGCAGTGAATTCGTTGGTACTTCAATTAGCTCTGGTGGAGATGGATCGGACACTATCCCCAGCTATATTAACAGCACCGATAACCCACACATTAAGTTCTATAACAATCGTCGCGGCTATCTCCGTTGTTCTGTCACTCCCACCACCTGGAGGACAGACTATTTGGTAGTATCAAACGTCACAACTCCAGATGGTACGATTAGTAACCCGGCCTCATTCGTAGTTGAAAACGGTCGTCCGGGAGTACAACGCATCTAAGCAACTGCTTGGATTTTGGATTGTAGAGACTTTCTATGCAATGTTTCTGCAATCCAATAGGTTGCTGTGAGTATATCAAATTCAAATATAGTAACCAACTAAGTATTTCTGCAACACTTACCCAGATCGGTAGCAGCAGTTCATTGTAAGTTTCTGATTATACTAACTAATTACAAAATTAATATTAGGTAGTGGCATCAAAATCAAGAAATATTAACAGGCGATCGCTTAATCTTTCGTTACAATCTTGAGGCGATCGCTGCTTAATTGTTTACAATTCTTGACTTAAAAAATAGTTTTTTAGAATATATATTTTTTTTAGGTCTATTTTAGATTTCAGCTTCTATCCAGAGATTTATTTACAATACTTTACTTGTTTACCTCCTGGTTAAGTTTATTGTATTTTGATTTAACCAGGCTCAATCGGCTGTTAGTCTTGTAATTAAGTTGAGCATTGTTTGAATGTATTTATATATGATTTGCAAATGCTTGATAAAGCTTTATTTAAGTGAAGAATCATCCTTAAGTTTATAGCATCGAATTTACTAAGTATTTAGATTCATAGAACTACACAAATTCAACAAGTTACACTAGCAACCCGATGATGAATCATTACGCTATCGAATGGATTGAGGCATGGTGCCTAGAAAATGGCTGGACAGATTTATTTGTCGAACGGCGCAATAATTACTGGGCTTTTCCTCCAGGCGGTGTAATGCCTGAACCAATTCCGTCTCATGTGCTGAGATTGATTAAAGCTGAAAATGGACTAACTGTTGAAGAAAGATTCTGGTCTACATCAGCAATAATTGGCACAATTGTAGCTGTCTTATCTACGGTTTTCTTTAAGTGCCCTATGCCATTAGTTATAGCTTTTGCTTTTAATGCGATTACAGTGGCACAATTTGAACTTGAAGATGCCTAAATTTTTACCTTGGGTATCACTAATCATCAACCATAATAATTTAAAACAGCTCTTGCCGATATTTTGGCAAGAGCTGTTTTAATGAATTCGTAATTGATAATTAGTTAAACTACTTTTTGTTATCTATATACAGTTTATTTGGCAGAAGCGTTTGATAGCAATTGCACTTTAAAATAGACAGTCAGTAAACAGAAGTCAGGCGATCGTATCTTGCTCACTGGCAAGTAAGGTTTTCAACTTGGCGATCGCTTCCCAATTCCAAAATCCCGCCAACAGCAATCGCCGATACATTTGAGACCAATCGAAAAACCTGTCCAATCTGAGTACAATTTGATTAGACACAGGCAAGCGTGACCTTCCATGACTCCAGCCACAGATATTCGTAGAAGAGCGATCGCACTCATTGACCAGTTATCTCCAGAGCAGCGATCAACCTGAAAAAACAGAATCACAAGCAGGCAACAAAAAAGCGATCGCTCTCAATAACTGATGAAAAAAGCGATCGCCTACGGTACGCTGCGCGAACGCCTCCTAACAGATAAAAAAGTGCGATCGCCTTTCAGCATATCTGAAGAAAGAGCGATCGCACTTTAACAAAGACAATCAGTAACTAGAAGTCAGGCGATCGCGTCTTGCTCACTAGCTGGTAAGGTTTTCAACAGATGTGATCGCACTCTCTGCTATCGGCGGAACGGGTGTTGATTAGATTATGCTACAGGACGAGCGATGTCTGGCGACAAGAAGCAGAGCTTCTATGCACTGGAGGGGTAATTGAATTGCAAGGCGATGCAACTCAATTGCAGGGCGATGCAGTAGATTTTTTGCCCCTGCTGCACGCGATCGCCCTACTTCCAAAAATAGTTGAGCGCATTCTGCCTTTACCAGTATTGTTAAATACTTGAGGCGATCGCCCAGGACGAGAAATGATGCGCTTGATGGCGATCGCTTGACTGCAAAAGATGGCGAATGAAGGGGTGATCGCACTTAAGACAGACAGCTAGTAAACAGAAGTCAGGCGATTGCTCATGAATAGTTTGATTGCAAGTGCTGGCTGAAGCACTGATTGGCATTTTAAACAACAAGCATGGCATTGATATGAGAAAAAAAGAATCACTTCATTATTACGAAAGAAGACCATTTAGATCCTTCACTAATAGTGCTTTATCAGTTATTGCTGTTATGTCTCCATTCCCACCACGACAACATACAAAGTGTATATTTCCACTAATGCTCTGTAAGAGTTGAGACAAAGTTATTGAGAACGTTGAGTCTAGCCTTGTCCATTTCCCCGTACTTAGATCCATTATGAGACAGGGTATTTGATCGTCTCCCTGCAAGTAATAGTCCTGGGGGTTAGCCTTACCAATAGTACACTGCTGCTCGCTAATAGCTTGAACACCAGCCTCTTGAAGCATTTTCAAGATACTTTCTAAATTTAAACAATCCCGCTTAATCATTGTCGCTATCGTTATTCCTGTGTTTACATCCAACAAAGTATTTTGCTTAGCCCAGAAAGTTAATATTGTCCCTCTGGGAGAATCAATGGAGGAAAACTCTTTTGGCGTACCATGTCCCAGATACAACCAGTTTCCTTGTTTTGTTGCGCCTACTTTCGATTGCATCAAGGCTTTTAGCTGTATCTCAACGCCTACAAATCGTTTTTCTAAAGTTTGTGTTGTTCTGGTCAACGCCTCAATCTGTTGCCTTAACACACCAGCATTTACTAAACGGCTTTCAACACGATTTGTAAGTGCGGTTATCTTAGCCTGTTGAAGTGATTCAATTTTCTTCTGAAGAGCGTCAAGTTGCGATGTATAATAATCAAAGTTATTTTGCAATTTTTTGAGCTGATCTAAATCTTCCGTGTCATCTATCTTCTGAGCTAAAGTGTCCATTTTTTTTCGCCACGCCACTTTTAGATCTTCATAAGCCTCCAAATCTTCAAACTTACTATAAGTAGAGGCTTATTTTGCTGAATACCTAACAGCGTAGATGTAGAAATCCTGTGTAATGATTTCATTTTGGAAAAAAGATTGAGACTGATAGCCACATTCAAGGATGCCCACAAAAAGAGTTAAACCTGGAGCAAGTGGTTCACTTTTTATTTCCCTTTTGGCTGTCACTTCTGTGCTTGCCATAAAAGACTGAAGGATGCCAGAAATCACATCAAAAGCTTTTGCTGCAATATATTCGTCAAGTTTAGCAATTGCGGTGAATGCAGGTGCAATATCTTCAGACTTTTTGTCTGCAACTTTAGCTCCAGGAGGGGGAGGAGCAGTACCAAAAATAGCATCTTTAACTGCTCCAATAATTTTAGTAACATTATCAAGTGACCAATCCTTAACATGTTGAACATCTACATTTTCACCATCAAGGAAAGGTTTTGCATCGTCCCAGCCACCACTAGAGTAATGTTTAGAAATAGTTTCGTTGACTTGATTCCGAACATCCGCTGCCTTTTTATTGATGTCATCTAGCAACTCGTCTAGATATTGTCGAAATTTGCGGTCTTGATCACGTAGCTCGTCGATAGAGGGAGAGTGTCCCATAAAAAGCTCCTAGATAGAAGTTGAAATCTAACATAGTTTAATCTTGTCTGTGTAATCTAGTCTCGACAACCGAAAATGACGAACTTAGTAACTAATTTAAAGACTTCTTATCTTCAAGCTTCTAAATTGAGGAAAGTCATGATTCCAAACATTACATTACAAGGCTTGACATCATGTGCCATTTCCTCCTTAAATTCGGTTGGTAAAACTTAATTTCAGCATTTACAGTCATAAAGCGTTAAATCAATTACCAACAATTAGATCAGACACAGGTAAGCGTAACTGTCCATAACTTCAGATACCGATCTTTTTAGATGATCAATCGCACTTATTTAGCAGTATTTCCAAAGCAGCGATACCCCTAAAAAAAACAGAATCAAAAGCAGGCAACAAAAAAGGCGATCGCTCTCAATAACTAATAAAGAAAGCTATCGCACTCAGTAACACATAAAAAAGTGCGATCGCCAAGATATTTAAATCGAGTTTTCACAACCGAAGTTAACTAACTTAAGCGCTTCTTGTCTTTAAGTCCCCAAAGCAATGCTCCGGATTGGCGATCGCTTCCCAATTTTCCCATTACACCAACAGCAATCGCCTCAGACTTTGGGATTATTGGTGCGATCGCCGATACATTTGAGACCAATCGAAAAACCTGTCCAATCTGAGTACAATTTGATTAGACACAGGCAAGCGTGACCTTCCATGACAACAGCCACCGATATTCGTAGAAGAGCGATCGCACTGATTGAGCAGTTATCCCCAGAAAAGTTAAGTGCTGTCGTTCAATTATTGGAGTTTCTGTCTGAACCCTCAGAACAAGCTGCATCCAATCCTCAGGAGATAGCGCTGCTGGAAGTCATCCAACGTCGCCTTCCGCCCGATCAGCAGCAACGATTACAGGAGTTACGCGATCGCTGTAAATGGGGCGAACTCACCGAAATCGGACATGAAAAATTGATCCACTATGAGGATCAGCTAGAACAGTGGCTAGATTGCCTAGAAGCTCTTAGGAGTTAGCAAGGCTAAAGAATATTGACTTGCTTACCTTGAATCGTCAATTTCAATAGACTCGTCCTAAAACTTGCAAGCAACTAGTGTTTTCCGAAAATACAACAGCAGAGAAAGACGATGGCTGCGCCAACGTCTGCGACGATCGCACTCATCAATGTGACACACTTCTCTATGGCATTAACCAACCTCAACCGTGCAACTGCAATAATATTGAGTGATTTGCGATCGCGGACTTCATGAAAATCCGTAAAATTACTTAACGTCCATGCGACAATAAAGCAAGTAACATAAAAATTGCTGGATAAGTTTGCTTCATTCCGTCTTTTAACTCTGACGTACTTGCGGTCGGAAATGGTGCGTTGCATCTGTGTTCGCTAACAGAATTCTTGAAACATTCCTTTTAATAGGGTGCATTTTTTACAATCAAGACTTTATTAAGTCGTAGATAACTTTGTAGATTTCGCAACTGAAGTTATTTACTGCTGAATTTTGCCAGTCATCTCCTGTTTGCTGGTGCATTTTAACTGATGCACTAGAAACGGTCATGTTTATCCATAAAAAATACATTTATAATCTGCGAGGTTTCCAATGAAATCCCAACAAAGGAGCCGTAGACGTGGTGTAATCCTAACGCCCCAAGGATTGCAGAAACTCCAAGATGCAAAATCTGAATCAGAAAGTAATGAAAATTTCGATCAACGTTATACCCGTGAAGCCTTAGGCTTTCGCATGAGGTTAGATCCAGATACAGTAGCAAAGGTATTTGCTTGTGAAGTGGGGGTAGATCGGCAAACCCTGAAGTACTGTTTTGGTGCATTTAACCTGCAACTTGAATCCCAAGACTATCAATTTGCCAATCCTGATAACTATCTCCAGAACGGTAACAAAGAAATCCAAACTTCGCTCTCTTGGGGAGAAGCACCAGATGTCTCCCTTTGTTGCGGACGCAGCGAAGAACTGGCAACTCTCAAGCAGTGGATTTTAAATGAATCTCCTACAAATAAGGCAATACCCTGCCGTTTTATTACTCTATTGGGCATGGGTGGTATCGGTAAAACCTGGCTATCCGTAAAACTTACTCAACAGCTTCAGGATCAGTTTGAGTTCGTGATTTGGCGATCGCTCTTACCTCGTCCTCCCCTCAAAGACTTATTATCTGACCTCATTAGCTTCTTATCCAACGGACAAGACACGAATTTACCAGATAACGTACATGGCGGAATGTCACGGTTTATTGATTATTTACAACACCACCGTTGTCTGCTGGTTTTAGATGGGGTGGATGCTGTTTTACAAGATTGTGTAACTCAAAAGTCGGCTTGCAACAGTTGCGTCTGGTTTCCTGACAAAGGAGATCGAGAGTATCGAGAATTTTTTAAGCGGTTGGGAGAATCTACCCATAAAAGCTGCTTGATCCTCACAAGTCGCGATCAGCCAAAAGAAATTACACCATTGGCAGGTGAAATCTGCCCAGTGCGAGTCTTCCATCTCAACGGCTTGCAAATGCCAGATGTTCAGGAACTTTTCAACACCAAGGGTGTTTTTGAGGGAACCCCAGAAGATTGGTACAGACTGGTAGAATCTTATGCAGGACACCCCCTGGCTTTAAATCTTGTCTCCACCACTATTCAAAATTTATTTGCTGGCAAAATTGGTGAATTTTTGCAGCAACAAACCCCTGTTTTCGGTGAAGTGTCCAACCTGTTAGAACAGCAATGGCAATGCTTATCAGATACAGCTAAGGAAATTCTCAAATCCTTGGCATTCCATTGCCAACCGATTTCATTTGCTCAATTGCGATCGCATCTGGCATCTTCCATCTCACCCCAAATTTTATTGGAGGTGTTGGAGTCTTTGCAAGTGCGATCGCTCATTGAAACCCAGGGGGCTAGGTTCTCGCTACATCCTTTAGTTATAGAATATGTCAATTCCCAACTCATTCCCCAGAATAATGCACAATTTCAGCAGAGTCTCTTGCCCGATCAAAAGCATGAACTCCAAATTGCCAGTTAACTAGCCATGAATTACGAACTACGAATTTCTAAGGTTTGCTGTATTTTGCTACCAGACTAGCTAATAGAGGTAAATCAATTGGTTTAGAAATATAGTCATTTACTCCAGCAGTCAGACAAGTTTCGCGATCGCCTTTCATTGCCATTGCTGTTTGGGCAATTACCGGAGTCATCTGATAATGCTGGTTTTCTCTCAGTTGCCGTACTAAGTTCAGGCCATGATCATCCGGCAAATTCACATCCATTAAAACTACTGCTGGGTTGATATTTTCTAGCGCTTCCCACATCTCGGCAGCATTTTTTACCCAAGTTACTTGATAGCCCAATTTTTCTAAATAAATTTGTATCAATTTAGCGTTATTTAAGTCATTTTCCACTAACAAAATTTCTAAAAGAGAGCTAGGGGCGCTAGGTAGAGGCGGAGAGGAAGATGAATCAGCAATTTCACCCCCAATTCCTGCTAATTCCCCAATGGGATTTAGGGGCAGTACGATAGTAAAACGCGAGCCACAATCAACTTCAGATTCGACTTCTATACAACCACCGTGAACTTCTGCGAGTTTGCGAGTCACGGCTAAACCTAAACCAGTACCTTCATGACGAGCAACTGTGGAGTTAGCAATTTGGAAGTACGGTTGAAACAGTTGAGTTTGGTCTGCTTTGGATATACCAGTGCCAGTATCCCAAACTGTAAAATTCACAAAACTACCTTGAGCCACAACCTTTAAACCAACAGTTCCTGTAGTTGTAAACTTAAGAGCGTTGAAGAGTAAATTCAACAGCATTTGTTTTAGACGTAACGGATCGGCAACAAGAGTTGTTACATCTGTGTCTAGATCCAAAAGCAGCTTTAAACCCTTGTTGGCAGCTTTTTCTTTGACTAATGCCAAAACATTGCGACATAGCGCTGGTACATCGACTATTTCCCACTGCACTTCCAGCTGGTTGGCTTCAATTTTAGAGAGATCCAAAATATCATTTATTAGCGCTAGCAGGTGCTTGCCACTGGATTGAATAATATTTAAATATTCTTGATGACGTTCTTTAGTCGGATCGTAGCCTTGAGCTAAAAGCAGGTGGGTAAAACCGATGATAGAACTCAACGGTGTGCGGATTTCGTGACTCGTATTTGCCAAAAACTGGTTTTTAAGTTGATTGGTACGCTCCAGTTCTCGATTAGAACTACCTAAGTATTGGGTTTTTTGTTGCCAAGATTGTATTTGTCTTAGCTGTGCCAACACTACATTGCAGTACTTAACAGCCCGTGCAATTAGTTGCGATCTAAATTGAGGTTCTAATCCTGGGAAAGAATCACAATCCGGTCTAACTTGTATCTTGGCAATTATTAGCCAGACTACCATCCCACCAGAATCATCGCTCAACTGCCAAGCGTTGGGTGGTTCTTGATTCTCAAGGTGCTGCAAATCTTCGAGTTCTACCGGCTCGTCCAATCTCAAGCGTAGCTTTCTGCCTTTTTTGGAGATTGCTTCTAGCTGTGGAAGTTGCGATCGCCGGGATGGCGATGGAGAAACATAACAGACTTTACCAGTTATTTCTTGCGGTTGGAACAGAGCGATCGCCACCTGGGTGCTATTTAAAGCATGGTTAAGATCGTTGACCAAAATTTGGAAAATTTCTGCTTCTGTCGCTCTTTGCTGTGGCAAAGTAGTACAAGCAGAAAGCAGGCAATCATTAAGATGGCTTTGCAACTGGTTCAAGCTGCTTTCCAGCCACAACTCGGCCCGAAGTTGCTGGATTGTGGTCAAAAGTGTTTGAGTTGCATCTATCTGTGAGTTCTGTTCTGGTAAGCTTGAATACTGCTGCATGGTCAACTAGACCGTTGAACAAGTTTCGCTTCGCACAAGAGTGCGAACAGGATCTTATGTATATTAGCGCACATTTGTTTTTATTTATAAAGCATAACCTATAGTGTCGAATGTGACGAAGATCCCACAATTTAATGTACGAAATCACTAAGCTTGGAATTTCTTAAGATCAACTTAAGACTATGGATTTACAACTTGCTCAATTAATTATCAATGGAATTGCTGTAGGGAGTATTATTGCTCTAGCGGCAGTCGGACTGACTCTAACATACGGGATTTTACGGTTGTCAAATTTTGCTCACGGTGACTTTCTCACTTTGGGAGCTTACCTGACGCTGCTAGTAAATACTGCTGGTATTAATATTTGGTTGTCGATGATCCTGGCTGCGGCAGGAACAGTAGCGACAATGCTGTTATCCGAAAAGTTGCTGTGGTCAAGAATGCGGAGTCTCCGCGCTACTTCCACTACGCTAATTATTATTTCCATCGGACTTGCCTTATTCTTACGTAATGGGATTATTCTGATTTGGGGTGGTAAGAACCAAAATTACAATGTACCTGTTACCTCAGCTTTAGACATCTTTGGCTTAAAAGTGCCGCAAAATCAATTGTTGGTATTGGGTTTAGCAGTGCTAGCTATTTTAGCGCTGCATTACCTCTTACAAAACACCAAAATTGGCAAGGCGATGCGAGCTGTAGCTGACGATCTAGACTTAGCTAGGGTTTCTGGTATTAATGTAGAACAAGTAATTCTCTGGACTTGGGTAATTGCTGGCACACTGACATCCTTAGGAGGTAGTATGTACGGCTTGATTACTGCTGTGCGCCCAAATATGGGGTGGTTTTTGATTTTGCCCCTATTCGCCTCAGTGATTTTGGGTGGAATTGGCAATCCTTATGGTGCGATCGCCGCCGCTTTTATCATTGGTATAGTCCAAGAAGTCAGCACTCCTTGGCTCGGTTCTCAATATAAACAAGGTGTAGCGCTGTTAATTATGATTTTGGTGCTGCTCATTCGTCCCAAAGGTTTATTCAAAGGCACGATTTGAGCAGCACCGCTCAACTTCTAACTATTGGATGATATTGAAGTAATAGGCCGCAACTAAGAAGTTGATCGCTAACAACAACAATGCCCAACCAGTACGGAAGGGATAGGGAGGTTTAGCTCCACTGTCAGCAACCGGGGAATTTTTACTTTTAGCAGTCATTAGGCTGTTCTCCTAAATTTCAGGACTTTTTAAGACATACCAAACAGGTGTACCGATTGCCCAAATTCTTTAAAAATATTTGTGTAGTTTGGGCATTGGGCATCGGGCATTGGGCATTGGGCATGGGGCATCGGGCATTGGACAAAAGTCATTAGTTATTTATGGTCTACTCCCCTTGTCCCTTTTCCTCTGCTGCTCACGTCTCTTCACCTGCATGGTAGGAACTGCGAACCAGAGGCCCGGAACGGACATGGCTGAATCCCATCTTCCATGCTACGCTGCCGAGTCGATCGAATTCCTCTGGAGTCCAGTATTTTTGAACTGGCAGATGTTCCAAAGACGGTCGCATATATTGACCAATGGTTAAGCGATCGCATCCGACTGCTCTTAAATCTGTCATTGTTTCAATGACTTCATCGCTGGTTTCTCCATGTCCTAGCATCAAACCTGATTTCGTGGGGATGGAAGAATCTATTTCTTTTACAATTGCAAGGACACGGAGCGAGCGATCGTACTTCGCTCCCCGGCGGACTGGCCCGGTTAAGCGTCGCACTGTCTCGATATTGTGGTTAAAACAAGCTGGCTTCGCCCTGACAATCATCGCTATCCGTTGGCGTTGACCTTCTTCCCCAGCCCCTACACCGCCCCAAAAATCTGGTGTCAACACTTCAATTTGAGTTTCTGGGTTCAACTGACGGATAGTTTTCATTGTTTGGACAAAATGACCCGCACCTTGATCTGCCAAGTCATCACGGGCGACAGAAGTCAAAACCACATAACGTAAACCCAAAAGCTGCACTGCTTCTGCCACCTTTTGCGGTTCTTCTAGGTCAACAGGCATTGGTGCATGGCCTTTATCTACTTGACAAAATGCACAAGAGCGTGTGCAAGTAGGCCCCATTAGTAAAAAAGTTGCTGTTTTTTGGGCATAGCATTCCCCCCGATTAGGGCAACGTCCTTCTTCGCAAATTGTATGGATTTGGCGCTGCTTAATAATGCGTTGTACGGTAGAGATTTCACTGGCTTTGCCGATAGAGCGACGTAACCAGCTAGGCATTGCCATAATTTCTGACTTGAGTTGGGCTTGTTGTGACGAAGTCATAGACATCCAAGCAAGATCCAAAGGTACTGTAGGGCAAGTTTCCTATGCTCTAGCGCAAGGTTCAAGCCTTAAATATCACCATGACACAATTTGCCAAGAATATAAGCCGAAGTTTTTTAAAACACATCCAGTAACATCACTTATAGCGGAATATACTCTCCCCCATTCAAGATAAATTTTGGATATAGTGGGAGCATTCTCAACGTCCAACGGCAAAATAGCCATCTTCACCTATAGTTTCTGTTAGAGTAATCAGTCGTGGCAAGTAACAAAATCCTAGTTATTGATGACACCACAGTTGTCAGAGTAAAAGTACGAGAAATGTTGCCTCCTGGCAATTTCGAGGTTGTGGAAGCAAAAGACGGCTTGGAAGGACTTAATTTTATCCTTAAAGAAAAATTCAACTTAATCATGTTGGATTTTCTCTTACCCAAAATGAGTGGTTGGGAAGTGTTCCAGCAAATTCAAGCCCAGCCAGAGTTAAGGAAGATTCCCTTAGTGATGATGTCTGGCCGTAAGGAAGAAGTGACGGAGAAAATTCCCGAACCCTTTGAATATTTTGAATTTCTTGGGAAGCCCTTTGACCAGAAGCAACTAATTGGTGCTATTAAATCAGCAATGGCGAAATCCAAACAGGTACGCCCAGAACCTGTTTTGGTAGGAGCTGGTGTTGCTGTTAGTAATGCTCCAGTCTCAACTTCTAGTTACGGTAATGGTACAGTCACAACTTCTAGCACTAGTACTACTAGTAGTGCTGTTCCAACACCTGTTGTTGAGGCTGCTCCCTCTGCGGAAATTGAGATGCTCAATGAAAAAATCGTCAAGATGCAAGCAGAAATTGATGGTTTGAAGAAACAACTAGCTCAGGTTGTGACTTTTATTAAACAGAAAGTTAAGTAGCTATCATTATTGATGTACACCCCTTTGGGGTACTCTGAACACCCTGATTACTAGTACTGAATAACCAATACGCGATCGCATCTGGATATATTTTGCCCGATTTCGCAAATATGTATGGTCGAGTGTACTGAAAAAGATTAATAACCCCAACTGCTATGTCAAACAAAGCAGCTATAGAAAGACTAGCCCTGCCAAATTTTCTTCTAACAAGAGATAAAGGCAGGGTTTTTTATTGAGCAGAGCGATCGCGCCTGCTAGGCTGAAATACATTGAATCTGCATCATTACTTATCAAGGTTTTTCAGAGTCCAGAATAACTATTGAGGACTCTTGATCTTTGACTACCCTACACGAAAAATATCCAATTTAAAAGTTTGACAGCTTATTTTTTCAATTTTGATATTTTTAATTACAGTAATTATTTTAATTTATTGCGAAGTACAACATTAAAATATACAGAACAAACAAAACTAAAACTATTTAATGATAGTGCTAACTATGTCATGGGAATACTGAACCATAGAAATAAAATTTATAATCGCAGGCTACAATGTTAGTACTATCAGATACTGTATCTCCTATACTTGGTCATCGCATTACTGAGCAAATATATTCAGGTCAAAAAACCTTAGTTTATCGGGCTATTAGAGAAAAAGACCAGCAATCAGTTATTTTAAAACTGATGCGCAATGAAGATCCTAACTTTGCTGAAATTAATCAGTTCCGCAATCAATACACAATTACCCAAAATCTTGAAGTTCCGGGAATAGTCAAACTACTAAGCCTAGAAAATTACCATAATAGATATGCTATAGTCATGGAAGATTTTGGGGGGCTAGCCCTGAATCTCTGGCGCATAGAAGAGCAGCAACAGGGAAAAAATACTGTTTCATTAAGTCAGTTTTTTGATATTGCTATTGAAATTTCTACAACTTTGGAAGGCTTGCATCGCCATCGCATCATTCACAAAGATATCAAGCCTGCAAACATCCTCATTCATCCCATAACAGGTAAGACTAAAATTATTGATTTTAGCCTTGCTACTTTATTACCAAAAGAAATTCAATTTCTCACAAATCCTAACGTCTTAGAAGGGACTTTAGCTTATATTTCCCCTGAACAAACAGGACGGATGAATCGAGGTATAGACTACCGTACCGACTTTTATTCTTTGGGTGTCACCTTTTTTGAACTCCTGACTGGGCAGTTACCTTTCTGTAGCACTGAACCTATGGAGTTAGTCTACTCTCACATTGCCAAAGAACCACCAAAAGCCAGCTTGATTAACTCCAATATTCCTACAATTGTATCTGATATTATCAGCAAACTGATGGCTAAAAATGCCGAAGACCGATATCAGAGCGCGCATGGACTCAGATATGATTTGGAAATATGCCGCAACCAATGGCAAGAGAAAGGAAATATTACGAGCTTTGAATTAGCAAGCCGGGATATCTCCAACCATTTTGCTATTCCAGAAAAACTTTATGGTCGCCAACGAGAGATTGAAATTTTACTCACTACTTTTGATCGAGTGACAAGCGGTAACACAGAAATGATCTTAGTCGCTGGTTACTCAGGAATTGGTAAAACTGCTGTGGTTAATGAAGTCCACAAACCTATTGCAAGACAGCGTAGTTACTTTATTAAAGGGAAATTCGACCAGTTCCAACGTGAGATACCATTGTCAGGATTGGTGCAAGCTTTGCGGGATTTAATTGGGCAACTACTCTCGGAAACAGATGCCCAAATTCAACAATGGAAAGCCAAAATTCTATTAGCATTGGGTACGCAATCCCAGGTAATTATTGATGTCATTCCTGAACTAGAAAGAATTATTGGTCAACAACCTCCAGTTGCTGAATTAGCTAGTGGTGCTTCTCAAAATCGATTCAATTTATTGTTCCAGAGATTTATTCAGGTTTTTACTACTAAAGAGCATCCTCTGGTCATCTTTCTAGATGATTTGCAATGGGCAGATACAACTTCCTTAAAAGTTATTCAATTATTAATGAGTGGAACTTCTTCTCGTCTTACTAATGAGACAGAGAATATATCTGAGAGTAAAGCGGCTCTGCTAATGATTGGGGCATATAGAGATAATGAGGTATTAAATTCACATCCATTACATTTGACACTACAAGAACTTGCTAAAACCGGAGCAGTAATTAATACAATTAGGCTCTCCCCTTTGAGTCAGGTTGATTTAAATCATCTGATTGCTGATACACTGCATAGTCGAGAAGCTATCGCTGTGCCTCTGACTCAAATGGTTTTTGCCAAAACTAAAGGTAATCCCTTCTTTGCCGCTCAATTTCTCAAGTTATTATATGATGACGAACTCATTAAATTAAATTTTGATGCTGGACATTGGCAGTACGATATTAACAAAATTAAAACATTATCTCTTACAGATGATGTAGTAGAATTTATAGGCATTCAAATAGAAAAATTGCCCGAAAATACACAAAATGTATTAAAAATTTCTGCTTGTATTGGTAATGAGTTTGACTTAAAAACATTATCAATTGTTAATGAAAAATCTTTAATAGATACTGCCTCAGATTTATGGCAAGCATTAATTGAAGGGCTAATTGTACCTCAGAAAGATGGTTATAATCTGGTAGTAGAGGATGATAGGCAATTATTAAGTCTTTCAAATCGAGAATCAGAAAATTTATCAATTACCAATTCCCAATTACCCAAATATAAATTTGTACATGACCGAGTTCAGCAAGCAGCTTATTCTCTAATTTCCCAAGAGCAAATAAAGCAAATACATTTAAGAATA
The DNA here is from genome assembly GCA_034530615.2 of Aulosira sp. ZfuVER01. Classification (GTDB taxonomy): domain Bacteria; phylum Cyanobacteriota; class Cyanobacteriia; order Cyanobacteriales; family Nostocaceae; genus Aulosira. The sequence continues at coordinate 52,755 of JAVRCV020000015.1, forward strand.
GGACTACTTTTATTAAAAAATATCCCAGTTGCTGAACGAGGAGAAAAGATATTTGAGTTAGTGAATCAGTTGAATATTGCAGTTGAATTCATCAGCGATCGCCCTAAACTTGATGAGCTAGCCCAAATGAATTTGATTGCTGGGCGTAAAGCTTTGGTATCAACAGCTTATTCATCTGCGCTTAAGTATTTAACTACGGGAATTGAGCTACTAGCAGATGATAGTTGGGAGACAAATTATGAGCTAACTCTAGCTTTGTATGAAATAGCAGTAGAAGCAGCATACTTAGCTGGTGACTTTGAGCAGATGGAGCAATTAGCAGATGTGGTATTAGTAAAAGCGAAAACACTCTTAGAAAAAGTCAAAGTCTATGAAGTTAAAATTCAGGCTTATGGAGCGCAGAATCAAATAATAGAAGCAGTCAATATTGCACTAGTAGTTTTGAAATTATTTGGAGTAGAGTTTCCAGAAAATCCCAATCAGTCAGATGTCCAGCTTGAAATGGAGAAAATAACTTTAAGTCTAGCTAATCGATGCGTTGGAGACTTAATCAATCTACCAGAAATGGAAGATGTCAAAGTACTAGCAGTCATGCGTATTCTATCCAGTATCATTGTTTATGCTAGTCAAGCTTTTCCTGAGCTTTTTCCATTAATTGTTTTGAAACAAGTAAACTTATCGCTCGAATATGGTAATGCTTCCTTATCTGCTTTTAGTTATGTTGTTTATGGGTTATTCCTCTGTGGATTATTAGAAGATATTGAATCTAGCTATCAATTTGGTAAATTAGCTGAAAGTCTTGTAACTAAGTTCCAAGATAAAAAAATTACGGCTAAAGTTATCCAAGCATTTAATGCTCATATTAAGCATGGAAAAGAGCATATCAAAGAACTAACAGAGCCTTTTTTAGAAGCTTACTCTGCCGGACTAGAAACTGGAGATTTAGAATTTGCAGTATATTCTATTAATGCCTATTGCTATGCTTCATTTTTTATGGGAAGAGAACTGACAACACTACAACAGGAAATGGCAGTATACAGTAATGCCATAAGCCATTTGAAGCAAGAAATGGTATTGCAATGGAATCAAATATATCACCAAACAGTGCTAAATTTGCTGAAAAATTTTGACAGTCCTTGCAATTTAATTGGTGAAGCTTATGATGAAGTAACAAAACTACCTATTCACCTTACAGCTAATGATGGTATAGCACTTTTACGCTTATATATAAGCAAGCTTCATCTGTGTTATTTATTTGATAATTACAATGAAGCACTTGACAATGCAAAAAAGGCAGAAAAGTACTTATATGCTGGATTAGGATCTTTATTTATACCTCAATTTTATTTTTACGATTCACTAGTAAGGCTGGCAGTATACCCTGATAGCACAGAGTCTGAACAGGAGGATATTCTACTCAAGGTAACAAGTAATCAGGAAAAAATGCGCCATTATGCAGATCATGCTCCGATGAATTACTTGCATAAATTTTATTTGGTAGAGGCTGAGACACATCGAATTAAAGGTGAATATCTCGAAGCAATAGAAGTTTACGATCGCCCTATTAGTCTTGCTAAAGAAAACGAGTACATTCATGAAGAAGCACTCGCTTATGAACTGGCTGGTAAGTTCTATCTCAAATGGGGTAAACAGAGAATTGCCCAACTCTACCTCACTGATGCTTATTATTGCTACGTTCGCTGGGGAGCATTAACCAAAGTTGATGACTTACAAAAACGCTATTCTCAATTACTGGTTCCCATCACTCAACCAGAAAAACTTAGCCATTCTTGCAGTGAAAAAAACCTACCTGAACTGAGCATACACCTATCTACACTCAGCAATAAATCTACTCGGGTTACGAATGAAACTGTGATTGGCTCCAACACCAGTATTTCCGATATGTTGGATTTAGCAACTGTTATTAAAGCTTCTCAAGTAGTCTCAGGAGAAATTGAACTAGAGGCGCTTCTTTCTACTTTAATGGAAGTTGTGATACAGAATGCAGGAGCTTCTAAATGTGTTTTGATATTGGGTGAAGTTAATAACTTAGAATTAACTGTTACTGCAATTAGTTCTGGTTCCACTTTTGAAAGTACTCATACAGAATTTTTATCCATTCCCCTAGAATCAAGTAATATCGTTCCTATTTCTTTGATTAATTATGTCAAACGTACTCAAGAAATATTAGTAATTGATGACGTTAAAGCTCAAGCTTCTTTTACATTAGATACCTATATTACCCGTGAGGAACCAAAGAGCATATTATGTATCCCCATGCTGAATCAAGGTAAATTGCTAGGGCTGATTTATCTCGAAAATAATTTAACTACGGGAGCATTTACACGCGATCGCCTAGAAGTACTTAAACTCTTAACTGCCCAAGCATCAATCTCTCTAGAAAATGCCATGCTCTACAAAAATTTGGCTAAAGCTAATGAGCGCTTGGAGGAATACAGCCATGTACTAGAGGAAAGAGTGGTAGTCAGAACAGCAGAAATTAATGAAAAAAATAAACATCTGCAAGCAGCACTAGAGGAATTACAAAGTACTCAAAGTCAATTAATCCAAAGTGAAAAAATGTCTTCTTTAGGGCAAATGGTAGCAGGAATTGCTCATGAAATTAATAACCCAATCAACTTTATTCATGGCAATATTGCCCACGCAAGTAACTATGTTCAAGACTTGCTAGATTTGATTAATATTTATCAGCAAGAATATCCCCATCCCTCGGCTTTAGTAGAGGAAAAAATTCAGGATATAGATGTAGAATTCCTGACAGAAGACCTACCAAGGGTTCTCGATTCTATGAAGCTGGGAAGTTCCCGTATCCGGAATATTATCCTGAGCTTACGTAACTTCTCTCGTCTAGATGAATCGGAAATGAAGCCTGTAAATATTCATGAGGGAATTGACAGTACCTTAATGATTTTGCAGCATCGACTCAAGGAAAAGAATGACCGTCCAGAAATTACAGTTATCAAAGAATACGCAAATCTGCCAAATATTAGTTGCTATGCTGGTCAACTCAACCAGGTGTTTATGAATATCTTAAGTAATGCGATCGATGCTTTAGAGGAGTACAAGCATGAAGAAGATTCTCCAATTGAAAATCCTCAGATTCGCATTCGCACTGAACTAGGAGAAGCAAACACCCTGAAGATTCGGATTTCTGATAACGGTCATGGTATGACTGCACAGGTACAGCAGAAAATATTTGATCCATTTTTTACTACTAAGCCAGTAGGAAGCGGTACGGGGTTGGGTTTGTCAATTAGCTATCAAGTAGTGGTAGATAAACACAAAGGTCAGTTAAGCTGTGATTCAACTCCTGGAAAAGGGACTGAGTTTGTAATTGAAATTCCCATGCAACAGTGAGATCACGAGTAGAATTATTGCAAAAATCGCAATAGGAAGAAAAGGAACCACAGATAAACGCCGATATTTATCTGTGTTTATCTGTGGTTTGATATCCAAAAAATCGACTTATGCAAGAGGTCTAATGACAAATGAAAAATGACTCTTTCCAGTCAGAGGGGGGGAATCAGAATTTCCTTTCGCCTCCCGCCCTCTGCCTTTTTTGCTAACAATGAGCTATTGCAAGTTTCTTTGTTGTATGCAAATTTTTGATATAGGCATAATGGGAAGGTAACTCACTTAATAGGTCTGCTGTTTTGATCTGTACAGAATTAAAAATCGTCTCTGCCTTTTCTAAGGAATGCTTTTTGTGATTTAAGATAGGCAAGATTGCATCAGGTAAGTAATTCATTCCTGTTAAGATTGCCATGTAATTACTATTAGTCCAGAATCTGTCAAAGCCTGCATCAAAGACTTGGTTATATCCAAACTCGTCTGTATAGGGAATATTAATCGGGGCCCCAGCCTTATAGACATTTAAGAGAGCCTGCAATGATTGAGGAATTTTGAGATCGAACTTATTCGCCTTCCAGAATGACGTGTCTTCTCTAGAGGTGGTGCAATAGTGCAAGACGATAAAATCTCTGACATCATCAATCATGTAAGCAATTCTTTCATTGAACTTGTCTCGCAAATTAGGACTCATGCTCTTGTCAGGGAAATACCTCAGCAATTGCTTCAAAGCTGCGTAAATAAAGTAGATTCCTGTTGACTCTAACGGTTCGATAAACCCACTAGCAAGTCCTAAACTGACGCAGTTCTTGACCCAGGAACGCTCAGTTCTGCCTACTCTCATTTTGAGATGCTTAACTTCAATGTCTTTATCTTCAATCCCATGAAATGCTCTAAACTCTTGTTCAGCTGATTCTGGGGTTTGGAATTTTTGTGAGTAGACATAGCCTGTACCTAGTCGTTCATACAGCGGAATTTCCCATACCCACCCGGAACTGAGAGCTGTTGCTGTTGTGTAAGGTCTAAAGTTATCGTCGTTGTCGTTGGTCGGGATTGGCACCGCAACAGCGCGATCGCATAGTAAACTCTCTGAATAGGATAAGAACGGCTCTTTTAGAGCTTCATTAATTAGCAGACCGCGAAAACCTGAACAGTCTAAATATAAATCTGCTGTGTAACTATCGCCTTTTTGGGTTTTTAAAGAGCTAATGGCACCTGTATTGTCTAGAACTACATCGCTAACTTGATCGATGACACGCACAACTCCTCGTTCGATAGCCCATTTGGTCAAGAATTCAGCAACCATACTGGCATCAAAATGATATGCATAGTTGGCTCCTACACTTCCATCTAAGAATTTAGGAGATTTGTAATTTTCGCACAGTACTGAGCTAGGGTAACAGCAATCAGCCATCGAACGTTCATATCCATTTAGGCGTTTTTTCAGCCAGTAATGCGTTAACGGAACACCATCGCATTCTTTAGATTCCCCAAAGATGTGATAGAACTTATTATTGTTATTGCTAAATGGTGCATAAGCCCAATTAACATACTTAATGCCTATCTTGAATGTCGCTTTACATTGTGGCATCCACTCTGATTCGGGAATTTCTAAAAAATCAAAGAAATCTGTGCGGATACTTGGTACAGTTGCTTCCCCTACACCAACTGTGGGAATTCGATCCGACTCAATCAAAGTAATAGCAACACTTCCTTGCAGTGCTTTGATTAAATATGCGGCGGACATCCAACCAGTTGTACCACCACCGACAATAAGTATGCTTTGTATATTGTTAGCTGAATCCATAAAGTTTCTCCTGCAATTCTAATTGTGAATTTTGACAGTTGAATTTTGCTCTCTTGCACTAAATGGCAGCAAGATAAGCGCTAGTGAGAGAATTTCAATGGTTGCAAAACTTTGAGGAGTCTAAAGAGAATTTAGGACTGGGAGATTGCTCCGACTCCTCCCAATACTATTGATTTTCCCAAGCTTTTATCGGTAATCGGCAATGCCCACTTCTACGGTGTTACTTATCCAAGAATCATTTGCAGATAATGGCTTTTTAGCCTGTAATTCTTGCCGCAGGTTCTTGTAGGCTGAGGGACTCAATGGCATCATCATCTCTGCAAACGAACCAGTTTGGCGAAGTTTAGCACCCATGTCACGCATGAGATAGTCTAAATAGTGAAAACTAAAGGGGAAAAAGCACGTTCCACTATACAAACCTCTTGGCGTTTTAGTCAGTCTCCAGTCCAACTCTGCGTCTATATCCTTGAGCATCTCTGAGCGTGAAGGTAATTCTAAGTTGCCTTTGACATACTCAATTAGCCACCGAGAGCCAATCTCCGATGATAGAGTCCCAGAAAAAGTACTGTTGTAGCCAACAAAACCCATCTCAGGAACATCAGGGTGAATGAGATTGCGGTATAGATGAAAGATACCCTGGCGATCGATAATCTGCTGACGATACTGGTCTTGCAAAAAGGGGATATTCTGGTGGAATCCGGTTGCGAAGATAATTACATCGGCTGATAACTGCTCACCATTTGCCAATTCCACACCACCAGGGACAAACCTTTCTATGGTCGTCTTTTTAGCACGTATTTTGCCCTGACGCACATATTTATAGAAGTTTTTCGTAGCTATGCTTAAGGGACAGTTGATAAATCCTTCGATTGGTTCGTCAGGTAACATCCCACAAGCATCTAAACGTAACTGTAGGCGTAGTAGCATCTCCAAAGTTCGCCAAAAAGCCCAGACTAAAGGCTTACCTACTGTATGCAACACCTTCTCTACTCCACGAAGTCTGCGGTATGGAAACCAGACTTGCCCCAAGCGCGTTAACATCAAATATTTGATGTTGATGAATCCGAGAAAGTATCGAGGAATTTTCCAAGACGCTTGACGGAAAACAAGCGTACATTCAGAAGCTTTATCAACCGCGAAAGTTGCTATGTCAGCCGCCGATTTTGCAAAACCAACAACGACGACCCGTTTACCTTGGATGAGAGAATCATCATTAATATCAGTGGAATGCAACACCAATCCTCCAGAGTTGATAAACTCTGCCATACCAGGAAAAGCAAGCACTTTTGGAATGTTGCAAGTACCATTGCAGACAAGAATAAAGTCTAATTCATGTTTTTCCTGGCTTGTTGTTCCTTGAGGGTGATTCTTGTAGCTGACGCTAACAACCCATCCTGATTTTTTCGCGGTGTTCCTTTCGACTTGAGTCACTTCTGCTTGGAAGCGAATCTTCTCTGCAATGCCAAAGTGTTGTGCGTAGGACTCTAGGTAATTCCGCACCTGCTCGCCTGTGGGAGCTTCTGGATAGAATGCAGGCATGGGATAATCGGAAAAAGCATACATATCACGAGGGCTTTGGGTGGTTACTCCTGGATAACTTCTCGACTTTTCCCATACACCGCCAAGTCCTTTCTGTTTCTCGAATACTGTTACTTCGTAACCTTCTTCAAGAAAAGTTTTAGCTGCGACTAAACCGCTGAGACCAGCGCCAATAACGCCAATACGTTGAATATTCATGTTCTCAATGCGTAAGTCTATATTGTCTTGATTTAGGCAACTTTTAATGGTTGCTCAATCTGGTAGGTTTTGGCATAAACCAACAGCTCATTTGTCAATTTTGTAAAAACTGTAAATAAGTTTTCGACTAATTCAAAAGCTTCTTGCCTGTTCACTTCTGATAGTTGTATATCTTGTATAAATTGCTCTATACCAGATGAACCTGTCATGTGTCCCGTTTCAACATCTAAATGGAAATCTGCAAAATATCTGCATGGTTTTTGAGTAATTACTTTAATTTCTTTACCAATCTCTGCTGCTATTGAAAACATAACATTACCTGTTGATTCTATAACTTCAATGACTATCAACTTCTGAATAGGAGTAGCCTGCGAAGTATATTTATACAGTTGATAGTTTAACCAGCGATTATTTTTAGTTTCTTCACCCCAAAGAAATTTTAATGCATCACTAAATTTCAGCGATTTGTCAAGTTCTAAGTTCTTTATGTCTTCCAAAAACCACAGCCAATGGTGATCGTCTTCATAAGTATGCTTGTTAATTAGTATTTGCAGAGGCTCGCTAGTTGGTTCTACTCGTAAAAAATATTTGTTCAGTTCTCCAAAATTCATAATGAAATGAGCAGCGCATGGTGCCCAAGCCAGCCTTTGTTTGGGATCTATGCTTTGGTCTTGCATAAATTTAAATAATGGCAACTGAGCAAATTCCTGCTTTTTGTGTTGAATTAATGCTAGGACTTCTTTCATGATTATTACACCAAATTTCAAAAGTTAATTATGTGAGAAAAACTGACTTTTACAAACATTGTAAAAGTATTGAATGCAGAGATTTCATCACCAATCAGTAAATACCTGTTAGTGTTTTAGATACTTTAGATGACAATGCCAGCATTTTTTAATTATTGAATTAATATTAATTCAATAAAATATAGCTGAATACACAGTTTCTAAGATTGCTTGATAGTACATTAGATGAGACACTCTTAGTTGGCATTACAAAACAGTGGCGATGAAAAAAATATCGTCTTGAATGTAAAATATTTCTCAATCTAAACCACTATAATTTAACAACCCTATACCCTTTTAAGTCAGCATATTGCAACGCAACTATCGCCAGCCTAAAGACTGTAGTGCGGAAACGCCAAGAGCATCAATTTCTCAGGAATAAGAGATTAATTTTCTCGTAGTTTTAAGTTAAGCATTCACTCTAGAGAATGCTCTTCCAGAACTTCAACATACCTAATTTATCAGCCTAAAAATACTTAAAGCGAGCCTGATGGATTTAATTTGCCCAATCCAACCATCTCACTAAGGCGGGGAGTTACTTAAAAATCTATTTTCCCCTTACTTCTTTTTCTCCTACAAAGAAAGGCTGATTAATAGAGCTTGATTACACTGAAAGTGCTTAAATTATAGTCTCTAACTTTAATTCATCTATAATCACTGAACAAATTCAAGTGATTATAAAAATTTGAATTACAGGAATATAGAACCCATTGTCCTGTAAATAGTCAGCCACAAAAAGATTTGTACAGCGTGTAAATAATATTTACTGCCACCGTGGTTTGCGTTTAAAGCTATAATTTGATGTTTGCAACACTTTATGTGTGCAACCATTGTTTAATTTTTTATTAAAAAAAATATCCGTAATTACCCGTAATTACTAAAAATAGTTAGTTCTATAAAAGACATTGCAATAAATTATACAAATTTGTTGTCAGACTGGATATCTTTTAACCTTTAGGCTTGAAAGTATTGTATATATTTGTTCATATCAAGCTAATATAACGAATTATGCTTAAATTAACTCAGTATTATGTATTATAAATAACATTTTTATTAAAATTAGCTTACTAATTGATAATTAATTATAAAATCTACTAATCTAAAACAGTTATTTATATTACTTATCTAATTAAGTCTTATTACGTAATTGTTAGGATTTTCTGACATAAGTAATTTAGTACACAGGCGAAATTCAGCGCGGCTTGTGGTAAAAATCACTCATCCAATGTTAAAAGAGGTTCAGTTTGTACATAGCTGTTCAAACATACCAGGGCAAGAAAAGCAAAATATCTATTAAATTGCAGATGCATAAATTAACTATCTCTCAAAGGTAATATATTAAACTAGTAAGCAAATATTATCTTAATATCAATCAAATATATATCTATTATAGGATGACAAACAAGCAAACTTAGTATAAATAAAAACAGTCATAATAAATAATGATGAATTTCAAAGCGATCGCCTTGAAATTCCTAGACTAGACGGTTGTAACTTAATCAGCATGATGATACCAATGCCGGGATAATGGGCAAACTAAATATGCAAGAAATTTACTCCATCTTTGCAAAGCAGCTCAAAAGCAAAAATTATGACAATCCCATCAAATTATTGTAGAAAAATATGGTGGATGGAACGCTGAAAGTAAATTTATCAATATGGTATGGTTCCGAAGTTAGAATTCCTATTACTATTCAGCAACCAGCCATTGAATAAATATAAATTTTTCACTAAATATACGTGGATTAATTTTTATTACTTAAGTGTAATTCTCTTTGAATTTATAGTGTTTTTTTATCACAAATATAGTTCCGATCAAACATATATTGATTTTAATTCAACATATTTTCTTCATATTTTACTTTTAAAGCAAAGTTTTAAAAGTAATTTCTTATCAAGAGATACTACCTTCTTATTTGCTAAAGATAAACTATTGTTTTTAATTTATATGAATAAAAAACAAATAAAAATAAAATTCTCGCTATTTACGACCAATTCAAATTTTAAAAAGCATTACAAAGTATCATTCAGGCTGATTCTGATTCTTCCCTTCATTATCCAGATATTTGCTGCTGTGGGACTAGTGGGCTATCTTTCTTGGAGAAATGGGGAGAGGGCAGTTAACGATCTAGCTAATCAGTTAATGAAAAAAGTAAATAGGCTTGTCGTTCAGCACCTTGATACATATTTAGCAACTCCTCCACAGATTAATCAGATTAATAGCGATGCCATTAAGCTACAGCTAATAGATATAAATAATCTGCAAAGTACAGGAAACTATTTTTGGAAGCAAATGCAGGTGCTGAATATTGGCTACATTAATTTTGCTAATCCCAAAGGCGAATTTATTGGTATCGAACGTTTAGATAATGGGAATCTTTTAATTAATGAAGTTTCCAAAAAGCGTAAAATTGGTAAACTGTATGTTTATACTACAAACACTCACGGAAATCGTCAAAACCTTACAGCAGTTAAAGATTACGATCCTCGCCTAGAAGCTTGGTATGCGGATGCAGTCAAGATAGGTAAACCTTTATGGACTCCAATTTATCAATGGGAAGATAAACCAGAAATTTTTTCTATCTCTTCCAGTTTTCCAATTTATGATGAAGAGCGTAAGCCTATTGGTGTAATTGGTATTGATTTAATTTTGTCACAAATTAGTAATTTTTTAGCAAATTTAAAAGTAGGTCAAAAAGGTAAAATATTTATTTTAGAGCGTTCTGGTTTAATAGTAGCTGCTTCTAATAATGAGTTACCGTACAATATTATTAATGGCAAAGCTAAAAGGCTATCAGCATTAAACAGTAAAGATGGTGTAATTCAAGCAACAGCGCAATATTTAGAACAAAAATTTAGCAGTTTTAAAGAAATTAAAGATAGTCTAGAACTTGATTTTACCCTAAAAGGCGAACGGCAATTTGTCCAAGTTATCCCTTGGCAAGACAAACTTGGGCTAGATTGGTTAGTCATTGTTGTGATGCCAGAATCTGATTTTATGGCACAAATTGATGCCAATACTCGCAGCAGTATACTCTTGTGTCTAGCAGCATTAGGAGTAGCGACTTTAGTAGGAATGGTCACATCTCGTTGGATTACAAAACCCATTCTACGCTTGCAGGCTGCAAGTATGGCGATCGCTTCCGGAAAACTAGATCAAAAAGTTGAAATTAAAGGTATAGATGAACTAGAAAGTCTGGCACAATCTTTTAACCAAATGGCTGCACAGTTGCAAGCATCTTTCCTAGAACTAGAAACCAGAGTAGATGAACGTACTATCGAGTTAAAAACAGCAAAAGAAATTGCTGATAGTGCCAACACAGCTAAAAGTGAATTTTTGGCTAACATGAGCCACGAACTGCGCACACCACTCAACGGTATCCTCGGATATGCTCAAATACTTGAGCTTGACCAAAACTTGAGTGCCAAACAAAAGAACGCTATCAACATTATTTACCAATGTGGTTCCCATTTACTGACCCTGATCAACGATATTCTCGATCTATCAAAAATTGAAGCTCGGAAACTAGAATTATCTGCTCACGATTTCCACTTTACTAGTTTTCTAAAAAGTATTTTTGAAATCTGCCGCATCAAATCTGAGCAAAAAGAAATTGCTTTTACTTACCAAGAACTGAATCAACTTCCCACTGCTGTATTAGCTGATGAAAAACGTTTGCGCCAAGTGCTGCTGAACTTATTAAGTAACGCAATTAAATTTACAGATTGCGGTGAAGTCAGATTCAAAATAGGTGTGTTGGATAATACGCTCAATTTTGATGATTCTTTAACTCAGGTAACAGAGGAGGCTGTAGGTAATAGGCAAAAAGAAGAATTACCTATAATGAAAATTAGATTTCAAATTGAGGATACAGGCGTTGGCATGAGTCCAGAGCAATTACAAAAGATATTTCTACCCTTTGAACAGGTGGGAAGTAAGCAGCGAATGGCAGAGGGAACTGGACTCGGACTCGCTATCAGCCAGCAAATTGTGCAAATGATGGGCAGTGAAATCAAAGTAGAAAGTACTTTGAGCCAAGGTAGCAAGTTTTGGTTCGATGTGGATTTACAAGGATCACAGCAATGGGTTAATTCAACTTCTAGTAAGCCTACTCATAAAATTGTTGGCTATGAAGGGAATTCAATCAAGGTTCTGGTTGTTGATGACCGTTGGGAAAATCGCTCTGTAATTGTTAATCTGTTAGAACCCCTAGGTTTTCTACTCATGGAAGCAGTTAACGGACAAGAAGGATTAGAAAAAGCCCTTGCTTGGCACCCGGAGTTAATTATCACTGACATAGTTATGCCTATACTCAATAGTTGGGAGATGGTACAAAATTTGCGTTCCCAACCACAATTTTCAAAACTTATTATTATTGCTTCTTCTGCCAATGTATTTAACTTTGACCAACAACAAAGTTATAATTTTTGCTGCAATGATTTTCTTCCCAAGCCTGTGCAATCAGAGCAACTATTAGCCCAGATTCAAATGCATTTAGGCCTAACTTGGATTTATCAAGCAGATAGTGCAACTGTCCCAGCACTAGCAGCAGAGAATGCTGTTAGTAATATTGATTGCGAGTTCATGGTTCCTCCTCAAGAGGAATTACAAAATATATGGACTGCCGCCACTATTGGCGATATTGCAGCAGTTGAACAGGAAGCGCAAAGATTACAGCAGTTAGATATTAAATATCTAGGCTTTACCGCCAAGCTTTTAGAACTCACTCAAAATCTAGATGAAGAAGCCATTCTTAAGTTAGTGAAAAAATATATTTGAAAACCTTAAATATGGTTAATGATAAACAAAGTCTCATCATGATTGTTGAGGATAACCCAACAAATGCCAAGCTACTATTTGAATTTTTACAAATATCAGGTTTTCGCGTTTTAGTTGCAAAAAGTGGCGAGAGTGCTTTAGAAAAATTACAAGTAGTATCTCCTGACCTCATATTATTAGATATTATGATGCCGGGAATTGATGGATTTGAAACTTGCCGTCGCTTAAAAGCAGAAAAAGCTACCCAAGACATCCCAATTATTTTTATGACGGCTCTATCAGATGTGGTAGATAAAGTAAAAGGTCTAACTCTTGGTGCAGTAGATTACATTACTAAGCCATTTCAGCCAGAAGATATACTTGCTCGAGTTAATGTTCATCTAAAGCTGTGTCACCTCAACCAAAAGTTAGAACAACGAGCAGTAGAACTCACTACTACTGTGGAGCAGCTACAACAGTCTCAGCGGCGGTTAGTGCAGAGTGAAAAAATGTCTTCTTTGGGACAAATGGTAGCAGGAATTGCTCATGAAATTAATAACCCTGCTGGCTTTGTTAAAGGTAATCTCGGTTATGCTCATAAATATATACAAGACCTGATCGATCATATTTATCTGTATCAAAATCAAGCTTCAGCAGCAGAAATCGCTCAACATGCAACAAAAATTGATTTGGAATATCTCCTGAAAGACTTTCCGCATATCCTCACTTCAATGCATGAAGGAGTAGAGAGGATCTGCGATATTAGTACTTCTCTACGTACCTTTGCCCGTGCTGATAACACGGTGAAAATTCCTTTTAATATTCATGATGGTATCGATAGTACTATTTTAATTCTCAAGCATAGATTGAAAGCTTCTAATACTCGCCCAGCTATTGAAGTTATCCGAGATTACGATAATTTACCAGAAGTAGAATGCTTTCCTGGACAATTAAATCAGGTATTTATGAATCTCTTGGCTAATGCTATTGATGCTTTAGAGGAATCTAATATAGGGCGTAGCTATCAAGAAATAGCAGCTAATCCCAATTACATTATCATTCAAACTAAGTTAACTGAAGATCAAAATCATGTATTAATTATTATTAAAGATAATGGATTGGGTATCCCAGATGCCATAAAATCCCAAATATTTGATAACTTATTTACAACTAAAGCTGTAGGAAAAGGTACAGGGTTGGGGTTATCAATTACTCATCAAATCATAGTAGAGAAGCATGAGGGCAGTATAGAGGTCAATTCGATACCAGGTGCAGGTGCAGAATTTGTGATTACTCTCCCTATAGATTCTAAATTCAGGTAATAGGTAATTGAAAATAGCAATTACCTATTACCTAAGAGTAATTTACAATCCGTCTGGATGTTCGGTATTCACAACACTTGCCTGAGTACTAACAACTTTAGTTGCTTGCAATATAGCAGTATTTGCAACTGAATTATTAGCTAAGGTAAACAGGGGATTTGACAAAATCCCGGCAATAGAAGTGGCGATTAAAGTTACTATCAACCCCACCTGCAAAGGTCTAAAGCCAGGTAAATTCCAACTGATTGCGGGATAGTTCTTCACAACGTCAGACATTTCTTGGGGTTCTTTTACCACCATCATCTTAACTACGCGAATGTAGTAGTAGATGGAGACAACGCTGGTAACTAAGCCTAACAAGACTAACCAGTAAAGACCTGCTTGCCAACCTGCCCAGAACAAGTAAATTTTGCCAAAAAACCCAGCTAGTGGCGGAATACCACCTAAAGACAGAAGGGAGATACTCAAGCCTAATGTCAGAAGTGGGTCTTTTTGATACAAACCAGAGTATTCGGCAATCTGGTCGGTTCCGGTTCTTAGGGAGAACAGAATGATGCAGGTAAAGCCGCACAAGTTCATGAACAAATAGACCAGTAAGTAAAAAATCATACTGGCATATCCGGCTTCAGTATCAGCAATCAAGCCAATCATCACAAACCCAGCTTGGGCAATGGATGAATAAGCTAGCATTCGTTTCATGCTGGTTTGTGCTAGGGCAACTACGTTACCCAACACCATACTGAGAACTGCAAGGGCAGTGAAGACGAATTTCCATTCCTCGGCAACTAAGGGGAAGACTGTGGTTAGTAAGCGGATAGCTAGGGCAAAACCTGCTGCTTTGGAACCTACAGATAAAAAGGCAATCACTGGGGTGGGAGCGCCTTCGTAAACGTCGGGAGTCCATTGGTGGAAGGGTGCAGCAGAAATTTTGAAGCCAATCCCGGCAATCACAAACACCAGAGCAATCACTATACCTAATGATTGACCAATATGAGCTGCGGCAATGCCATTAGCGATCGCACTTAGTTCTGTTTGTCCACCCGATAAGCCGTACAGCAGCGACACGCCATATAAAAATACTGCTGTGCTGGAAGCTCCAATCAACAGATATTTCAGTGCTGCTTCATTAGAGCGTGGGTCACGCTTGGTATAACCTGTTAACAAATAAGAGGAAATACTCAGGGTTTCTAGGGAGATGAAAATCATCACTAACTCGCTAGCCCCGGATAAAAACATTCCTCCTAGGGTAGCAGTTAACAAAATCGCGATGAACTCGGCTAAAGCAGTGCCACTCTGCTCCACGTAGCGAATGGACATCAAGATGGTGACAGCAGCAGACAAGGCAATGATACCGCGAAAGATGATACTGAGGTCATCACCATTAAAGCCACCACTAAAGGAGATGGGATTGGTAGCATCCCATTGAAAATACAGGGCGACAATCGCAGCAAGTAAACCTGCGATCGCTAGATACCCAATCCAGCGTGAAGATGTACGCCCTAAAATCAAATCAACAATCAAAACCCCCAAGAGGGTGAGAATGACAATCCCCTCTGGCAAAATTGTTCCAGCATTTAACTGGGATGCAAGATTAGCAAAATCCATGAGTTGTATAGGTTTTGGCGATTAGACATCAAGGCTAACTTTGTTCATTCTATCTATTGTTCTGAACTAAAGTTCCATAAACCTTTCTGTCTGTTTCCATAGATTAGCCTCTTCTCAGCAGACATCCCTAAGATCGTGTGGATTGAACTGGTATATTTGCAACCTGTCATTGCGAGCAGAGCGTAGACGCGGAGCGGCTTCTCGAAGAGTAGTAATGATGTTTTCTCAGCGATCGAGCGAACACGATCTCATTTATGGAAAAATAAGCAGTTCAAATATATAGCTGAACTGCTTAATATTTAAACAAGCAGTCCAGTAAGTTACTGAATCTGCTAATTATGGGATAATTTTTGTTTAGCTAATGCTTTTTATAGCTTTGCCTTGATGAATAGCTTCTAGACTTAATAACGTCGTGAGTATCCACTGGCATTTCTTCCCCAATTGCCACCGCCAGAGCGAGTACTTTTCTCCTCCCGTGGTCTAGCTTTGTTAACTTTCATTACACGCCCCATCCATTCGGCACCATCCAGAGCTTGAATAGCTGCATCTTCGGCGGCTGATGACTCCATTTCCACGAAACCAAAGCCCCGTGCGCGGCCAGTTTCCCGATCTGTGGGTAATTGAACTCGCTTTACAGTACCGTACTCAGAAAATACCTTGGTGAGGTCGTCTTGTGTGACGCTGTAGGATAGGTTCCCTACGTAGATAGACATGAAACTCTCCAGAATCCATTGATGCAGAGATGCTTATCCGGAGAGCCGCTTGCAATTATTACTAAAAACAAGATTCGTATCACCGAATTTAACTTCTCCAATTTTATGCTAACACAACTTTTCTCTAGGAAGGTTATCAATCTTATCTATAAGTCATAATGTGTGCTAAGATACGTTTTTTTATTATTTAGACTACTATATTTACCCGTCTTCAGGTTTGGATAGAAAATTCTTCTGGAGCAATTCCCCAATTCACCCAACAAATAGCCTCATGTGCTGATTTCATTTCTGGTGGAACTCGCAAAGCGTGGATGAATCCAGTACTGGGACAAGTCATTTTTAATAAGTAAATTGCTTCTTCATCAACATCAGCATCAATTTTTAACAGCGTATATTCTGCCCAAGTATCTAATTCAATAGCTTGTAATTCTTGGCAAATTCGGGCATAACCAATACCTTGAATTAACACTCGCCGCAGTTCGGCATTTTCCTCTGTTAACAACCATTGCGCTTGCCATTGCTGCGGGTGAACTTTACCGTATTTTTCAGGTAAGGTGACACCATGATAAGAATAGAGGCTAAATCCATCCGCATACTCTATTGCAGGTTCACCTTCTGCGTGGAGGCGATTTTGATTATCGAAGCGGAGATGAAGCGGGCGATCGCATATAATTGCAGCTTTATCAAAAGCAAAAATCCATCCGCACTCTTTAATTAAAGATTGATATATTAACCATTCTTGGAAAATCTCAGAAAACAATACACAAGCGATAATAAAATCCCTCGAACTATTAATTTTACACTCTTCTTCTGGCTGAAAAGATTGACAAAATAAATTATTTATTTGAGAGTATAAACAGGCATGGAAAGAAGATGATAGACGACTTCCGAGTTGTAGGTTTATTTGTTGCCAATCTTCACTTTGTAGTTGTTCCTTCAGATATATTTTAATGTATTCTTCCAGTACCCAATTTAGCCTAAAACCTATAATGTCTGAAAAATTGTTATCCAATTTACTATACAACAGTTCATCGTATAGGTCTTCATCGAATTTGATATTCTGAAAAACTTGAGCATATATTGAACAACTCAAATCAGTAAAGAACGAAGTTTGTCTTCCCAATTGCTCTAGTGGCTTTTCTAGCAACTCCCGTTGTAGACTTTTGAGTTTACTAATTGATGAATTATTTACTTGGCTAACAACTTTGTTATTTAATTCCTGCTTCAAGTAATCAAGCTTGTCAACAATAATAGATTTTATAGCTACATAAGGACTTTCATAAAAAATAATGTTAGGAGCATTCTTACCAATTGCTATATAGGCTGCTTTTACTGCTTCCGCAGCTTTTTTACGATCCATTCGCTCAGTTGAAAGTGCAATCTTTTGCCATTTTTCCCGATAAACTGGAATTAAAGCTTCTTGTTGGGACGTTAACTTTTCAATCAGCGACATATCGCCAACCTTCAGGCTCGTATTCTCTTTGGATTTTCACCATCCAATGACCTTGGGGAATAGCGATCGCTTTATGCTCCTCGTGCGTCAGCAAAGCTGTTTTAGAATATACACGTAGGTAGAGAGTGTCATTGTTTAAGAATAATTTTGCCTCACCCTCAGTAATCCGATGCTTGTGCCCAGTTACCTCTCCTTCAGCCAAAGTCAAGTGAGGTATCTTTTCTCCTTCAACTTGCTGCACAGGTTGTAGAATGACATCACCTTGACGAATTGCTTGCATAACTTTGCCTCTAGGATAGGTACAAACCTTACTTGGCTCTCACTTCAAGTTTGATTAAATTTTGGCACAACCTTCGATGGAATGGGGAGATGACGAGGATGACGGGGATAATCATTTTTCTTGGCTCCCTCATCTTCCCTTTATCCCTCAACACCTTCTTAAAGGAAAACAGGAGGTATCGCTATATTACACTTGGGGGGTATTTTGAAAACTGTAGTCGCCAATTTTGCTGAGATAAGTTAAAGATTGAAATAGCTGGAAATTCACACCAGGCGTTTTCCTACCTTATTATCTGGAAAGGACTGTGCCGAAACTGTAGCGGATTTTTATCCTCATGGGCAGTTTGTGTGAAGATAAACTCACATCTCAAAGCGCGACGTTTTATTTTGACATCTCGCAGAAATCGTCCAAATTTGCCTGTTTAGCTTAACAGCTATTCTTTTTTTTGAAATTTCCATGTCAACTCTCGTCATCGTCGAATCTCCGACCAAAGCTCGCACCATTCGCAACTACCTACCATCAGGCTATCGGGTGGAAGCGTCTATGGGTCATGTGCGTGACCTACCCCAATCGGCTAGCGAAATTCCCACTGCTATCAAAGCAGAAAAATGGGCGCAGTTGGGGGTAAATGTAGACGCCGACTTTGAACCGGTGTATGTTGTCCCGAAAGACAAAAAGAAAGTTGTCACCCAGCTCAAAGATGCTCTCAAAGAAGCTGATGAGTTAATCCTGGCAACTGACGAAGACCGGGAAGGTGAGAGCATTAGTTGGCATTTATACCAATTGCTCAAGCCGAAAGTACCGACTAAGCGGATGGTGTTTCATGAAATTACCCAAGACGCCATCAAAAAAGCTTTGAAAAACTGCCGTAATATCGATGAGCAGTTGGTTCGCGCCCAAGAAACGCGACGGATTTTGGATCGCTTGGTGGGCTACACTCTGTCTCCCTTGCTATGGAAAAAAATTGCCTGGGGACTATCCGCTGGTCGCGTACAATCTGTAGCCGTGAGGCTGTTGGTTACAAAGGAACGCCAACGCCGCGCCTTTCATGAGGGGACTTATTGGGATTTAAAAGCTTACCTGGAGCAGCAAAAATCTCCGTTTACTGCCCAGTTAGTAACCTTGGGAGGAACCAAAATAGCAAATGGCGGCGATTTTGACCCAGCCACCGGACAAATCGCGGCTGGTCGCAATGTGGTTTTGCTCACGGAAGCGGATGCAGTTGCACTCAAGGAACGCCTCACAGATAAAACCTGGAATGTCTCAGAAGTAGAAGAACGCCCGGTAACACGGAAACCAGCGCCACCGTTTACAACCTCAACGCTGCAACAAGAATCCAACCGGAAATTGCGCCTCTCAGCCCGAGACACGATGCGGATTGCCCAGAATTTGTACGAGCAAGGGTATATTACCTATATGCGGACAGATTCGGTGCATTTGTCTGACCAAGCGATCGCAGCTGCTCGTAGCTGTGTAGAACAACTTTACGGCAAACAATATCTCAGCCCTCAACCTCGGCAATACACTACCAAATCCAAAGGCGCACAAGAAGCACACGAAGCAATTCGTCCGGCGGGTAGTACTTTCCGCACGCCTCAAGAAACTGGTTTAGGCGGACGGGAACTTGCTGTTTACGACTTAATTTGGAAGCGCACTGTCGCCTGTCAAATGGCTGACTCTCGCCAAACCCAAATTACCGTGCAGTTAAAAGTAGAAGACGCTGGTTTCCGTGCTTCTGGCAAACGGATTGATTTCCCTGGCTACCTCCGCGCTTATGTAGAAGGTTCCGACGATCCCGAAGCCGCATTAGAAGACCAGGAAGTCATTTTACCGAGTTTGAAAGTGGGAGATCATCCAGATTGTAAAGACCTGGAAGCGATCGGTCACGAAACTCAACCGCCAGCTAGGTACACAGAAGCTACCCTGGTGAAAACCTTAGAAAGTGAAGGCATTGGTCGTCCCAGTACCTACGCCAGTATTATTGGCACGATTATCGATAAAGGTTATGCCCAATTAGTTAATAACGCCCTCATTCCTACCTTTACTGCCTTTGCTGTCACTACCCTCCTAGAAAAACATTTCCCTGATGTGGTCGATCCCAGTTTTACCTCCAAAATGGAGCAAACCTTGGATGATATCGCCACAGGGGAAGCTAAATGGCTACCTTACTTACAGAAATTTTATCTGGGAGACAAAGGGCTAGAAACCTTAGTCAAGGAACAAGAAAGTCAAATTGATGCTAGTAAGGCCAGAACAGTAGAACTGGAAAACTTAGCAGCTAAAGTCCGTATTGGTAAATATGGCCCTTACATCGAAGTCGAAAACGGTGAAGGTGTTGTCACAGCTTCGATTCCTAAAGACTTAACGCCAGCAGACCTTGACCCCAAACAGGTAGAGGTCATATTGCGGCAAAAAACCTCCGGGCCTGACCAACTCGGCCGCCATCCCGAAACCGGCGAACCAATTTATGTGAAAATTGGTGCTTACGGTCCCTATGTCCAATTGGGTGACAAGACCGAGGAAAACCCTAAACCCAAACAAGCGTCTTTACCCAAAGGTGTAACGCCAGAAACCGTCACCTTAGACATTGCCATTGGACTGTTGGCATTACCCCGAACCTTAGGAGTTCATCCCGAAACTGGCGGGAAAATTCAAGCGAGTTTGGGACGCTTTGGGCCTTACATTGTTCATGACCAAGGTAAGGAAGGAAAAGACTACCGTTCCCTCAAAGCTGCTGATAATGTGTTGACAGTTTCTCTAGAACGTGCTTTAGAGTTGTTATCGGAACCGAAAAAGGGGCGCAGTTCCACCAGTAGCAAGTCCAAGGCGGCCTTACGCGAATTGGGTACACATCCAGACGATGGTACACCAATTAATATCTATGATGGTCCCTACGGGCCTTACATTAAGAATGGTAAAACTAATGTCAGTATTCCTGAAGGCGAATCTGTGGAAGATATGACATTAGATACAGCACTAAAATTATTGGCTGGCAAAGCATCGTCAGCAAAATCTACTCGGAAATCGAGTAAGTCTACAACTTCTAAATCTAAGTCAACTTCCAAGTCAACTTCTAAGTCAAAGTCCAAGGCTTCGACAACAGCTACTAAAAAAAATAATGCCGACGATTAATTAGAGCCTGTTCCCCTGTGTGTAGTTGTCGGTTGTTTCTCAGCCACTGACGACTTATGCCATTTTGGATTTGAGATTTTAGATTTTGCGGAAAGTTGAGCCAGTGCGTTGCGGAGGACAGTCTCGTGGGCAGGTTTCCCGACTTGAGCAAACTTTCCAAGACGGATTGGGGGGAATCCGTCTGTTGCATTCTGTTTTCAAATTGGTATTAGTATTAACTATTCCAGGCGATCGCAAAATCTAGTCATGAAAGTTGGTATTGGGCACTCACAGGGGTTCATTCCCCAACAAAATGAAAAAATCCTCCCAAATATCTATATCAGTTGACACTCAGACTAACTAAGTTGGAGGAATGCACGTCTTGTAGTTTACGGATATGATAATCTAAGAAGTAAGGCAGATCACAACACAAAATTTGATAAAGTGGATCATCCCCGACATTCGGGAGTGAGATCGGCCTAATAAAAGCCAGAGGTGCGGAAGTACGCCAGTTTCTGCGTAGCTGTTAGTCAAAATTGAGGTAGTATCTCAGGAGCAGTCAGTTCAATGGACTATATAGAAAAGGTACTGGAAAAGCTGAAAGAATTGGCGCGGAAGCTGATCGAAGCCCTATTAGGGCCAGAGGTTGAGCCGGAACCGGAACTGATTCCGATTCCTGTAGATGAGCGTTCGCGTCGTCGTTAAGAGCTAGAAAGTGCCGGACTTGACGTTGCAGCCTTTAAGTATTTTGGTGCTGCATGGGCCAAACCTGAATTTGCTAGGACAGCGAGAACCGGGGATTTACGGTTCGTTTACACTGGCTGAAATTAACCACCTGTTAGCAGCAGAAGGACTGAAACTACAGGTGAGTGTTTTTCCTGTGCAGTCAAATCACGAAGGCGTTTTGGTTGATACTATTCATGAAGCCCTAGGAAAACATCAGGGAATTTTGATTAATGCTGGGGCTTATACGCATACTAGTGTAGCGTTGCGAGATGCGATCGCGGGTGTGAACCTGCCTACTGTGGAAGTGCATTTGAGCAACATATACCGTAGAGAAGAATTCCGTCATCATTCTTATATAGCACCCATAGCCATCGGGCAAATTAGTGGCTTTGGGGTTCAGAGTTACATATTGGGCTTACAAGCATTGGTACATCATTTAAGGAACGATAAAGTATGAAGTATGAAGGCTAAAGGTTGGTGAAATTCTATATTCTTCCTCCCTAATCCTTCATCCTGAAAACTTAACACTTGATCCTTGATGTATGCGCTATTCGCTTGTTAGTCGATTTCGTGGTGCTTTACTAGGGGCATTAGTTGGGGGAAGTTTAGCCTCTAGCCATCACAAAGAACTTCCGAACTGCTGTGACATTGATACAATGGCGGTTCTGGGTACTGAAAGTTTAATTGAACTTGGCAGATTAGATTTAGATGATTGGCAATCGCGTCAGCAACAAGCATCTAGTAATTTAGCTGTAACTAATAGCATTTCGTTGAAAGTGATACTGGCTACATTACCAGTAGCGCTTTTTTTTCATGAAAATACACTTAAACTGCGACAAAACTTACTGCGTGTGTTAAAAATCTGGGAGGATGACCCAGTAATCCGGGATGGAACACTCGCTGTAGGGTATGCGATCGCGCAAAGCCTTACGGAAAAACTCCACCCCCGCACTCTGATTCCAGAGGCGATCGCCTTTATTGGTGAAACGCCAACATCTCTACCACAACAGTTATTAAAAGTTAATGCTTTGTTAGATCGGGGAGCAGGATTAGAAAGGGCGCAAGTCGATTTGAGTAGAGGAGAAAAGCTAAGTAGTGCTATTGCTATGGCATTTTACTGCTTTCTTATTACCTTGGAAGACTACCGTTTGGCAGTTTTGCGGGCTACTCAACCAGGTGATGTTTGGCAACAAGACCATTGGCGTTTACACTTACATAATATAAGTGCAATTACTGGTGCTTTATCGGGGGCCTATAATAGCACTGCGGGTATTCCAGTAGGTTGGCAGATCTTATACTCGCAAGCAAATTCGCCAGCATCAGGACTGAGCAATTTTTCTGGGGTGGTGGAATTAACTGATGCACTTGTGGCTGTATGGTCAGGATTGTATAATTTTGCTCAAGATTCCAGTCATTCAAGTGCAGAGGGAGATTCTCTACCTGAGTCAGAAGCATCTCTACCCTTACGGGAAGGCAGTCGTTACAAATCTGGAAATCAGAGCCACGTGCAGCCTCCTCTGTGCGTCTACGCAGCTCCTCGCGTTATCCGGTCGCGTTAATGCTATTTATACTGAGCAGTATTGTAGACGTGACACCAACATTCAATCCTAGCAAGCAGTCAACAAATAAAAAATTTAGTAGTTCTTTATACTACAATTTCCAAAGAAACTCTTAACCTGACTCTGTAGGTAGGTATTGTGGCCGATTTGCCACAAGCAAACCCCACCTCCGAAGTTCTGAGCGGCTTCGGTTGCTCCTGCTTGGACTTCCCCTAGGTTTGTCTTGTTTTGAGGTATCAAAGTAAGCAACTGTAGGCAGAGGTAATGAAACATCAGCGATTCTTTCAATCTTTGACCCAGCAATTAACTCACTGGCGGCGACAGTACAAAGTACTGCGTCGTAAAGGAAAATTGTTGAGGGTGGTTAACGATCAAAGTCACCACAGTCCCCTGGGAGAATTTCCCAGAAATGTGGTCAATAACATACTCATGTATGTATCAAAAACTCATGAAACTAGCCACAAACCAAGAATAGTACTCAGATCGATCGCAAAATCGGTTAATCGTGAGCAGCTGATGGATACAATTGGTTTAAGCTGGGTGCATGAAAATCGTTCCTCTGTGATTTTGGCGATCGCAGTTGTATCCCTTACAGGAGTAATCGGGTATAAGTTTTACAATCAGCCCAAACTAAAACTGGAAACTGTTGCACCCCAAACAATTAAAGCCCCCCGCACATCCAAGATTGAAGATCGCAACAAAACCGAAGCCCAACGCAAAGCCGTCAGTAACAATTTTCTGCCCATATTAATGGTCGATATGCAAATCAATGAACAAATCGATCATAATTTGCAACAACTTTTAGATGAGGGTGATAAAATTCGCGCTATAGCAGGGTCTTTCCCTTTTGTTGACACTTTAGACCTACCTGTAGCTAGTCAGCGCTATCTACGTACTTGTACAGAGCAAGAATGGAAAAATATATTACTAGCTTTAGAAAAAACTAGAAAACAGCCAGTAGGATTGTTGCTGCCAAACCAGAAAAACAGTTCCACAAGCAAACAGTTATCTTCATCCTTGCAATCATCCACAACAGTACCCAAACAAGCCACATCCCCAAACACACCACAAGCATCTATCAAGTTGCTGCTTGAGAATACAAAACCAGTCAATGATTCTCCAAAAGCTGAATTGATTCAAGTAGTAGCGGAACTAGAAACTTACCGCATCAGAACTTCAGAACAACAATTTGCTTTACTGATCGCTCAAATTTTGCAAGTAAGGCAAAAATACGAACTAGCCAAGAAAAAACTGTTACAGCCAGAGGCGAAAAAATCGGCAGCAATCAATGGAGAACATATCCTCTTAGATCTGTCAGATAAAGACTGGACAACAACACAAACATTAATCCGCCAGATTTCGCAACGAATTGTCACTCAAGGTATTCCATACGGACTACCAGCAAATGCTTTAAAAGATACAGTGAGCTTGCAAGTGGAAACATTAGAACCGCAAGAAGCTCAACCTTTAGCAACCAAACTATTGTTGGCTGTGCTGCAACCGAATCTGAAGAAAGATGAAGGAAAAACGCAAGAACAGGCAAAAAAGGCAGCTGCCAAGGTTTTACCAATAATGGTTGAGGTAAAGCAGAATGAGGTAATTGTCAGTAAGGGACAAAAGATTACTAAGTGGAATTTGCAGGTACTGGAACATTATGAATTAAATGAGCGAGAAACTAACTGGCCGGAGTTAATCAAGGTGACAGGTATTGTCATGACAGCAATTGGTATTTTTGTGGTGATCGAACGCCGTCTCAAAACCCAATTGCGACAGCGCGATCGCTTGTTAGTATTGCTGTTAACCCTCAGTACTCCAGGTACGATCGCGGTTGGTGTGATACATACCACCTGGAGTGCCATTGGTTTATTGTTGGGTAGTTTTTATGGCCCTGCTTTGGGCGCAACAGTTGTTGGGCTACTGTTGCTAGTGCTACCAGTTAGCATAGAAATCAGTAAAATTACCTTGATAGCTGGTGCGGCGGGGGGAATAGTTGGCAGTTGTATGGCCAAACGACTGCGATCGCGTGAAGAATTAGCATTATTAGGATTGGCGATCGCCTCAACTCAGGGAGGCATTTACTTAATACTCTCACTACTATGGGGTTCAGCTTCTTGGTATCTTATCCTGCAAGAAGCAGCGTTATTTGCTTTATCTGGTTTAGCGTGGAGTATTGTGGCCTTGGGCTTGAGTCCTTATTTAGAAAAACTTTTTGATTTAGTTACCCCTATCCGATTAGCAGAACTAGCCAATCCTAATCGTCCGCTGTTAAAGCGATTGGCTACAGAAGCTCCCGGAACCTTTCAGCATACCCTGTTTGTTGCCACCTTAGCGGAAGCGGCTGCCAAAAAACTCGGATGCGATGTCGAACTAGTGAGAGCTGGCACACTCTACCACGACATTGGCAAAATGCACGATCCTCTTGGCTTTATTGAAAACCAAATGGGGGGACCGAATAAGCATGACACAGAGATTAACGATCCTTGGAAAAGTGCAGAAATTATTAAAAAGCACGTCAATGAAGGCTTGATGATGGCAAGGGAACATCTTTTACCAACAGCGATTCAAGCTTTCATCCCCGAACATCAGGGAACGATGCTGATTGCTTATTTCCATCACCAAGCCCAGCAAATGGCGAAGGAAGATCCGAGTTTAACAGTAGACGACGCTGATTTTCGCTACGATGGCCCAATTCCCCAGTCTAGAGAAACAGCAATTGTGATGTTGGCAGATTCTTGTGAAGCGGCGCTGCGCACGCTGCAAGTTTCGACAAAGTCATCGCTCAAAGATACTTCGACTGAACAAGCTTTAACAATGGTTAATAATATTCTCCGTGCCCGATGGCAAGACGATCAACTCGTAGATTCAGGACTCACACGAGATGAAGTTTCCAAAATTGCTCACATATTTGTGGAGGTTTGGCAGCAATTCCATCACAAACGTATTGCCTATCCTAAGTTAAAAACTAATAACGAGAAAATGTCTAAAGGGTGAAAATTTTCATAAGTAGGTTGGCGCAATTAAATATAAATTATGAGTGTCCTCATTTGTCATTGGTTATTTCTCATTGGTAAGGGTTTTAAAGGAGTTTCTTTTAATAAATAATGAGTACCTAAATGATTTTGATACGTTTTTAAATAGTTTTCATTGAGATAACTATTTAGATAGTTCTGAATAGTTTGAGATTTACATAGTAAAACTTGCTCTGGATGATAATTTTCAAAAACTGCAAGAATTTGTTCAGGTGTGATAGTTTTCGACTCTATCCTTTTACGGGATAAAACTCCAATTTCTGGAGGAACAGGTAAGCCTGAATAAAAAGCATAAATTGGACAATTTGTGAAAACCCATTTGGTAAATGGTTTATTTTTTAACAAAATGTTAACGAATTGAATATGCTCCTGACTTTGCTCTAAATATCTATGATTTTCTAAAATAATTACTCCTAACTTAATCGGAGTCACAATAATTGAGAAAATTACGAATCCTGCTGCTAAACCTGAGAAAGTGATTTTTTTAAAATTACGAGGCTTAAACTTAGCGTACCATTTCCGCTGTTGAAAAAAATTAAACGATAATGTTACTCCGTAAGTAGCTAACCAAGCTAGAGGAATAGACAGTAAAAGGTAGTGATGATACCAGACTGGTCGGTGATTAAGCAGAACTATGAAACCTGTTATTAGCCAAATTATCGGAAAATATTTCTCCCATTCTTTTTTTTGAAAGATAACTATAATAGCCAAAATTGCTAAAAGTAGATAATCGAAATCCTGGAGTAGAAATAAAAATGTTAACTTCAAACTATTTCCTGTCTGAAAAGCTGTTTTTACCCTATTATTTAAATGCGATTGTAGTAATTGTTCATAAGTAAGAGAGTTACACAAAATACCAATTAATATGAAAACACTAGAAAAAGCAGTGATCCATAAAATTGCATCAAAAAATAAACTCCCTTTTAATTGACGGTGAGAATTTTTTTTTACAGTAAATTGTAATAGATCAAATATAATTAAAGGAACTATAAAACCTGTAAATAATTTTATTTGTAAAGAAATTCCCAAAAGTGCTCCCGATATAATAATTAAAACTTTAGAAAATTTTTGAGTGAAAATTTGTTTATATAAAGTCAATGCATAAATTGAGAGCATAACCATTACCAAACATGGCAAATCAATCATTACAGAAACACTGAGTCTGAGAAAATTACATGAAATTATTAGCATTAAAGTGCCAATAACTGCTTGTAAATTGCCTAAATAAATCCGTATGGTTTGACAGAAAGACCATATAAGTATTGTTGAGAAACTTAAAGTTAAAAGCCTTGCAGAATAGATTGATTTGCCAAACCAACCAAGCCAGGATGCTAAAATAACTGTGAAAAGAGGTGGTTGGTCATTCCAAACCTGTGTATACATAGAAAATCCATCTAAGTGCAAGGTAGCTTTGATCAATTCAATACCTTCATCACTTGAATCGAATTGAAATACCTGCTGAATAGGCATAAAGTAAATAGTAAAAATAACAAAACTAGCGGGTATTATGAAATTAAATAATAAAAATGTTTTTAGCTTATTAGCGCTCATATATTCATGAATTTATGAAAATATAGATAGTTGTACAAACTAAATGTACATTTAGAAGATTATACGACAACTTGCCATCAAAGATTATTTGATTAAAGTTTCAATCACAATATCAAAAACTTCTAATTACTGCATCGATAAAGCTGATAAGGAATACCAATGCGATAGTGATGTGAAGGGTCTATGGTACAATTCATTTGATGAGGAAGTACCAACTGCGGCGGATAATCTTGCTCGATCATTCCAGGGCCAACTATCCATAAATTTAGCTTAGATATTACTGGTATTGGCAGTTGGGAAAGTTTGTTCCATAAAGCTGATAAATTAGGGTATTTCTGTAAAATCGCCAAACTATCACTGCTAGATATATTTGTGGGGTGATTAATTTTGTATTCTACTGAAGAAGGTTGGCTCCTCAGCTGCTCCAGTGCTAAAGCAAAACTTAGTCCCAAAGCTACATCTTGATAATTGCTATATCCTACCACTAGCATTACTGGTATTGAAGACTCTAGATTCATATTCTGAGCTACTTTCTCAGGGTAAAAAGGCTTTTGAAAAACTAGGTTGTTAACAACAATAACAGAACTGACAATTCCTAATAATACAATAATTAATTGCGCCTTTTTATGTTGGCTAATGCTGGCTGCTAAAAGGGCACAAAAGCTAGGATAATAGACAAAATGATAACGGGGAACAATAGTGATATCTTTTCCTAAAAAATAAACAATAGCAAAAAATTGTAATAAGACGAAAATAGTAAAAATCAACAGCGTTAATGTTGCTAAATTAGTTTTACTTTGGCAACATAGCAGTTTTAAACCTTTGTAGGCTTGCCATCCCACCAAAATAGCAAAAATCACCATCAAAAAACCATACATAGCTGCAATTGCTAAAGGCTGATTTTCCACAGGTAGAGCAATTACCATTAATACCCAGCTAATCAAAGTTTGATATATAGGTGCAATATTATTGGGAGTGGGCAACCAATTAGTTTGAGAAAAGTTAGAATGGCTGACTATTACTAACAACCAAGGTATGAAGCTAATTAGAACTGTGCTGGTAGAGAGAATTAAAACCAACAAAATTTTGCGTTTGTTAAGTAGCTTTGCCTTACCCCAGTTCATCAGCACAAGTAGCGTCAGAATTTCAGCAATGAAAGCTAAAACAAAAAAGTAGTGTACATAAAGCCCGATAATATTAACAACTGTCCATAAAAGCCAAACCCAAATTCTGATAGTTTTGTTCTGAAAAATATCTCGCTGAATTTGCAAGAGTCCTAATAAAGCTAAAGTTATCAGAAACATGGGTATGGTGTAGTGCCGTGCTTCTTGGGAAAGATAGACAGCAAAAGGAGAAACAGCTATCAGTAATGCTCCTACTATTCCAGCAGCGGGGGAAAAGGCGATATTATTGACAGCATAAATTGCCGCGATCGCACCTACACCAAACAAAGCTGGCAATAATCGCAATTCCTGCACACAAGCTTGGCAGAAGGGATTTATCCACTCCAGCCAACTATACATTCCGCAAAAAAATAATGGTGGATGAGTAGATTGGGTAGCAAGATTGTTTGCAATCTGAGCATAGGTAATACCAGGTTTGAATGTAAAAATTTCCGGTACGCGCTCAAGTGGAAACAGCACATCCAAAGGCAAATTATTGTAATTGTTTCCCATGCTGAAAATAGCAGTAATTACCTCATCCATCCATAGAGGTTTTAAGTCTAAATTCCAAAAGCGCAAGCTCGCACCCAGTATAATCGCCCCAGCTAAACATAGATAATGTAGATAAAGTCTGCGCTTTGTTGTCATCTATCTATTGCAATATATTGATATGTGATTGAAGATTTACAACTATAGGTAGAAAAAGATAGGCATGAAATATTGAAATCTTTAAAAAGACAGCTAAGATTATTTTGCCTTATTTCGAGCAATAATACTTATTTTTATATTTTAGATTTTGGATTTTATACCAATTCAGTTAATGAGCGTGGCATAGAGATTGTCGCAAACCTCTACAGATACATCCGTTACATTCTGTATTCCTAACTTTAAAAATTAGATCCCCAGCTTCTCAAAGAAGTCGGGGATCTGGACAGCGCGAATTTTCACAAAGTATTATGGTTGATTGAACAGTAAAAATACCGTTTGTCCTATACCCACAATCACACCCAAAACTCCGCCTAAAGTCACAATTGCCTGCAATTCATTTTTAACAATACCTTCAATTGCCGCTTCTAAATCAGCGGGTGAAGTTGATTTGACGCGGTCAACAATCACCTGATCTATGGATAAAATTGGAATTATTTGAGCTACAATTACTTCTAAATCTTTTTCTAAATATCGCTCTAAAATTAAAGCTAATTCTTGACTCACTACTTCTAATGAACTATTGACTACAGGTGAGGTACTAAGACGATTTAGTAGTAAGGAAGCAATATTTTCCCAATCAACGGAGTCAGTTAATCCTTGTAACAAATCACTGCCACTTGATTGTAGGTAGTGGCGGACACTTTCTCTGGTAGTTTTTCGCAGTTGCCTTACTGTTCCCACTGGCAAATTTTGCAAGGATAAATTTTGCAATAATTTTTTGACGCGATCGCGCATTTGCAATTCTTGAATCAATTCTTTCAATCGAGCATTGCTAGCTTCTTTCTCATCTAAGCAAAAAGCTCTGAGTCTGGTGAGAGTATTGCGTAAACCAAACAAATTCGCTACTACCCAATAAGTACCGCTGGTTTTTTCCCGAAAGCTTTCATCAATAGTTTGAATTGTGCGATCGGTTAAAAAATCAACTATAGTTTGCCGCAGCACATCTGGCGGTAACACTACTTCTATTAGCCAATCAGCCAGTCTTTTGGATTGTTCTTCACTGAGTTGAAATTCCAAGAGTACTTGGTCAAAAATTTGATTGATTTGAACTTCTAAAAAGTCTTCACGCCGTGCTAAAACTCTCAAGAGACGTGGCAAGGATTCACCTAACAGATCGCGCAAAATTCCTGCCACAATCTTGGCACTTTTTTGATTTTTTTCCTCTGAGTTAATTTGGTCGAGGGCTAGTTTTAACAACCACAAAATTGCTGCTTGTACCCGTTCTGTTTGCAACAGACGACGGGCGAGATTTTGCAATTCCTCTGGTGTCAAAAGTGACCCCATAATTGTATTAGAAATTTTCAGAGCCAAACGTTCCTGGTTACGGGGAATCAATCCAGGTGTAAACGGTATTCTTTGCTTACCGATATAAATGGCTCGGTAGGGGCGAAACAACATTTTAATGGCTATATCATTTGTGAAATAGCCGATAATTCCACCTATCACCGGGGGTGATAGATAAAGCCACAGATGAGACCAATCCACAGAATTTTGGACTTACCAATTTTGGATTTTGAACTTGGGGAAAAGTTGAGCCAGTCGCTTGCGGGGGTTCCCGTTTAAGGAGATAGCTCTGCATTGGTCTCCCAACCTAGCAAACTTTTCCAAAAGAATTTTAGATTAAATAGTTGATTTTTGGATTCAAGAATCTCTGTTTCTTTACAAGTAGACTTCAATCCAAAATTTCCAATCTAAAATTTACTAACTACCAGCACTCCCATCATACCGTTCGCAATGGGGTAGTGTGTGGCGGCAGCAAAACCAACTTGAGAAGCTAATTCTACTTGCTCTTTGCCAACGGGAAAGCGGTCTAAGCTGGGACTGATGTAGGCGTATTCTTCTTTGACTCCCAACTGGGTGGCGGCTGGTACAACAATATTCTCTAGATACCATTGCTGAAACGATCGCAGCTGCGCATTCTCTGGTCGATGAAAATCTAAAATTGCGGCTTTGGCTCCAGGCTTAAGAACGCGATACAACTCTTTGAGACTGCGGGGAATATCTTTAACATTTCTTAAACCATAGCCCATTGTTGCAGCATCAAACTTATTATCCTCAAAAGGTAAATCGAGGACATCGGCTTCAACCCAGGTAATGTTTGGGTGGAGGTACTGTCTTTGAGAGCGTTCTTTAGCCATCGCTAGCAGGTTGGCGGAGAAATCCACTCCGTACACCTTTCCTGTTGCGCCCACACGCCTTGCTAAACCTAATGTGATATCGCCACTTCCGCAACACAAATCTAGGCAAGTATCTCCAGGCTCAGGGTTGCTCCATTTGATTGCCATTGCCTTCCAAATGCGGTGTTGCCCCAAACTCAACCAATCGTTCAACTGGTCGTAAACAGGAGCAATACGGTCAAAAATATCGCGAATTTCGTGAGTCATTAGTCAAAAAGTCAAGAGTCAAGAGTCAAGGGGAGCCACTGTGGTGAGACACTGCGTTGCGGGGGTTCCCCCCGTTGAAGGAAGTGTCGAACCCGTAAGGGTCTTGGGGTCTCCCCAATTAAAGCAAGTGGCGTTCAAAAGTCAATAGTTGAACTTTGGACTCCAGACCATTGACTCTTGACTAAACGTTTGCTTTATGGTCACAACTGCTAGTCAAAGCGATCGCTACCAATTGTGCTGATAAGTGAATTAGCTTTAATTCATCTTCTCGCAAAGTGTGAGGTTGTTTCCACTGTAGAGATAAAACTCCCATAACTTTGTTACGGTAGGCAATTGGAATAATTAAGTGTGCTTGGACACCAGACTGCTGGTAGTGAGCAACACCAGCTAATTTTTGCTCTTTAGATACATTTAACGATAATTGCAGTTGACCAGTAGCGATCGCCTCACTCACGAGTGGGTCTTGTGCTAGCCAGTTTTCTACATTACCGCCGTAACTGTAAGATCCCTGAGTTTTAATCAGAGTATCACCCTCAAGTAGTTGCAGAATACAGTTATCAGCCCCAAAACTTTGGCTAAATGCAGTAGCTATTGGTATCAAAGTTTCTTCTAAACTATTAGCTGCCTGTGTTACCTCTACTAAAACAGTCAGTAGTGCCATTTGAGCGTTAGCACAGCGCAATTCTTCGGTGCGTTGCTTTAGCAAGTCGTAAGTTTCTGCTGCCCTTTGGACTACAGCCTTTAGTTCGCCTGGGTCCCAAGGTTTGGTGATGTATTTGTAAACTTGCCCAGCATTAATTGCTTCCACCAAGTCTTCAATATCTGTAAAGCCAGTCAGAATTATCCTGACTGTATCTGGAAATTGCGGTACAGTCTTGCTGAGAAACTCAGTACCCTTCATTTCTGGCATCCGCTGATCGGAGATGATCACTGCCACTTCCCCTTCGGCTGCCAATATTTGCAGAGCGTTCATGCCGCTATCAGCTTTGAGTACATTAAAATCACGGCGAAAGGTACGATATAGCAGATCCAGATTATCTGGTTCATCATCAACGACAAGGATTTTGAGTTTTTTTGGTCTTTCTAAAGTCCGTAATTGGCGACGATCTGTATTAGTTTCCAGGCTGGCAGTATCCATAAAAGTTAAGTCCTTTAAATATTTACTATCTTGTTATATTCCATACCAAGTCTAGTCGATAATAAACTACCAGCCTTGCGAAAATTTGCGGATGTAGCGAAAGAGCAATTGCAGTAATGCTGAATAATTACGATTAGTAAATTTATACCTGGATATCAGCCCCAGAGTTTCCGGCTTTTTTCCTATAAAATAAAATTTGCTGATGAAATATTAATTACCCCATAAAGTTTAGTACACCAGCAAGTATAAAAATGGATATGGGGAATTGGGCAAAAAAGCAATAGGCAATAGTTATTTTTTCCTGCCCTACTCCCCCTGCTTCCTCATCCTCCTGCTCTCTGTTCCCCATTTTCATAATTATTGAATTGCTTATGACTGACCTACCACCTAACGCTCAAAATCCTAGTAACACTGATTCAGATACCGCCCAAGAATTGTTACGAAAGTTAAGACAAAAGCAAGGTAATTGGGTGGAATGGGGTCAAGCGATCGCCTATTTGCAAAAAGCTGGTTACAATCCCCAAGATATTTTTGAGGCAACTGGATTTGAGCCAATTCAGCAAAATCAGGTAGTTGTTGGTTCCCAAGTTTATAATTCTTTAGAAAAAGGTGGCGCATCAGAATCGACGCGATCGCATTACGCCACACGCGGCAGTGATATTTTATATGAGTTACGCTTGCTCACCCATGAAGAACGCGCCGCCGCCGCTGACCTAACTTTCCAGCACAAACTTGACATGGATGAAGCGCGGGAAATAGCCAAAGCTATTAAAGAGTTCTCCCGTTTCCGCAACTTGCCAGAAGGATTTTCTAGCCATCCGGGAGATGCTGTTGCCTATGGTTCCTGGAAACTGGCACGCCAAAACACAGATTTACAAGAGCGATCGCGCCTGATTGCGAAAGGCTTACGGTTTGCCCATACGCAAACTGCTAGAAAACAAATAGAACAGTTACTTACAGATTTTACGGTTGTACCTAAGCGTCCGGCCCCACTGTTACCCTTTTACCGCCTGGAGTCTGAAGAAGAGTTACCTAGAATTGTAGCTGTAGTTGGTGAGTTGCCATTGACACCAAACGACTTAAAAGCGGTGCCTTTAGTGACAGAAATTCAGCCATTTCGCATGGTCAAATTTGCTGGCGAGCAAGCTTGGATACCATTACCAGGTTGGCAAGTGCTATTGAGTGCCGAAGACCCAGTGGTGATTTTAGCTGAGAGCGATCGCCTGCCCAATCAAATCCAGAATCAGCCCGGAAAAGTGCTGCTAGTCGTAGATCGCGCCCAACGGCAATGGGATGTCTCTAGTTACTTTATAGTAGAGAGTTCTGGAGAATTAGATATTCAGTGGTTTGAAACTGAACCGGAAATTCCTCTATTAGGAAAGATTATTATCATCTTGCGTCCTAAGAAAATCCTTGATGAAGAATTCACCAAGGATTCCTGGCAGATTGACGAATAGAGACCCTAACATTCATCCAAATACACTGCATCCAGTAGTTAAGCTTCCAGCAGCATAGAGCCTCTTGTAAACTCAAACAGTAGTCAATCTCTTAACTTCTGTAATAAAAGCACTTTATGGGAGGATGATCGGTAATGGAATGGATTTTAGCTCAACAAACCCCTTTAGATAGCAATTCTGCTGTAGATAGCCAAACGGCAGGAACCATTCCTGAACTGGTCATCATTTTGATTATTTTGCTACTGATTGCAACTGCTGTTGCATTGATAACTCAGCGGCTAAAAATTCCTTATGTAACAGGATTGGTACTGGCAGGATTACCCATTACAGAACTTTGGTCGCGTCGGATTGGCTTAGATCCGTCCTTAGTGTTAAACCTTTTTCTGCCAATTCTGATTTTTGAAGCAGCGATCAATACGGATATCAGTCGTCTTCGCAGTACTTTTAAGCCGATCGCTCTTTTAGCAGGCCCCGGCTCTATTTTTTCTTCAGCAATTATTGCCGTTCTGATTAAATTTGGGCTGAGATTAGATTGGATTCCGGCTCTGCTGCTCGGTGTGATTTTGGCAAACACGGATACTGTCTCAATGATCGCGGTTTTTAAGGAGATCCGCGTGCCTTCTCGATTGTCCACAATTGTTGAGGGAGAAACCCTGTTTAACGATGCGGCTGCCTTAATTTCCTTCAATTTGCTTTTGGTCATTTATGCAACAGGCTCTCTCACTGCTGTACAAGGTGTGAAGGAACTGCTTCTGGTTGCCTTAGGTGGGGGACTTGTAGGGGCTATTTTAGGCTACTTAAGTTTGCCAATATTTGTTCGCTTAAACGATCCGTTAAGTAGCCTTTTGCTAACCGTTGCTCTAGCATTGGGAACCTTTCAAATTGGGCAATTTTTGGGCGTATCAGGTGCAGTGGCTGTGGTGATCGCTGGATTGATTTTTGGCAATCTAGGGCTACCGCAGAGTTCCTCTGCCTCAGATAGAATTACTCTGTTAAGTTTCTGGGAATACGCTGGTTTTAGCGTTAATACGTTTATTTTCCTGTTGATTGGGATTGAAATTAACCCAGTAACGCTGTGGAGAAATTTGCCATCCATCTTGTTTGTCATTCTGGCGTATCAGTTAGGACGGATTCTCTCGGTTTATTTATTATTAGCAGGACTGCGCTGGTTCGATCGCCCAATTCCGCTACGCTGGCAGCACGTTTTGGTTTTAGGGAATATTAAAGGTTCGCTCTCAATGGCGTTAGCAGTTGCTATTCCCTTATCGCTAACGGGACGGGACTTTCTCATCGAACTGGTGTTTGGTTCCGTTTTATTTTCTTTAGTGATACAAGGATTAGCTTTACCCGGGCTGATCAAACGGCTCAACATCAGCCGTGTTTCCGAGACAATTCAAGAAACTGGTCAGTTGCAGATTCAATTAATTGCGGCTAAAGCTGCTCAGGATGAGTTAGATACTCTGTTGAAATCAGGCGTGTTACCCAAAGCAGTGTATGAGGAACTATGGGCATCCTATCAAGCGCGGGTAGCAAAGTCGGAACGGGTGCTGCGCGATCTCTACAATCAATATCGGGCAGGTAAACTAGGAGGCGATCGCAGTGGGCTAGATACGATTCGACGGCGATTGCTGCTAGCAGAAAAGGTTGCCGTTAGCGATGCCCTGCGTAAACGAATTGTGCCAGAAGATCTGGTGCAGCCCTACATCAAAGATTTGGATGAGAGACTTCTATCGTTGGAAGATGACTAGCTTGAATGCCAAGGTAATCAATCATTTGATGGACTAATTCTGAGCGAGTCACAACCAGGATAGTCGAGTCTGCTTCCAGAACAGTCTTGCCGTTGGGAATCTCTAGATTGGCGCAAGCATGACATTGGTAGCCAATAATTAGCGAACCCTTAGGAAAGCGTGGGTCTTGCGCAATTTGGGCAACAGTGCGGCCTGCTACATAGCAATTGCCAGGAACGGGTAACTTTAATACCTCTACTTGGCCTTGCTCAAAGTGCATCATCGACTCGACTTCAGGATATTCAATCGCATTCGCCATAGTTGCAACTGCCAAATCAATCGTGCTGATGACGTGACTTGCTCCAGCCAAGCGATAGGCTTCCAGAAATTCGCGATCGCGCATCCGTACCACAATATGAGAAATGCCATAGCTCCTAGACAACACAATCAGCGATAAATTCAATGCATCATCTCTGAGTGCAGCAACTACCGCATTTGCTTGTTTAATTCCAGCTTCCAAAAGTACCGTAGTGTTAACGGCACTGCCCTCAAATGCCATTACCCCAATTTTTTCACGAGCAAAGCGACAGGCAAGCGGATCTAAATCGATGATGGCAACTGTGTGACCTAAGTTCAATAACTGCTGGGCTAATCCCAGCCCCATCATTCCGGCTCCACCAATTACTACATACATGATTGACTGCGATCCAAAGAATTCATGTTATCCCAATTTGAAAACAGAATGTGACAGATGAGTGAAGGACAATATTCCTAAAAAACGTAAAACATCTGAGTCTTAATTTGCCAACAATGGAATCTTGATGTTTCAATTTGTCATCATAGAGCTATTGCCTGATTAATTTGTGACCTGCGGTTTTGCAATTAAATTCAAAATCTCGAATCCAAAATTTTATTAATGTCAGACACTAATTTTATTGATAAAGTGACGCAAGAATCTCTATTCTCAGAATTATCTGATAAATCACCTGTTTCTACCCTACGGGAAGAAGCGATCGCCCGCATTCGCAATAGCCTGCGCCCCGGACAACAGCAAATGGCTGACTGGTATGCTGGCCCTTTGGCTGTATCTGCTGTACCTGGTGCTGGTAAATCTACGGGTATGGCAGCAGCAGCAGCGATCGCGATCGCACGTCAATATGAACGTGCAGCCCAATCGCGTCTTTCTTCCCGCCGTCAGTTGGTAGTTGTTACCTTTACACGTTCCGCCGCCGCTAATATTAAAGCTAAAATCCGCAAATATTTACGGGAAGATTTATCTTTACCCCAGACAGGCTTTGTCGTCTATACTTTGCATGGTCTAGCATTGAATATTGCCAGCCGTCATCCCGATCTATCTGGGTTGCAGTTAGAAAATGTCACATTAATTACACCTAATCAAAGCCATCGCTTTATCCGTACAGCCGTAGAGCAGTGGATTGCTAATAATCAAAGTACTTATTTACGTTTACTAGAAGGTAGCCAATTTGACGGAGAAGAGACAGAAAGATTGCGCCGTCAATCAGTACTGCGAACAGAAGTCTTACCAGACTTAGCAACTACAGTGATTCATGAAGCCAAAAGTTCTGGACTATCACCAGAAGATTTACGAGAGTGGAATAAACAAACTACAGACCCATACGCAATTTTAAGCGTAGCCGCAGGGTTGTATGAGCAATATCAAAAATTAATGCGATCGCGCGACTTCATCGACTACGACGACATGATATTAGCGGCTTTGCGGGTGCTAGATAACGACAGCGCTCGCCGGATTGAGCAAAACCAAGTTTTCGCAGTCTTTGAAGACGAAGCCCAAGATTCTAGCCCGTTACAGACGAGATTGTTAGAGATTTTGGCGAGTGATTTAGGGGAAGACGTAGAGACACGGGGACGCGGAGACGCGGAGAAAGAAATCTCCGCGTTTCCCCATCTCTCCGTCTCCGCGTCTTCTTCATCTCCAATCAATCTCGTCCGAGTAGGCGACCCCAACCAAGCAATTAACTCAACTTTTACACCAGCAGATCCGATTTATTTCCGGGAGTTTTGCCGAGAGTGCGATCGCCTGGGAAGATTGGCAACAATGGATCAAGCTGGGCGGAGTACGAGAATTATCATTGAAGCAGCTAATTTTGCCCTGGAATGGATTAATAGTTTTTACGGAGTCAAGATGCAACAATCATCTCATGACTCTATTGCTTCACTTCCCTTTCGTGACCAGAAAATTCGTCCTGTAGACACTGGCGACCCCCAGAAAGATGCTAACCCCGCAGCAGTAGGACAGGGATTGGAATTACACACTCCTCGTGATATTCATCACACCGTCGAATTACTTTCAAAGAGGGTAATTGAGTTATTTGCTGAAGATCCCACAAAAATTAGTGCAGCAGTGTTAGTGCGAGAAAATCGCCAAGGACGATGGCTAGCTGAGGCGCTAGAACCGATATGTAAAGAGCATCAAATTACACTTTACGATGTGGGAGAACGCGATCGCCGCTCCCATATCCCGCAAGAAATTTTAGCATTACTCCAATTTTGCGATCGCCCCCATTCACCTGACTACCTAAAAGCTGCGCTTGAAGTATTGGTAGAACGCCAGCTAATTCCCACCCAAGACCTCAACGCCTTAGCTAGTTTACCAGAAGAGTTTTTGTATCCAGGCCCCTTGGCAGCACCGCAAACTGAAACAGTCCAAAAAGCTGCACACTTGTGTCGTAGTCTACTCCGCGCTCGCTTGGAATTGCCAATTTACCAGTTAATTTCTTTTTTGGCTTTGGCTTTAAATTATGACCAAGCAGAACTAGCAACTGCTGACAAACTCGCAGAACGGGTAAACCAGCAAATAGCTGGTAATAGTTCGATGGGCACAATGCTGTCAGCTTTGAGTGAAATTGTCAGTTCCGAACGGTTTGAAGCTGTAGAAACCGAAGATTTAGAAGCTCGTTACACCCGTAATGGTCAACTAACGATAATTACCATGCACAAAGCCAAAGGGCTTGATTGGGACTACGTTTTTCTGCCTTTTCTCCACGAAAACTTAATTCCTGGTCGATTTTGGGTGCCACCTCAAAGCCAGTTTTTAGGCGACTTTACCTTATCTGAAGTGGCTCGTGCCCAAGTGCGTGCTGCTTTACACAATGAATCGCGCATCCCAGAAGTGTCTCAAGCTTGGGAGGTAGCAAAACACCTAAAAACTGCGGAAGAGTACCGTTTACTTTACGTGGCGATGACACGAGCCAAGCGCTTGTTGTGGATGTCTGCGGCGCAAAAAGCTCCTTTCACTTGGAGTAAACCAGAGAATTTACAAGAACAAGCGCCTTGCCCAGTGTTTCCCGCGTTAAAGCGCCAATTTCCTGAAAGTGTGGTTTCTTTAACTGCGGTGGTTCAATAAGTTTTGTTGAGAGTAAAAATATATAGCAATCTGATTTGTGTTCTGAAGTTAATTGCGTAAGGAAGAGCAGCATTCTAAATGTTGAATTTTATTTTTAAACGCAGAGGAGCGCAAAGGTTCACGCAGCGAAAAGTTCCTCGAAGCCGGGTTTCCCGGCGTAGGAAACTTTTCAAGACAGAGGGTCGCAGAGGTTTCATCATTCTGAGTAGTTTTTTAGTGGTGTGACCAAAATCTATTACCTAGAGCTATTTACAAACTGTTTCCCACAGTCTTTACAGCGATAGCACTGCTTTCCTCTGCGATACCCGTTTTTAGATAATTGCGGTGATTGACAACGAGGACATTTCATTACTTTCATTACATTGCTCAACGGCCTGTCTCCCAGATGCGGCTCTAAATATGACACTAGCAAGTCCTCAATCTGCTGAATTAGTCGTTGCTTGTGTTGCTCATCTGTGGTGCGAAGTGCCGACAACATTACAGCGTTGCTGCTATGAACACAAACCTCTGCCAATAAACTGCACTGCGCCTCACCCAATGCTGGGTTTTGCTGTTTCAAAATACTCGCCATAAAGTTAATCGCTTCTTGAGTCATGCTGTCATCGATTGACTGAAAAATCTGGCGAGATAGAAAAAACTGCACAAACACCACCCGTGACACTGGCTGTTCAAATAAATGTGCGAAAGCAGTTGCCAATGCATGAATCATTTGGCGGAGTGGTAACTGAGCAATCTGTAGCTTATCTACCTGTGCCCACATGAGCTTTACCTGTTCGGCATGGCGCAGCTCCATTGCATGAAAAATAGCGGCTTTATCGGGAAAGAACTGGTACAAAGAGCCAATTGCTGTCTGTGCTTTTGCTGCAATTAGATGGGTAGTTGCAGCTTCATAGCCCACTTCGTCAAACACTGCTGCCGCTGCATCCAAGATTTTTTTAACCCGTTCTTTACCTCGCTGCTGTTTAGGTTGACGGCGGAAACTTCTTGACGAATGTGAATATTCTGTCATATTTTAGAAACACGACGGATTTCTCACAATTTTATATCTAGGATCGAACATGATGCAGTCTATGCTTCCTGGTGCGCCTTGGTTATTGGCGCACAAATCGATGCTGGCAGTCAACCAACCTCGCAAAGTTTCCTTGTATGGGGTTGACTATGTAATGTGGAAAGATGCTGCTGGAGCTATATCTGCTTTACCCAATGCCTGTCCACACATGGGTGCAATGCTATCGGAAGGGTGGTGCGAAGTAAACAGCGATCGCTTTGCCAACACCTACGGTGAACGCACAAGTAGCGTGGTTTGCCCGTTTCATGCCCTCCAGTTTGATTCCGAAGGCTGTACAGTTTTACCAGGTTCTGGCAAGAAAACCTTACCTCAACTGAAACCTCTAGAGTTAACGATCCAAGGCGATTTTATTTGGTCTTATGGGGGATACGAAGCTAAAGTGCCAATTCCCAACGTACTGAATGAGATTGCCCAAAATTACTACTTTGTCGGGCAT
This sequence comes from Aulosira sp. ZfuVER01, assembly GCA_034530615.2. Classification (GTDB taxonomy): domain Bacteria; phylum Cyanobacteriota; class Cyanobacteriia; order Cyanobacteriales; family Nostocaceae; genus Aulosira. The sequence goes on from JAVRCV020000015.1 coordinate 94,028, forward strand.
ACAGCAGATAGAAGTGTAGAGACAGATTTGCTGAGTATGCTGCTGAATATGCATGACTACAATCATCAAAACGGCACTCATCGGGAATTATTTCGGATTACCGATGTGGAATTTCATCAATTTATTGATAACGGTCATAATTCTCATGCGTTTTATAATATGCCTACAGCGCCTTACAGCTTGGTAGAAAAGCTGAGGAAACCGGATTTATTGGTACTGCCCAGCACTATTAAAGCGCACCTAGAAAATCACTTCCCATCCCTGGTGATTTTTCATGGAGAAATGCCATTAGGTAAAGCAGCCCAGTGTCATGTGTTTGTCCCAGAAGCCTTAAATCGGACACGAACTTACATTTTGCTATTTGCCCAAGCCAAGCATCCTGTCTTTAAGTTATTTGGCAATACGTATCTCAAGTTTGGCAAAGTCGTAGTGGATCAAGATGCAGATATTCTCTCAAAGATTTATCCAGATACACCTCAGAAAATTAAACTCAACAATGAAGTAGGTATGGACTGGGTACGGCGCAATTTTGAGAACTTCCCCAATGTTGTGGAACCTAATTTATCAAAGTAGTGGTCTATTAGATTAATGATTTCGTATTCAGGAATGTAATCTTGGATTGTGCAGTACTAAAGTGCTTACTACGATTGCATTAACATTTGTCTCTACTATCAGTTTCTGAGAAATTAAGGTAAAATGAATTTCTCAGAAACTGATGAAAAAGTACAACGTCAAATCAAATATCCTCTTTTGGGAGAACTGATAGCAATTAACCATTAAGTTGCACTTAACATTTAGTAAACTAAAATGCGTTACTGCCCCCCGCAGGGTATGACGTTAAATAAGAAAAATCAATCATTATTTTAAGTGTAAATTTCGGAGAATTGGTATTAGTAGTTAGGTTAGATATTCAATTCTCAAGGAATAAGAGCATGAAAAGCATTTATAAAGTATCTCATTTAATTAATAATTCGCGTCAATTTCCGCAAGGAGTGATATTAACTCTGGCGTTAACTAGCCTGCTATCTTGGGGAATTGGACTCACAAATAACAATACTGCTACTGCTGCGCCTAGTGCAGCAAACATACAATTATCGCAAAACGTCCAAAATAGACTGCCGAGAACGGTTGCGAGAAACATACTCAATGATGCATCCAAACGTTCTGGAGTGGCGATCGCTGATTTGAAAATTACTCAAGCTACATCCAAAAACTTTGCGAATCCATGTATTTTCCAGTTTGGGGAAGTTTGTACGCGAGAATATAGACCTATTCAAGGCTGGGAGGTAATTGTCCAGGTAAAAGACCAATCTTGGACTTACCATGCCAATAGATCTGGCTCGCAAATCATTTTAGATCCGAAAATTAATGCGTCAGGAAATGTCGCATTACCTAGAGCGATCGCCAATCAAATTTTAAGCGATGCAGCCAAGCGTTCTGGAGTGGCAGTTGCTAATGTAAAAATTACTCAAGCTACATCCAAAACCTTTGGGAATCCTTGCATTTTCCAATTTGGTGACATCTGCACCAAAGAGTACAATCCCATTGAGGGTTGGGAAGTAATTGTTCAGGTAAAGAACCAGTCTTGGACTTACCATGTGAATAAATCTGGCTCGCAAATCGTTTTAGATCCGAAAATTAATAAAACGGGAAATGTCAGATTACCGCGAGCGATCGCTAATCAAATTTTAAACGATGCAGCCAAGCGTTCTGGAGTAGCCGTTGCTAATGTAAAAATCACTCAAGCTACATCCAAAACCTTTGGCAACGAGTGTCATTTCAATTTTGGCGAAGTCTGTGCAGAGATTTACAAACCCGTTGAAGGCTGGGAAGTAATTGTTCAGGTGAAGGAGCAATCTTGGACTTACCATGTGAATAAAAGTGGCTCCGCGATCGTTTTAGATCCTAAAGTGAGTACAACTAGCTCAAGATAAATTCCGCGTGGTTTTGATGTTGCCAAATACCATTGCACTGAATTTTGGAGTATTTTTGGCTCGTGCAATTCGATTCGCTTAGTATATAATGATGGATTGTGTCGATCAAAGCCAAACCATGCCTAAACTCAAGACTCGTAAAGCAGCGGCGAAGCGATTCCGTGCCACCGGCACAGGTAAAATTGTGCGTCGTAAAGCTTTTAAAAACCACCTTCTAGAGCACAAAACTTCTAACAAGAAGCGCAACCTGTCCAAGTCTACACTTGTACACGAACGCGATGAAGATAATGTGCGTTTGATGCTCCCCTATTTGTAAGTCCTTCAGGAAAATTAAGTTATGACACGGGTAAAACGCGGTAACGTAGCTCGTAACCGCCGCAATAAAATTCTCAAACTAGCTAAAGGTTTTCGCGGTTCCCACTCAACTCTGTTTAGAACTGCTAATCAACAAGTAATGAAGGCGCTACGGAGTGCCTACCGCGATCGCAAAAAGAAAAAGCGCGATTTCCGTCGCCTCTGGATCGCCCGCATCAATGCTGCTTCAAGGCAACATGGTTTGAGTTACAGCAAGCTAATCGGCAACCTCAAAAAAGCCAATATCCAACTTAATCGCAAAATGTTGGCACAATTGGCAGTTGTCGATCCAGCTAGCTTTAGCAAAATTGCTGAATTGGCAAGCCAAGCTAGAGGATAAAGGTGCTAACGGATGAATAACGGATGTAACAGATGGCAAGCAATTAATCAGTTACATCTGATATTATCCGCTACCATATTATTGATTTTTTGCTTTTGCTTTCTGGGGATAGGTTCGATTGCATCTGCTGCCGAAATGCCAGAAATTCAGCAGCGAGGCTATTTAACTATTGCTGTCAAAGATAACTCGCGTCCCTTAGGATTTAGAGATGCTAAGGGGAATTTGCAAGGTTTAGAAATTGACTTAGCACAGCGTTTGGCAGTTGATTTATTAGGTAAACCAAATGCTGTCAAGTTGCAACCTGTAGCAAATCGCGATCGCTTATCTGTAGTCTTAAACAATAAAGTTGATTTTGCCATTGCGAGGGTAACAGCAACAGAATCGCGCTCTCGCTTGGTTAGTCTCAGTGTTCCTTACTACTATGATGGCAGTTATTTAGTTGTAAAAGATACTGCCATCCAGCAGATAAATGATTTAGCAAAACGCAAAATCGCTGTACTCAAAAACTCCAGTACAATTGGTGATGTCAGGTACTATGTGCCCAATGCCGAGTTAGTAGGAGTGAGTTCCTATGAGGAAGCGCGATCGCAAATGGAAAGTGGGAAAGTGCAAGCTTTTGGTGCAGATGCTAGCGTTCTCAGTGGTTGGGTGCAACAATATCCCCAATATCGGCTACTACCAAACAAACTATCTACAGCACCTTTATCTGTAGTCATGCCCAAGGGATTGCAGTACGATGATTTAAGACGACAGGTAAATGAAGCGATCGCACGTTATCTAGCTGAAGGTTGGCTGAAGCAACGCGCTCAATATTGGGGTTTGCCATAGTTGAGTCATTGGTCATTAGTCATTGGTTAGTAGAACATAAACAATGAACAAAGAACAAATGACAGATGACAAAAAGCTGATAATAAATAAGAAGACTCTTTATAATTTCCTATTTCAAGACAATGGATAACAGTCTAGCGGTTGTTTATCTCTCGATTTTTGTAGGTATACTCGCATTTGCAGTTGTGAGTATTTTTCGCCAAATTTTCAAAACTCGTAAAATTGAAAGTTCCTTATCACGATTAAAAAACAAGTTGAGTAAAGATAAGGGTACGACTCAAGAATATTACGAGTTAGCTAGTATTTATTCTCAAAAGAAAATATATTCTCAAGCGATCGCGCTATTTCAAAAAGCTCTCAAAGCTGCGGAAGAAGAGAAAGAAGAAAACGTTGCTCCCATTTACAATGGACTGGGCTATGTTTATTTTGCCCAAGAGCAGTATGATTTAGCAATTCGTCAATACAAAGAAGCCCTGAAAATCAAACCTGACTACGTAACAGCGCTAAATAATCTCGCTCATGCTTATGAGCGCAAAAAATTAACCGCACAAGCCCTCCAAACTTACGAAGAAGCACTCAAATTTGCTCCTAATAATTCTACTGCTAAACGCCGTTCTGAATCTTTGCGCCGCTTAGTTTCTGCCTAATTAATCAGCCGTGATAGCAGTATTGGAAGCCTCAGATTCCCAACTCTTATAGAAGTTGGGAATCTTTTTATTTACTAATTTTTATACCTGATTTGCATAGATATCGTTGTTTCATTCAAATTGGTGAAAATATCGCAGGATGAGTAGTGCTAATAAAAAATCTAAAATTCAAATAAATCTATTCGGTTTACCAATACAAGCTGGGAATATAGATAACTATACATTCCTGTAAATATCTAAAGAATGATTAAGCGGGTACGGTTCTTTAGTTTAGCAATTGCCATTATTATTTTCGTTGTTGGCGCTCTAGGTTCTAGGGAAATGTTATCTGCACAACAGCCTGCAATTTCCCATCCTCTAACTGCGTTAACATCAGCAGAAATTAACACAGCGGTTGCAGTTGTGAAGAAAGATAAAAAGCTCACTGATAAGGCTGTGTTTCCCTTAATAACTCTGCAAGAACCAGATAAAAAAGAAGTTCTAAATTTTACACCAGGGAAAAATTTTCAGCGACAAGCTTTCTTGGTAGTGTATGAGCAATCCCAAAATCAAACCTATGAAGGTATAGTAGACCTCAAAACAAAAACCCTAAGTTTTTGGAAACAAATACCTAATGTTCAACCGGCAATTATTAATCCAGAATACGATCTAGCAAAGCAGATTGTACAATCTGACCCCCAATGGCAAGCAGCAATGCAGAAACGGGGAATTACAGATTTTGATAAAGTCAAAATTAATTGCTGGGCACCAGGGATATTAAGTAATGAGGAAGCTGCAAAAGGTAAGCGTTTTTGTCGAGCATTATCTTACTATAAAGGCAATAATTGGAACTATTTTGGCAGTCCAATTGAAGGTGTAGTGGCTACAGTTGATTTAAACACAGGTAAACTCGACAGTTTTGTAGACAACGGGATAGTACCTTTCTCTAAACAGAACTGGAACTATGATTTGCAATCTTTGGGTAAATTACTTTCACCGCCCAAATTATTAAAGTTTCTCCAACCTCAAGGCGCTAGTTTCCGAATAAGAGGTAATACGATTAGCTGGCAAGGTTGGAATTTTCGCTATCTCATGCATCCCCGTAGTGGGTTAGTTCTTTACCAAGTAACTTATGACGATGGAGAAAAAATTCGACCAGTGTTATACCGGGCTAGCCTATCAGAAATGGTAGTACCTTATGGCGATCCTGACCCGACCTGGGCTTTTAGAAATGCCTTTGATGTGGGCGAATATAACTTTGGCTCCCTAGCAACCTCAATGGAGTTAGGTAAAGATATTCCTGAAAACGGCTTGTTGTTGAATGCTGTTTTAGCTAATGAACAGGGGGAACCCTACGAAATGCCAAAAGTTATTGGTATTTACGAACGCGATAATGGCATACTCTGGAAGCATTACGAATACAACACCCAGAAAAATTATGTTCGTCGCAGTCGAGAACTAGTGATAACTATGACGGCGGCGATTGATAATTATGATTACAGCCTGAATTGGATTTTTCACCAAGATGGCAGTTTAGAAATTCAGAACGACTTAACAGGAATTATTTTAGTACAGGGAACAGCAGCGGAAAAACAGTCTGAGGATAATTCCTATGGTCGGCTAATAGCAAAGAACATCTTCGGTGTAAATCATCAACACTTCTTCAACTATCGCTTAGATATGGATGTAGACGGTCAGGCTAATTCTGTGATGGAAATGAATGTTCAAGCCTTACCGATAGATAATAAAAATTCTCTAGGAAATGCGATCGCAGTTACAGATACTCCATTAACAACAGAAACCGCTGCTGTCCGCGATTTAGATATGAAACACAGTCGCGAATGGATGATTGTTAACGCAAATCGCCAAAATACTCTAGGAACTGCTCCAGGTTATATGCTAATGCCAGGAGGTAATACCATATTTTTCCCTGTAGAAGGTGCAAAGATTCGTGAGAAAGCTGGCTTTGCGACTCATCATGTTTGGGTGACAAAATATCAGCCAGATGAACTTTACGCTGGCGGAGATTATCCTAACCAAAGTCAACCAGGGCAAGGTTTACCTAAATATATAGCCAACAATGAACCTTTGACGGGTGAAGATATCGTACTGTGGTACACAATGGGCGTTACTCATGTTCCCCGACCAGAAGATTGGCCTGTGATGCCAACGCACCGAGTAGGATTTAAGTTAGTTCCCAGAGGATTCTTTAACCGCAATCCTACAATCAATTTACCTGAGTAAATAACTGTGAACAACCCCAGGAAAACTTAAATACTTTTTACTCGTTACCAGGCTCACCCTGGTAACGCATTTCGCAAGAGGATATTGCTATAGTAGCATACGAAATTCATTTTCTATATTGTTCTTGCTAACTAGATAGTTAAGTGTATTTAAATGAATTTCTATATCCTTAAATTTATTTAAAGTTTTTTGCAAATAAACAAAATAATCCCAGACCCTTATAGAGTCTGTTAATGTATTTTGAGAATATTGGAAATATCATCTTCATTTGAACAATTTAAATATGTCTAACAAAGGAAATTAAATTTCATATCCAGTTTGGATTGCTACCTAGTAGTTCATAATCAATAACTCATTTATTAACTGTCTTTTTAATACATTACTGTTTATATTCCTTGTCGCTCTTACCCTTTCTATGTGATACCCAGCATAAGCTTCTTCAAAAAAATTATCGTTGATATTTTCATTTTTAGGATCGGAATTACTTAGCATGAGTAATGCGCCCTTATTGTCTAGTTCTTTAAAAAAGTCTCGCAACCTCAATTGCTCGAAATCATTAAATGATTGCTTTGAATAGGATGTAAAGTTAGATGTTTTACTAATTGGTCTATAGGGTGGATCAAAGTAAACAAATGTTTGATTATCTACAAAATTTTCACACTTAGTAAAATCTCCATGATTAATTTGAGTTTTTTGGAGAATTTTAGCCACTGCTATCAAGTTTTCTGGATCGCAAATACATGGTTTTTTATATTTACCTACTGGAACATTAAAATCACCTTTAGAATTAAATCTGAAAAGTCCATTAAAACAAGTTTTGTTCAAAAAAATAATTTGTGCAGTTCTTTCTACCCATTCAAAATTATATTTGTTCAAATAGATGTAGTTTTTTCTTGAATTAAAATGTGTCCTCATTTGATAAAAATATTTGCTTCTTTCGCTTTCATCAAAAGACAAATATTTCATTTCAATTTTAGATAAAAGTTTAATTACATCTTCGACATTTTGTTTAATTGTCTTATAAGCTATAACTAATTCTACGTTTATATCAGAAATAAATAATTCTTGAATAGAATCATATTTATGCGCTATGTAGAAGAATAATGCACCACCTCCTATAAAAGGTTCTATGTACCTTTTTATTGAGATTGAGCCTTTCAACAATTCATGGGGGAGAAAATTATTTATTTGCTCGATTAACTGACTTTTTCCACCAGCCCATTTCAAAAAAGGCTTTGGGATTGTTGAAAGCGTTGGGACATTTAGATGCATTGGCTTAACCTAGATATACCAGATCCCTTCAATATAGTTCATGTGTACCAAAAGTTTGTTTAAGATAGCACAAATAATGATAGAAGCACAATTAAATATATGTGCCAACCCCACAACATCGGTACTCGCCCCTACACCAACTTTGAGTGCGATCGCATGAGATAAAGAAGCGATCGCTTAATATTACTCACTAGGTAGATTATCAGGGTTAATGCCGAGGGAGCGTAGGTACTGCGCTAATTGTTCAGCGCGTTCTCGTTCTTGCTGTGCTTGTTCTTCTGGGGTCAAATAGCGATCGCCTTTTTCGTGATTTCCAGATCCCAACTTCTTTGAGGAAACTTTACTGAAAATAAAGATTTATGTCACTTAAACAACACAATGTTGTTTAAATTAAGAGCTACATCCCAAGTAGCCAACAGGTTTGAGCGATCGCATCCGACTTGAAACTTAATATTTTCCCCATTTTATAAGGGCTACAAGTTTTGAGACAATCAGACAACGATGAGAAATTCCGCAATCATAGTCCACCTATTATCGGACTCCGTATTGTTTCAGTTTAAAAGGGAGAACACCTGATGAAATTGGCTTACTGGATGTATGCAGGGCCAGCCCACATAGGTACACTGCGAATCGCCAGTTCTTTTAAGAATGTCCATGCCATCATGCACGCCCCTCTCGGCGATGACTATTTTAATGTCATGCGCTCCATGCTATCGCGGGAGAGGGACTTTACCCCAGTGACAACCAGTGTTGTTGACCGTAACGTTTTGGCACGCGGTTCTCAGGAGAAGGTGGTAGATAACATTACCCGCAAAGATGCTGAAGAACACCCAGATTTGATTGTGTTAACTCCCACCTGTACTTCTAGTATTCTGCAAGAAGACTTGCACAACTTTGTAGAACGGGCACAACTGGAAGCGAAAGGAGATGTCATTCTAGCGGATGTCAATCACTACCGCTACAACGAACTACAAGCAGCCGATCGCACTTTGCAACAAATAGTGCAATATTACATTGATAAAGCCCGCAAAAAAGGCGAACTACCAGAAGGCAAAACTGCAAAACCCTCTGTCAACATCATTGGTATTTCTACCCTTGGTTTCCATCATCAGCATGACTGCACCGAACTGAAAAAGCTGATGGGTGATTTGGGAATCGAAGTAAACACCGTGATTCCTGAAGGCGCTTCTGTCAACGAATTGAAGAAGATGCCGCAAGCTTGGTTTAACCTAGTACCTTACCGCGAACTCGGTTTAACAACAGCTCGTTACTTAGAAGAACAATTCGGCACTCCCTACGTAGACATTACCCCAATGGGTGTTGTAGAGACTGCTCGCTGTATCCGCAAGATTCAGCAGGTAATTAACGCCCAAGGTGCTGAGGTTGAATACGAAGACTTCATCAACGAACAAACCTTGTATGTATCTCAAGCTGCTTGGTTCTCGCGCTCCATCGACTGTCAAAACTTAACTGGTAAAAAAGCTGTGGTGTTTGGTGACAACACCCACGCCGCTGCACTTACCAAAATTCTGTCACGGGAGATGGGGATTCACGTTGTTTGGGCTGGAACTTATTGCAAATATGATGCAGACTGGTTCCGCGAACAAGTGAGTGAGTATTGCGATGAAGTATTAATTACCGACGATCATGGTGCAATTGGGGATGCGATCGCCCGCGTCGAACCTTCCGCCATCTTCGGTACGCAAATGGAACGCCACGTTGGTAAGCGGTTGGATATTCCCTGCGGTGTCATAGCTGCACCCATCCACGTGCAAAACTTCCCCATCGGTTACAAGCCATTCTTGGGCTACGAAGGTACAAATCAGATTACAGATTTAATCTACAATTCTTTCACTTTAGGAATGGAAGATCACCTTTTAGAAATATTTGGTGGACACGATACCAAGGAAGTAATTACCAAAGGAATTTCTGCCGAATCTGATTTGAATTGGACAAAAGATGGTTTAGCAGAATTGAACAAAATTCCCGGATTTGTGCGCGGTAAAGTCAAGCGCAACACTGAGAAATTTGCACGCGATCGCGGCATCAAAGATATCAACTCTGAAGTGTTGTATGCTGCTAAAGAAGCTGTTGGCGCTTAGTTTCGCAAGTTAATCGAGAAGATTCAGGAGTGAGGAGTCATATATACTCTTTACCCTGATTTTTTGTATCCCCAGAATAGAAGGATTTTAGGGGGAGTATTACTGTGGCTTTAAGAAATGCAAAAATCGAGAGTAAAATTCAATATTCTGTTACTTGTGTAGTTAAAAGTAAGATATAGTAAGACCTTCAATAAGGGAGGGTAAGATGACTTCGCAAGTTGTAGATACCACCTCAAAATTAATTACTAAGCTGAAAAATCTAGCACCCGAACAGCAACAGCAGGTGCTAGATTTTGTTGAATTTCTAGCACAAAAATATCCTCAACCCCAAGCACCACCTGATAAACGGGTATTAGGTTTAAACCAAGGTGAGATTTGGATGAGTGATGATTTTAATGACCCCTTACCAGATGAATTTTGGTTAGGTGAAGGCGAGGGATGAAACTATTATTAGACACTCATGTACTGATTTGGTCAGCAGGAAATCCAGAAAAACTATCCCAGAGAGTTAGAAACCTATTAATTGATACTAACAACCTTTGGGTAGTTAGCATCGCTAGTGTGTGGGAATTACAAATTAAATCTCAGCTTGGCAAGCTAAATTTAAGCTCACAGCTTCCTAATTTTATAGAAACTCAACAGAGAGTAAATAATCTACAGATACTATCGATTGAATTGTCTCATATTTATGCGCTAGAAAATTTACCAAAGCACCACCGCGATCCTTTTGACCGAATTTTAATTGCTCAGGCAACTATTGAAAAAATGCCTTTGTTAAGTATAGATGTAATCTTTGATTCGTATCCAGTTCAAAGGATATGGGAGTAAAAATACAGATTCGATAAATTTAGATTGCGATCGCATTACTAGGACTAATACGATTTCACTTGAATAATAATACAGATACGTGGGTAAGGGTTTAGCAATGAATGCTAAATTTAAATCCTCACAATTTCCTCACATTTAGTTGCTAAAAATACATTAGTAGTAAAACAAAGACAAAATCACCCCGACCATTGTGCCGGGTTTTCTTGATTGTAGGTATTTTATGACACAATCTCATTGGCAAGATAAAGACAGATTTCTTTACTCTCGCAGTCGTTACTACGGTCAATTCAACCCAGAGCATTTTGTGTTTAATGCTAATCTTCAAGAATTTTCCCAAAGAGTAGGCTATATCACTGCATTAGAAACATCTGGTAAACTTTCTCCCGAACAAGCTTATAAGCAAATAAAAGCGCTCTGGAAACAGTTGAAGCACAGCAAACAGGAACTCAAGATTGGTGATAATCCGCCACAAATTTAGTTAATTGCAATTAGCATTACTGAAGATTTTCGGGCAAAATCCCCAATAGCTGTATATTTTCTGTTATTAGTTCAAAATCTGTGCTAGGTCTAATACAAATCCTGGTAAAACATCCTCTCCTGACAAGCTAGTAGGGGATTGTAAAACCTCAACTTCCCGTCCTAAACGATAAATTTCTACCCGTTGATTTTGCGGGTCAATTAGCCAACCTAAACGCACGCCATTATCAATATACTCTTGCATTTTGCGTTGCAGTATCTCTAGGCTGTCTGTAGCCGAACGTAATTCTGCTACAAAATCCGGAGCCATAGGTAAAAATTTAGCTGGGTCTGGGTTCAAGGCCATTAATCGTTCTCGGTTTACCCAAGATGCGTTAGGTGAACGATTCGCACCATTAGGGAGTTTGAAACCTGTGGAAGAGTCAAAAGTTAGCCCTGTACCATCAGCATCAGCCCAATTACCTAAGCGCTGCGTCAGTCGGCTATTGCGATTTCCGCTTTCCCATCCTGTTGGTGGCATAATAATTAGTTCTCCCTCCGCCGTCAACTCAAGACGCAAATCTCGATTATTTTGACAAATTTGGAAGAATTGCTCATCTGTTAGCTCAATGGTAGGGTGTAGGTTGAGAATTAGGGCATTCATACTCATACCATTTTGGAGTGACTAAGCTTTTAGCGATCGATCTGTCGCAATCATTTTTCAAATTGGTATTAGAATCCCAATCTTGCTAAGTGTAGCCTAGCATTACATCTACAGTTAATTAATTCCCAAATATGGGAATCTGAATGATAAACTCTGCACCCTTACCAGGTGAAGAGAAACACTCGAAAGTACCTTTATGGGCTTCCGTAACTATTTGATAACTAATCGAAAGTCCCAAACCTGTACCTTTACCTTCTGGCTTTGTGGTAAAGAAAGCTTGAAAAACTTTTTGTTTTACTGACTCAGATATTCCCGGGCCATTATCAGCAATGCAAATTTTTACTTGCTTATTATCTGCTGTGGTAGAAATTGTGATGACATTGGGATTCTGTTCTAAAAATGCATAAGTCTTGCCTTCATTCGACTCTTCCAATGCATCAATAGCATTCGCTAGCAAATTCATAAACACCTGATTTAATTGTCCAGGATAACAAGCGACTTGAGGTAAATTGCCGTAATTCCTAATCACATAAATCGCTGGACGTTCTGGACTCGCTTTCAAGCGATGGGACAAAATCATCAGCGTGGCTTCAATTCCTTCATGAATATCAACTGCTCTTTTATCTAAACCATCGTTGCGTGAGAAGTTGCGTAAAGACTGCATAATATCTCGAATCCGATGGGTTCCCACCTTCATTGAAGAAAGCATATTTGGCAAGTCTTTGAGGAGGAAATCTAAATCAATCGCCTCCATTTCATCGATGATTTCGGCTGGTGGGTTAGGTAAGTGCTGTTGATAGAGATGTAGTAAATTAATTAAGTCATCAATATATCGTTTGGCATGAGTGAGGTTAGTAAAAATAAAGCTGACAGGATTATTCACTTCATGGGCAACTCCTGCTACAAGTTGACCTAAAGATGATATTTTCTCTGTATGAACGAGTAGAGTTTGAGTTTGTTGCAGTTTTAACAAAGCTGCTTCTAAATCTTGGGATTTTTCTTGTTCTTTAGCATAAAGGCGAGCATTTCTAATAGCGATCGCAGCTTGAGAAGAGAGTATTTTTAAAAGTTCTAGACGTTCAGGAGTAAATGCTCCAGTCACCAAATTATTTTCTAAATAAAATATCCCGATGAACTTGCCTTGATAAAAGATAGGCACACATAATACTGATTTACATTCATGGGTTTGAATATATGAGTCTTTATTAGAAATGGGGTCAAGTTTTGCATCCCTAATTACCAATGGTTGCTGAGTTCTAGCTACATAATTGATTAGCTTTTTGGGGACAAGTTCACTATTTTCTACTGGGGTTGATAGCAAAGTAATTTGCATATCTACCATGCTAGTATCAATTGCTTCAATAAATAGTTGATGATTTTTTTCTAAAATCAAGCAACCTTTTTGGGCACCAGCATTTTCTAAGATGATATGTAGAAGCGTGCGCGGTAAACATTCTAAGGAGATTTCGTTAATAATCGCCTCACTCGCTTTCACTACTGTGGCTATATCTAAATTTGCACCAGTGCTGGTTGTAGAGTGTGTACTCAGGGATACATCAGATTTTAATGCTATAGAGATGCTACCTGTAGGTGCGATCGCACTGGTGCTGCGAAGAATTAAATCGGGGTATCGCTTTTCTAGGTTTTTGACTTTGGCGGAACTACCCCAACGGTTGTAACCGTAGTAAGCCTCAGTCATGTACAATTGAGCAATCTTTTTCTTACCCAGTGACAGATATAACTCTGCGGCGCGTTCATTAGAGAGTGCTTCTTCTTGAATGTAACCGTTTTCAGCAGCTCCAGCAATGGCGCGATCGTAGTAATCCATCGCCTCTAAATACTCCCCCAACGCCCAATGGTACTCAGCTTGGACTAAACAAAATTTGTGCCAGTGATTCATGGGTGCATAATCTGCCCATTGCTTCAGCTTTTCTTGGTTAGCAATCACCCGCAACAACAAAGTTTCTTTTTCCGGACTTGGGGTTTGAGATAAGAGAGCAAGCTGAGTGAGAGAATCATAAAAATGGAAAACTGGTACCATAAAAGATCCAGTTACCCCATCTAAGTATTGTTTCGCCAGAGAAGCGACTTCTGCTGCTTGCTGATACTCTCCAAATAGGTAACAAAGAATCAATTTATTGACGTATAAAGTGCCAAGAGCATAGCGATCGTTAGCCTGCAAATGTAAAGGCAGCATGATTTCTTCGTTGTATGCTACTCCTTGCAATTTTCCAGGAGTAAGAACATCAATAGTTAAATTTAATACAGATTGCTGAATAATTTTGAGACAGTTATGGGCACTTTCTTGCTTGATTTGATCCAAAGCTTGACTGTAAGTTGCTATCTCTGGTTCTAAGCCTCTCAGTTCCTTGCTGAGGAAATAAGAAAGAGAGCAATAATTGTAGGCACAATAGGCAGAATACTCTAAATCGCCTGTTTCCAAACCATTTTGATGTGCTTCTAGTAGCGGTAGTAGGGACTCTCGAATATGATGCTTCCACGGCTTCACAAACGGGTAAATTATACTGAAGGTACTAGTTTTGAGTTCCTTACCGGGGAGACTTGATAATAAACCTAATGCCAATTGACCAGCGCGATCGCCTGCATCAATATCCCCAACGACTCCGCAGAGAATAGCTGCATACCAAGCGTATGCGAGAGTAGAGACTGGGGCATTGCCATATCGTACCGAGAGCCTTACCTGCTTAAATACAATTAAGGGCAGCAACATTGGTACTGCTTGATAGACTGCCGCCGTCACTGTACCGATAATCCGCACGACTGCGAGGATTTGCGGATCGGTCATTTCTGGTATATCAATTAAATCCTCAAAACTCCTTCCTTCCAACATCAACTGGGTTACTTGCAAACTCTGGGTGATATCTGCTTGACTAGGTGTGTCGGGAAATCTGACACCTAAAAGTTCGAGAATAGTTAATGCGGTTGTGATAGCGTCAGGCTGTCTACTCTGGGCTACATAAGCCTGAATTTTCACCTCATAGACCTTCACTTTATCGAGTAGTGTACGGGCATTTTGCAATACTTGGCTGGCTAAATTCTCCATTAACTCGTAATCGCCACCTAAATATGCTGCTTCTGTGGCTTCAACTATCAAAGCTAAAGTTAAGTCATATTCACTCAGCCAGCTATCCACTGCGAGGAGATTTATACCTGTAGTTAAATATGCGATCGCAACTAGATAAGCCGTTGCAGCTTTAGCTTTTCTCCCAGCCAGTAAATTTAATTCAGCCAGCCGTTGCTTTGGAGATTTCTCTGTAATGAAGGCAGCACCGACATTTAGTTGATTAATAATATCAAAAATATTTTCCTCTAATTGTTCAGGAGGCGTCTTTTGCAACAACTGCTGACCAATTTTGAGATGGTTAATCTGTTTCTCGCAATCGGGAATTAGGGAATATGCGGCTTGCTGGATGCGATCGTGCAAAAATCGGTAGGTAATAATTGAGTCATTAAATCCTAAAGCGGCTAACTCTTCTTTAGTAAAGAGTAGAGGGATACGGCATTCATTATTCAATGGTAAAATCAGACCCAATTGCAAAGCTGGTTGTAATGCTTCTGCCACATTTTGCAGATTTTTGGCGCTAACTACTGCTAATACATCTAAACTAAAAATATTGCCAATACATGCTGCTAATTGCAATAATATTTGCGTAGTTTCTGGTAGCTTTTGAATATTGCCTGTAACTAAATCAACAACATCTTTCTCTACAAGATTAATAGTTTGAATGGGCTGCATATCCCACAGCCAAATCCCTCGAACAAAATCAAATTTCAGCAGATTATCTTGATAAAGTATCTTGAGTAATTGGGTCAAGAAGAAAGGATTACCCTGAGTTTTATTAAATAAAATTTGCGCTAGTTCAGGGATATTTTCAGAATTTCTCAACGTATCTGTAAGCATAGCGCAGACATGAGATAATTCTAATGGACGTAACACAATATTGTTAATAATCGTGTCTGCTTGTTGAATTTCAGCAAAAGTTTTGATTAATGGATGACTGGTGCTAACTTCGTTATCTCGATATGCTCCAATCAACAGTAAATATTGACTATCTGGGTTAGTCATTAACACCTGAATTAGTTTCAATGAAGCAGAGTCAGCCCACTGTAGGTTATCTAAAAATAGCACTATGGGATGTGACTGTTTTGTAAAAACCTGAATAAAAGACTGAAACACTCGATGAAAGCGATTAAGGCTTTCTGTTGCGCATAGTTGGGGAATGGCTGGCTGTTTACCAATAATTAGTTCAACTTCGGGAATCACATCAACGATCGCTTGGCCATTACTACCCAGTGCTTGCAGCAGTTTTTCTTTCCAAGTTTTCAGCCTATCGCTATTTTCAGTTAATAATTGCCGCACTAAAGATTGAAAAGCCTGAATCACAGAAGCATAGGGAATATTCTGTTTAAATTGATCGAATTTACCTTCAATGAAATAACCCTTGTTTCTAACTATCGGCTTATGTACCTCATTCACCAACGATGACTTACCAATTCCCGAGTAGCCAGAAACCAACATGATTTCGCTCTTACCTTGGCTAATGCGCTCAAATGCTGCTAACAAAGTTGCAACTTCTGCTTCTCGTCCATATAATTTTTGGGGGATGAGTAATTGGGAAGTGCGATCGCGTTGTCCGGGGATAAAATCAGGAATCTCGCCTGTAATTTGGAGTTGCTCAAGACAAAATTCTAAATCAGCTAATAGTCCCAAAGCACTTTGATAGCGGTCTTCAGCATTTTTTGCTATTAGTTTCATCACAATAGCAGCAAGAGTTTGAGAAACCTCTGAGTTTAACTGTGCAATTGGAGTAACTGACTTGGCAATATGACAGTGAATCATCTCCAGTAAATCGTCAGTTACAAAAGGCAATTGACCAGTTAGCATCTCATAGAATGTTATCCCCAATGAATAAAAATCACTGCGATAATCTACAGTGCGATTCATCCTCCCAGTTTGCTCAGGAGACATATAAGCAACAGTCCCTTCCAGTTGATGAGGATTAGTCAGTTGCGGTGTTTCTCGATCTAAATATGAGGCAATACTAAAGTCAGTGATTTTAACAATTTCGGTCTGCGGATTAATGATGATATTTGCAGGTTTAATATCTTTATGAATAATGCCTTTATGATGTAGCGATAACAATGCTTTTGTTAATTGCACAGCAATCTTGAGAAAAGAAACTTCACAAAGTTGCTGTTGAGAAAGAAATTGCTTGAGACTGATGCCATCAAAATCTTCTGCTACTAATGCCAAACGGTTTTGGTAGGTTTCTAAGCCATAAACTTTAACAATACCTTCGCAGTTTTTGCAGTTAAGATTTTCTATAGTTTTATATTCGTGCTGGAAGCGAGTAATTTGCTCCAAAGTAGGATATTCATCCTTAAGAACTTTCAGGATCACAGACTGCTGGTTTTTTTGGGACCAAGCTCGGTAAACAATTGTGTTAATTCCTTCCGATATAATTTCTGTTAAGTCATAACCTGGAATTATTGAAGTTAACACCATCGTTTCTCCTTTCCGTAAACTTAAGCGCTCACTTCATATATTTCCCAATCAGAAAGCCAGAATTTAACGTAACGCGGAAGTCCCTACCCAGAGAGCTTACGGAAAAAATCATCTTTGCTAAAGTGAAGCGCAACATTGAGAAATTTGCAGGCGATCGCGTCGTTTCACTTCGTTAATTTCTTACAGAAAGTTGCATTGGGCATTGGTATTCTTTCCCATGCTTCATTCCCTATACGCGCGAAATCCCACCCTTTTTAGGGGTGGGATGAGCTTAAAGGCTTGTAGACATTAGATATCCAAACATTTGCTGCTTTCGTGTTAAACCATCTCTGAGGATGTTTGCACTACTGGCTGAGGCTGAGGCTGGAACATGAACAAGGAGTAAACCACATCTCGGCGGATGTTGACCATCATATCCAAGAAGAGTTCGTAACCCTCGCTCTTGTACTCAATCAGCGGGTCTTTTTGACCGTAACCACGCAATCCTACGGATTCACGCAAGGCATCCATTTGTTGCAGGTGTTCTCGCCACAGAGTGTCAATCCGTTGCAAGATAAAGAAGCGTTCAGCTTGCCGCATCAACCCTGGTTGAATTTGGTCAATCTGGGCTTCTTTGATGTCGTAGGCAATTCTTACCTGTTCGTGAAGGAAGGCCTTAATTTCGGCTACCGCCATATCTTCTAATTGATTGGCCTGCAAGTCTCCCAACAGATAAACAAATTCTTTGACTTTTTCCACCAACTTTTCTAACTCCCACTCTTCCGAGGGTAGATCTACGTTGATGTAGTAGTCAACGATTTCACTCATCGTTTTTTCGGCGTAGGTAATTACCTGTTCTTTCAAGTCTTGCCCTTCTAGCACCCGACGACGTTCAGCGTAGATGGCGCGACGTTGATTATTCATCACTTCATCGTACTCAAACACCTGCTTCCGGATGTCGTAGTAGTAGGTTTCAACTTTTTTCTGTGCGCCTTCCAAACTGCGGGTGAGCATTCCCGATTCGATGGGCATATCTTCTTCCACGTTGAAGGCATTCATTAATCCAGCAACGCGATCGCCACCAAAAATTCGTAGTAAGTTATCTTCTAAACTCAGGAAGAATCTCGTGGAACCAGGGTCGCCTTGTCTTCCAGCTCGTCCGCGTAACTGGTTGTCAATCCGCCGTGATTCGTGGCGTTCTGTACCAATGACGTGTAAACCGCCTAGTTCTACTACTTCTTCGTGTTCACGGTGGGTGAATTGCTCGTATTCTTGCTTGATCTGTTTGTAAGCTGCCCGCAATGTTTGAATTACAGGGTCATCAATGGGGCCTTTTTCGGCGGCTACAGCAATTTTTTCTTCTGCTTCTAATTCGGGTAAGCTGCGATCGCCATACTCACGCACCGCCAAGTCCACTGCTGCTTTTAATTGTTGCTCTGTCTGTTGGCTCAACTGAGTGGGGAAAATTTCTGGCGAAGCTTTCCAAGTTTTCACTTTTTTGCCTGGAACAAATCCTTGACCACCACTACTTCCACCTGGCAAACCAGCGGCTCTTTGGATGCCAAAGGTGTCCTCATCTTCTGGTTGGACAATCCGAGGCATAAAATATTCCCGCAGCTTCAGACGAGCCATGTATTCGGAGTTACCACCAAGGATAATATCCGTACCTCTACCAGCCATGTTTGTGGCGATGGTTACAGCACCTCTACGTCCAGCCTGAGCAACAATCTCCGCTTCCCGTTCCACGTTTTCGGGTCTGGCGTTGAGTAACTCGTGGGGGATTTCCATCTCCTTGAGCAGTTCGCTCAAATACTCAGATTTTTCCACACTTGTGGTACCTACTAGTACAGGTCTGCCAAGTTCGTGCATTTCTGCACATTCGCGCGCGATCGCCTTCCATTTGCCTGGTTCTGTCTTAAAGACCATGTCAGACAAGTCTTGGCGTCTTCTAATCCGGTTGGTGGGAATGATTGTAACTTCAAGTTTGTAAATTTTTTCAAACTCTGCTTCTTCTGTTTTTGCCGTTCCCGTCATTCCACCCAGTTTTGGATAGAGCAAGAACAGGTTTTGATAGGTAATTGTCGCCAGAGTTTGAGTTTCCGGCTGAATTTCTACGTGTTCTTTAGCTTCAATTGCTTGGTGCAGTCCATCACTCCAACGCCTTCCGGGAAGTACCCGACCGGTAAATTCATCAACGATTACCACTTCCCCGTTACGGACAATGTAGTTTACGTCCTTGAGGAACAGTTCTTTGGCTTTAATCGCATTAAATACAAAGTGCGCCCACGGGTCTTCTGGGTCAAATAAATCTGTCACACTCAACAGTTCTTCTGCTTCTGCAAAGCCTTCATCTGTCAACAGTACGTTACGAGCTTTTTCATCTACTTCGTAATGCTCATCTTTTTTCAGTGTGAAGGCAATTTCGGCAGCTTGTAAGTATTTTTCCGTCGGTCTTTCTACCTGTCCAGAAATAATTAGTGGCGTCCGCGCCTCATCAACTAAAATCGAGTCTACTTCGTCGATAACGCAGTAATTAAATGGGCGTTGCACCACATCTGCCATTGATGTGGCCATATTATCCCTCAGGTAATCAAAACCTACCTCACTGTTGGTGACATAAGTAATATCACAGTCATAATTTTTCTGACGTTCACTGGGAATCATGCTCGCCTGAATTAGTCCCACGCTCAATCCCAGGAAGCGGTGTACCTGTCCCATCCATTCCGCATCCCGACGCGCCAGGTAATCGTTCACTGTAATAACGTGTACACCTTTACCTGTCAGGGCATTGAGATAACTCGGCAATGTTGCCACCAGGGTTTTACCTTCCCCAGTCTTCATTTCCGCAATCTGCCCAGTGTGCAGAATAATACCGCCCAACATCTGTACATCAAAGTGCCGCAAGCCTAAGACTCGCCTTCCTGCTTCCCGAACTACCGCAAAAGCTTCCGGCAGGATATCATCTAGGGTCTCGCCTTTGGCAAGCCGCTGTTTAAATTCTCCCGTTTTGCCTTTCAACTCCTCATCGGAAAGGGCTTTAATTTCTTCCTCTAAGAGGTTAATTTCCGTAATGTAAGGTTGGTATTTCTTAAGTTTACGAGCGTTGGGATCGCCCAACAAGTTCTTTAGCATGGCAGGTTATGGCACTAAATAAAGGGGGATGGGAATTAAAGTTTCGGCATAGATTATAAAAATTTAACCCAACCCAGCCTTTTTGGTTGTTGATGGGTATGAAATGATAATTAACTCACAAACAGCAAAAAGGCTGGCCAATCAGTTTACTAAATGATTGGATTTATTTCATATCTTATGTTTGAACTTTATTCATAGTATCATTTCACCCCCAGCTGAGGCAGAGAACGCCGACTATGCTCAAGTAGCGATTTCCCCCCTATGGGGTGTCATTGGCCATCACCACGTCTCCCTTATCTAACCTTCCTCACCATAAAAATCAGCCACAATAGCTCGAATTTCATTTGCACCAATATCTTCTTGGTCGGATTTGGAATAAATCGTTAATAACAAAATACTTGTTGGTGACTCAACTTGATAAATCAAGCGATATCCAGCGCTTTTACCCTTTTGAATATTACTATTGCGAACTCTGACCTTGTAAACAGCGTACTGCTCACCAAGGCCAGCAATCCTTCTCCTACAATGTTTCCTTGTTGTAGTTCCTCGATAATTAGTTGAACATCAGAGCGAATATTACGAAATCTTTTGGAGAGTCTGTAAAGTTTCTCCTCAAACTCATCGGAGAATCGAATTGAAACCGCATCATCACTCTGCATCAATCCTGTCCCATAGCTCGCTAATTGGTCGAGTTTGACCAATTTTTGCTTGGTGTAAGGCTCTCCTCAAGCTAGCTTTAATTTCCTCAACTGGTGTATCGTCGTCGAATTCTTCTGATTCTGCTGGTTCTGGAACTAATACAATCACCCTTACTTGATGGGGGTAAGTTGTTCCCTGAATTGGCTCATCTAGAATTAGGTTTCCCTGAGCGTCAATCTTGCCCGTTACTTCGATCGCTTTCATCTGCCATCCCACCTTATTTTTGTAGCAGATTCTAACACGCCCAAATCTAGGCAGAGTCAAGAGTCAAGAGTTATTTCTCCCTTGTCCCTCCGAAGTTCAGATCGCCGGAAGCCGGCGCTCCGACTTCTCTCCTTGTCCCCCTTGTCCCCCTCATCCCCTCACGGCGAGTTCTCCATTTCTGGACTCAGGCGGCGGAAATTGTACTCTCCGGCGCTGGGATGACAGCTAACACAGCTACTAATTTGAACAGGGCGTGGTAGCTTAACTTTAGGATGCAAAGCTTTGAAATAACGCGAGTTGTTGACGCGATAAGCTGTTTCTTCATCTTTTCGTTGAGAACGAGAGAAAGTTTGAAGATACTTCCAAACTAAGATGCGTGGCGGATCGACTAGAGGCTGTAGCTGTACGCCATAGTGCTGTGAGTCTTCTAACAGATTTTTCCAGGTTTGGGTGGGTAAAACTGCTGGCGGTAAAGCTACATGACAAGTTGCGCAGTTTTCCAAATATAATTCTTGCCCTAGTTTATATTGGGCTGGCACTACATCAACAGTGCCAATTTCCGAGTTAGGGGTAGCACCTTGGACATTACTAGCTAAGGCTAAAAGCCAACCCATTGCTAGACTCCACACCAATATTATCAACATTAAACCGAAAGGTTGGCGTTTGAATAAGCGTCCGGCGTTTCGCCGTAGCGCTTTGCTATCGCCTTTAGGGCGAGATCTACGCTTCACAAGATTTGACATTCCTCACATTCCTAAATTCTTAGCTGTAGCACTTAAATCTTACGGTTATTGAATGATCGCTATATTGTCCGACGCTCAAATTTTTGCATATGTTCTCTCTGTATAAGATATGTAGATTGAGGAATGACACGAAAGTAATTGTTTAAAATAAGCCTGGAAATATTTGCAGGTAAATCTATGGCAGAAATTCAAGTGGCGATCGCGGGTGAAGATGCTGTGGCTGCAACGGAGGAACTTTTGGCGATTCCTGGTATATCTGGTAACTATGCGGTAAGTTCAGAAGTACAGGAAAGAGAGCCAGTAGTTACAACAGTTGCTACCATCGTGGGGATTGTCGGGGGGACGATCGCAATTGCTGAACAAATCCGCAAGTGGTATCAAGAGTATCAAGCCAAACAGTCTGGTAAAAAAATTGAAAAAGTTTTGATTGTGGGGCGCAATGGTAGGCGATTGCTGTTGAAGAATGCGACGGTGGAGGAAATTCGGCAAATTTTGGAAGGGTGAGAGTAACGTAGACGCAAAGCGGCTTGCCATAGGCTACCGCAAAGGCACGAAGGGCACAAAGAAAGAAGAGTTTGAGAGAGATTATCTGCGATCGCTTCTAAATTCTCTGGAATTGGGGGTGATAGACTTGGGGCAAATACTGAAGTCTTAGGATTCGGAATGTGCAAATCCTCCACCTCGACCTCAAACCAGTTGATGAGAATTACGTAGAGTTACGTTATTTTGTTGATAATCCAAATCAGTATGAAAGGCGATCGCTTGCTTTAACAGAAATCGCTGATTTGATTGAGTTGGCGGAACGAGATTATTACGTTTCGTCGTTACCAGAGGATTATACGGTAACTGGGCGGCGATTATATAAATGGTTGGATGGGAGCGATCGCACTCTGCAATCCTTACTAGATAAGCATCGGCGGGAAGGGGTGATGTTAGCGATCGCTACATCTGAAAAACTCGCCCATCTACCTTGGGAAGTTTTGCATGATGGTAGTAGTTTCTTGGTGCAACGTGTACCGGCGGTAGTCCCGGTGCGGTGGGTGTCGGATAGCACGGTAAAAAAATTGACTGTTGATGGGGAACTAGAAAACCGGGCTTTGCAAGTTTTGTTTATGGCAACTTCGCCGTTGGATGTTGCACCTGTGCTGGATTTTGAGGCGGAGGAAGCAAAGATTCTAGAAGCGACAGCACGACAACCTTTAGCATTGACTGTGGAAGAAAGCGGCTGTTTGTCGGAGTTGGGTTATTTAGTCGATAGTTACGACAGGGATTATTTTGATGTTTTACACCTGACTGGTCATGCTACTTTACAAGATGGGCAACCGCGCTTTGTTACAGAAACTCTAACAGGTGAAGCTTACTATGCCAGTGCGGAAGATATCGCCCAAGAATTACAATTTCGACTGCCTAAACTGATTTTCCTCTCTGGTTGTCGCACTGGGCAAGCTGGGAATGCAGGTGATGTGCCTTCAATGGCGGAAGAATTGCTGAAGTCAGGAGCAAAAGCGGTTTTGGGTTGGGGGCAAAAAGTTTTAGATCCGGATGCGACAGATGCGGCTGCGGCATTGTATCAGGAATTGTCGGCGGGGAAGCAAATCGCTGAGGCTGTTGCGAGTACCTACCAAGCATTAATTAAGAACAAAGCGCGGGATTGGCATTTATTGCGGTTGTATGCAGCAGGTAATTTACCGAGTTCTTTAGTCACACCCTTGCGGACTCGGGGACGGAAACCAGCACCACCGCCTTCTGTTACTACCCAGTTTTTAGATCCTGCGGGTAAGGTGAAAGTCCCGACGCGGGAAAGTTTTGTTGGTCGTCGCCGTCAATTGCAAAATTGTTTAAGGGTACTGACGCAATCAACCGATGAAATTGGAGTGTTGATTCATGGCATGGGCGGTTTAGGTAAAAGTAGTTTAGCAGCTAGGCTGTGCGACAGACTGCCGAATTTTGAGCGCGTTGTTTGGGTAGGACACATTGATGAAGCTAGTTTAGTGAGTCGCTTGGCGGAAAAGTTGGATGACAACGAACAACGCAAAAGCTTACAAAATTACGATGAAGAATTGAAGTTTCGGCTGCGGCGAGTTTTCCAGCAATTGCATGAGGGTGGAAAGTCGTTTTTGTTGGTGCTGGATGACTTTGAAGGAAATTTAGAACCCCGCAATGAGGGTTATGTGCTGCAAGCGGCAGCAGCCGAAGTGTTGAAAGCTTTAGTTTGGACGATTAGAGAAAATTACACATCCCACCGCATCATTATTACTTGCCGTTACGATTTTGAATTTAGCCAGTTGCAGTATTTCTACAAGCAGCCATTGGAAGCAATGCGAGGCGCAGATTTGCGAAAAAAGTTTAATCGCCTCACTGCCTTTGGTGCTAAATCTCAGGTGGATGAGGCGTTGAAGTTACAAGCGCAGAGGTTGGCGGATGGGAATCCCCGCTTGCTGGAATGGTTGGATAAGATTCTGCAAAATACAACAGTCGATCAAGCCGCAATTTTAAATCGGTTAGTAGCCGATCCGGTGGAGTTGCGAGAGCAAGTTTTGGCAGAGGCGCTGCTGCAACAGATGGATACAACCATGAGGGAGATGTTGTCACGGGGTTTAGTGTTTGAGTTACCAGTACCCAAGGAAGCTTTAGCGGCAGTTTGTGAGAGTATCCCCAATTTGGAAGATTACATTAATCGGGCGGTGGCGTTGGGGTTGTTGGAAGTCAGCCATGATGAGGCGTTGCGAGTGCCGCGCATTTTGCCTGTCCATTTAGCAGAAGACGGGGAAGCTTTGTATAGGCAAGCGGCTGAGGTGTTGTATCGCCTTTGGCATAGGGGCAAAGGCTACAGAGAAGAACAAATGCTACAAATGCATTGGCTTGCATCACGGGGGAAGTTGGAAAAAATAATTGTAGAGATTGCAATAGGACTAATCCCTGAATGGGTTAACCGTAGTAGATTTCGTGAAACCATCAAGATTTGCCAAGATACGTTAGCAATCGTTGAAAATAATCGTATTCTCTCGATTTTAGCCTTTGCTGAACATCAATTAGGTAAGGTTGATCAAGCATTAGAGCATTATCAACAGGCATTAAAATGCTGTCCACCAGACGATAAAAACAGAAAAGTGGAAACGCTTTATATGTTGGGAATTTTGCAGAATGCTATTGGACAGTTTGCAGAAGCAATTATTAGCAATCAACAATCTCTAAAAATTTTGGAAGGTATTTGGCAGAGTAGAGCTACAGAAATATACCAATTGTTAATGCACAAAGCCAAATCAGAACAAATTGAAGAAGCCATAGAACTGTACCGTAATGCCACAAACGCTAAGGCATTAAACTTACTCCAACTGTCAGTTTATAAAAATAATATTGGCAACATCGAAGAAGCAATTGATCTTTGCCAACACTCATTGTTGCTCAGTCAAAGTATAGGTGATAGTCGTTTAATGGCAACAATCCTGAACCAACTATCAATCCTTACAGGCAACACTGGTAACATTGAAGAAGCATTTACTCTTGCTCAAAAATCTTTAGCTCTTAAAGAGGATACTGGTAATATCCAAGGTAAAGCAGCAACCTTGCATCAACTAGCAAGCCTCGAAGCTCAGACTGGAAAAAGCGAGGAAGCCATAGCTATTTATCAAGAATCTATAGCTCTTAAAGACAGCATTGGTGATGTCTATGGTAAAGCTATGACATTGTGGCATTTAGGATGTATTGAAGCGGAAACAAATAAAAATTTTAATCAAGCTTTAGTTTATTTACAACAGTCATGGGAAATTTTAGAGCAACTCAAATCTCCTAATGCTGAGAAAGTGAAACAATCACTTGCCAAAGCAAAAACACAGGCAGGTAAACAGAAATTTGCACAAGGTAAATTTGAAGAAGCACTTGATTTATATGAACAATCTCTTGTACTTCAAGAAAACAATACCGAAACCTCTCTTAGGGCAGCTACTCTACATCAATTAGCAATTCTGAAAGCTAACTTAGGCGATATTGCTGTGGCAATTACACTTTTTCGGCAGGCACTTGCAATTGAAGAATTTGCTAATAATTTACAAGAAAAGGCAAAGACACTATCAATGCTAGGGCAGTTATTGGCAGTACAGGAAGACTTTGATGAAGGATTAGATTATTTACAAAAATCTTTGGATATATTCCAAAATATCCAATCACCTGATGCTGACATAGTAAGAGAAGCAATCGCTAGATTAGAACGGACACGAGCAGTATTTCTCTATGACCAGGCAATAATAAAAATCGAACAGGATCAACCACAACAAGCAATCACTCTTTTTCAGCAATCTCTGATACTTACTGAACATATTGGTGATGTTCAAGGTCAGGCTGTGACGTTGCAGCAATTGGGAATACTCAAAGCCAATAACGGAGAAACAGAAGAAGCGATCGCCCTATATCAACAATCCCTGGCGCTCAAGGAACAAATCGGCGATGTCCAAGCCAAAGCGGCGACGTTGCAAGAACTGGGGAGACTCAAAGCCAATGGCGGCGAAATCACCGAAGCGATCGCCCTTTTTCAAAAATCCCTGGCACTTTTTGAACAAATCGGCAATGTCCAAGGCAAAGCAATGACGTTGTGGTGGTTAGGGGGTATAGCAGAACAACAGGGTAATTACAATCAAGCACTAGATTATTTGCAGCCAGCTTTGGAAATATTGCAGCGTATCCAATCACCTGATGCTGAGAGAGTGAGGCAAATGGTAGCGAGAGTACAAGATTTAATTCGTAATTCGTAATTAAGGAACTTGGAATTTACACCATCTTCAGTTGATCGCTTATAAAACGTCATTGCGAGCGAAACGGAGTGGAGCGAAGCAATCGCAGAGGCTTTGCACTCCGTTAATGAGTCTTTGAACTCCGTTAACGAGGCTCTGAACTCCATTAATGAGTCTTTGCACTCCATTAATGAGTCTCTGAACTCCGTTAATGAGTCTCTGAACTCCGTTAACGAGGCTCTGAACTCCGTTAATGAGTCTTTGAACTCCGTTAATGAGGCTTTGAACTCCGTTAACGAGGCTCTGAACTCCGTTAACGAGTCTTTGAACTCCGTTGACGGGTCTTGAAGCTCCGTTAATGAGGCTCTGAACTCCGTTAACGAGGCTTTGATACTCGTTCACCAGTTTTTGAGACTAGTACTTGGGTTATCCTAGCTTGCATCTACCCCAATTCAGCCCGAAGCAGATTCTAAACCAAAGAATCTGGATCTACGCCCAGCGATCTGAGACGTTCTGCCAGCATTTGAGCACGTTGTTCTGCTTGTTGCACTCGTTCTTCTGGTGTTAATAAACGCTTTCCTGACTCGTTATACCAGTAAAGCCACTCGCGGGTAACGCCTAAATATGTACCCCTTTCGCTACCAATCCCTAACCCAATTTCCGGTAGCCAAACGGGATTTCCTCGCTGCAATTGATACTTGCCATTTACCAAGCGATACACTTCTAAAGTCGCTTTTCTCCGTCGCTGGGGATTATAAACGACATAATATAAAACTTCTAACTGGGCATAAAATTCTTTCTTGGTGCTGTATTCCCCGCGCCGTGTTTGAAAAACCACTTCTAATGCCATAATTGGCACGCGCTGTTCTTCCCAAAGCACATAACTTAAACGCAGATTCTCATCAAAAATTCGTTCAACTCCCAGACTCAAAAACCCATCTGGTACAATTGCCGGCTGATCGGGATCGTAATAAATCCCCATATCAACGCCGAAAAACCAGTCCATACGATCTGCCCAGACAAAAGCTAGTATGGCTTTGAGTAAACCGGAAACCAAATTTTGTAATTCATTATCTACAGGGGTATCGTCAGAGTCGGGCAAATCCTCGGCTGAAGGTAAGCAGTCTAGCGGATCGTACTGTAGCATGACCTGATTAGCGTTGATCTCATACTTTGATCATAGTGCTGCTTACACAGCACCTAGCCCTGGCGATTAGAAAAATACTGTATAAGTAGCATTGCCTCTTTAATTTGGGTAGAAAATAAAATTTATCACAACAGAAACATCAGCTTTTTAAGCCTCTTCGCCGACGGCGAGAGGTTTGGACAGGGGTTCTTTAAATACATCTAACTCACGTTCCAATACGCAAATTGGGGAACCCCTACACATGAGTGGCTCCCCAACCTACAAAAATTCAATTCCCACAACTTTTTGCGGTGATGTGTACTTAGGGAATGGGAAGCGATCGCAATAATCGCTCTACAATACTTCGCGCACTACGGCCTCCCCTAGGAATGAGGCGATGACAAAGAACATGAGGAACAAGAAATTTCACGTCATCGGGAATCGCATAATCACGCCCCAAAATAAAAGCTAGTGCTTGGGTAGCTTTTTGCAAGGATACTGTACCGCGAGGGCTGACACCAAGAGAAATTTCCTCATCCTGCCTTGTCGCCCTTACCAATTCTAAAATGTACTGTTGCAAAGGAGTTTCCACTCTTACCTGAGAGCAGAGTTGGCGCAATTGAGCTACTTCTGCCAAAGTAATACAAGCCTGTAAATCCTCAACCTTGATATTATCCGCAAGGTTTTGCAACATTTGCAGTTCATCTGCTTCCGAAGGATATCCCAAACTCAAAGACAGCATAAACCGATCCATCTGCGCTTCTGGTAAGGGAAAAGTGCCTTGATACTCAATCGGGTTCTGAGTAGCAATCACAAAGAAAGGCGTAGGAACAGCACGAGAAACCCCATCAACTGTGACTTGATGTTCCTCCATCACTTCTAGCAAAGCTGACTGAGTACGAGGTGTAGCGCGGTTGATTTCGTCAGCTAGCAGCACATTGGCAAATATTGGGCCAGGGAGAAAGCTAAATTCGCCGCTTTTCGGGTTCCAAATGTTAGTGCCAGTGATATCAGTAGGCAGTAAGTCTGGGGTACATTGTAGTCGTTGAAACTTACCATCAACTGAACGAGCCAAGGATTTAGCTAGAAGGGTTTTCCCAACACCAGGGACATCTTCTAGCAAAGCATGACCACCGCCTAAAAGAGCGACTAGCACCAAACGTATTGCATCTGTTTTACCAACGATGGTACGAGACAGGTTTTGTGTTAGAGCGTCAATTTTTTCTCTCATGCACCACAAGATTGGGGAATTGGGGATTGGGCATCGGAAACAATTTTAGATTTTAGATTTTGGATTTCAATCTAAAATCCAAAATCGCAAATCCAAAATCCAAAATTCCTTGTCCCTAGTCCCCTTTAGTTTTCCCAATCAGCACTCACAACTCATCACTCAGAAAGCAAAACTTCTTTAGCGACAGTGCAATCAAGTTGAATTTGCGTTTTCAAGGCTTCTAGAGAAGAAAATTTTTGTTCGGGGCGGAGAAATTGTACTAGCTGCACAGCCAGCTTTTTACCATACAAATCTTCAGCCCAATCGAACAAATGAATTTCCACAGATGTATCAGTACCATCGACTGTGGGACGATTCCCGATATTCATCACTCCCAGTTGGGGATGAGCCGCATCTGGTGTTTCATCGAGAATGGAAACGCGGACAGCATAAACGCCTAGGCGCGGCAAAAACTTATCTTTTGGGAGTTGGAGGTTAGCTGTAGGAAAACCAATAGTTCTACCAAGCTGCTTACCTTGAATCACAACACCAAAGAGAGTATAAGGGCGTCCTAGGAGGAGATTTGCGCTTTTGATATCCCCATTTTCTAGGGTTTGGCGGATCAGCGAAGTACTAATTGGTGGCTCTTGCGTTGCAGGAATGCTCAGACAATTAGTATCTGCTGGCAAGTTACCGCTATCTGTATAGGTTTCTAAGGCAACAATTGTTACAGGAATATCATACTTAGCGGCGAGTAATTGTAAATCCTTGGCTGTACCAGTGCGCTGTTTGCCAAAACAAAAATCTTGCCCAACACTAAGTTGCTGACATCTGAGTTGTTGTATGAGAATCTTTTCGACGAAATCTTCTGGAGATAAAGCAGATAATTCTTTATCAAAGGGCAATAGTACCAGCTGTTCTATCCCCAGCGATCGCAATTGTTCAACTTTCTCATCAAGTGGAGTTAATAAAGCACGGGGTTGTCCCGAAAAAAACTCCTGTGGATGGGGATGAAAAGTGACAACAGTTGAGTAGATATGTTCTTGTGTTGATGCTGTGGGGGTTTTTTGTTGGGGTGAGAGTTCTAGTACATTTCTCTCATCTGCCACCAAGTTGCGATCGCCCAAAGCAGTCTCTGGGACTTGTCTTTTTGCCCGCCGCAAAACCGGTTGGATGACTCTTTGATGACCAAGATGCACACCATCAAATTTGCCAAGAGCAACAGCAGTTGGCGTTAGCAGCCCTTCGGTCGCAGACGCAACCCGCACAGAACACCCATTTTGAGACAAATTTAGCACGTGGATTCTGGGATTTTAGGTTTATTTAGCTATCAGCCACAAGCTACCCTATGGGTAACTGCCAAGAGGAGGACACATTTTACGAATGGCCCACTACTCCACTGATTGTAAAGCCGGAGCGTCTTCGGCTCTTACCCTGGCATTTTGTGCCATCAGCCGAAGTGTTTACACTACTCCTTTGACTATTGTCGCAAGTGAGGGCGTCTTGCGCTGTCGGCTTGACGGCTCGTTGCTGAGTCCAGAGAACCCCACACCAAAGCCAAAAAGGCTCTAGCTGTAAATTTTGGGTATGGCGAGTATTTTACCCGGTCAGACTCAATAGAGGTAGTCTCTGGGCATTTACGCTTCCCTGGTAAACCCGCAAAGGTGTCTTCCAGTTTTTGCAGTTTAGCCAAAAGTAACCTCTCCCGCTTAGAGCTTGCGATCGCTAATCTAATCTAAAATCTACCATTGCTTCCACTGCAAGCTTTAGGCAGAAAAGTTGCTCACAGGACAAGATTCTGATACTGACATAGAAACAGGAATATTTAGTACCATTCCTTCCCTGGCCATGATTGCATTCGGAAATTGCTCAACTACTTGTTTACCTATACCATCCAAAAAATCATCGTTGTGTGCGGGGTCATGGTGGAAAATTACTAAAGTCTTGACTTTAGCAGCTTTAGCCACCTTCACAGCTTCTTGCCAAGTAGAATGTCCCCAACCAATTCTGGGCGATGTTGGAGAATGGTACTCGTCATCAGTATAGGTAGAATCGTAGATGAGGATGTCCGCATTCCGAGATAGCCACAGGACATTTTCATCCAAGCGATCGGGAAAATGTTCAGTATCGGTAATATATGCAGCAGCGCCATCACGCCAGTTAATTCGATAGCCTACAGCTTCACCGGGATGGTTGAGTGGTGCTGTTTCTACGGTAATGTCATTGATGTGTATTGTTTGCCCTGCGGTAATGTCACAAAAATTCAAGTTTGCCTGCATAATTTGCAAAGGCACCGGAAAATTTGGGTGGAGCATTTGGTCATTGAGACGCTGTTCGATTGTGGAACCATCAGGAGCAATTGCGCCGTAGATCTTAAAATTGTTCCCCTTGATAAATCCTGGAGCAAAGAAGGGAAATCCCTGCATGTGGTCCCAGTGAGAATGAGTGAAGAACAGATGACCTTCTGTCGGCATTTGGCGCAACAAAGATTGCCCCAAAACATGTAGTCCGGTTCCACCATCGAAAATTAAGCGTTTACCGCCCACTTGCATTTCAATGCAAGGGGTATTACCGCCATAACGCACGGTGTGTGTTCCTGGACTGGGGATGCTGCCGCGAACGCCCCAAAATTGCACGGTAAATTGGTTATCTAACCTAGACATGGGTGTTGCTTGCTGGACTGAGCGGGCGATCAATAAAACAAATTGTTACTTATTTTTGTTCAGTTTATGCGGTATTACCATTTTGCTAGAGGAGAATTTCTTGGTAAAACAGCATACCTTTTTTAAGGCTAGTTTTGTAAACCTGAGTGAGATATTACTAAGCACAAGCCTTAAGTTGTTTGGGCTTAAGTTAGCAGTGAGATCGAGAGCGTTTCTACTTTATATCCTAAATTTGGCGATAATGTATTTAACTACCTCCAGAGTTTCAAAGTTTTCTTTGAATAACAAAGTTTTCACGGAAATTTAAATTCCCACTCCGACAATTGGGTGATGCCATTTGCGTATGTGAGATTGTATTGTAATGGCGTTATACTAATGTAGTTTTTACGGATAACATGCACGTCAATGGGTATGTTTTGAGGCAAGTTGAAGCCTTCTGGCGGTTCTACATCCTCAAGCACTTCACCCGTTAACCAGTAGTAGGTTTTACCACGAGGATCGACTCGCTTGTCAAAAACATCAACGTAGCGCCGCACTCCCTGACGAGTGATTGTGACTCCAGCAATTTCTTCCCACTGTACAGGGGGAATATTGACATTGAGTAACATCAACTCTGGCAGGGGTTTGGCTGCCAATTGTGCTACTAGAATTTGGGCAAAGCGAGCAGCAGCTTGAAAGTCTTTAGATGTATGACTGGCAAGACTCAAGGCGACACTGGGAAGGCCTTCAATTATACCTTCCATCGCAGCAGACACCGTTCCGGAATAAAGAATTTCCGTCCCTAAATTGGCTCCTTGGTTAATGCCAGAAAGTACTAATTCAGGTGGTGAATCTAACAAAGCCCAAAGTGCCAATTTCACACAGTCTGATGGTGTGCCATCGCAAGCCCAAGCTTTGACTGCTGGGTGAAAAATGGACTCGACAATTTCTGCGCGAATTGGTTGGTGTAAGGTTAATCCATGTCCAGTTGCCGATCGCTCTCGATCTGGGCAAACTACGGTCACATCATGACCTGCCTCTGCCAAGCTGTTGGCTAAGGTACGAATACCCAAGGCAGAAACTCCGTCATCATTGCTAATGAGTAATTTCATCGTTATTGGTCATTAGTCATTGGTCATTAGTCATTAGTTATTTGATATTAGACATTTGTCAATGTCTGGTGTCACAAGCATCAGGCAAAAAAAACATCCTCACACACCTAATCACCTCTAAACTGGTAAACAGAGGTTTGGTTCGCCCTAGCCTTTGGCCTGTTAAGGTCATATTACTAAGCTCATTGGTGATTTGTTCTTAGTTCTAGAATTAATGACAAATGACGAATGACAAATGACTAATGATTAATAACTAATGACTAGCAATTTAGAGGCTCAACTTTTAGCACTACGGCAGGAAGGAGAAAAAGCGATCGCAGCCGCTGATACCTTGGAACGCCTGGAAGAACTCAGAGTTAATTATCTGGGTAAAAAAGGTCAACTTGGGGCACTGTTGCGAAGTATGGGGCAAATGAGTGCAGAGGAACGCCCAAAAATTGGGGCGATCGCCAATACTGTTAAAGAATCCTTACAAAATAGTTTAGACAAGCAGCGCACTGCCCTAGAAACTGCTCAAATTCAAGCCCAGTTAGAGGCTGAAACTCTGGATGTGACTATGCCGGGAATTTACAGCCCCCAAGGTCGCATTCATCCTCTAAATGGCATTATTGACCGGGCGCTGGATATCTTTGTCGGTATGGGCTACACCGTGGCTCAAGGGCCAGAGATGGAAACAGATTACTACAATTTTGAGGCGCTGAATACTCCACCTGACCACCCAGCCCGTGATATGCAGGATACCTTCTACCTGCCAGATGGCAATCTCCTCCGGACTCATACATCTTCAGTGCAAATCCGTTACATGGAAACTGAGGAACCACCAATTCGAGTGGTTGCACCAGGGCGAGTTTACCGTCGAGATAACGTAGATGCTACTCATTCGGCAGTTTTTCATCAAATAGAACTTTTAGCCATTGATGAGGGACTAACATTTACAGACCTCAAGGGCGCGATTAAGGTATTTTTGCAAGCTATGTTTGGCGATTTGCCAATTCGCTTCCGTGCTAGTTATTTTCCATTTACAGAACCATCAGCGGAAGTTGATTTGCAATGGAATGGTCGCTGGCTGGAGGTGATGGGTTGCGGTATGGTCGATCCTAATGTGTTGAAATCTGTTGGTTATGACCCAGAAGTTTATACTGGGTTTGCTGCTGGTTTCGGTGTGGAACGCTTTGCGATGGTTCTGCACCAAATCGATGATATTCGTCGCTTGTACGCCAGCGATTTGCGGTTTTTACGGCAATTTTAGGAGAGGGCAGAAGGTGAGCTACTGCGGTGGACGGGTTCCCCGGCATAAAGGAGGCAGTGCGTTGGGCGGCTTTGCCGACTTGAAGCAACTGCCGTCAAGTGGCGAACCCGAAGGGCAGAAGGCAGAGGGCAGAAAGAGAAGGAACCCACATTTAAAAATCTTGTCATTACAAACCCCTTTGGGGTAAGGAACAGGCAAGAGGGAACAGAGAAGAGTTATCGAAGACTTTAGTTGTATACAATTCTTCTTTTTTCACTGTTGCTCTAAACCAGAAAAGACAGTTTTCATTTCTTCTGCCTCCTGCCTCCTGCCCTCTGCCTTTCTTAATAATTTATGACAAACAGCGATCGCAATGTCCACAATGCCAGTTAGCAGCTTCTTTGTCAAAACCAAAGGCGTTTAACAAAAACTGCCAGCGACACTGTTTGGCATGCAAATACTGATTCATCTGCTTGGCAGCTTGTAGTTGGGTTGGAGGTTGCTTTTCCACTCCTTGCTTGATGATGTAATGGAAAGGGTCAAGCCAATTTAACTGACCGCCGCTGTGGAGTAAAGATAGGGCGATCGCACTTTCAGGAAATTGTCGCGTTACGGCATTGACTTCTCCCTGTTTGGGCAGTTTTTTCACTAATTGCTGTGCTGTTTGCTGTTGCGATCGCATTTGTTCTTCAAAAAACTGCTGTCTTTGCTTATCTCCTGAATCTAACCAGCCTGTGGGTTCACTTACCAAGGTTAGTGCTTCGGCGGGTTTACCATCTCTGCCGGCGCGGCCAATTTCTTGCACATATTCTGAAAGCAGCAGCGGTGCATGAAAATGTATTACCCAACGCACATCAGGCTTATTTATCCCCATGCCAAATGCACAGGTACAAACCACAAATGGTATCTTCCCACTTAACCAGCTAGCTTCGACAGCACGGCGTTCTTCGGCACTCAGTCCGGCATGATAACTAGCTGTGGCATAACCCATCTCTGCTAAAGTTACTGCTAATTTCTCACTATCTCGTCTGGTACGCACATAAACTAATCCCGCTTGTTGGGGTCGCTTTTGAATAAATTTGACTAATTTTTGCTTTCTACCCCTTGGAGTCCAAGCTATGCAGACGTTAAGATGCAGATTAGGACGGTAGGGATTGAGGCGATAAATATCTGGTTTTTGTAATTGTAAAACTGTAGAAATTATTTTTTGAGCTAAAGGGTCAGCCGTTGCTGTAAAGGCTGCAAGACTAATTTTTGTTCCTGGTGGTTTTGATTTGAGTAATGCCGACCGCACTGCTCCTAATCTGCGATAAGCTGGGCGAAATGTTTCACCCCACTGCACTAAACAATGGGCTTCATCTAAAATGATGCCGTTAATCTGCAATTGCGGTTGACACAACCTTTCCCAAACTGGAGTACTTAGTAAAGTTTCTGGTGATAAATATAATAATCTCAGTTTTTGTCGTTCCAATGCTTGCAAAGTTAGACGACGTTGGGATGAAGGTAATTCGCTATGTAACAATGCTGCACTCAGGTTTAATTGACGTAATTCCTGAACTTGGTTTTCCATCAATGCTACAAGGGGGGAAACTACCAAAGTTAATCCTGTTTGTAGAAGTGCAGGAAGTTGAAAACAAATTGACTTACCCCCACCTGTTGGCATAATAATTAGTGCATCTTTTTGTGCCAATAAACTACTGACAATTTCTCCCTGTGGCGGACGAAAATCGTCGTAACCCCAAATTTTTTTAAAGGTAGCAAGGACTGATTCCCAAGATGTGCTTCCTGCTTGATTCATAATTAATAATAGATGTAACCCTATCTCTGCTGAATATAGCCTCTTTCATTCAGGTAACGTTTCAGTAATTTCATCATCTTCGGAAACATGAGATTGCTGGAAGATTGGATATTGGATTCCTCTCTATAGCAATCCGATTGTGAACTCTTGAACAATAATTGATTCTGATTCCTATATTCTGGCTGCTGAATTCTTCTTCAATCATTAAATAAAATTAAGTGTATAAGTTAAGTGTGCTTTCTAAATAAGAATTGGGAATTATAAGTTTTGGTCTGTTTGTGACTAAAATTTTAATATTAAAAAACTCAGAATTTCTTTATTTTTAGCTAATAAAATTGACAAGAAGGCTGACGATAAATTTTAAAATTTATGAGTACACTCATCAGTGGTGTTTATGATTTTCGTTTATTAATTCTTTCAGTAGCGATCGCACTTCTTGCTGCTTACACTGCTTTGGATCTAGCTGGACAAGTGCGTACATCTTTGGGGTATGCGCGGATTGGCTGGTTGATTGGTGGTGCAATCGCAATGGGAACTGGTATTTGGTCAATGCATTTTGTGGGAATGCTGGCTTTTTGTTTACCAATTCCTGTGAAATATGATGTTTACACTGTGCTGATATCGATACTGGCTGCAATCTTGGCCTCAGGATGTGCCTTATTTGTGGTCAGTCGGGAAGTGATGAGTATCCCCAATTTGCTTGGCGGTAGTCTGTTGATGGGGCTGGGTATTACTACTATGCATTACACTGGCATGGCAGCAATGCACTTGAGTGCTAGTATCCATTACAACTATCTATTAGTCGGAATTTCAGTTGCGATCGCTTTTATCGTTTCATTAGTGGCTTTGTGGCTGGCATTTCATTTACCCGATCGCAGCACCAGTGCCCATAGAAAGCAGAAAATAATTAGTGCGATCGTTATGGGTGCAGCCATCCCCATTGTGCATTACACAGGCATGGCAGCTACTAGCTTTCATGTCACAGCAGTAGCAGATATATCATCAGTCATGACCTTTGACTCTTCTGTCCTATCCACTACTATCGGTATTGTCACCTTTGCAATTTTAGGATTAGCATTGCTAATCTCTTTAGAGACAACTGCAATGGAGAGAACGGTAGCCTTAGCCAATCTCGAACGTGAAATTGCCCAACGTCAGCAGGTAGAAAAGCTTCTACAAATTGAACAAGCGCGGAAACTGGAACAGGCTTTACAAGAATTGCAGCAAACTCAAGCGAAATTAGTCCATACAGAAAAAATCTCTTCCCTAGGACAACTAGTTGCAGGTGTTGCTCATGAAGTTAATAATCCTGTAAGTTTTATCTCTGGTAACTTGTCTCATGCTCATCAGTATGTTCAAGATTTAATCGGGTTACTCAATCTCTACCGCCTAAAGTTTTCCAATCCTGGTATAGAAATTGAAAAGCAAATAAAAACTATTGAGTTGGAATATTTGCTTGAAGATTTACCTAAAATGATTTCCTCGATGAAACTTGGTACTGACCGCATTAAAGAGATTATGGAATCTTTGCGGAGTTTTTCACGAGTAGACGGAACTGATAAAAAGACTGCTGATATTCATCAGGGAATTAACACCACCCTCATGATTTTGCAGCATCGTCTCAAAGCGCAACCAAATCGTCCGGCTATTCAAGTTGTGAAGCACTATGGTAATTTGCCTCAGCTTGAATGCTATGTCGGACAACTCAACCAAGTTTTTATGAATTTAATAGCCAATGCAATTGATGCTTTAGAAGAGTCTAACAGTGACAAGAGTTTCGCCGATATACTTGAGCATCCCAATGTGATTACCATTAGTACCAGTAAAGATGATGGTTATGTAACGATCTCAATTGCTGACAATGGGACTGGAATGCCAGAAGAAGTGCGTAGACGCTTATTTGACCCATTCTTCACAACCAAGGTAGAGGGGAAAGGTACAGGCTTGGGATTGGCTATCAGTTATCAAATTATCACAGATATCCACGGTGGTAGTTTGCAGTGTGTCTCTCCTCTAGGAAAAGGTACAGAGTTTATTATTCAAATTCCTACACTGACAACAGTTTCCCACAGTTCACGCTCTGCACTCTATGTTTGATGACTCATAAAAATAACCCTTGCAATTCTCCTCAAGTAGAAAATTGGCAAGGGTTGCAAGCCAAGATGGATTTACACTTTCTGCGGAGTTCCTTGCTCTGCCTTTTCTTTCGATTGCAAAGATGCGTACAATCGATTCAGTGCATTAACGTAGGCTTGAGCAGACGCAACGATGATATCTGTGTTGGCTGCATGTCCAGAAAAGATGCGCGATTCATGCCGTAACCGGATAGTTACTTCCCCGATTGCATCAATACCTGCTGTTACTGATTGTACAGAAAATTCAATTAGCTGGTTGGGTACGTTTACTACCCGATTGATTGCTTTGTAAACCGCATCTACAGGCCCAGTACCAATTGCCGCATCCGTTAATTCTTCACCTTCTGGAGTGCGCAGGGTGACTGTGGCGGTAGGTTTGGCATTACTACCACAAGAAACTTGCACCAACTCTACTTTAAACAAATCTGGTGCTTGCTGAATTTCATCATTAACAATCGCTTCCAAATCCCAATCAGAGATTTCTTTCTTTTTATCAGCGACTTCTTTGAATCTGAGAAATGCTTTATTTAATTCGGTTTCTGACAGTTCAAAACCCAATTCTTTCAAGCGGGTGCGGAAGGCATTTCTCCCGGAATGTTTGCCCAAAACTATTTGATTGTCTGTCAAGCCAATCAATTGAGCATCCATAATTTCATAGGTGAGCTTGTTTTTTAAGACACCATCTTGATGAATGCCAGATTCGTGAGCAAAGGCATTTGCACCGACAATTGCTTTATTTGGTTGCACTAGCATTCCTGTCAAATTAGAAACCAGGCGTGAGGAGCGATAAATCTCTCTGGTGTCGATATTTGTCAGAGGTTGTTCTGAATCTACTGGGCGTCCTAAGAAGGGATTGAAATATTGTCGCCGGACGTGCAAAGCCATAACTAATTCTTCTAAGGCTGCATTTCCAGCTCGTTCGCCAATACCATTGATGGTGCATTCTAATTGTCTGGCACCATTCTTCACAGCTTCTAAGAAGTTAGCAACTGCTAAACCTAAGTCATTATGTCCGTGAACGGAAATAATTGCTTTATCAATATTTGGGACGTTTTCTTTTATCCCCTTAATTATTGCCCCAAATTCGCTGGGGGTTGTATATCCGACAGTGTCAGGAATATTAACTGTTGTTGCCCCAGATGCGATCGCTCGCTCTAATACTTGATACAAAAATTCGGGATCGGAGCGTCCGGCATCTTCGGGAGAAAATTCTACATCATCAGTGAAGGTTTTCGCATAAGCTACCATTTCTTCCGCGATCGCCAAAACTTCTGATTTGGTCTTTTTCAGCTTGTACTCCAGATGAATATTAGATGTGGCGATAAAAGTATGTATTCTGCCTTTAGCAGCCGGTTTAATCGCTGCTGCTGCTGCTTTGATATCATCATGCTTTGCTCTGGCCAAACTACAAATTACAGGGCCATTTTCTGTGCCGACAGTTTGGGCAATTTTGCTGACTGCTTCAAAGTCTCCAGGACTGGCAAAGGCAAATCCTGCCTCAATCACATCTACACCCAGACGCGCTAGTTGCTTGGCGATTACCAGCTTTTCGTCTATGTTTAGGGTCGCTCCCGGACATTGTTCTCCATCTCGCAATGTCGTATCAAAAATGATAATTCGTTCTGGTTGGCTGCTCATTTTCTCTTTGTTTAGTTTAGGGTGGACTTTTCGCTATAACTACCTGAGATTTTAATTTTTTACTCTTTACATTTGTAAATAAATATTAACTATAATTAGCCTTCAGTTTTTTCTATTCTGTCTCTAATATCATTCAAGTCTATATATCTATCAGTAGCATTACGTAATTCCCTAGCAATCATTCCCTCTGTCGAAACTACTGTAATATGTGTATTTTTTGAGCGTAATAATTCAATTGCCCTTTCAAAATCTCCGTCACCACTGAATAAAACTACTCTATCGTATTGATCTACTGTATTGAACATATCTACAACAATTTCAATATCTAAATTAGCTTTTTGCGAGTACCTCCCGGATGAATCATCATAATATTCTTTGAGAATTTTCGTTCGGACTGTATATCCTAAACTAATTAGAGCATCTCTGAAACCTCGTTGATCCTGTGGGTCTTTTAAGCCTGTGTACCAAAATGCATTAATTAATGTTGTTTCTGCTTGTTCGTTTCTAAAGTATTCTAATACTCGTCGCGGGTCGAAGAACCAACCATTTTTTTGTTGAGCATAGAACATATTGTTTCCGTCTACAAAAATAGACAGACGATTCATTGGAGAACCCATAGAAAATTACACCTAATAATAGAAAAGAATTTTAGATTGAACAATAGATTATAGCAATTATCAAACGCTCTATTTGCTAATATCTATAAAGTATAACTTCATGTATAGCTTTTATCTTAACCTCTTTTAATTCATAAGAATGGGCGAAACATTGGAGCAGATCCTAAACGCTGAACCTTGTTGTTCCGAGACGCTGCAAGACTTACCCTACGATCAAAATCTACCAATAAAATTGACTTAGTAACAGCATGATTAACTGTATAACAGTCAAGTTTACTCCTAAAGAGGTATGGTAGAGGTTCCAAGGTAGAATGTAGGCTAATGCCCATCTCTAGGTTTTGCCATCAACAACAGCACACACTTTTTGGAAAAGATTGGCGTTGCAGCAGTGACAGAAGTTGTTCAAGAGAAACTTCTGGTAAATCCTCTGTTAGGGCTATAGCTGTTGAGTTGGGTAGATCCTCACCTCAACCAAGTCCGCAAACAAAGTATCTCTGGGTTAAGCCTGTGGAAGCATCACAGATTGCACCTCTTAAGAGAGAATTAGGTCGGCAGTGTTGAGATGAGGAGACTCCTGCACAAACACAATCCCAATGCAAATTTGTTGAAGAATAATGGATAATTTACAAATGTATAAGTTTTTCATTTAACTCTTATTTCAATGTGGTTGCACTAAAACAGGGTCTGAATAAATAAAAGTGTTGTACCTAAATCAATCAATAACACGATATGGCAGAAGAACCTACATCTAGCCTAACTAAAAAATATGTCTCTGCTACCAATAGACAGTTAGGCAAACCGACAAAAGCAACTTCAACCACATCAACCTACCATTCCAAGCTGATGACTTGGTTTGGTCATCTGCTAACTGGTGCTTCAGCAATCGGGGCAGCACTGCTGAGTACTTCGGGGATGGGTATGGTGCAATTGCTGGAAAGTCAGGCGCTTTCCACTTTTTTTCAACTGCGCGGGCCGATTGTACCTCCAGAAAACATCGTGATTTTGGCAATTGACAATCAATCCGTATCAGTCCCTGAACAGTACTATAAAACAGATCCACAACAGTATGCTTACCTGGAACCACTGAAATCTTTTCCATTTCAACGTGCTGCATACGCTCAAGTAATCAGAAAATTGATGCAGGCTGGGGCCAAGTCTGTGGCAGTTGATGTGGTTTTTGATACGCCTAGCAGTTATGGTGCCGCCGACGATCGCCGACTCCAAGAAGTCTTGCAAAAATATGGCAGTAAAGTTACCTTAGCAGCGCTATATGAAAATTCTGAGTCACATCAAGGAACTTGGAATCAACTGACGCAACCTCAGTCGATGTTTCGCATAGGGGCTGTATCTATCGGCACAGTTAATTTCCCTTTGGAAGTAGATGGGAAGATTCATCGATTAGCCAGTGAGTTTAATAAGACATTAGATCAACAAGATGTCTTAATAGACAAAGTGCCTTCCTTTGACGAAGCAGCGCTAAGGGCAGCCAAAATTAAATATTCTCGACCAAAAGGCGATCGCATTTATTTTTGGGGGCCTGCTGGGACATTTGAGCCAGTTCCCTTCTGGTACGTACTCGATCCGCAAAACTGGAAAAACTATTTGCAGCAGGGAAAGTTTTTCAAGAATAAAATCGTCGTGATTGGAGCTACAGCACAGTTAGGCAATGATTATCATCGAGTAGTGGCTGGCAACAATTGGCTGTATCCTGAACGCATGTCAGGGGTAGAAATTCATTCCAATGCGATCGCAACTTTGATGAAAAATAAAGCGATCGCGTCAGGAATTGGCAGTCCACCCATGCAAGGTTTATTTGTGCTAGCCATAGTTGGAGGTGCAATCTTCCTCTGTACTAGAAGCAAGCGAGGCATAAATCGATTGATCAACAGCATTTTCCTAGCCACAATTTGGGGAGGAATTAGCTATGTATTATTTGTACATCAGCAATTAATTTTCCCCACAACCATACCAATAGTAGCGATCGTCTGGAGTGGATTAACCTACCTAGGAACTGAAATAGCTAGAGAAAGTATTAAAAAACGCCAGTTAGTAGATATATTTCAGAAATATAAATCTTCTCCAGTTGTCCAAGAAATTATCAGCCAGCAAGATGACTTGCAAGATTTACTTCAGCAACGAGATTTAGCCGTAGCTGGGAAAATACTTGGTGGACGCTACAAAATTGTCAAAGTTCTCGGTTCTGGTGGATTCAGCGAAACTTACATTGCTGAAGATATCCAACGTCCAGGAAACCCCCGATGTGTAGTTAAACAGCTAAAACCAGCCAACATCACATCAACAGGATTACAACTTGCCAGACGTTTATTTAACTCCGAGGCAGAAACTTTAGAAAGATTGGGAAAACACCAGCAAATTCCTCAATTATTGGCTTATTTTGAACAAGATGCTGAATTTTATTTAGTTCAAGAATATATAATTGGACATCCTCTCAGTCAGGAATTACCCTCAGGTCAACCCCTGCTAGAAACCACAGTTATCGAGATTTTACGAGATTTATTGCAAACATTGGCATTTGTGCATCAAAACAGTGTGATTCACCGTGATATTAAACCCAGCAATATTATCCGGCGACATGGAGACTGGAAACTGGTATTGATAGACTTTGGTGCTGTCAAAGAAGTCGCTGCACCGCAAATGGAAAATCAAGAACAGACCCCCTTCACCATTGGTATTGGGACTAAGGGTTATGCACCCAACGAGCAATGTTTTGGACGTCCCCAATACAGTAGTGACATCTATGCAGTTGGAATGATTGGAATCAAAGCTTTGAGTGGGATTGCACCCCACGAGTTCGATAGAGATGCTGAAGGAGAGTTGCAGTGGAGAGATAAAGTCACGGTCAGCCAACCCTTGGCAGAGATTCTCAGTAAAATGGTTTTGGAAGACTACAAGCAGCGCTATCAATCTGCAACAGAGGCTTTAGAGGCGTTTTCTCAGTTGGCAAGTTATTCCAATAAAAACTCTGTAAACGAAAACAACTTATCAATCAAAACTGCACCTTCCGACGATCCAGATGCTCCTACCACACCTTGGAATGGATGATCTTCACAAACTTTTGATCGGTGAGATGCATTGATGACTGTATCTAAGTTTTTTGGTAACTTCAGCTATCTTTACCCCTGAAAGTCAGCAATAATTAGATGTATGCCTATGTAGATTCAAAAATCTTAACATTTTTGGACTGATAACCCTGCCTTCCTATCTCTGGTAGGGTTAATTTTTCACATTTTATTGCTAATAAAGAGCTAAATTTCAGTAATGAAAGCACTTAAATCTCGACATGATTTTTATTGCGATCGCATTCACAAAGAGTACTAACTATCAACGCCATCTGTTAAACTTCAGTACTC
The DNA here is from genome assembly GCA_034530615.2 of Aulosira sp. ZfuVER01. GTDB lineage: Bacteria > Cyanobacteriota > Cyanobacteriia > Cyanobacteriales > Nostocaceae > Aulosira. The sequence continues at coordinate 137,564 of JAVRCV020000015.1, forward strand.
ACAGAGCTTTCAAGGGGTAGGGAGCCAGCACGTGTATGTCAGAATTATGGAATCTTTTTTTTACTTCCGGGCCTTTTATTCCGCATGGGCACTGCTATCTGTGGAAAACTGATTTAGTATGGCTGCACATCTTATCTGACGCAATTATTGCACTAGCTTATTACTCTATTCCAGCAACACTTTTCTACTTCGTTAACAAGCGACAGGATCTACCCTTCCATTGGATATTTCTACTTTTTAGTGGATTTATCGTCGCTTGTGGTACTACTCACTTGATGGAAATTTGGACGCTTTGGCATCCAACCTATTGGCTGTCAGGCTCCATTAAAGCTGTAACTGCAACCATATCTTTATTTACAGCAGTACAACTTGTACCTTTAGTTCCGCAAGCCTTAGCACTCCCTAGCCCTGCTCAATTAGAACAAGCAAACCAACAACTGCAGACACAAATAGCCGAAAGGTTAAAAATAGAAGCGGAATTAAGAAAATACCAAAATCATTTAGAAGAGTTGGTTACTATTCGCACTAATGAAATCTCTAAAGCCAACGAACAATTACAGCAAGAAATCGCTGAACGCCAGCGCATTTTAGAAGTTTTACGACAAAGTGAAGAACGCTATCGTTATTTAGCTGAGGCAATTCCTCAACTTGTCTGGACAACAGATACTAACGGTGAAGCTAATTATTTCAATCAGAATTGGTGCAATTACACTGGCCTAACCTTAGAGCAATCATTAGGTTCTGGTTGGATGGTGGTATTACATCCAGAGGATGTAGAAATTACTTATGAAGCATGGTCAAATGCTGTCAAAAATAGCACTTTATATGAAACTGAATACCGCTTTAAACGGGCGGTTGATGGTTCTTATCGCTGGCAGCTAGCACGAGGCTTACCCCTGAAAGATGAGCAAGGTCATGTAGTGAAGTGGTTTGGTACTTGTACTGATATTCACGAGCAAAAGGAGATACAACAAGAACGCGCCCACTTACTAGAATTAGAACAAGCCGCAAGAGCGAAAGCAGAAACCGCCAATCGAATTAAAGATGAATTTTTAGCCATACTTTCCCACGAACTACGTACCCCCATGAATGCAATTCTTGGCTGGTCAAGATTGTTGCAAAATGGCGAATTAGAACCAGAAAAGACATCTCAAGCCCTAGCAACAATAGAACGCAATGCCAAGTTACAGGTGCAACTGATTGAGGACTTGCTGGATATCTCCAGCATTTTACAAGGTAAACTGACTTTAAATGTGACAAATGTTCACTTAGAATCTATTGTTTTGTCTGCACTGGAAACAATGGCATTGGCTGCACAAACCAAGTCAATTCATGTGAGTACAGTATTTGAATCGCATCTAGGGACAATTTTGGGTGATTCTACTCGCTTGCAACAAGTCGTTTGGAATCTCTTGTCTAACGCTGTTAAATTTACTCCCAAAGGAGGAAAGGTAAAAGTGCAATTGAGCAAGGCTGATGGCTATGCTCAAATCATAGTTAGCGATACAGGTAAAGGAATTAGTGCTGAGTTTTTGCCTTATGCATTTGATTACTTCCGTCAAGCAGACAGCAGTTCTACAAGAAAATTTGGCGGGTTGGGTTTAGGATTGGCAATTGTCCGTAATATTATCGAAATGCATGGCGGTACAGTCACCGCAGCTAGCCCTGGTGAAGAGCAAGGGGCAACTTTCACGGTCAAATTACCGCTTCAACAAGACAAAAGTCAAGATTTGTTCAACGAACAAAATCACTCCTCTTCCTTAACACCTAGTTCTTTTTCCCTGGCTGGCGTGCAAATTTTGGTTGTTGATGATGATGTAGATTCGTTAGAATTTGTTGCTTTTGTATTAGAGCAAGATGGGGCGAATGTTATTGCAGCATCTTCAGCATTAGAAGCATTACAAGTTATAGAACAGCAAAAGCCAGATGTGTTAGTCAGCGATATTGGTATGCCCGATATGGATGGCTATACCCTGATGCGTCAAGTCAGAGCCTGGAGTGCAGAACAAGGAGGAAAAATTCCGGCGATCGCTCTGACTGCCTTTGCGAGACAATACGATCGGCAGCAAGCGCTGCAAGCTGGCTTTCAGATGCATTTAGCCAAACCTGTGAATCCAGAAGAATTAGTTGCAGCTATTGTTAAACTGGCTGAAGTACTATAAGAATGTTGTCAATATTAATAATTTTTGGCTGAAGTTTTGAAAATCTATTAATAAAACTAGGCGATCGCTCCATATTTAATTATGGAAAAGCTTTATTATTAATCAAACGTTTTATTTCTGCTAATAACACAGTAGGTTCTACAGGCTTATTAACATAACTTTGAAAACCCGATGCTAGAGCCATGCTACGACTTTCATCAGAACTAAGAGCAGTTAAAGCTATAGCTGGTATCTCTCGTTGTTCTGAAATGCTGCTGTCTCTGATTTTGCGAATTAAAGAATAACCATCAACTTCTGGCATAGCGATGTCAGAAATTAAAATATCAAATTTTAACTGTTTGATGTTTTCTAAGGCGATTAGGACTGATGTTGCCGTTTTTACCTGCAAGCCGTTATTTTCTAGGATAAACGTAGTTAGGATCAGACTATCTTCGTTATCATCTACTAACAGAACTCGCAAACCATCTAGAGATTGAGAATTTTTTGTATCTTCTTGGGGATGCTTGTTATCAGCATTAGTGGTCATGATTAATATGTGCCTCCCTAGTTGCCTGCATCAATTACGGAGGAACTCCCACAAGACAGTTAGATAATAGCTGTCTTGTGGGAATCTAACAACAAGCTACCACAACATTAGACATGATGTATCAAGGATGTAGGCTGAAGGATGAAATCCAAAAATCTTATTTTCATCCTTCAGCCTTTTTAAAGTTCACCAGTAGCTAGCATCTGGATAATGCGAGGTGTTCCAGGATCGAACCCGGCCAAATCCCAGGAAAGAGGATCTTGAGGATCTACCAAAGTAATGTTGTAAGGTGCAAGGGTAACATACACTGCCTTGGCATTGGGATTCACCTTTTGGCGGTACTGCGTTAATGCTTGACTGGGATGCTTAGAACCAGCCCATGACTCATTATCAGTCCAAAAGCAAACTACATCTGCTTTGAACTTATTCTTAATCATCCAGTCGTAAGCTACAGAAGCATCTGTTCCACCGAAGTTTTGATTGCTAGCTTTGCGAAGTGCAGAACTAAAACTATCTTTGGCTGTAATACCTAATTCTCGAAATTCGGTAGCAAAGCCGCGAATCATGTAGTTTTGCTCTGCCTTTGCTGTTACCAGTGCCATTGTAGTGGCGATTTCGCAGCAGCTTAAACCTACTGAATCAACTACACCCCAAGACATTGAGCCAGAAACATCTACAGCGTGCATGAAAACTTTGCCTGTGGGTTGCACCATATCAAAAGATAGTTCAACCGCCTTTTCTAGGATGTGTACGATTCGGGGGACTGGTTCCCAAGTCTTCTGGCTGCGTCCTAATTTGCCACCAGATTGATAAGTCTTGAGAGCTTTCAAAACATCAATCGGATGGATGCGACCTTTGCGCAGATGTTCTTTGTTGTTGAGAACTCCTTCTACTCGCAGAATATTGGCACTTTCATCAGCGCGTAGTACCCCTAATTCGGTTAAAGAGCCAAGGTTACGCAGCATTGCACCAATTGGCATTTCCTGAAATAGTAATTGCCAAGCTTGTTTATCCATCTTACCCACAGGTGCAGCCATTTCATGAGTTAGGCGTCCTTGTGCGATCGCAGTATGGGTTTCGCTAGGATTGCGCTTGAGCCACTCATACCACCAAATCTGCGCCAATGCATCTGTTGGGATATCTGCTGGCAAATCTTCCCAACCTTTAACAACCCACTCAAATAATTCGCGGTGAGTTTCTGTAGGTGGTTTGACATGGAACAACCGCAATGCATCTCGGTGAGAGAAGCCTTGACGCTGTTGATATTTCAAAAGTTGATAAGCCAAACCTTTGACATCTTCCTGCGAAAGCCAAGTTTTTCCAGCTTCGCGCACCACCTTACCAAATCCCCGCAGCGATTTGGTATAGTTCAGCCATTCGTAGAAGTGGCTACCAGTGCGGACAACTTGCCCAAAGATTTCACCAAATGCCTTTTTGGCTTCTGCTGTTTCACCCATCGATAGCAGCACTAAAGCCAAGATAGGCGCACTATTGTTGATGGCGCGTCCATCGCTAGCATAGAGAATTTCCTCCGCAACACGCCCCGGATTTTCCGCCACAGCTTGTTTGATAACTGCAACAAAATCTTCAGTTAATTCCTGCTTTCCCGCGTAGTAAGTGCTTTTTGCTGTGCCAATCAATAAGCAACGGCGCAGCATTTTCCAAATACCCGCATCAAACATATACCCGCCGGAACGTCCTTTAATCATTTCTGCTTCCCGTCCGGGGATAGGCTGATTTTGTGGTGTATTTGTCTTCTTTTTAGTGAAGAAATTGTAATTCATGACTTCATCTCCCGGCCCTTGCGGGCAAAAATGAAAGGTGGCAGGGCAGGACTTGAACCTGCGACATCCGGCTTAAAAGGCGATAACCCTAATTCGTCGGCCTTTGCAGGCAAGGGGTGAACAAGGATGTTTTCGGAGCTCTACCGACTGAGCTACCTGCCACATGAAAAGTTATGAGTTGTGAGCTATAAGTGCTGAGTTTGGAATTTTTAACTCAGTACTCAGCACTTAGTACTGATTTTGGTGTAGTGGGGCGGGAGTCGAACCCGCGATGCTCGTCTTGCAAACGATAACCCTCAATTCTTCGGCCTTTGCAGGCAAGGGGTGAATAAGGATATTAAGCGCCTTACCACTTGGCTACCCACCACATAACAATTCAAAATTCAAAATGCAAAATTCAAAATTCAAAATTAGATTTTGGGTGGCGGGGCGGGATTTGAACCCGCGACCTCTCGAACCCAAATCGATAACCCTAATTCGTCGGCCTTTGCAGGCAAGGGGTGAATAAGGATGTTTAGCGCTCTACCACTGAGCTACCCACCACATAACAATTCAAAATTCAAAATGCAAAATTAGGTTTTGGTGTAGCGAAGCAGGATTTGCATCTGCATCTCCAGAAGTGAAATCAAGGGGCATTTGCGATAACCCTCGATACATCGGCCCTTGCGGGCAAGTTGGGCGCTCTGGTATTTGAGCTATCCGCTACGGCTGAAAGCTTACTCTTTTTGGAAGATTGACTTGTATTATTAATGTAGTATGCGTATTACTAGATGTCAAGAGTCTAGAAAGTTAATGTTGCAACTTATCTTTTAGTGGAGAAGTCTTTGTAAACACTTGAGCTTCCTAATGCTATGTATAGTAATATACTGAAACTATTAAGTATATATAAACACTAAATAATGATTTTTGCTTAGTCTTTCATTATTGGCAAAAACTGCTTTTATCGGCAAAACCTTTGATTTAAGCTCGCTACAGGCTGAATAGTTTTCCAATTCTTCAGGCAGCTTACAGTGTATAAAAATTAGTAATGTTATATTTTTCCAACAAATTTGCCGCAAGTTTGCCAAAATATACAAAAAAATGTCACAATTTTTGCCAAGATAATAATTATTTCTTTTCTAACAATTCACTTGGCAGCAATGAGCATGAGTGAAAAGACACTAGAAGGCAGCGGGAAGGCTTTTCTCGTTCTGCTTTTGCCCATCTCGTTTTTGATTATTTTCCTTGTTTCTACTTGGAAATTTTTGCTGGCTTTCATGGTGCTGCTTATTGGTTTCAATATTTGGCAGTGGCATCAATGGCAACAGTGGTGTCAGCAAGTTAATCCTATTTTCCATCGGCTGGTTCAGGAAAATCAGGGCAGAGTGACACCAATGGACTTGGCAATCAAGGGTAATTTTTCTGGAGCAATAGCCAAACGTTACCTAGATACTAAAGCCAGCGAATTTGGTGCCAGTCTTCTGAATTCTGAAGATGGCAATCCGGTTTATTACTTTATCAATGCCACCATTTTGGGAAGCATACTCGAAAGTAGTGAGCCTGTTAAAGAACTTCCTTCGCAATCGTTTGCCAAAGCCGATCCTGTGCTACTAGCACCAACGCTACAACAGCCTCAGCCGGAAGAAACAGACGATGAATTATTGCCACCAGCAACTCATGAAGCAGTCAAAATTCCTTTAGAAAAACAATTAGTTTTTGGCTCTCTGATTCAATCAGAACTTGCTAAACGGCTAAATGTTTATTCCAGCACAGTATATAAACGGCGCAATGACCCTGATTTTCCTGAATGGAGCCGCAGCCGCGATCCAGATGGTATTGCTTGGTCATTCTCCCGAAAATCTAAGGAATTTTTCCCCTTGGAAGAAGATAAAAGTTAAAACTAGAAACTTGATTTTCCTAACTTTTGCCAAGGAAAAAATATCAACCATCAGTCAACAGTGAATAGTGAGGAGTTTTTCAGATGGGAGTCAAATACACCCATTTCTGTAATTCGTAAGTTTGAGTTGGGATTGAAACCTCAACTAAAACTTTGAGAACTATTAACTGCTAAATGTTTCAATTTTTAGCTTTTGCCGCTAAACCTACAGCTGCATTGATTGACGTTAATCCGCTTTCTTCTAACTTAGAAAGTAAACCTGTGAGAATACGGCGTACCATCATTGGGCCTTCGTAAATCCAGCCTGTATAGACTTGAATCAGGCTAGCACCAGCAGTAATTTTTTCCCAGGCATCTTCTGGGGTAAAGATGCCACCAACGCCGATAATTGGCAATTCTCCTTGGGTTTGCTGCCAAATAAACCGAATTACTTCGGTGGAACGATCGCGTAATGGTGCGCCGCTAATTCCACCAGCTTCTTCTTGCACAGTTTTGCCTGTTTGCGAAATTACCTGGGTTTTCAGCAGATCGCGGCGAATAGTTGTGTTAGTAGCAATTAACCCCGCCATTTGGTAAGTATTTGCCAAAGCAATAATATCAGCGATCGCTTCCCATTCTAAATCAGGGGCTATCTTGACAAAAATAGGCTTTTGTGTTTTATTGTCTTGTTGCAATAAATCCAAGATAGAGCCGAGCATGGCTGCATCCTGGAGCGATCGCAACCCGGGTGTATTCGGAGAAGACACATTAACTACAAAATAGTCTCCCAAGTCCTTAAGCAAACGAAAACTATTGAGGTAATCGTTTGCAGATGCATCTAAGGGGGTTACTTTAGACTTACCCAAATTTATACCTATAGGTATTCGCTGGTTTAATTCTTGTTTCCCTTGTGCCAATCGTGCCGCCATTGCTGCTGCACCGCTATTATTAAAACCCATGCGGTTGAGGACAGCTCGATCTAACGGTAAACGAAACAAGCGGGGACGAGGATTTCCGGGCTGGGGAATAAATGTCACTGTTCCCAATTCTGCAAAGCCAAAACCAAGGCTTGACCAGATTTGGGCAGCAATGCCATCCTTATCAAACCCAGCTGCTAAACCTAAGGGGTTGGGGAAATTAAGCCCAAAGAGATTTTGCTCTAAACGCGGATCGTATAAGCATAATGACTGCTGGAGCAAGTGATTCACCCATCTAGTGCTTAGGCGATCGCTACTTTGGGACAGCCAGCCAAGAGTATTAATCGTCTTGTGGTGTAACCACTCTGGATCTGTTTTGAGCAGATTAAACAACAGTGGACGAATTGCTAATTGATAAATATCCATGCTAATCAGAGTTGCCAAAAATAGTATCTAGAGATATTTGGAGATGGGGTATTGGGCGTTGGGCATTCGGCAAGAAGGCAATAGTTATTTCTTTCCTCCCCTGCTCCCCTGCTGCCTCATCTCCCCTATTTTCAAATGCTAATTTTGAACGCAACTTAGTATCAGGGTGCTTTTCTGGGCATCTTATATATTACAAGTTATGTTGACTAATAATCAGATGGGACCGCCAGAAAAACCTATAGCTGCTGAAAAACAGATAATTTCCTTGGGGCGTGTCCTCCAGAAACTCAGGGAAGAGGATAATGTTGAAGTTTTAATTGAAACTACTATTGCTTATATTAAAGAGCAGTTTGAGTACCAACTCATTTGGATTGCTCTTTACGATCGCCTGAATCATACATTATCTGGCAAAGGCGGGATGACGCCTACTAAGGACACCAATTTTTTACAACAGCGGTTAGTTCTTAGTCCTGGAGATTTATTAGAACAAGTCGTAATTGAACAGCGTCCCCTAGGTGTAGCCGATTTAAGAGATGAACATCGGGCTGACACATTGCAGGAAGTGGCGAAAAAATTCCAAATTCAAGGAACAATTGTTTTACCAATTCGCTACAGAGACCGCTGTTTGGGTTTGGTATTACTAGGTTCGCAAAGCTGGGGCTATTTACTCGCTGGAGATGCCAAAGCAAGGCTGTTAATGGTTTTAGCTGAACTGGGAGCAGTACTTTATCAACATGAGATCGATTTGCAGCAAAAGCAAACCAAGCGGATTGAGGAGCCTTTGTTGCGATTGTTAGAAAACTTACGCTCCTTAGGTAATCTAGATAAAAAACTAGAAGCAGTAGTGGAAGCAACTCATCAATTTGTTTCCCCATCCCGAACAAATATTTACTGGTTTGAAAGGGAAGGACGCTACTTTTGGTGTCGGATGAACAATCAGCTGCTCAACCTTGGTCGCAACACTGGGCCTCAGCAACCCGCCGTGGGAATTTCCGTGCAGGACTTGAGCGAATTTTATTATGCTTTAGTAGTCAATCAAATTGTCTGGATTGGCGAGTCGCGGAGTTCTTTAAACAGTCATGTTACAGGTAAGCTACTACAACGCCTGCGGGTGCGATCGCTGTTGGCATCTCCCATAATCTATCAAAAGGAATTGCTGGGTTTTCTAGCAGTAGAAGGCAATCAACCGCGTATCTGGACGGATGCAGATAAAAATTTCATCCAAGGTGCTGCAGGATTAATATCTCTGGTTGCCCCTACTGAAAGCATGGAAAGCACCATTAAACAAATTCAAGCGGATGCCCAGTTAACTAGTCAAGTTGCTCAAGCTATCTATAGCGAGCATGACCTTCAAGAAGTACTGCGCATTTGTGCGCAGAGAGTTTTAGAGCGACTAGCTACCACCCGCTTTTTATTGTTGCGGTACGACCCTGACCAAAATCATTATCAAATTCTGCACCAAAGCCAGATTCAAAATCGCCGGTCTTTGTCATTTACACTCAATGCTCTTAAAGATTTGGATAGACAGCTTTTGCAGCGTGTCACTGAAGCAGTAGAGATTGAGAATTTAGACGAAGATTTGCGATTTTTTAATTGGCGTCCCTTTTTTATCGAAAGTGGCGTACATTCCTTGTTGGTTTGCAACTGCTCTCAAGGTAATTCACCGACAGCGATTGTAGTTATTGCTCATGAAACTCACCGTTCTTGGACAACTTTAGAAAAGGAACTGCTATGGGTTGTCAGTCAACAAGTTGGTGTCATTGTTCGTCAGTGGCAACTGCAAGGCAATAACGAGCAGCAAAAAACAATTTTACAAAGCTTTCAACAATGCTTGCGCATCTTGGCACAAACCCAGAGTAAAACAACAGACACAGAAGAACATCATTTAGAATGCACCGCACTCCAACAAATAGCATCTGTACTAAGTTGTCCCCTGGCATTGATGCTATCTTGGTCGCCTGGTCAGCATCAGGCAAAAATTATCCCTGGGGTAATTACCAATAAGGGATTTGAGATTGATGCTAATACATCGATATTTTTTCAGACAGAAGCTCTCATACAATGGGCACTTGGCCAAGAAGGTTATCTCAGCATCAGAGTAGATGATTTACCCCCAGAAACTAGAAATTGGTTGAACGGATCGGATATTGGTCAAATTTTGGTGATGGTATTACGTACTTCCTATGCTTATCAACCCACAAGTGTGGTGTTATTGGCAGACCATCGAGAGCGTTATTGGTCAGAACACAGCCTCAGTGCGGCGGAAGCTCTTGTTTGCCAGTTAGCTTGGTTGAATCGTCAAAAGCAAATCACCCAACTTCTAGAGTTCACAACTGAAGACTTACGACAACTCAATTGGTATAAGCATCGTCGTCTAGAAGAAATTCACAGAGCCGCAACACCTTTGCTTTCTCAAATCCATGATTCGGGGGTTCCGGCGCAGGAACTAAAGGAAACACGCCCCCAGCCACTACTGCGACAGTTAGAGTATACAACAGCCTCGATCGCAGAACTGCTAAAACATGAGCAGTGGCAGTTACAGATGAAATGGGAAATTATACCCGTAGCCAGTTTACTGAAGCGAGCGATCGAAAAAGTAGACAATTTACTCAAACAACATAAGCTGTGGGTAGGTGTGCATGGTTTAGGACAGTCTGTTGTCCCTCAGGATTCACTAAAAAATTCTGCGGATCTGAAAGTAACTCAAACCGCAGGCAATCAATCTTCGATGGCGATCGCTGGGGACATTAAAAAAATTGAATTAGTGCTGCATGAATTGTTGGTTTTAGCCTGTCATCGTTCTCAGCCAGGAGGCAGAATCGATATTTGGTGTCGCCGCTTAGATGAGGGAATGTTAGATATTTCGATTACAGACAGCGGTCCTATAGAAGCGTTGCTATTAGAAGCGCTAAATCAAGATCAACCCAAGGATGTGCTTGCTGTCTCTAGCCTCGATGAACCACCAGGTTTGCACCTCCTCATCTGCAAAAATCTCATGCGCCAAATGAAAGGAGAATTGCATTTCTATCAGTTACCAGATAATCGGGTAGTCAGTCGCTTACTGCTGCAATTAGCTAATCATTCTCAGTAAGTATTAGTCTTTGCCAATAAGCATTGGGCATTTTATCTTTCCCTGCTTCCCTGATTTCTCATTAGGACTGTCTTCCTACGCAATTCTGTCTTCTTGAACTCAGTAATTACCATGACATTATTGAGTTTTGAGCATTACATAAATTTTGGCTCAGATTGTGAGGGGTATAACCCATAAATTTGCGGACTTTTGCGGCTAGAAAATGCTTGTCGCAACTGAATATTTATCTTTGTTTGAATTACTGGTAATGCTGCTACAATCTTTCTCTGAAGAGGCTTTGCCGCCTGATATTAAGTCCAAATAATAGTAAATAGCCCAAAAATACTGCCTAAGTTGACTAGAAATAACCCTCTAGGGGGATTAACCCCACATTTGTTAGTAAAAAGTATCTACCCGTTGTAACAATCTGGTTATAATTATTTTCCATCGCTCTCGCAAATTTTTTCTCCAATCTGCACAGTATCAAAATGGGGCGTAAACGTTCTAAATCTGACTTGCCTACAAAAATCTGTCCGGTATGCGAACGTCCCTTCACCTGGCGCAAGAAATGGCAAGATTGCTGGGACGAGGTGAAATACTGCTCAGAACGTTGCCGCCGTCGGCGTTCTGAAGTTAAAAATGAAACTGACTCAAACTAACACCACACAGACGCAAATAGCGCAAGGGATATATGAAGTTACAGGTGCAGCCAAAATTAATTATTCATGGAGGGGCTGGTAGTTCACTACACGGGAAAGGCGGAGTGGAGGCGGTGCGTCAAGCACTCCATACAGTAGTAGAGGAAGTGTACTCTCTCCTCATTGCCGGAGCAAATGCCTCAGAAGCAGTGGTGCAAGGTTGCCAATTGTTGGAAGATAACCCCCGCTTTAATGCTGGTACTGGTTCTGTACTACAATCTGATGGTCAAATCCGTATGAGTGCTTCTCTGATGGATGGGACATCAGGGCGCTTTAGTGGTGTAATAAATATCTCGCGGGTTAAAAATCCTATACAGTTGGCACAATTTTTACAAACCTCACCAGATAGGGTACTGTCAGATTACGGTTCAGCTGAACTAGCGCGGGAGTTACAAATTCCTAGCTATAACGCTTTAACAGATTTGCGGTTGCAAGAATGGATACAGGAACGTCAGGATAATTTTAAAAGCACGATGGCTGGGGTGGTAGCAGAACCAGAACTTGTAGAAAGCAGTAATGCCGGACGCGGCACTATAGGTGTAGTAGCTTTAGATACTCATGGTAGATTAGCATCCGGTACTTCCACAGGCGGTAAAGGCTTTGAGAGGATTGGCAGAGTCAGTGATTCTGCAATGCCAGCAGGTAATTATGCGACAAGTATGGCTGGTGTCAGCTGTACTGGAATTGGTGAAGATATTATCGATGAGTGTTTGGCAGCGAAGATAGTGGTACGTGTGACTGATGGGATGTCTCTTCAGGAGGCTATGAAACGCTCATTTGCTGAAGCACATAATAACAAACGGGATTTGGGCGCGATCGCCTTAGATGCAAGTGGGGCGATCGCTTGGGGTAAAACCAGCCAAGTCTTGCTTGCTGCATACCACGACGGTAACAGGATTGGTGATACTTTAGAACTTCCAATTGCGACCAATGTTGGCTGTATTGTTAGTCCTGAGTCTTCAGTCGTGAGCGCTGAGTAATCAACTCAGCACTCATAACTCATTACTCAGCACTCTTATTGCGCCAACCAGGTTTGACTACTTGACGTGCGCGAGCAATCACCAGAGCATCATCAGGAACATCTTCTGTTACAGTTGAACCGGCTGCCACGTAGACATCATTGCCTAGGGTAACTGGAGCAACCAAGACACTATTGGAACCAGTTTTAGTGCGATCACCTATTTTTGTTGGGTGTTTTTTGACACCGTCATAGTTGGCAGTAATTGTACCTGCACCGATGTTGACTTTCGTGCCAGCAGTGGTATCGCCTAAATATGACAAATGTGCCACATTCGTGCGATCGCCTAATTGTGTATTTTTTAATTCCACAAAATTACCGATACGGCAACCAGCACCTACTTTAGCCTGACCGCGTAAATGGCTATAGGGGCCAATTTGGCTTCCTGCTTGCACAATGCTATCCCTAACTACGGAATACTGTACTGTGACATTTTCACCCAACTGGCTGTTTTCAATTAAACTCCCAGGACCAATGTGACTTCCTGACTTAATCACAGTATTGCCACGCAGGTGAGTTTGAGGTTCAATAATCACATCTGGCTGTAATTCTACAGTGTCATCAATAGTAATACTGCTGGGGTCTATCAGCGTGACACCTGCCACCATCCATTTTTCCTTAACTCGTCTTTGCAAAATTTCGTAGGCATTTGCGAGTTGTAAGCGATCGTTGATGCCAAGAATTTCTTGATAGTCTTCCACATCTACTGCCATCACTTTCCCAACTTGAGTTACAGCATCAGTGAGATAGTATTCTTTTTGGCTATTATTTGCTTCTAGGTGAGGTAACACCTTTGCTAAATTTTGCCAACGGAAGCAGTATACTCCGGCATTAATCCGGCGATTTTGTCTTTGAGCAGTAGTGCAATCCTTGTCTTCAACGATTTGTTGCACAATATTTTCACTATCGCAAAAAACGCGCCCGTAACCTTTAGGATCGGGCAAATATGCTGTAAGAATAGTGGCAGCATTCTGATTTTCTTGGTGAGTTTGCAAAAGATTTTTCAGTGTTTGGGTACTTAACAACGGAACATCACCGTTTAACACTATTAAATCCCCAGCGTAATCTTCCAAATAAGGAAGTAATTGCTGGATCGCATGACCTGTCCCTTGTTGTACAGTCTGTTCGACAAACTCCAAACCAGGGATTGACTGCATGGCTGCTTTTACTTCTTCAGCCTGATATCCCACGATCGCTAACCGCCGTGAAGGCGAAAGAGGTTCTACACTGTTAATCACTCTCTCTACTAGCGATCGCCCACCCAAAGAATGTAAAACTTTGGGCAGCTGTGATTTCATCCTTGTGCCGCGTCCCGCCGCTAGAATTGCTACAACTACCATAACTTAGCTATCAGCTATTAATGAATTGCGCTTTTGCGCTTGGTATTTTGAGATTGAGCCTCAAATATTACCAGTTGATCATCATAGACTGAAATCCCCGGTCATAATTAATTAGATCACCATCAAAGCTATTACTAAGTTAGAAGGTAGTCATTTTCACCGCAGAGCTTGATTTGCGACTTCAATTACCTGTTTTGCAGCTTTCTCTTTGCGTTCGCTGTAGCGATCTGTTAAGTAGTCCACCTTGTCTCGTAGCAACAAGGTGAACTTATAAAGTTCTTCCATGACATCCACAACGCGATCGCGGTAAGGCGAATCCTTCATCGTACCGTCCTCATTAAACTCCTGATAGGCTTTAGCTACCGAGGATTGATTGGGGATAGTAAACATCCGCATCCAGCGCCCCAGAATTCTTAATGTGTTGACAGCGTTGAAAGACTGCGATCCACCGCTGACTTGCATCACAGCCAAAGTTCTGCCTTGCGTCGGGCGAACGGCTCCTACACTGAGGGGAATCCAGTCAATCTGGTTTTTCATGATGCCACTAATATTACCGTGCAGTTCCGGGCTAGACCAAACCTGCCCTTCCGACCAAAGGCTTAATTCGCGTAACTCCTGCACTTTTGGGTGTGTGTCAGGTACGCTACCGTGGATCGGTAGTTCACGTGGATCGAAAAACTTTACCTCTGCGCCAAACTCTTCAATGATGCGTGCTGCTTCCTCTGCTAAGAGACGGCTATAGGAACGCTCACGCAGAGAGCCATACAAAAACAAAATTCTGGGGGAATGGTCAAATGTTGTCATAGAGATGTCAGGATACAGATTAATCAGTGCAGAGCTACAGACTAAGAACAGGCGCAACCTGAAGGGGTAACTTCAACAGGTTTAATATCCCGCACTTGCGAGTCAGCCAAAACTTTATAAATCTCCCAAGGTGCGCCATCTGGGTCATGCACCCATACTTTATCTTGAAGGGCATAGCAACAAGTCACTTGCTCTTCTGTCCGAGTTTCCATTCCAAGTTGTTGCAGGCGATCGCTTGCTGTATTAACTTCCGTAGTTGTGTCAACCTCCACACCTAAATGGTTGAGAGTAGCAGCCGCCTCTTGATTCTCAATCAATACGAGCTTTAGAGGAGGTTGGGCGATTGCAAAGTTGGCGTAACCAGGGCGAAGTTTTGCAGGTTTAGTACCGAAAAGCTTGCTATAAAAATCAACAGCAGCATCGATATTACTAACATTTAAAGCAATTTGAACGCGAGACATGATAGTTATCCTTACGATCAAACTTGTGTAAATTCTTGGGTGAGTGATTCAATTAGTTGAGTCACTCGTTCTTTAATCTCATCGCGCACTCTGGGGAAAATTTCTGGCTGTTCGGCTGGATCGTCTAATTGCCAATCTGCAAATACTTCTCGTACAACCCACTCTGTTGGCAAATTTACGCCACAACCACACAGAGAAATCACAACATCAAATTCTTCTGGTTGGAAGTCACTCAGAGGTTTGGAGTGTTGATCGGTAATGTCGATGCCAACTTCTTTCATCGTAGCGATCGCTTCTGGTCTAACAATACTTGCTTCTAATCCAGAGCTTGTCACTTCAATCTTTCCTTTACCAAGTGTTTTGGCAAAGCCTTCCGCCATTTGCGAGCGTGCAGAATTCTTTTTACAGACAAACATTACACGTTTCATGCTTCCATTCCTCTATAAAGTTCTCGATTCAGGTGCTGAGAAATAATGTTTTTGAAACCAGAAGGCAACATTAACAAGACTAATCAATACAGGTACTTCCACTAGCGGCCCGACTACAGCTGCAAAAGCCGCACCCGAATTAATGCCGAATACGGCGATCGCTACTGCGATCGCCAACTCAAAATTATTTCCTGCGGCTGTAAATGCTACACTTGCGGCTCTGGAATAGTCTGTCTTAATTCGCCACGCCATGTAAAAGCTAACCAAAAACATGACAATGAAATAGATAATCAGCGGAATTGCAATCTTCACCACATCTAGGGGAATTTGAACAATTAAATTCCCTTTTAAGCTGAACATGACGACGATTGTAAATAACAAAGCAATCAATGTGATCGGGCTGATTTTAGGGACAAATTCTTCGTGATACCAGCGCTTGCTTTTCGCCTTCACTAAAAAGAAACGAGTGAAAAATCCGGCTAAAAAGGGAATACCAAGATAGATGAATACACTTTGGGCAATCTCGGCAATGCTGACGTTAACGATACTACCTTGCAATCCAAATAGGGGCGGTAGTACACTAATAAAAAACCAAGCATAAGGACTGTAGAAAATGACCTGAAATATGCTGTTGAAAGCAACCAATCCAGCAGTGTACTCTGTATTACCTCGTGCTAGATCGCTCCACACAACTACCATCGCAATACAACGGGCTAATCCAATCAAAATCAATCCCGTCATGTATTCTGGATAATTTCGTAAGAAGATAGTCGCCAGTGCAAACATCAGAATTGGCCCGATAATCCAATTCTGAATTAGTGACACACTGAGAATTTTTCCGTTGCGAAATACATCCCCTAACTCTTCATACCGCACCTTAGCCAAGGGTGGGTACATCATTAGAATTAACCCAATGGCAATTGGGATATTAGTCGTTCCTACCTGAAACTGATTAATAAATGCTTCGACTCCAGGAAGAAAATAACCTAAGCTAACCCCAACAGCCATTGCCAGAAAAATCCATAAGGTCAGGAAGCGATCGAGAAAAGAAAGCTGTTTAGAAATGGTTTTCGTCGTCATCATTTATTCCACAGAAACTTACCAATGTTTGAGCTTCATCTAGTAGCTTAAAAAGTCTAGAATTTGGCTTCTTTGCGTAACAACTCACCAATTGTTAAGTTCATTTCTGCTTTTCCATCAAAAACTGTTCCTACTTTGCCTTTGTACAAGTGAACATAATTGATTTGGTAGCCATCATTTGGTAGAGGTATATACCCCACAGAACTGACTGTTTTTGGTGCTTTCTGAATATAGAAATCTACAAAGTTGTACAGCGTTCCTCTGTTTGGTAAAGACTGAGGATTGATATAGATAAACAAAGGCCGAGAAAGTGGTTGATATTGTGCTTTCTCTACAGCTTGAGGAGATGGCGATACTGCACCGCGTCCGTTATCAATGGAGAGTGCTTTTAACTTATCTTGATGTTTTTCGTAGTACGCATAACCAAAGTAACCCAAAGCATTAGGGTCTTTACTTACGCCATCTACCAGTACCTCATCATCTTCACTGGCTGTATAGTCGTTGCGAGATGTTCTGACTTTACCTACAACTGCTTCTGTAAAGTAGTCAAAAGTACCAGATTTTTTACCTGCACCATACAAAGTCAAAGGACGATCTGACCAAGATGCACGTATTTGGTTCCAGCGGGTGATTTTTCCTTCAGCAGCAGGTTCCCAAATTTTCTTTAATTCTGCTACTGTGATATCTTTTGCCCAGTTATTTTGCGGATGAACAGCAACAGTAAGGGCATCAAAAGCGATAGGAAGCTCTATGTACCCTACCCCATTTTTCTTGCACGCTTCCATCTCTGAGAGCAAAATCGGTCGGGAAGCGTTGTTGATGTCTGTTTCTCCAGCACAGAATTTTTCAAATCCGCCTGTAGTACCAGAAAATTTCACTTCTACTGGTGATGAAAACTCTTTGGCGATCGCTTGGCTAATTGGATATACCGTACTAGAACCATCAATTTTTATCGTTGTTCCGGCCTTGGTAGTGTTACTAGCTTCAATAGCTTTTGGGGAATTTTGACTTTGAGTACTAGAAGTTGAGCTAGTTGCACAACTGCCTACTAAAGCCAGCGTTCCCAGCGCGAGAGCCAATTTCTTAACTTTTGCTGGCATTGACCTCTCCACCCTGTGTTGTGGCTAAGTTTTTCTCTCTTATTTCAAGAAAACTTGATGTATGGAGGTCTTGTCAAGTATGAGATATAAAAATTCATCAAAAAAAATTGATGTATTATTCAGGAACTTCTTTAGCAAGGGCGCGCAGGTAACACTTTAATGAAGCGGCGATAATCGGATAAATATTGCTCTAAGACAACAAATTGAGCCAAATTCAAACTGTAGTAAATCCAGCGTCCTTCTTGACGCGATCGCACTAAGCCAGCTTCTTTGAGAGTTTTGAGGTGAAAAGACAGTTTCGACTGAGTAACTCCTAACGCCGCGCACAAGTCACACACACATAGTTCTTGCTCACGCAACAATTCCAAAACCTTCAGTCGTAAAGGTTCAGAAAGAGCATGAAAGCCTGCAACAATCGCATCGGAAGTGAAAGTGGGGAGAGAATCCATCAAGTTTTATTGAAATATTTTTTGATATTTACCAGTCTAAGCTAACTTTAACTTAGTGGTATATCGCATTAATTTTGATGAGTTCGTTCTTAACAACCTTTTGTTTTGATAAAATCTGCAAACTGCTGCATGAGTTTGGGATTGCGCCAACCGGAATTGGTTTCATCTAGCATCAAATTCAGCGCTTCTTCTGAGGTAAAACTCTTTTTGTAAGGTCTTTCGCTTGTCAGCGCATCATAAATATCGAGAACCTGAAATACTTGTGCTAAGTAGGGAATATCTTCACCTTTGAGTCCATCAGGATAGCCCGATCCATCCCAGCGCTCATGGTGATGGCGAATAATCGGAATTACACCCCGCATACTACGTAGTGGCTGACAGATTTTTTCCCCAATGGAAACGTGCTGTCTCATAATCTCCCACTCTTCGGGGGTGAGTTTGCCTTTTTTCAGTAACACGGCATCGGGAATACCTACCTTACCAATATCGTGAAGATAACCACCCCACATCAAATCTCGAATTTGGTTGCGTGAAAGATTGAGGTATTCACCAAAAGCTTGTCCTAGTTTGACTAACCGTTCGCAGTGATCGCCAGTATTAGGATCTCGACTTTCAATTGCCATAGCAACGGAAAATAGTACTTTTTCGGCATGATCTAAGTCTTCATTCAGCCGCTTCTGCCTTACCAAGGATTTAACACGCGCTGCTAATTCTACCCGATCGAAGGGTTTGGTGAGAAAATCATCGGCTCCAACTTCAATACCCCGGATACGCGATCGCCTGTCATTTAAAGCTGTAATAAAAATGACCGGAATTAGTCTAGTATGCTCATTTTGTTTAAGAATCTGGCAGACTTCAAACCCATCCATTCCTGGCATCATTACATCCAGCAAAATCAGATCTGGTTGTTTTTGGGCAACCATCTCTACTGCCATCGAACCACTGTCAGCTTCAATTACTTCGTACCCTTCCATCCCCAATAGCGCCACAGCGGTCATCCGGCTAGCAGCGTGGTCATCAACTACTAAAATTTTTGGCAGTTCTGAATCCATGCCATTGACTTTAGAACCTTGGGCTTGTATCACTCTAGAGTCTAATGATTCCTCATCAGTATTAAGATTTTTCTGTTTCATCCAAGAAGGCAATGCTGGGGTTTTTTCAAGCATAAACTCTCCTTTAGATAAGCCCATTGAATCACCCTCTACATTTTGTAATTCTAGGGCATGATTTGAACTTATATTCGTCAATTTGCTCAGGGGGTTAGACCCATCAGCATTTTTTTCGATAGAGCTTATATGCTTGGATTCCCATTGACTCACAAAACTGCTCCAATTTTCTCAATAAAAGTTAACGTTGTCACGTTTTCAAAATTGTAAGTTTAGTACTTGCTTGTATTTCAGCCGCAATTTTCCAAACTTGATGCAATTATGATATCCATTTTTTTTAATAACAGATACATTATGTTTTTCAATAAATATTAAAAAAATTAAACAGTTCGCTAAGTCTGTTAATTTTCTCAGTTTGCTACGAGCAATTTACTTCAATTTCTACTCAGTTTTTTTACTTAGATTTTTTTAAGATACTAGCCATCGTAATTCCTGTATTTACTCGGTTCTTTTCTCAGTAAGAGCTAGACTTTAAAGTTTTTATTTTCCTCTCAAGGTATAAGTAATTTTGCGAATTGGTTCTAGTGCATTATCTACTAAATAATCCCTAAAGTTGAGTGATTTAGAACACAAAAATTAATGATCTTGATTACTAGAAACAATTAATCTTTGACCGGACTAATGACTCCGTGAGTTTTTCTTAACCATAAATAATTTAGTTTGTATAAGTCAAGAATGCCAGCTTCTTTTTTTTCCAAAAAATGCAAATTATTTAGCAAAAAACACATGATTGGGGAATCATTTTTTTGCGGCTAAAAATTAAATATGAGGTGAATAGCTGTGATGTCTTCTAACAAAGCGATTTATATCCAAGCATAAATACTCAATCTATCCTTAGCTTTGTTCCATCCTGAAGGTGCGACCCATACATGGACTGCTGACGAAAAGCCGCTTTGTATTTACGCATAACAAATTAAGAATCGCCTTCCCTAAACTCTTGAGTTGTAAGCCACCTTTTTCGCCAACGGGAGGTAGGCTCTAGAGAAGAAGCTTGTTGCTCTTGTTGTCGTCGCATCAATATAACATAGGCAGGGTCATTCAATAGGGGGTCGCGGTAGGGAATAGCAGCACGAGTTTGCAAATGCTCTATTTCAGACGGGGAAAGCAAATTTAGTGCAAAAGTACTATAAAACCCTTGATGAACTGCTACTGTACCAGGCGATCGCCTTCCTACTGGTGGGGTAGAAGCGATCGTTAAGCCAGTCGTTAATAGCGCTGTGCGTACAGAAGCAGCACAAGAATAAGTTGCAAGAATACCATCCGGGTGCAAACACAAAGATACTTGTTTGATAAATTCCACAGTCCATAATTGAGGACACTGAGGCGGCGAAAAGGGATCGAGAAAAATTGCATCCGCTAGAAAACCTTGCTGCTGTAAGAGTTGAATCGATTCTCTAGCATCCCCAAGGATTAACTCAGCCTTCAAGTACTCTTGTTGCACCTGATACTTAAAAGCTAGCTGATGCAACATATCGGTATACTTGTAGTCCCAATTATCAAATAAGTGATGAGCGATCGCAGCTTGGGGTACAGATGGATTGAGTTCTAACGCCATGAGTTCAACAGAACAATTGGGATTTACGTCCCAAATAGTCTGCAAAGCCGCTGCTGTGTTGTATCCTAGACCATAACAAATGTCCAAAAGCCGTAACACTGGTTTTTGGGCACGAGCAGCCAGTTGAGTAGGTTCTGCAAACTTGAGAAAACTCTCTTGCTTCGCTCCATAATGACTGTGAAAAGCTTCGCCAAACTCATGGGAAGTAAAAGTAAAGGAACCATCTGCCGTAGGTTGTGGTACAAATGTGTCAAAATCTGGCATCTTAGCAATAAAACACAGAATACTATCAGCTAATAATCTAAATTACCAATGACCACAAGGGGCAGGAGAATAGAGAGCAAGGGAGGATGAGGGAGACGAGGAGAAATAGTAAATGCCCAATGCTCAATGCCCAATGCCCAATGCCCAATGCCCAATGCCCAATAACAAATGACAAACGACAAATTAATTGTTTCGCCAGCATGGTTATTTGAACATCTGAACGATCCGCAAGTGGTGATTGTTGATTGTCGCTTTTCGTTGGCTAATCCCCAACTAGGACGACAGCAGTACCAAGAAAGCCACATCCAAGGATCTTACTATCTAGATTTGAACCAAGATCTTTCTAGTCCTGTAGAAGAACATGGAGGCAGACATCCTTTACCTAATCCCCTTGATTTAGCTCAAAAGTTATCAGAAATCGGAGTAAATTACCAAAAAACTTTGGTTGTAGCTTACGATGATTCGCGGTTTGCCTTTGCAGCGCGTTTGTGGTGGCTGTTGCAATATTTAGGACATGAACAAGTGGCGGTATTAGATGGAGGCTTTAGCGAATGGCAAAAAGCTGGTTATCCTGTTACAAATATTATTCCTCAACCTCAAACTGCTAGCTTTGTTCCCCAAATTCAAACAGATAAAGTAGTAGATATTCAAACCGTAAAAAGTAAAAAAGATTTGCCAGAGGTAATTCTGGTAGATTCGAGAGAAAGCGATCGCTATCGAGGAGAAAGAGAACCAATTGATAAAATTGCTGGTCATATACCTGGTGCTGTGAATTATCCTTGGCAAGAAGTTACAGATGCTTCAGGATATTTACTTTCACCAGCAGCACAACGCCGTCGCTGGGAAAAACTAGCAACTGCTGAGGAGATTCTAGTTTATTGTGGTTCTGGTGTTACTGCTTGCGTGAATTTACTTTCTTTAGAACTAGCAGGAATTTCTAAAGGTAAACTGTATGCTGGTAGCTGGAGTGATTGGATTAGTTATATGTAGTTTTAACTCCGGAGACCTGCGATGCTCGGTATTTCCAAAATAGGTAAGTAAAATACAATAAAATAGAATTTGTCAAGTGTTTTTTATCTATATTTAGAGAAGCTACACGGCTTAAACTGTGGCAGAACTATTAAGCAATATTATTACAGCTAAGAGCAAATGAGCGAAACTAGCCAACGGCGAATTGTAATTGGGGATGTGCATGGTCACTATGAAGGATTAATGACTTTATTGGCAGCCATTGCTCCAGGGTCAAACGATCAACTCTATTTTCTAGGAGACTTAATCGATCGCGGTCCTCAAAGCGCACAGGTAGTTAAGTTTGTCAAAGAAAATAACTATCCTTGTTTGCTCGGAAATCATGAGCAGATGTTATTAAATGTATTGACCAATGGCAGCGCTGGCACTTCAGCGATGCAAACATGGTTATATGGTGGCGGACAAGCAACCATAGCCAGTTACCAAGAAGCGACAATTCCCCAAGAACATATCGATTGGTTTTCAACGCTACCACCATATCTCGATTTAGGGGATGTTTGGTTAACCCATGCTGGTGTTGACCCTTGTATTCCGTTGAATAAACAAACTACCGAGCAATTTTGCTGGATTAGAGAAGAATTTCACGGCATTGAGAAACCTTTCTTCCCTGATAAGTTAATTATTGTTGGTCACACAATCACCTTTACCCTACCTGGCGTTACTCCTGGTCAGCTAGCACAAGGAAAGGGCTGGCTAGACATTGATACGGGAGCATATCATCCCCGTAGTGGCTGGTTAACTGCACTGGATGTCACAAATAACCTGGTTCATCAAGTCAACGTTTTTAAGAAGCGCGTCCGCAGCTTACCTTTAGAAGAAGCAACTGTCTTCATCGATCCAGCCGAAATCAAGGGTGCTCGCCGCAATCAGCAGCGAGCATAGTTACAGATAGAGTAATAGGGAGACTTTTGAGTCTGTACAACGTTCTTGAAATTAAAGTAACGCTCGGATATTAGCCTTATAAGCGGCATTATCCAATCCATAACGCCCATTGCTAGGTTGTTTACTAATCATGCTTTTGAGATTATTAATGCGATCGCTAGTTGCAGGGTGAGTACTCAAAAATGTTGGAGGGGAACCCTTTCCTAGCAACTTTTGCATAAAAGAAACCATCCCAGATTGGGCATAACCACTACGAGCCAAAGTTCTTAACCCTCTTTTATCGGCATCAAATTCATCTTGACGACTGCGGGGACGATTGAGTGCTAGTTCTACACCAATACCTACTGCTGCGTTACGATCTAAACCTGCTGCTGTGGCTACACCACTAGCAAGCGCTCTTTGTCGCATCTGTTTTACTAAATGTTTCCCGCCTACGTGACCAATTTCATGGGCAAGTACACTTGCTAGTTCCGCTTCATTGTCTGCGGCTTTGAGTAAACCTGTGTTGACATAAACGTAGCCTCCCGCAGTGGCAAAAGCATTAAGAGCCGGATCTTCAACTACTTGGAAAGTATAAGGGAGTGATGGGCGATCGCTATTAGCTGCCAAGCGCTGACCCACTTGTTCTACATAGCGATTAATCTCAGGATTGCGGTAAAGTCGAACTTCACTACTCAATTCCTGATTCATCTGCTTACCAAGCTCAACTTCTTGGCGATCGGATATATTAGAAAGCTGAAGTATCTGGGCACCTTGGAACAGAAGCGGTAATAAGTCTATGGCCTTTCCGGGAAGAGGTGCGCTTAAGCACACACTCAGGGCGACTACCAGCGAAATAAACGGATA
Source organism: Aulosira sp. ZfuVER01 (assembly GCA_034530615.2). Classification (GTDB taxonomy): domain Bacteria; phylum Cyanobacteriota; class Cyanobacteriia; order Cyanobacteriales; family Nostocaceae; genus Aulosira. The sequence goes on from JAVRCV020000015.1 coordinate 161,424, forward strand.
AAACCAGCGACGCCGCCGAACATGGAAATTTGTCAAAAAAGCATTCCAAACATTCATAATCCGGTTCTTATAGATAATCAAGGAAGAACATAAATTACGGGACGAATTTAGGACTGTCTATGTTGCATTATCTACTCAAAACGGAAAATACTTAGAGGAATGGTAGCCTTTCGTCAAAGCTCGCTATCTACAACCCCAATGGATTTTCATCATCAAAACCCTTTACCCATCTTAAAAAAATCCCAGCCAGACTGTTTTTGAGATTCCACTTTGCTAAAGTTGGCTGCCTCGTCCCGTAATTTTAGAAGTCGTGATAAACTGTCGCATGATTGCAATCCCCAGCCGCTTTCAGTGCTTACCATATAGGGAACATTGCCATTACCCTAGTCAAGCCCGCTGCTACAATCGATTACTCCGCTCATATCTGGGAAAACTTATTTATGGCTCTTTTAGATTCCAAAGGCCGCTTGTTCGGTAAAATCAATCTCCTCGATTTAGGTGCTGTACTAGTAATTGTGCTAGTTATATTCGGCATATTTGTCTTTCCTGGTACTTCCGGTTCTGTGGCCCAAGTGGGTGCTAAAACAGTACCTATGGAGGTAGACCTAGTAGTTCGTGGTTTAAATGTCCGCGACCCGCAACAATTATTTGATAAAGGATTGAAAGCTAATGGTAAAACTAACGTAATTATCCGCAATCAACCCCACGGTGAAATTACTATTAAATCAATTCAACAATTACCAAGAACAGTAAATGTTCCCCAACCTGATGGTTCCATTAAAGAGTTACCAGATCCAAAAGCCAACAATTTTAGTACAGATATGCTGTTGACCTTAGAAGGTAAAGCACAAGTCACAGCAAACGGTCCAGTTTTAGGTAACAGCAAAGTAAAAATTGGGATGCCATTTGAGTTAGAAGGCTTCAACTACAACTTTAATGCCACTGTCATCGATTTAAGATTGAAAGATAAATAAGTAGGTTGGTTTTATTAGCAACATCAATCAGCTCGACTTTATCCGCATCAAATAAATTAGTCTTGTCATAACAGCTTGGTGAGGTTTAAAAAGCTAAACTTACTGTGTAAGGGTTTTACAGTATGGGTAAACGCTTTTTAGCTAGTTGCCGCAGATATCGTAAATATGGAAAATGGATAAGGTCGAGATCAGTGCTAATTTGACTATGGCGATCTAGTAATTTCCGTTGCTGGCAAGCCAGAAACTGTATCAAAGTATCGGAAGTCTAGGAAAAAACTACCGATACAGGGTAGGATAGGACATCGACAATTAAAAATGAAAGTGTTAAAACGCCTTTAACAGATGTAATTTGGATAAGCCTCTCCTACCTCACCTCCTAGACTTCGAGGTAAGGAAGAAATGTAAAAATCAGGGTTTTAAGCTTCTACTTTGATCCTATAGAGGCCCGATCTTATTCATCGCACTAACATGAATGTAGTTTTCACAAGAAAAATATCCAAATTTTTATTTGGGTAAGTTTTTGGGAAAGCTGCTGGACTGCATTAATTATTTTTTTCTTCTAGTTAGAGAAATTTTGGACTCATTAGACGAAGTAATAGAGCCTTGAATAAGCTATTGTTTACAGGTAAGTCTTTTCGCTTTATGGCTTTCGCCCTACCGCTATTAATGTGGTGGGGATACAAAGAAGTGAAAAACCAGATTGTGCAGCCGCAAGCGGTTTTAGTATTAGGCGGTTCCACAAAAAAATTGGAGCGAGAGAAGTTTACAGCGGATTTTGCTAAAAAGCATCCAAATTTACCTATTTGGATTAGTGGCGGTAGTCCACCTAGATCGACTCAAAAGGTGTTTATCAAAGCAGGAATTGATCCCGACCGTTTACACTTGGATTATGAAGCTGTAGATACAGTTACTAATTTTACAACGTTGGTCGATGATTTGCAAGCTCACGGCATCAAGAGTGTGTATTTAATTACCTCTGACTTCCATATGCGTCGTGCTAGTGTCATTGGTGAGATAGTTCTCGGTAGTCGGGGTATTGAGTTCAAAACCATACCAGTTCCTTCAGAGAAACCACCGGAACCTATTGAAAAATCTCTCCGTGATGGTGCTAGAGCTATACTTTGGGTCGCAACTGGCTATACGGGTGCAGAGGAGACTAAGAATAAGTAGGGACAAGGGGGACAAGGGAGAAAAGAAATTTTAGATTTTAGATTTTGCGGAAAGTTGAGCCAGTGCGTTGGGCGGGTTCCCCGACTTGAAGCAACTGGCGTTGCCAGGAGGGTTTCCCTCCGTAGCAAACTTTCCAAGACGGATTTTAGATTGAATTCCAATCCAAAATCGCAAATCCAAAATCCAAAATTGTTTCCAATGCCCAATGCCCCATGACCAGATTTAACCTAAATCCTGATGAGTAAATGACTTAGCATTTGCGCCTGTGTAGGTAGCTACAATCTGACCATCACCAGTCATTTGATATTTGTAGGTTATCAATCCTTCTAAACCAACAGGGCCTCTGGGAGGCATTTGTTGGGTACTAATCCCGACTTCTGCACCAAAACCGTAGCGGAAGCCATCTGCAAAGCGGGTAGAACAGTTGTGGTAGACTCCGGCTGCATTCACCAATCCGAGGAAAGTTTCAGCAGATGCTAAATCTTCAGTGATGATGGCTTCTGTGTGACGCGAACCATATTCGTTTATGTGAGCGATCGCTTCTTCTAAAGAGTCTACAATTTTTATTGCCAAAATCAAATCGCTGTATTCTGTTTCCCAATCTGTTGCTGTTGCACTATTAATATGATGCAAAATCTTGCGAGTGCGTTCATCACCTCTTAATTCCACGTGATGTTCTTGCAAAGCTATAGCAACTTTTGGTAAGAACTCTGGAGCAATACTGGCGTGAACTAGCAGTGTTTCAATGGCATTACAAGCTGCGGGATATTGAATTTTAGCATCAACGGCAATGCTGACTGCTTTGGCAATATCAGCTGCTCGATCTACATACAAATGACAAATTCCATCGGCATGTCCAAGTACGGGAATGCGGGTATTTTCTTGCACAAACCGCACAAAAGAATTAGAACCTCTGGGAATAATTAAATCTACGTATTTATCTAAATTTAAAAGTTCTAGAGTTTCTTCCCTAGTTGTTAGCAACTGCACTGCATCTGGGTTCACAGCAGTATGGGATAAACCTTGCTTAATTGCTTTGACAATAGCTTCGCAAGAACGGATAGCTTCTTTGCCACCTTTTAAGATGACACCATTACCTGATTTGATTGCTAAAGAAACAATTTGAATTGCTGCTTCTGGACGTGCTTCAAAAATAATGCCCAAAACGCCTAAAGGACAAGTAATTCGCTTAAGAATTAAGCCTGTATCGATTTCGCGGTGAATTTGGACTTTCCCCACTGGATCGGCTAGCTTACCGACATCTCTAACTCCCGCGATCGCATCTCTTAACTTGTGTTCATCCAACTGCAAGCGTTTATAAAGTGGTTTGGCAATCCCATCAGCAGTTGCGGCTTCACAATCAGCTATATTTGCTTGCAATATTTCATCTCTTGCCGATTCTAAAGCTTGAGCGATCGCTTCAATGGCTTGATTTTTCCCTTCAGCTGAGAGAACCGCCAGCTTACTCGCTGCTTGGCGGGTTCTTTGAGCGATCGCAATCAAAGGAGAGGCAGTTTGCAGAGTAGTCATGTCACAAATCTTTGGCTTTTCACCATCCTATCAACCTTAGTTAATCATTTGTCATTTGTCATTGGTCATTGGTCATTGGGCATGGGGCATTGGGCATGGGGCATGGGGCATTGGGCATGGGACATTACTCAATTCTCCCTTGTCCCCCTCAGTCTCAATTACTCAACATAATTTATACATGTGTTATTTGAAGTTTTACGAAATAGCGATGACGAGTACTGGATCTATTGAGTATTGATCGATCAATTACTACTCCTTTACCAAGGAGATACTATGTCATTGCAATCTGGATTAGATGCCTTTAACCAAGGACGTTATTCCGAAGCCGTTCAAATACTGGAACAATTCTGTCGGAATGCTGTAGATCGAGATTCCTCAGATTATCTTTCAGCACAGATGTGGCTGATGAAAGCCTATCAAGGCACAGGAGAAGTCGAAAAAGCGACTATTCTGTGTCAAAAGTTGATGATGAGCGACAATCCCCAAATACGGAGTTGGGCAGAACAAGCGCGCCAATCCTTCCCGCAATCAGCAAAAACCGAGTCTAGCGCTATCCAACAAGCTGGGCGTGCGGCGACCGCTGGTGCCAAATTAGCAATGGGCGGTGTAGGTGGAAGTCTTGTATTAGCTTCTGGTGTCACCATCACCTTGCTGTTTGGGATGGTGTTGGCTTTAGGTTTGAGTTTAGTATTGATTTTGGGTAGCAACGATCCGCTGCAAGGGTTAGCGATCGCAATTGCTATCACTATAGTTTTTAGTCTTGCTGCCTTTTTCCTGTCGCCCTTCCTGATGGACTTAACCCAACGCTGGCTTTACCAAACGCGCTGGGTAGATTTGGCAGAAGTGGAAATTCTCAGTCCAGAGACAGCGAGAGTTATTCAGCAAGTCTGTCAACAAAAAAACCTGAAAACTCCTAAACTAGGTATTATTAACGACCAAAACCCCACAGCTTTTACTTACGGCTCATTGCCTAACAGCGCTCGGTTAGTCGTCAGTCAGGGACTGTTTACTTATCTAGATGATGATGAAATTGCTACTGTCTACGCTCACGAACTAGGGCACATTGTCCATTGGGACTTTGCGGTGATGACAGCAGCTTCTACTCTAGTGCAAATTTGCTACTTAATTTACAGTACAGCCAACAGATTTGGTCGTGGTGGCGGCGATAACAAAATCAAAGATGCTTTGCAGACTGCTGCCTTAGTTGCCTATATATTCTATATTGTCGGTACTTACTTACTACTCTATCTTTCCCGTACTAGAGAATACTTTGCTGACCACTTTGCTGCGGAAACCACGGGCAATCCCAATGGATTATCCCGCGCTTTGGTGAAGATTGCCTACGGGATTTTAGAAGAAGGTCAAAGGACGCAAGAACCCAGCCGTTTAATTGAAGGAACCCGCGCCTTAGGCATTTACGATCCGAAAGCTGCTGCTTCCACTGGAACCGCCTATCGCATTGCTTCCGATCGGCAAAAAATTGGTCGCGTCTTTTTGTGGGATATGTTTAACCCTTGGGGCTGGTGGATGGAATTAAATTCTACTCACCCACTCACTGGTAAACGAGTCCGCGCCCTTAGCACCTATGCAGAACAGTTGGGTTTACCAATTGAGTTTGATATGGGGCGAGTCATTAGTGAAGGCAAGAATCTGAATAAGAATAAGCTTTACGGTAATTTCTTTTTAGATGTAGTGCTGTACGGTGCTGAAACCATCGGCTTCATATTTGGCTTGGTCTTAGGCATTATTCTGTGGTCTAGTTCTGCCCATACTGGTTTGGTATTTGGCGCACCACTAATCGGCTTAGGCTTAGGAATTTTGGTCAAAGCCTTGGTGATGTTCCCCGACTACAAACAAGCACCGGAAACTGACATTTTAACTTTGATGTCAGACCCTTATGCCAGTCCGTTGCGGGGACAACCTGCAAAACTCCAAGGACAACTCATTGGTCGTGGTGATGCAGGTAATAAATTAGGTTCCGATTTAAAAATTCAAGACCGTAGCGGAATGCTTTATTTGCACTACGCCTCACGTTTTGGCCCCATTGGCAACTTGTTGTTTGGGATGAAGCGAGTACAAAGCTTGATAGGGGAACAAGTGGGCGCTGTAGGTTGGTTCCGTCGTGGTGTTGCTCCTTGGATGGATCTGATCCAACTCCAAAGTGAGAATGGTACGGTTGTCAATAGTTACCACCGCTTCTGGTCATTTATACTGGGTGGTGGAGCAATTATCTTGGGATTGGCCTTGACGATATTTATGAGCAGCAGTTAGCCTGTTCGCAGAGCATTTCTAATTTATCCAAGCTGTAATTTGCTAGGGGCGGTGAATCACTGCCCCTGTTTTTTTGTAGCAATTCGCCTAGTTGCGATCGCCCCAATTTGGCGTCAAGAATTTAAAACTATAGCTTAGATGCTAAAAACAGGCTTGTTTGTTCTCTATCCAAAGGACGTGAAAACAAATAACCCTGTGCTTGGTCACATTCCAACAATCTAAGTTGCAGCAACTGGTTCATTGTTTCTACTCCTTCAGCAACTACACTCATCCCTAGGTTGTGAGCCAAGGTAACAATGGCTCGAATAATTGCTAATTGCTCACCATCGCGATCGATTTGATTGACAAAAGAACGGTCAATTTTCAAAACATCAATGGGAAAATGGTGCAAATAACCTAGGGATGAGTAACCTGTCCCGAAGTCATCAATACACAATTGCATCCCAAAAGCTTTGAGTTTTTTCAGAACAGTAGCAGCTTTTTCGGGGCTGGTGATAATTGCGCTTTCAGTGATTTCTAACTTTAGGCTGCTGGGATCGAGACCAGTCTCTTGCAGAATTTGGTCGATTTGCTCAACTAGATAGGGTTGGGAAAACTGTTTGCCAGAAAGGTTGACGTTGATCGTCAAGGGCCTCATTGCCGGAAATTGTAACTGCCACTGCCACAACTGTTGGCAAGACTCACGTAGTACCCATTGACCAATTGTGACGATTAACCCAGTTTCTTCGGCTACTGGAATAAACTCATTTGGTGAAATGAGTCCTCGTTCTGGGTGTTGCCAGCGAACTAGGGCTTCAAATCCTGTAATCTCTCCTGTAGCAACAGACACAATCGGCTGATAGAAAACTTGCAATTCCTGGCGTTCAATTGCCCAGCGCAAGTCGGTTTCTAACTGCAAAAGTGCCACTGCTCGGTCATACATAGTGGTGTCAAAGACGATATGCCAAGCTTTACCCTGCTCTTTAGCATGGTAAAGGGCAGTATCAGCATCTCGCAGCAAATCAGCAGGTTGATTATATGCAGTTGTACTTAAAGCAATGCCAATACTGGCAGTTGTAAATACTTCATATCCTTGTAAGTTGAACGGTAACTTGAGTACTTGATGGATTTGTTCTGCGATTCGGGTGGCATCATCGATACTTTTAATATGGGAAAGTAAGATGGTAAACTCATCTCCACCTAAGCGAGCTACAATATCGTCAGGCTGTAGGCAGCTTTGCAGACGTTGGGCAAATGCCACTAGTAGTCGATCGCCAACCAAATGTCCTAAGCTGTCATTGACAACTTTAAAACGATCTAGATCTACAAACAGGACAGCAAACAGGTCATCTGGGTTGCTCTTTACTCTTTCTATCGCTTGTCCTAGCTTGTCCATAAATAAAACTCGGTTGGGCAATCCAGTGAGAGCATCGTAGAACGCATGGCGGACTAATTTTTCCTCCATCTGTTTGCGTTCGGTAATATCTGTAGCAATTCCCTCGATGCGAACAGGCTGATCATTAGTGTCATAGATCAAATGGCTGCGGTTCAACAGCCAGCGTACTTGTCCATCAGGTCTGATAATCCGGTATTCTAGCTCTTGATATCCGGTCACAAGTAACGGTTGAATTGCAGCATGAACTTGTGGTTGATCCTCTGGGTGAATCACTTCAAACCAAAGATTCAAGTTATCAAAAAATTCAGATTCGGGACGACCATAAATCTTGAGGACAGCAGGATTGAGATAAAGAGTTTCAAAAGTATCGGCGGAAATTGACCAGACAACATCTTCCAGCGAACACAAAATTCCATCCAGACGTTGTTTACTTTCCTGTAATTCTGCTTCTGCTCGTTTGCGTAAGCGAAGCTCGTCGTAGACATCGCTGATATCAGTAATCATCCCCAAGACGCCAGTATAATTCCCCTGCTCATCAAACATTGGGGCACAAGAAACGATCGCCCATAAATCTGAGCCGTCCTTACAGCGGAATTTAAAATCGTGTTTCTCGTTAATACCCTGATGACGACGCTCAAGGTAAGTGTTAGCAATCTCTATTCCTTCTGCATCCATAAAGGAGAATAGCGTTGCACCTTGCATCTCGTCGGCGCTGTAACCCAACATCGTTGCCATTTGTTTGTTGACAAAAGATGTCTGGTTATTCTCATCAAGTACCCAGATGCCTTCGGTTGCTGTTTCCACAATGCGGCGATACTGTTCTTCTCGCTGCCGTAATGTCTCAAGAGCCTGCAAATGCTCAGTAATATCGGTCTGAACGCCAATAAAGTGAGTCAAGGAGCCAAAGGCATCAAACACAGGAGCTACGTAGAGTTCATGCCAAAAGGGAGTTCCATCTTTACGATAATTGCGTAAAATAACGTGACATTCTCTTTGTTCTTGAATGGCTGTACGCAACTCACTTAAGGCTGTTTGCTCTCGGTCGGTTCCTTGTAAAAAGCGGCAATTCCGTCCTATGACTTCACTAGCAGAGTAGCCTGTAATCGCTTCAAAAGCTGGATTGACGTAAATGATGGGATTGTCTGGTTGATTCGGGTCTGTGAGAATAATTCCGTTACTGCTAGAAGCGATCGCCCTTTCCATCAAATGTAAGCGTGTCTCAACCTGAGAAAGTGCGATCGCTGGAGTTTGGCTACTCATACCTGTAAATATCAACAGCGCCGCCAGCTTACCTTCATAATTAACGACTTTGGCGGAAATTTGGGTGGCAAAAGTATCTCCGTTAAATTTTTTGAGTTGTACAGCAAAATTTTTAACGGCGTTGGCAAGTTGCAGCTGACTAATCAACTGAGTCCATACAGCAGGGTTAGCGCAAAAGTCGGAGGTGATTTTGTTGAGGCTATCAGCGGACTCAACTCCAAAAAAAGGCTCTAAAATGTCGTTTTTAAATAAAATTTGGTTGCTTTCCAGACATACAATCGCCACAGGAAATGGGCTGAGTTCTGCAAATGAGCTGAGTAGTTCTTGGCAATCTAGTTTCGACTGCTTACAAGTCTCTACTTCTGCCAATAACATTCGACTCAAATTTTTGCACTCAGCATTGCACTCCTGAATTCGGGGTGCCCGATTTTTGTTGAGATTGTTTAACCTGTCCTGATTTTTATACACGTAGCGTTGAGTAAAAACCATTTTTATAGTTTTATGAATTGCCACCAAAAATCAGCCGCACTTCAACCCTGTTGGTAAGCTTTAAAAACTTAACTTACGGCACTCATACACTAGTAGAAGGGAAAGGTAGTGATTTTGCTTTGATTAATCTCAAAATTGAATTGATTTTCTAGGAAACGTTGTAGCATAAATCACAGATAGCCGAAAACAGCATAACTGTTTCGGGTTAGGTATCTACGAATTTATAAGTGCTAAGTTTGGTTTGTTAAAGCTAATTCTTAAGCTATTCTTAACTTTACTCCCTTAGATAGATGTAATTGGATTTTTCACAAAAACTTTATATATGGCAATCCGATTTGATATATAAACTACTCGTGGAGGCAGGCAATAGGCAATATGCAATAGAGTTGTTTGCAACTCATTTAGGATTGCTATAGTATCTCTTAAATTTTGCTGTTGTTGTATTTAGAATTATTGAATTCTGCAAAAGCGCGAATTTCATCTATATAACCATGCTTTTTCTTGCTGGCTTCACAATAATCCAAACCGAACTTGTTTTGAGCTGATCGCCTTCGCGGGTTTTAGAGAATCCTTAATACTTCTTTATTCTCCCTACACCTCCCATACTCCCCACACTTCAGTCTCCCTCTCAATTGATGATTATTCTCGATTACTGAATTGATGTTCTAGTCTAAGGACAATTTGGCAAAAGTGGATACTCCCTTTAGATATCTTGTACGGAGATAATGCCGAGATATATTTTATGAAGCTCATACGAAGCCAAAAGTATCCTATAAGTCTCTAAATAATTTGAAAGCGAAATCGTAGAATCCCAGATGTGCTTGGCTTTACTCTCATTCCACCCTTGATAGAACTGGGTGAATTCATAGCAATTTTCACGTGATATGTAATTTAATATCTAAGTTTTATAAACCTCAAGTTAAGTTGAGCAAATTATCACTTCAGAAAAATCACGCTTTTCTGTTTCCAAAATTTAAATTACAAATGTATAAGTCGATAAAAATGTGATGTTAAAAACTAGAAATTATGAAACCTAAAGACTTCTCAAGTTTTCTAAAAATAGCCCTTTCTACTGTTGGTCTTCTCTGTGTTGCTAGTCAAGGGGCTTATGCCGCTGACTTAAAAGGTACGGCATTTAGCATATCTTTAGAGTGTTTAAATGACACTACTGGACTTTTGTTAGGAAAAAACTCTACTGATGCTAATGGCTGGCAGTATGCATTTGATTCAAATACAGATGGGATGAACGGCAACTACTGGGTTGGCGCTGCACCAGGACAGAAAAATCCCTATGATATCTACGGTATGGCTGTTAAGGAAACAGCTACCAGTGTGATTGTAGCTCTTAACGGCAACATGAAGTTAACAGGAGAAGCAGAAGCAGGCGCTGCTGGTGGTCAGATTGGTTATGGCGATTTGTTCTTCAATATGTCGGGTAAGACCTTTGACAATGCCATGAGTAGCGGAGATTTGTTCGGGATTCGCTTCTCTTCAGTTAATGCTTCTGGGGTACAACAGCTTGGTGTCTATAGTAATGTTCAGGCTAAGACAGTTACTGATATTAAAGAAGGCTACACTGTCAATACTTATGGAGGCTTGACCGGCGGTAATAATTCTTACGAGGGACAAGTCAAACAAGGTGGTGGCACTGTAGGCTATGGTGATTTGACTAGTAGCTACTTTACCAATAATGGAAAAGACAATACATTCAATCTCAACGCTATCGCTTCTGGAAAATATCTTACTGGCATCTCTTTCCTTTCACAAGGAACTGTAACGCAGCAGTTGTTAGCTACTGGCTATGATTCTACAAAATTAACTGGTTCGCAAACTATTGCCTTCCAGTTTGATAAGTCTGCGTTTACCCAATCAGTTCCTGAGCCTGCTAACATCGCTGGTTTAACACTTTTCGGCTTGGCGTTGGCTGGTAGCCAGATTCGCAAAGGCCGTAGTTACAAGTTTTGAGTTTGTCCTATCTAAGGTGAAATGAGCAATGGATGCTGTTGGCAAGATCGCCACATTGAGCTAACAGCTATAAAAATGTATACCTAATTTTAGGTCATATATTCGTTTGAAATTATGTATTATTTGAGAAACTACCCCTCTAGGATGTCCTAGTAGGGGTTTTATCGACTTTACTGGGAAGACCCCACACGCAGTGTAGTGGAATGTGGGGGTGTCAATTGTTTGTATTTTTGGGAATTTAAAAGTTTGATGATGTATAATCCGCAGCATAGGTAGTGCCGCTATTCCCTTCAGCAAAAATATCAATAATGCGATAGCGATCGCTCAAGGTTTGCTTTGAAGCATCGACAATCACATCACCTATTTGATGCAATGCCTTGCGCACAATGGATACTGACAAATTAATACTGAATTCAGTATTCCCAAAATCAGTTTTGTGATTTTAGTTCTCAGGAGAAATCTAGATCTCAAAATGTCAGTTGAAATAAAAAAATAACTGTATATCCTAATATTAAAAATCCTAAGAATTTATAAAGAAACCCAGCTAAAGTGCTGTATCCGAGGAAACATAATTAATAGATTTAAGCAATTTTTTTCCTAGCTTAAGGAGGACCTGATGGTTACAGCAACAGTAACAGGTCAACAGGTCAAAATCGGCCCAACCCAGCTGCTGATTAATAACGAGTGGGTAGAAAGTGTCAGCGGCCGCCGATTTGAAACTATTAACCCAGCTACAGGCGAAACTATCTGCACAGTAGCAGAGGCAGATGCCGCAGATGTAGATAAAGCTGTGCAAGCAGCTCGTAAAGCCTTCACCAGTGGGGCCTGGTCCAAGATGTCTGCGACTGGGCGTGGCGAGTTACTTTATAAGCTTGCTGACTTAATTGAGCAGAATATTGATGAGTTGGCAAGGCTGGAAACTCTAGATAATGGCAAGCCTGTACACGATGCTTTGGGTGACTTGGGGTTAGTGATAGCTTGCTACCGTTACTATGCAGGCTGGGCAGATAAGGTGCAAGGTAAAACTATCCCGATTAATGGCCCTTACTTCTGCTATACACGCCATGAGCCTGTAGGTGTAGTTGGTCAAATTATCCCGTGGAATTTCCCGCTGTTAATGCAGGCTTGGAAGTTAGCACCAGCTTTAGCTACAGGTAATACAGTGGTGATGAAAACAGCTGAACAGACACCTTTATCTGCTCTAAGAGTAGGTGAATTAATTGTTGAAGCTGGCTTCCCGCCTGGTGTGGTGAATCTTTTATCAGGATACGGCCCAACTGCTGGGGCAGCGATCGCTCGCCACATGGACATTGACAAAGTAGCGTTTACTGGGTCAACTGAAGTCGGGCATCTGATTATGGAAGCCGCTGCCAAGAGTAACCTGAAGCGCGTTACTTTGGAACTGGGTGGTAAGAGTCCTAACATCGTCTTTGCTGATGCTGATATGCGTCAAGCCATAGAAGGTGCCCACCAAGCTTTGTTCTTCAATCAAGGTCAATGCTGCTGCGCTGGTTCGCGGTTATTTGTGGAAGAAAAATGTTACGACGATTTTGTCTCCTTGGCTGTAGAAAGAGCTAAAAAGCGGGCTGTCGGCGATCCTTTCGATAGAAACACAGAACAAGGCCCGCAAGTAGACAAAGAGCAATTCGACAAAGTTATGGGTTATATCGAGTCAGGAATGCGAGATGGTGCCCAAATGCTTTGTGGTGGTAGTCGTGTAGGAGATAAAGGTTTCTTTATTGCACCCACTGTCTTTACCGATGTCCGCGATGACATGAAGATTGCTCAAGAAGAAATCTTTGGCCCTGTGATGAGCATTATCAAATTTAAGAACATTGATGAGGTGATTCAACGGGCAAACAACACCATGTATGGACTCGCCGCCGCTGTGTGGACTCAGGATATTACTAAAGCCCACGCGATCGCAAATAATGTCCGTGCTGGTACAGTTTGGGTAAACTGCTACGACGTTTTCGACGCTGCTGCGCCCTTTGGTGGATTCAAGCAGTCTGGTATTGGTCGGGAATTGGGCGAGTACGGCTTGCAACAATATACCGAAGTTAAAACCGTTACTATCAAACTGTAAATTTATTTTTTCAAGGCTCTCGCTCAAATTCAGCCTGAGCCTGATTTATCCCTCCTTATCCCATTAAAAAAATTGGGTGTAAGGGGGGTTATGAATGTGATATTTGTTATGGGTTGGGAATGATATATAGATATTGCATACAACCCCAAGAAAATTTCTATGATAACTGCGATCGCCAGTAGATTTTGCCAATTTATAGTAGGCTGGAAAAGCCAAACTGCTTACTTTTACAGAGGTCAAGGTAAAAATAAAAGCAAGCATTCCCCAAAACGGCATATCTGGCTAGACTTATTAAGTGGACTGATGGCGCTGTTACTGGTGTTGTCAGTAGTTAACCCAGGACTAGCCCAAAAACCTGAACAACCATTAACAAAATCATTTTCAGTAGCTACACGTGTTATCCCACCTTTTGTATTTTCAAACAAAGGTGAACTATCTGGCTTCAGTATTGACCTCTGGCGCAGTATTGCTACCAAGTTGGGTATAGAGTCTAAATTTGTTGAGTATTCAACTGTACCCGATCTGCTTTCTGCTGTTAAGGATAGTAAAGCTAATGTAGGAATTGCAGCTATTTCAATTACCGCCGAACGGCAGGAGAGTTTTGATTTCTCTTTACCGATGTTTGCGGCTGGGCTTCAGATAATGGTAAGACCCCCACAAGCAAATGGCAGTGCCGCTTCTAATATTTTACAATTATTGTTTTCTGCAACTCTTTTGCAAGTATTTGCCATTGCTTTGCTGCTGGTTGTAGTCGCAGCTCATGTCATTTGGTTGTCTGAACGCAATCACAAAGAAGGGATGATTGATAAATCATACTTCCCGGGAATTTTCAAAGCTTGTTGGTGGGCAGCTGCAACATTAGCAACGCAAGCCGATGAAATGCCTAAGGGAGTACTGGGAAGGGTAATAGCTATTATTTGGATGTTTATCGGTGTTCTTTTCGTTGCTTACTTTACAGCCGCCGCTACCACCTCACTAACTGTACAGCAACTTCAAGGGGATATCAGAAGTGTAGACGATTTACCAGGTAAGCTGGTAGCAACAACAGCTGGTAGTACAGCTGCGAAATATCTGCGCGAACATAAGATTCCAGTTCTTGAAGTTCCGAAGATTGAGCAAGCTTACGATGCTCTACAAACTAAAAAAGCTGATGCTGTGGTGTTTGATGCCCCTGTACTTTTGTTCTATGCTGCTAATCAAGGTCAAGGCAAAGTAGAGGTAGTTGGTAGTGTCTTCCGTGAAGAAAACTATGGTATTGTCCTGCCTAATAACAGTCCCTACCGCAAACAAATTAATAGCGCATTGTTGAGTCTCAGAGAGGATGGCACTTATCAATCGCTTTATGATAAGTGGTTCGATGCCAAGAAATCTTAAGTTAAGTAGGCAGTCTCGATAAAAATGGGCATGGGGCATCTGAAAATAGCTGAAATAAGCCAGATTTAGATGCCCAAAGTCGCATTGCAATCCGATGCAATTCAATTGCAGGGCGATGCATTAACATAACAAGCCGATGCAATTCAATTGCAGGGCGATGCATTAACATAACAAGCCGATGCAATTCAATTGCAGAGCAATGCATTAACATAACAAGCCGATACAATTCAATTGCAGAGCGATGCATTAATATAACAAGCCGATGCAATTTAATTGCAGGGCGATGCATTAATATAACAAGCCGATGCAATTCAATTGCAGGGCGATGCATCAACATAACAAGCCACTCCACGTCTACGCATTGTCATATCAATTTGTTGTCTGCCATTTGCCACACCACTGACACTGTTGGCAAAAGTGATACAAAGGCACATACAAAAATATTACAAATAAAAGCTGCAATGCCTGCTCGGTCTTTCACTTTCTGCGGTACATCTACCGTTCTCAGGTCGAAAAGAGTTTTATCTTGTTTTGGAGTTAGAAATACTCTTAAACAGCTGCCAATACATCTGTCACATTGGTAAATACATCAACCCCATTTACTGAATCTTCACAGGGTTTAAATTTTTACATTGTTCTACTTACTAAAAATTTTAATTTTAAAGATTTGATGAACGAAGTTGCTAAAACTGGACAAAAGCATCTGCATCAGCTAATTTTTAATCTTGTTTGAGAATTGGTTTTGATTTGCTTAAGTGTAGCTATTAGAAATATCTTATTTTCTGGAGTTATTCTCATCACTTTTGGGGAGTAAATATGAAAATTTAAATCCGTCGCTTTTATTAGTCAAAGCGTTATTATTTCATTGCTAAAAAATTTTTAAATGTAGGAAGAGTCCAGATAAAGATACCGTTGGCGAAACATTTATAAATGCTGTAAATTTTTGTGCTGTCGCGAGAATCTGCTAACGAAAATTTCCAAAAGCTACTCTTCCAATAAATTCGCCAACCTTATCGCATCCCAGTTATATACCTTAATTATTCCTTTTTTATGATTACCACGATAGGAATAACATGACAACTCAAATACTGCTTTTAACCAAGGGAAAGTAAGATGGCTCCTACTATTTTGACAGTTAATACTACAGCCGATCAAAATGATGGCAGTGCTACTAATGGTTTATCTCTGCGGGATGCGATTTTAATTGCTAATGCAAATCCGACTACTGAGTATGAAATCCAGTTAGCAGGAGGAACAACTTACAACTTATCATCAAATGGGATTAATGAAGATGCAGCCCTGACAGGAGATTTAGATATTAAAAGTCGCAGTAATGTGCTTTATATTGTGGCAGTTGGTGGGCAAGCAACTATTAATGCCTCAGGTTTAATAAACAGCGATCGCGTTTTTCATGTACTGGCTGGAGGAGCATTAAGCTTACAGAATGTAGTCGTTACGGGCGGCAAGATATCTAGTAGTAGAGGAGGTGGAGGCATTAGGGTTGATTATAATGGCGCTCTAGATTTATACAACACTACCATCAGTGGCAATAGTGCAGAGAGTAGCTATCAGGGTGGCGGTATTTATAACGATGGTACAGTCTACTTGCGAAATAGTTCTATCAATAACAATAAAGCTAGCAATGGTGGCGGTATCCTTAACAATGGCACTCTGATTGCGACTAACTCCAGTATCAGTAGTAATAGCTCAGGTAGTGGAGGTGGAATTTATAACTTTGATACATTGACCCTGATCAATACTACAGTTAGTAATAATACTGCAAGTAGCAGTGGTGGGGGTATCCTAGGTAACGGTAGCTCTGCCTCTATTGCTTTAGTTAACACAACAATTAGTGGAAACAGTGCCGGAACTGCTGGCGGTGGTATATATACTACTGGCGGCGGCGTGACAAATATACTTAACAACACGATTACCAATAATACAGTTAGTGGCAGTTTAGGAGGAGGTGGAATTTATGGCAGTGTCAATTTAAAGAACACAATTGTTGCCGGAAATTTTAACAATTATAATAACCAGGGAACAGGCAAAGATATTCAAGGAACAGTTAACGGCAATAATTACAACCTGATTGGCTCTCTAGCTGGAGCCAGTGGTACTGTAGGCACAGGTACAGATATCGTTAACCCCAACCCCGGACTCGGCCCCCTACAAGCCGACGGTACTCATGCTCTCCTTCCTGGTAGCCCTGCGATTAATGCTGGTAGCAACAGCTTAATCCCTGCTGATACAGAAGACCTGGATGGTGATGGAAATACAACAGAACCCATTCCCTACGATCAACGCGGTTTGACGCGGGTTGTTGGTAGTACAGTCGATATTGGCGCATTTGAGGTACAATCAGCTCCCTTATCTACCCTCAGCATCAAAGATATTACTGTTAGCGAAGGTAATACAGGGACAAAGAACGCAACATTTACTGTGACTCTTTCTGCCGCGAGTAACTCTGTTGTCACAGTTAAGTATGCTACTGCTAACGGCACAGCTACAGCAGGTAGTGACTATACCGCCACCACAGGTACATTAACTTTTAATCCCGGCGATACCAGTAAAACTCTCAATGTTGCTGTGACTGGCGATCTCACAGCTGAAGTATACGAAACTTTCTTTGTTAACCTTAGCAATGCTGCTAATGCCACTATTGCTGATAATCAGGCAGTGGGAACCATAACCAATGATGATGGTGGTAGTGGGAATGATACTCTGGCTGGTGGTAGTGGGAATGATACTCTGGCTGGTGGTAGTGGGAATGATACCTACGCATTCAATGCTTCCACGCCATTAGGTAGCGATACCATACAAGAAACCAGCACAGGCGGCAATGATACTATCAGTTTTAGTGGTACTAGTACTGATGTCCGGCTGAATTTAGGTGTGATTACGACGCAGACAGTCAACAGTAACTTGAAGTTGACTCTATCTGCTAATAATGTGATTGAAAATATAGTCGGTGGTAGTGGAAGCGATCACCTGATTGGCAATAGCCTCAATAATAATCTCAATGGGGGCAGTGGCAATGATGTGTTAACTGGTAGAAGCGGTGCAGATACTTTAATTGGCGGGGCGGGAAATGATATTCTTTCTGGTGGGACTGAGAGCGATCGCTTTCGGTATAGTGGAGGAGGAGCTTTTACCAGTAGCAATTTTGGTGTTGATATCCTGACTGACTTTACCTCTGCTAGCGATAAGTTGGTGTTGAGTAAACAGACTTTTACCGCTTTAACTAGTGTTGTGGGTGATGGGTTGAGTCAAGCTTCTGATTTTACTACCGTAGAGGATGATGATTTAGCTGCAACTAGTACAGCATTCTAGTTTACAGCGTCAGTAGTGGCAGTCTTTACTATAACCAAAACGGCAGTGCTGCTGGGTTTGGTACTGGTGCGGAGTTGGTTAATTTGATCAATTTGCCTACTTTGACTACTGCTGATTTTGAGATCGTTACTTGATACTAATCTGGCATTGAGCCGCGCCACTTGCTACAACGGGGGAAACCCCAACAGACACTTGCTACCCTGCGGGAAGCCCCTATGCATCTACAAGTCAGCGGAGCCGACGACAGTCGCTTCAAGCCGTGAGACCCGTCCACATCACTGTCTCCGCAACGCAGTGGCTCCTTTGCCTTCTTACCCTTCTTGAGCAAGTTGCGCTTTTGCTTGTTGCCACAAAGCTTCTAACTCTTCCAAACTGTAATCTGAAAGGGGGCGGTCAACGACTGCCTCCATCTTTTGTAACCGTTGGATAAATCTCTGATTTGTGCCTTGCAAACCTGCACTAGGATCGAGGTCATGCCAACGGGCTAGCTGAATAGCTGCAAATAGTAAATCGCCTAATTCTGCTTGTTGGGCTTCCGGTGTTTCTTCAGCTAAAGCCTGGCGAAATTCTTCTAACTCTTCATGGAACTTAGCCCACACTCCGTCGATGTTTTCCCACTCAAATCCCACCGCCGCCGCTTTTTCGGAAATCTTCATCGCCGCCATTAATGGGGGAAGGCTACGCCCATAGCGACTGAGTTTAACACTGAGTTTTTGATTTTCTGGAGATGGTTCGCCTTTTTCTGCGGCTTTGATTTCTTCCCAGTTTTGCCGCACTTCATCGACACTCGCAACTTCGACATCACCAAATACGTGGGGATGACGGCGAATCAACTTTTGGGAAATCCCTTCAGCAATTTCTTTGAGAGAAAATTGTCCTGATTCACTAGCGATTTGGGCTTGCAGTACTACCTGTAATAATAAATCTCCCAACTCTTCTGCGATCGCCTTCCCGTCGCCACTCTTAATCGCATCTACCACCTCATAGGCTTCCTCAATGACATAAGGTGTCAAACTCTCTGGAGTCTGCGCCAAATCCCAAGGACAACCACCATCAGGCGATCGCAACTTTGCGACCACCTCAATTAATTCCTGTAACGCCGCTAAAGTATTATTCATAGTCATTTGTTATTAGTCCTTTGTCATTAGTTAAGAGTCAATAGGCAAGAGTCATCATTCATTATTCTTCCTTGTCTTCCTCGTCCCCCTTGTCCCCACGTCCCCGCGTCCCCGCGTCTTCGCCCCCGTAACCCGCCGACTTGTTTTAGTAGATTTACGTTTCTTAATTTTGCCACTTGGAAGTAAGGCACGGATGCCTTGTTTTTTGACACGCTTGTATGCGGAACCGCCCCAATCGCTCAGAGAATGGCTCATCGCACCGAGTTCCATACCCAAGAATAAGGCAAGGAATTCAGTACCGTAACTCGTTAGCGATCGCCCGACTGTTCCACTGACGTTTTGCCAAATAAAGGCGATATTCCACAGCTTTTCGGCAACTGCTAACACAACAATTGCCACAATAGCCAGTAAGCAACTCAGATAAAGTACTCGTAGCGTTGTGCCAATAATCGGCCCGTGGGATAAGAAAGAGCGATGACGTAAACTTTTTTGATAAGGTAGCCAAATCCAGCGCAAGAAACCCCAACGTTGGTATTGAACGGAGTAAATATCTAAATCCGGGCCGAACATCAACCCGCCAAACAGAAACCCGCCGGAAACCAATAAAGTCACATTGCTACTGCGAGTCTGCCAGAAAGTCACACCCGCCACAAACGGCAGAGCATACAGTGTAATGCTATCGTGGGTTCGACCAGAGGGCATTTCAAGGTTCTCAAAAATTTTTTCTCAAAAATACTAGCGCGATTAAAAATCTTTTGCTATATTGTTTAATTGTGAGTGCAATGGGCGGTTAGCTCAGTTGGTAGAGCGCCTGCCTTACAAGCAGGATGTCATCAGTTCGAGTCTGGTACTGCCCATCAAGTTAAATAAGGCTAGAGACAAGTTAAAATCTGTTTCTAGCCTTTTTAACTGTTTAAGAAATTGGTTAACATCGCAAAAGTACGGTGAGATTAAGTTTTTAAGTGCGATCGCGCTGATAGTGTAGTCCTGGTGTTGGTGCATCATCAGAGCTTGAAAAGCTTTACTCGCTTGTAACAAGTTACAAGTTACAAGTTACCAATGACTAGAATAGAATTTGTTGGGTGCTATAGGATTTTTGCAGGACTCTCAATAATGATGCTGACAGAAAAACTGGAGCAACTAAAAGCTATATTCGCAGAAATGGAGCAGGCGCTAATTGCCTACTCTGGGGGTGTTGATAGTACTTTGGTTGCCAAGATTGCTTATGATGTTTTAGGCGATCGGGCTTTGGCTGTGACTGCTGTTTCGCCGTCGCTATTGCCAGAAGAGTTGGAAGATGCGAAGATTCAAGCGGCAACTATTGGGATTCCCCATCAAATTGTCCAGACAAACGAAATGGACAATCCCAATTACACTTCCAACCCTGTCAACCGCTGCTATTTTTGCAAAAGCGAATTGCATGATACTCTCAAACCTTTAGCCAGGGAGTTGGGTTATCCCTATGTGGTGGATGGAGTGAATGCTGATGATTTACACGATTATCGCCCAGGAATTCAAGCAGCTAAAGAAAGAGGTGCGCGATCGCCTTTAGCTGAAGTTGGAGTTACTAAAATGGAAGTCCGCCAACTTTCACAACAACTAAGTTTACCTTGGTGGGATAAACCTGCTCAACCTTGTCTCAGTTCCCGCTTTCCCTACGGTGAAGAAATTACTGTTGCTAAGTTACAACGAGTTGGTAGGGCAGAAATTTACTTGCGAAAGCTGGGTTTAAATAATTTGCGCGTGCGTTCCGAAGGAGATACAGCACGCATTGAATTACCGCCAGAAAAAATTAAAGAGTTTGTGTTGACAACAGATTTAGCGCAAGTAGTATCGGCTTTTCAAGATTTTGGGTTTATTTACGTAACACTAGATTTGGAAGGTTATCGTAGTGGTAAGTTGAATCAGGTTTTGCCACAAACAGCTTTAGGCGTTAAAGCATAAAATTTTGTTGGAGAATTCATGAACTTTGAAAAGATAGTAAAGTCTACTTTACTTCCTTCTGCCACGCCAGTTGCCCTCTGCCTTCTAGTTTATTTCCGCCTCCAGAGGAATCAGGACGCATCCGTTAATCTTCCAGGTGGTATCAGGCTGCTTTTCCATTAAATACAATGCTCTGACAGGAACTCCATCAGGCCCAAGCAGCAATACTAGTTGAGTAGTCTTGCTGTGGATGGTTGTGATTTTCTCAAAGAATACAGAACGAGGACGATACACGGCGGGATAACCGAGTCGCACCATTTGGATAAAGTTTTCTGGGTTGCGAAATTGTATTTGGATTTCCGGGCTGGCAAGGGCAAAAGCAGCTGCGGTATCATCCTTTTGAAAGGCTTCTAATTGACTTTCGATGACATAACGTATAGCGATGGCATCGCTATCAGTAATTTTCATAAATCTAAAATTGCGATCGCTCAATTATCGCGCTGAGTCGGCCTTAATTCTATCTGCTCTAGTGCTGCCCGCCAAACGTCATACCCATCTGGCGATAGATGTAACCCATCTGTGGTTAACTCTGGACGCAAATTCCCTTGAAAATCTGTAAACCACCTATAAATATTTATATAAGTAACTTTTTCTTGTTTGGCAATTAGTTCAAGTTGTGTGTTGAGATTACGAATGCGCTGGTTAGAAATGGTTGGCAGGCGAGCAGGTAATATTGATTGGACAATTATCTGAGACTTGGGGTGAGCCTGCCGTAGGCTGCGCATAATCCGGCGATGATTGCGCAAAATTACTTGATCGCTAGTATTCTTGCGGATATCGTTAATCCCAGCCATAACATATATCGCATCGGGTTGCGTTTCGGAAAATGCTCCCAATCTTTTTAAGACACCACTAGAGGTATCTCCAGATATTCCCTGATTTAACCACAATTTGCCAGCAGGCAGTTTTTCTTTAGGAAACCACATGCTCAAAGAATCACCTACTAAAACACTTAGATGATTTGCGCCTTTACCTTGAGCGATCGCTTTGGCTTCCAAAGCTAATAAACGTTTCCAATCTTCATAAGTTAGTTGGCGTTTGTTAGGTGAATCTGAAAATGATTCCAAGCTATCTTCATCTAGGCGTTTATTAATTTGGCCTGTTTTCAGCGCCGCTAATCTTTGGTAGTAAAGTTGACTATTTGAAGCCAGTATCCGGTTAGCGCCTAGGGAGGTAGGATTACCTGATGACTCTACTGGTGCTGCTAAATCCTGATTAGTAAATTCTGGTAAAGCAGGCCCAAAGCTGGGAATGAATTTCTCACCTACTATTGGCGGAGAACTATCTAAAGTTTGCAAAGCCTGACTAGTAAATTCTGGTAAGGAGACATCAACACTGGGGGTAGTTTTTTCACCTCTTGTTGGCTGTGAACCCTGTCTTAAATCCCAATGAAATTTAGAATGTTCTGGCAGAATAATCGACATCTGTGGAAGAGCCGATGCTGGTATTGCCAATACTGTTAACAAGCCTGCTGCCAACAGATAAGGGTCCCTCATCGTTTTCTCTCTCCTATACTCATTGCTTTCTCTTATGACAGTGGTAACTGGTTAAATTCAGGAAAATTTTACTTCGGTATAAGTTCTTATTTTGATTTACTAGGTCTATGTCTGTAAAGCAGGTTCACGGGGTTAAATTTCACAATTTACAATCTCTTTAAACCGAACTTTTACGGATCTTCAGCCAATTCTACCTGTTGAAATACTTTCAATACAAACATAGATTTTACTGACCCTAACGCTTTTCGTGATTAAATTTAGGTGCTTACTGCTCTCTTAGCTTTATAGGAAAGTCAAAAACGGGCATTATATATGTCTTTTATTACACTAATATCCACTGTAATTACACTATATGCAATTCGTAAATGGTTTTTGATTTTCTCATCAAGATGGCTGTTAGCTTTAATGTTGTTAGCATGGTAGATATCTAATTAACTTTAAGCTCGCTAATTTAGGGAATTTTACTGATTGCCTTGATTTTGCTAGAGCAAGAGGCTATCAATTTTAATTTTCTCATATAAAATTGGGTGATGCTAACGCATCATATGTCAAATATGGGATTAATCAGATTAAAGATTCGAGAACTAGCACAAGAGAAAGGATGGACACTAAAAGAGGTTTCCGATCGCTCTGGCGTGATTTACAGTACAGTGAGAAGCTATGCTCGCCGTTCTGGAATGACAACAGTAGATTTTACAGCTATCCACAAATTGGCTCGGACATTTGATGTGATGATTGAAGACTTAGTGGAAATTATAGAGGAATAGCTCATTTTCAGAAGATTCTAACCTGAGGAATAGGAAATTTAGCTTTTTTTCTGCTAACAGTATTGTGCAAACATTGCTATTAATGCTTAGATGTAAAATCTGTATTTAATCAATTTAAATTGATGACTATAGTTATATAGAAGAACCCCATTATAAATGCTAAGATTTAGGCGAAGTCATTAATATTTACTATTATTTCGTGGCAAGAGCTAGTACTGCGATCGGTGTCAGTCCAATTATTAAGGAGATTGTGCAAAAACAGGCACATTCGACACGTTTGACTCTGAAAGAGGTGATACTTATGGGGATGTTAGCAATTGATAAACTCGACGATCAAAGTCGTCAAGAGCTAGCAGACGAAGTCCATAAAATGCAGGTGAATGGTGAAATCTAAATCTGCTTTTTGGATTCTAAAATTAAAAGTTCAAAGCGAACATTTTAATTATTCAAAAAGTTATCACGTGATAGTTATCAAAGTTTGAATTAGAATGTTATACCTCAGAATAGGTATCGTTGTTTGAGGTAATATAGCGTTTCCTAATCTACTGAAGTACAAATTTATCTGCGTTTATCTGCGTCCATCTTCTTTTATCGGCAGTTAATTCTTTCTTGCTGTACCTTACTAGTGTGAGAATTGCTATAAACTCTGAGTTCAAATATAAAACTGGTCACAGTTTGTTGATTATTGGCTAAAACGATAACGACTGCCCATAACATAATCCTCATCGATTTCAAAAGCTATCCATTGACGTTGCAAAGTCTCAGCAACAAACCCAGTAGTATTAGATCCTGCAAATGGATCTAATACTACATCACCTGCATCAGTCAAAAATTTAATAAAGAACTCCGCGAAAGCTTGAGGAAAACGTGCTGGATGGGACTTGATTCCTGCTGCTTTACAGCGACGCAAATAAGCACTATTTGATTCAGTATTGGCAATTTCTAGTAAGTTCGGTGGAATTGCACCTTGGTTATCCTTTTGGAATTTATCAGAAATATCATGTCCGCTAGGACGAATTTTGGCTTGATAGCCATTTTTGAGTAATTGTTTCATACTCTGGCTATATGGCTTTAAAACTTTTCTATTATCTGCTTTAGGATTGGGTGTTTTCGATAACCACCAAACCATATTTACTGAATCTTTGACACGAATTCGCCTAATTGTCACCCACTCAGCAGGGGTAGGTAATCTTGCCGGATTATAGTGATAAAATTCTTGCGCAAGAAAAAAGCCGACTTCTTTGCACAATCTTACTAAGAGTTCGTATTGGTAGATACTTCGCACAGGATTCCCAGGAAGATAAGCACCACCTAAATCTAAAATAAATGAGCCATTATCAGCCAGTACTCGTTTAAATTCGTATGCGAAAGGTAGAAACCATTCTATATATTTTTCTGCGTTTTCGTTACCATATTCTTTTTTGCGTGTAAGCGCAAATGGAGGCGAAGTCAGAATTAAATTAATAGTGTTGTCGTCAATAAATTTGAGCAGTTGTAGACTATCACCTAAATATATTGCTCCGTTATTTTGGGTGTAATAAGGAATAAAGATACTCTGTTCGTGTGTTTTTTGAGTTTTTGGTGTCAAGAGTAGCTAATTTTTTACTTAAAAGTCTTCAGTTAAATAAAATAATATTTGCTGGCATCAGGATAGGGGTAAGCCCATCCCATGCAGTACTGAAAGCCTACCATTTTTTGTAGGGAAGAAATTTTCCAGACATAGTAATTTTCACGCGATCGCCTTTAGGATCTTCTTCTTTTTCGATATCCAAGGTAAAGTCAATTGCACTCATAATCCCGTCGCCAAACTTTTCCTGAATGACATCTTTAATCGGGAAACCGTATACCTGCATAATCTCGTAAAAACGGTAAATTAGAGGATCGGTTGGAACGACTGGGCCTAATCCTTTTAAAGGGTATGATGTGAGTTCGGGAATATAGCTAGTATCCAAGCCCAAAGCTTCAATTAGTAACTTAGCCTCATCTTCAGAAGCACTAGCTTGACGATAAAATACCGCAGCAATCCAGACTTCATCGCGTCCGAGAATTTTTTCTAAATCAGCAAAGCTCAGACCTTTGTCTTCCTTGGCTGCTAATAAGGCTTGCGTAATTTTGGGAATTGACATCTGATAAGTTCTTTAAGGAATTAATTTTGTAAGCAAAAATTTTATCACGATTATCGGAAATAGGCGATGTCTCACGACAAGTCGCTACGCGTCTACGCTTATTCGTTGAGATTATGTCAGTTGAAAAGTTTGAATCATTAATGTATCCAATTGCTGAAGCTGATTAGCTCCTAATTTACCTATCCGCCTGGTAATTAATCTTCGCTCAATTGTAACAATCCGAGAAACTCGAACTTTAGAAATAACTTTTAATCCTGTATTAGCAAACTCGGTATCTGAAGGGTCTAAAATAAATTCTTCGTTAGTCAAATTAGTGACATTTTGAGAAGAAATAAAACACAGAGTTATATCATTTCCTGTATTATCAACCCATAAAATCAACCCAGGACGCAACTTTGTTCCTGTTAAATCTGTAAACGGTAATGGAACCAAGACAATATCTCCCTTTTTTAAAGGCATTAAATAGCCTCCCCATCTTCCAGGGTATATAAATCTGGTTCATCATATAAAAAATTAAATGCTTTATTTATCTGTGCAAATTCCATAATGTCATGTGTAGATGGATAGGAAGAATCAAAAAATAGCTTTTCTTCCAAAAGTGATCGTTCTTCTTCAGATAGAGACAAGATAACGTGTATTAGAGATTCTACGAGTTTAATGTTCATTATTAATAAATATTCAAGCGAGGTATCCCATTTACCTATAGGAAGTATAGCCATTCATTGAGGTAATTTTTTTTCATGAAAATCACCTAAGCTATAGAGTTCCCAAAAAAATAGAAAAAGTAACCACAAGTAAAAGTATAAAAAATCCCCCAACCTTGCGGCGGGGGATTTTGGTTAATTACCTACAAAACTCGCAACCGGATCAACCGAACTTACCAGCCGTCGAGGCAATTAGGAATGCTGCGTAGGTTAGAACATAGCCCACAGCGAAGTGAGTTAGACCAACTAAACGAGCTTGAACAATGGACAGAGCAACGGGCTTATCTTTCCAGCGAACCAAGTTAGCTAGAGGAGTGCGCTCGTGTGCCCAAACAAGGGTTTCAATCAACTCTTGCCAGTAACCTCTCCAAGAGATGAGGAACATGAAGCCTGTTGCCCAAACTAGGTGTCCGAACAGGAACATCCAAGCCCAAACAGACAAGTTATTCACGCCGTAGGGGTTGTATCCGTTAATCAACTGAGCAGAGTTAGCCCAGAGGTAATCACGGAACCAGCCCATGAGGTAGGTGGAGTTTTCGTTGAACTGAGCAACGTTACCTTGCCAAATACCCAGGTGTTTCCAGTGCCAGTAGAAGGTTAACCAACCTACTGTGTTTAACGCCCAGAACAGAGCTAGATAGAAAGCGTCCCAAGCAGAGATGTCGCAAGTACCGCCACGACCAGGACCATCGCAAGGGAATGCATAACCGAAGTCCTTTTTATCGGGCATCAGCTTGGAACCACGGGCATCCAAAGCACCCTTAACGAGAATCAAAGTGGTGGTGTGCAGACCCAAAGCTATCGCATGGTGTACCAAGAAGTCGCCAGGGCCAATTGTTAAGAAGAGGGAATTAGTGCCAGAGTTAATGGCATCCAGCCAGCCACTCAACCATACGTTACCGTAGTTGGGGTAGGCTGTGTAAGCTACGCTATCGGGGTTAGAAAGTAGAGTATCTAAGCCGTAGAGTACCTTACCGTGAGCAGCTTGAATGAACTGAGCAAATACTGGCTCAATCAAGATTTGCTTTTCAGGAGTACCGAAAGCAACTACTACGTCGTTGTGAACGTATAAGCCTAGGGTGTGGAAACCTAAGAAGAGAGATACCCAACTGAGGTGGGAGATAATCGCTTCTTTGTGCTTCAGAACACGGTCTAGTACGTTGTCTTTGTTTTGTTCGGGGTCGTAGTCACGAACCCAGAAGATAGCGCCGTGGGCGAAAGCGCCAACCATCAAGAAGATGGCGATGTATTGGTGGTGGGTGTACAGAGCTGCCTGAGTTGTATAGTCCTTAGCGATAAACGCATAGGAAGGCATGGAGTACATGTGCTGTGCCACCAAAGAGGTGACAACACCCAAGCAAGCTAGGTGCCAACCCAATTGGAAGTGAAGAGAGTTGTTGTAGGTGTCATATATACCTTGGTGAGGCATATTGAACGGACCTTCAACAGGTTTGCCAAAGAAAGTTTTGGCATTCATCATCTCTTTGATGCTGTGACCAATACCAAAATTGGTACGGTACATATGACCAGCGACGATGAATAATACAGCGATCGCCAAGTGGTGGTGAGCAATGTCAGTCAGCCACAAAGCTTCTGTTTGGGGATGGAAACCACCTAAGAAAGTCAGGATTGCAGTACCTGCACCTTGGGATGTACCGAACACATGACCTGCTGTGTCAGGGTTTTGAGCGTAAACTCCCCAGTTACCGGTAAAGAATGGTGTCAAACCTGCTGGGTGAGGTGCGGTACTTAAAAAGTTGTCCCAACCTACGTGCTGTCCGCGAGCTTCGGGGATAGCAACGTGAATTAAGTGACCAGCCCAAGCCAGAGAGCTAACGCCAAACAAACCTGCCAAGTGGTGGTTTAGGCGAGATTCAGCACTCTTAAACCAAGCCAGGCTAGGACGATACTTGGGTTGTAAGTGCAACCAACCAGCAAACAGTAACACTGCTGCAAACAGTAGGAGGAAAACGGAACCGGTGTACAGTTCGCTGTTTGTCCGCATACCTATGGTGTACCACCAGTGGTAAACACCAGAGTAAGCAATGTTTACAGGACCGTTAGCGCCAGCTTGGGTAAAAGCTTCGATCGCTGGTTTACCAAAGTGGGGGTCCCAAATCGCATGAGCAATTGGGCGGATGTGGATGGGATCTTTAATCCACTGTTCAAAGTTACCTTGCCAGGCTACGTGGAACAGGAGGCTGGATGCCCACAGGAATATGATTGCCAAGTGACCGAAGTGAGTGGCGAAAATCTTTTGGTAAAGATTTTCTTCCGTCATGCCATCATGGCTTTCAAAGTCGTTGCCTGTAGCGATCGCATACCATATCCGACGAGTAGTCGGGTCCTGTGCGAGATCCTGGCTAAATTTTGGAAATTTTGTTGCCATAGGTTTGATAATTCCTCTGACCTTTAGCCATCAGGTTTCAGCATTTAGAGTTCTGAGTCCTGAGTTTTGAGCTTTAACTAGGCACTCAGCACCCAGTACTCAGTACTCTATTTGGCTGATTGCTACCCTACTGAAAGGATGTGTGCGTGGAAGAATGCCCAGGTAGTAGCAATTCCTCCTAAGAGGTAGTGAGCTACACCTACTGCCCGACCTTGAGTGATGCTCAAAGCGCGAGGCTGAATTGATGGTGCTACCTTCAGTTTATTATGTGCCCAAACTATGGACTCAATCAGTTCTTGCCAGTAGCCACGACCACTGAACAGGAACATTAAGCTGAATGCCCATACAAAGTGAGCGCCCAAGAACATGAGTCCGTAAGCAGACAGCGCACTTCCGTAGGAGTTGATTACTTGTGAAGCTTGTGCCCACAAGAAGTCACGCAACCAACCGTTGATTGTGATGGCACTTTGGGCAAAGTTACCACCAGTAATGTGAGTCACATTACCTGCCGCGTCTACAGTTCCCCAAACATCAGATTGCATCTTCCAGCTGAAGTGGAAAATTACAATAGACAGGGAGTTGTACATCCAGAATAATCCGAGGAACACATGATCCCAACCGGATACTTGGCAAGTACCGCCACGACCAGGACCGTCGCAGGGGAAACGGAAGCCTAAGTTTGCTTTGTCTGGAATCAGACGAGAACTACGCGCAAACAGTACACCCTTAAGCAGGATGAGAACGGTTACGTGAATGGTAAAGGCATGAATGTGGTGAATTAAGAAGTCTGCTGTACCCAAAGCAATAGGTGCAGCTGCTACTTTACCGCCTACAGCCAAAATACCGCCGCCAAAGACATAGCTAACCGGTTCTAAGGCATTGGGTGCAGTTGAACCAGGAGCTAAGGCATGGATATTTTGTACCCATTGCGCAAAAACTGGCTGTAACTGAATTGCCGTATCGGAGAACATATCTTGGGGACGACCCAATGCACGCATTGTGTCGTTGTGGATGTAAAGTCCAAAGCTATGGAAGCCGAGGAAAATACAAACCCAGTTTAAGTGAGAGATAATCGCATCTCGGTGACGGATCACCCGATCCAGTACGTTGTTTTGGTTAACAACTGGATCGTAATCCCGAACCATGAAAATGGCAGCGTGAGCAGCCCCACCAACAATCAGGAAGCCACCGATCCACATATGGTGTGTAAAGATACACAACTGCGTAGCGTAGTCAGTTGCCAAATATGGATAGGGAGGCATCGCGTACATGTGGTGCGCGATGATGATGGTTAAGGAACCCAAGAAAGCTAGGTTAGTACCTAATTGAGCGTGCCAAGATGTGGTCAGGTTTTCGTAAAGACCTTTGTGACCTTCACCAGTGAAGGGGCCTTTATGATTTTCGAGGATCTCTTTAATGCTGTGACCGATACCCCAGTTGGTGCGGTATTGGTGACCTGCAATGATAAACAGTACAGCGATCGCCAAGTGGTGATGGGAAATATCTGTCATCCACAAGCCGCCTGTTACTGGGTTGAGACCACCCTTAAAGGTGAGGAAGTCAGCGTACTGACCCCAGTTCAAGGTAAAGAAAGGTGCCAAACCACTAGCAAAGCTGGGATAAAGCTCGGTCAACAAGTCTTTGTTCAGGATGAACTCGTGGGGCAAGGGGATATCTTTAAGAGCTACCCCTGCATCCAACAGCTTGTTGGTCGGTGCGGACACGTGAATTAAGTGTCCAGCCCATCCCAAGGAACCACAACCCAGCAATACTTGCAGGTGGTGATTCAGCATTGACTCCACATTCTGGAACCATTCCAGTTTGGGAGCACGCTTGTGGTAATGGAACCAACCGGCAAACAGGAACAAGCCTGCTAATACCAAGCCGCCAATGGCAGTACAGTACAGTTGGAATGAGTTTGTAATACCCCAGCCACGCCATACTTGGAACAAGCCAGAGGTGATTTGAATACCGTGGAAGCCACCGCCAACATCACCATTTAAAATGTCTTGTCCGACTATGGGCCAAACGACTTGAGCACTAGGCTTTACGTTTAGAGGGTCGCTCAACCAAGCTTCGTAGTTGGAAAACTTAGCGCCGTGGAATATCATCCCGCTCAGCCAAATCGTCACTACAGCTAAGTGGCCGAAGTGGGCTGCAAATATCTTGCGGGATATTTCTTCTAGATCGCTGGTATGTGTATCAAAATCGTGGGCGAGGGCGTGCAGGTTCCAAATCCATGTGGTGGTTTTGGGACCTCTGGCTAAAGTTCTGTCGAAGTGACCGGGTGTTGCCCATCTCTCAAAAGAGGTAGGTACTGGATCGTTATCGACTATTACTCTTGCCTTTTTTTCCTCTCGCTCCGGAGGACTAATCGTCATTCGACCTCCTCTCTAGATAAGGAATGAGGAATCAGGAAACCACAAAGTTAACCATTATCGCATCCTCCAGAATTTTCCTGGGGAGCGATTCAGACCCGATGTGGAAGTTTGTTTCTGTTGAATTATAAAGTCTTAACTTGTACATTGTTGGCGATAATTTAACAATAATTCAAAATCACTGGAATAATTGGCCAATCTGCCTTTTAACTTCAAACTAACGGGCAAAAAGTCAATAGATTATTCATTTTATTTACAAAGGAACACAATTTGTAAAACTTATAGTTTACGCTTGTGTAGCAATTGTTTCGGCTGTTGCATTTGTTGCTTTAGAGTTTAAATTACAGTTCGCAAACAACTGTCAAAAAAATGACATCTTCATGCTATGTCTCCAAAAAGACAAAGTAAAAATTTTATGGAGTAAAGCAAATTTCACCTTTTGGGCTATAGTTCCCTATGGACAGTTTGAGCCAAAATAATTTGGCAGTTGTTGCAGTTGTTAAAGACGATCGCTGGGTAGAAGGCATGAACTCTTGGCAAAAGACGGTAGAGAATCTCCTCCCCAGGAGGTTCGCTGTTTTGAAATGGCTGATGACATTTTTAATAGTCTTGGGTTTGGTCAGCTGTGGCGAGAAAGCTGTCAGCCAAGATGTATCTGTTAGTTATGGAGCAAAACCACAACAGATATCCAAAGAATTTTCCGAAGTTTCTCCACCAGCGATAATTCAAGAACTGCGCCCAGCTTTGGAGGTTTATCAGCCGCAAGTTGCAATAGTTACACCTCAAGCTGATGAAGTCTTGCAAGAAAATAAAGTTACAGTCCGCTTTCAGGTTCAGGATCTACCCATATTTAAGAATCCGCAACTGGAATTAGGGACTCATCTCCACGTAATTCTTGATAACCAACCATATATAGCTGTTTACGACTTAAATCAGCCTTTAACTTTCTCAGACTTAGCGCCAGGAACTCATACTTTGCGTGTCTTTGCTTCTCGTCCTTGGCACGAAAGCTTCAAAAATGAAGGTGCTTACGCCCAGACAAAGTTTCACATTGTCACCAAAACCGAAGATAACAACCCAGATCCATCTCTACCTCTGCTAACCTACAGCCGTCCTAAAGGTGACTATGGGGCAGAACCAATTCTACTGGACTTTTACCTAACAAATGCTCCCCTCCACTTGGTTGCTCAAGACAACGCTAACGACAATCTCAGTGATTGGCGGATTCGTTGCACAATTAATGGTGAAAGCTTCGTTCTCGATCGCTGGCAAGCAGTTTACCTCAAAGGCTTCAAACCTGGTAAGAATTGGGTAAAACTGGAATTTCTCGATAACCAGGGTAATCCTGTAAAAAATGTCTTCAATACTACAGTTGGACTGATTAACTACCAACCCAAAGGTAAAGATACACTTTCGAGAATTGTCAGAGGAGAAGTTACAGCCGATGAGGTGCGTGGCATTGTAGATCCTAACTATACCGCCAAGATACCACCTACTGAACTAACCCCTACACCTAGCGGCACACCACAAATACAGCCAACACCGGAAATTGAGATTCCCGAAGTTCCTGTAACACCGCCAACTGAGTTGAAGCAGCCAGAGGAAACATTATCCAAGCCTGTACCATCGCCAGAACCACAGCCAGAGGTAACACCAACACCTTCTGCTACTGGGTTACCAGAAACAGTTTCTCCTAAACCAGAAAAACCAAAGTCTGGTGGATATTTCCAACGCCGTCCTCGTCCTACTGCTACACCATCTCCTAGTGTGTCGCCTACGCTACCAGAGATTATTGAGTCTCCGCAACCAGAAGTAATACCAACACCGACTGCAACAGAACCGCCACAACTAGAAATAACACCAACACCTTCTGTTACTGAAACACCTCAACCACAGGTAAACCAGACTGAAGAAAAATCCCCCAATTTGTTGCCTACACCAGTAGCGCCAGATTAGGAATCGTGTACCCTGGGTAAGGGTTTAGCATTGCTCATACGTGTCAACTTAACGCAAAACCCTGTTACCCCAAGGAACTGAAGTTCCTTGCTAATAGCAAAAGTCATCTGAAGATGACTAAATATCCCCAAAATTTTGAGTCTACTAAAGTAGACTTGGGCTATTAGTCTGAGAATTCATTCTCAGGCGAGTGACAAAGCTACGAAAGAGGCTATTTTTAGCTTAAGTTGACACCAATGAGCATTGCTAAACCTCTACAAAAAATATAGACATATCAGGATTTTTGTGAATTTGTCATACTGTTTTGAATCAGTAGAAATCTGCACATTGAGGCGATAAAAGTGCAGAAAAGAGGTCAACCGAAAATACTTAACTCTAGCTGTTGTGCCAAATTTTCCACAAAGGCAAGTCCTGCTACTGGGTTTCCTACGGTATCTAAAGCAGGGCTGTAACAAGCGATCGCTCCTTCACCTGGTACGATCGCTAACAGTCCACCACCAATGCCCGATTTCATTGGTAAACCAATCCTGACAGCAAACTCGGCAGATGCCTCATACAATCCACAAGTCAAGATCACCGCATTGACTATCCGGCGGTGTTTTACTGATATTAAACCATTTTCATAAGCTAAGAGTTTGCCGATCTGCGCTAAATCTTCGGCATTTCCCGATAAACAGCATATTTGCTCGTAAGTGTCAAGAGCTATGCCAAAATTTTCTACATACCCGGCTTCAGCAAGATAATTAGCGATCGCTTTATTCGCTGGAGAACGTGTCAGTTGTACTGAAGCAAGCATTAATTCATCTAACTTGAGTTTTGAGCCGGCTAATTGGTTTAGCCATTGACAAAATTGCTGAGTGCGATCGCTAGCATTTTCTCCTGGTAATTTATCAGCTAAGGTAATGGCTCCACTATTAATCATTGGATTGCGGGGGTGTCCGCGATCGGCAATTAGTTGATCTAGGGAATTGAATGGTGCTTGGGATGGTTCCACCCCTACCCACTGCAAAACCGTTTCTGCACCGAAATTTTCTAAGAGATAAAGTAGTGAAAAAGCTTTGATAACACTCATGAATGGGAACACACAACTTGTATCCCCGGCGCTGTAAGTTTGTCCAGTTGCACAACAGATGTGAACTGCAAACCAATAAGGGTTAGCTATATTTAATCGTGGAGTGCGATCGGCAACTCGTCCGCGATCGGCATGGGATTTGGCTTGTTCTACCCAAGCTGATAATTTAGTAGTGGTTATTGCTTGAAGTCTTGTCAAAATTTGTACAGATTTTAGAAAATGGCTCAATAGGACAATTGTGAATTCTGTCTACTGACAAATTTCTGCGATTAGCCTTGTGAGCTTTCTGACAATAGCTAGCCGCTTTTAAAACATCCTCCCATATCTAAAAAATATCCTTACGCTTTTGCAACCAAAAAGTAACAAGTAAATAAATTGCTGTATGCAACAATAAAATTCCCCAATTCAAATTTAAATTTCCCCAGGTAGCCCCGTAAACTGATGTTGGTTCAAATGGCTGAGGGACAATACTACCATCTAGTAATATAGTTGGTTCTGGTACTAAGCTATTGACATTGACTAAAGAGCCATAAGCTCCTACTGACCAACGACTTAACATGAGCCATGATAATAATTTATTCACACCTTCCTGGGTTTTAAACAAAACTCCAGAAAAGATGATTTGCGGTAATAATAGCAATGGTAAAGCACTATTTGCTTGGCTACTGTTTTTAACAGTTGTAGATACAAGTAAACCTAAGCTAAAACTAGCTAATAAAGTCAGAAAGGTGGTGATTCCTAATCCGATATGCCAGGAAATTAATTCTGGACTGGGAGATTTAAAACCTATGAGAATCACAGCAACTATCAACAAAGTCTGTGCGATCGCCAAAATTGACAATATTGTAACTTTGGAACCAAGATAAGCTAACAATCCTAAATTAACTAAGCGTTCTCTTAAGTAAATTGCCGCTTCTTTAACAATTTCTTGTAAAGAACTAGAAAGACCTACCCATAATGCCGCACAGGTAAAGACAAACAATACTTGCAAAGCTAAGGGTGCTAGTTTGGGATCTGGTTGGTTGCCTAAAACAAAGGGTGTTTTATCTTTAATTGCCAAAGTTATCAGGCTAATACCAATAGGTGCTGTTAAAAGAGAGAGGAGAAGATTAACGCGATCGCGTAAAATTAATTGCCAATAACGTTGTGTCAATAACAACCATTGCTGCCAAAAAGAAACTTTCTTGCGTGTTGGCGTAAAAGATTTAGTTGGCTGTTGATTTCCTATACTTATTTGATTGCCAATATAACTTTGATAATAAGTAGATTGCTGAAATTGAGTCGCATATTTAATAACTTCTTGCTCTTGTTCGAGTTTGATGTAAATATCAGCAAAATCGTTGACACCAAAAAACTTCAAAGCTTCTTGGGATGTACCAAAATAGCACAATCTGCCACCTAGACCGAGAAACACAATGCGATCGCATTCGGTAATATTAGCTGTGGCATGAGTTACCAAAATAATTGTTCTTCCCCCTTGATGCGCTAAATCTTTTAATAGCAGCATCATCTGTTTATCTAATCCAGGATCGAGTCCAGAAGTTGGTTCATCTAAAAAGAACAATTTGGGATCGGCCAGCAATTCTACGCCAATACTGACTCTTTTGCGTTGTCCGCCGCTGAGATCGTTGACTAATGCATGACGGCGATGGCTCATTTTAATTGCTTCTAACGCCTGTTCTACCAAAGGTTGCAGATTAATATCTGGTGGTAATCGCAGTTTGGCTGCATAAGTAAGTACTTCTGCAACTGTCAATTCGCGGTGGATAATATCATCTTGCGGTACGTAACCAATGTGGGTGCGGTACAAATTGAAGTTTTTCTGCAAATCTTCGCCATTGATTTGCACTACACCTTTAGTAATTTTTTCAATTCCTAAAAGTGTCCGCATTAAAGTAGATTTACCCGCACCACTCCCCCCAACCAAAGCCACAAACTGTCCTGGTTCAATCGCAAAAGATAAATCATCTAATCGCCGTTTACCTTTAGTTTCCAGTAACAAGTTGTGCGCATCTAGACGAATGCGATCGCCTTGATCGAGAATTTCTAAATTATCATCGCGCACCACCAAAGTAAACGGCCCAATGCGAATTTTCGCACCATTGGAGAGTACGGCGCTTCCCGTCACTTGTTTACCGTCAATAAATACTCCATTGGTGCTGTAGTCCCGGAGAATGTAGCGTCCTTGAGCATCAGTATCAATTGTGGCATGACGCCGGGAAACAGTAGGAGCATCTAACTGCAAGTTAGCTTGGGGATCGCGTCCGAGTAAAATTGAACGTTGTTTTAACGAAATTGCACGGGTTGCCGGTGTAGTAAATGAATGTGCGTTGGAGGGATTAAAATATCTTACTTGAATGAGTTGATTGGGGTTTTGGGCAATTTGAATTTCTACACCGTGGGTTAAGTAATGGCCTTCCGTGGGAGTAATCAGGGAATGATTGACATATAGCTTATTACTACTAGGTTTTTGTCCATCGCCGTCATAGATGCGGTAGTCTGCGCCATCCCGACGCAGTAGCCCTTGACAACGGGAAACAACTTCCCAATGTTGCGGAACGACTAAATCAGCAACATTTGGATCGCGTCCCAGAATATGCTGTGGCTTTTTGAGTTCAAAGTATAGAATTTCACCTTTATTGTTTAACTCTAAAAAGGGATTTGTACTTAAAACAGTCCGACTTTGTAAAGGTGGCTGTACCATAAAGTGCTTTAAAACATTAAACGAGGTCTACTAACCCTGAAGTTTGAAATACTTATAAAAAATTAATTTATTACCGAGAAACTATATTAATTAGAGGTAGCAGAAGTTTATGATATTGAACAGCTAAATACAAATTATACGTAAAAACTGAGTAACTAAAATATGGAAATCCAGTTTGATTGTTGAAAAAACTTGGTAAACCTAAATCTTAACTACTATCAGGTTATTTGCTTATTACCTATTGCTCTTTGGGGAACAGCAGTTGCTCATGGGGAAACCCTCAAGACTGAACTGATTCACCTATTGGCTGCCTCTACGAGTAAGTTAACAAATCAAATAGGAGTGCTATATTATGACCTTGGCATTATTAAATAATCGTTATCAAGTCCTACGTGTATTGGGAAGTGGGGGATTTGGGGAAACTTTTTTAGCAGAAGATACTCAAATGCCCTCTAATCGTCGTTGTGTCATTAAACAACTTAAACCTGTAGCTAATAATCCTCAAGTTTACCAATTAGTACAACAACGATTTCAGCAGGAAGCAGCAATTTTAGAAGAACTAGGCGATCGCAGTAATCAAATACCGAAGTTGTATGCTTATTTTATAGATAACGGGCAATTTTATTTAGTTCAAGAATATATTGAAGGTCACACATTGACTCAAAAAATGCAACAGCAAGGAGTGTTGCATGAAAGTACAGTTAAAGGAATTTTAATTGATATCTTGCCAGTTCTAGAATTTGTCCATAGCAAGCGCATAGTCCATCGAGATATTAAACCCGACAATATAATTTTGCGTTTTTCCGATGGCAAACCAATCTTAATTGATTTCGGTGCAGTTAAAGTATCAATGGGTACAATAATAACTGCTTCTGGAAACTCCAACCAGTCCATTGTCATTGGTACGCCAGGGTTTATGCCAATGGAACAATCGATAGGTAGACCAGTATTTTCCAGTGACTTGTATAGTTTAGGACTAACAGCAATTTATTTACTCACAGGTAAATTACCCGCAGACTTACCCACAGATCCAGAAACAGGCGATATTCTCTGGCGCAATTTTACTTTCAATATCAGCCCAGATTTAGGAGCTGTATTAGATAAAGCAATTCAACAATCACCACGCGATCGCTATCTCAGTGCTAGAGATATGCTAACAGCATTGCAAACACCTTCAATTCCGACAGCAGTGACTGTACCTGTTTCTCAGCCGACATTAATTACTACACCCGTATCAGCAGGCTACGTCACCGCACCAACAGTCGCATCTCCAACACCCCTATATCAGCCGATTCCCACACCAACCCCAAATCCAGCAATATCTCCTAAAGGTTTAGCACCTTGGCAACAAGGTGTAATAATTGGCGGTGCGATCGGGACATTAGTAGTAAGTGGTTTATGGTTAGTCAGAGGACAATTATCAAACCAGCCACAGCCATTAACAACTATAGCCTCATCTCCTTCACCAACTTTCAATAATCAGCAACCCTCACCTCCAAATACATCTAAATCATTAGATTCAACCTCGTATAATTCTGATCGTCAAGTAGAATATCCAGCAAAAATAACGCCAACAGAAAATCCAGTTATACCTAGTAATACTAATACAAGTACCACAGAAAAACCTTCAGCTTCAGCATCCACACTTACCGAAGCCGGAGCAAAAAATTTAATTAATCAATGGCTACAAGCCAAACAAGTCATGTTTGCGCCTCCCTACAATCCTCAGCCAGCTGCCGAGTTAACAACTGGTGAACAATATGAGCAAGTTGCTGGCTATGATGGCTCAATTAACTCTCTCAAAACTGATGGGCATTCTTATAAATATGGTTTACAGCAAATTGATGGAATAGACGAATTTTCGGTTAATGGTAATCAAGCTGTTATTCAAGTAAAAGTTACCGAAGACCGGAAACTTCTTGATAAAAATGGCAATATTCTTCCTAAAGAAACTGACTTTAAAACTAGAACAGTACGCTATAATTTACAGTTTGTAGATCGGCGCTGGAAAATAGCTTCTACTCAAATACTTACCAAATAACTATGAGATTTTTCTCAAAATTACCTTATCTTGTACGAATCTTAGTAATTGCCACAATTGTTGCAGTTAGCGTAGTCATTTGTGGTACTTTAGTGATGCGATTTTCAGCGTCAAATCCACCCGTTCAGGCTAAAATTTCTCCAACTGCAACAACCACAGTTTCTGCTCAACCAAACTCAGTTTTAGCAGCGCTACCAACAGCAATTCCCACTAATTCCACGCCTATCGAACTAAGTAAAATCACACAAGTTCAGAAAAAACCAACATCCAATCAACTTGCCTTTGGGCATTTTCCCTACACGCAAGCGAATCCAAACCAAATGATGGTTGTTGGTAGCTATGCGAGTGGTGTAGATCAACGCTTTGAGTCATTGAATACTGAAGCAGTTAAAGCATTCATGAAAATGACTTATGCAGCCAGAGAAGTAGGTGTTTGGATTATTCCTGTTTCTGGCTTTCGCACCATAGAACAACAAGAAAAATTATTTCAAGAACAAATTAAGCGTCGAGGTTCTGTTAAAGAAGCGGCAAAAATTAGTGCCCCTGCTGGATATAGCGAACACCATACAGGCTTTGCTTTAGATTTAACAGATGGTAAATTTTCTAAAAAAGATATTACTTTAGAATTTGAAAATACTGATGCTTATCGTTGGTTAACTAGCCATGCTCAAGAATTCGGCTTTGAAATGTCTTTTCCCCGCAATAATAAGCAAGGAGTAAGTTTTGAGCCTTGGCACTGGCGATATGTAGGTTCATCAGATGCAGCCGCAGTATTTGCTAATGCTAAAAATCAGCGTTGAGTAATCACAAATTATCCAATGCCTTTACATCTAACCTGTAGAGGTTTTAACCTGCTTTTCTGAGCAAGGATATAACCCACCATTGGGTAAGCGTATTTCCAATCTGAAGGCGATTTTTTACGCCCAATTAGCTATAAGCTAAGTTTTATGTCTATTTATAGTAGTCAGTAACACTCTATTAAAGCCGATGACGGGATTTGAACCCGTGACCTGCTGATTACGAATCAGCTGCTCTACCACTGAGCCACATCGGCGTACACGATCCAAGATTATAGCATAGTTTTTATTCATGGTAGAACAAAATCCCAAAAGTAGCCTTCAGCCTGAACAATATGCCCGCCTCAAAGCTGAAATAGTAGCGCCTTATCGTGGCTTGCGAAAACTTATCTATGTTGCTTGTGGTGCTTCTGGCTTCATCGGCGCATTCATCTTTTTCTTTAAACTGCTTGCAGGGCGGGATGTTGATAGTGCTTTGCCTAACTTATTACTCCAGATAGGAATTGTGTTCCTGATGGTCTTTCTCTGGCGCTGGGAACAGAGCCGACAAAAACGTTCTTAAAAGCGCAAAAATAGCAACACCTCTTCACATTTTTTATATTAATAAACTTTTTTTCATCTTTTTAAATCTAAAAAGAGAAAAAATAAAAAAAATATTAGGAAATCTGAAAATGCAAAAATTTCTGAGAAACTAAAAATTGTTCAAACGGGATCAGCCAATATAAAGACCCTGAATATAGACAAATCAAATTTAAATATGGGTCAGCTAAATTTTAAGACCCTGACATAAAAAAATCACATTTTTAGCAGCGCCAAACTACAATTTGTTAGTTTGACGCTGCTATTTTGCCAACTATTACTGCTGGATGAAATTTAATTCAAATTCCTGTTCGGTTCCTAATGTTAGGTCTGTTTTATACTATCAAGCTCACAATCACGCGATCGCAATCAAATGCTGAGTATGAAACTTTAGTGGGCGGAAAGTAGTTGAGATTCTGGGCTTTTGTCCAGTTGATTTCCGCCACACTGTACTTTTGTTTACGGAACGTTCACTAAATAGGTTGATGGAATTGCTGGCGCACGTCCAGCATTTACCAGTGCTTGGTAAACAAAGGCAGCAACTTCTGCCCTAGTTGCATCACGATTAGGATTGAGTTGCTTAACTGTGGGATAGTTGATCACTAATTGCTTTGCAGTAGCAGCAGCAATTTGATTAAGTGCATATTTGGGAATTTGGGCAGCATCAGTATAAAAACTGAGGATATTTTGATTGTCTGTAGTTAAACCTAGACCACTAGCTAAAGCTACTAGAGCTTGGACTCTGGGAATCTGCTGCTGTGGTTTAAAGGTTCCATCAGGATAGCCAGAAACAAATTGACTTTGGTAAGCAGATTTAATTGCTGCATAAGCCCAAAAATCGCTTTTGACATCTTTAAATTCAATGGCTGGGCGTTTAGCAGGCGGTGTCAAAGCTTTAGTAATAATAGTGGCGAATTGAGCGCGTGTTACAGGATCGTTCGGTTTAAAGGTGCCATCTGGAAAGCCAGCAATAATTTTTTGGGAGGCTAAGGCTTCGATATAGGCTTTTGCCCAGTAACCTGTTGGTACGTCGTTAAAAGCTGTAGCACCGCCAACCTCGGCGGCAACAAAATCTACTAAACCAGCGATGCGCTTTTGATCGATATCATTACCAATAGCGACAATCCTATTAGTTTTAGTAGCATTGTTCAGATCGTAACGAGTGTTGTTGCGGATGAGATTGCCACCAGGATCTTCAGTAGTACCCAAGTTTGGTAGGGCATCAATAGTTGCGACAACGCCATCTCGTTTATTGTTCTGAATAATATTCTTACGTAGGATGGGTTTAGCAGTTTCGGAGATAAAAAGCCCATCTTGGTTTTGGATTATTTGGTTTTCTGCAACTAAAGGTGTGGAAGAGCCACCAATTGCAATACCAAAACCAGTATCCTGAAACAAGTTACCACGAATTTCTCCTTGAGCAGTTTTAGCCACCGAAACCCCATTACCTGTGTTCTGCACAAAGATGTTATTTTCAATTTTGGGATTTCCTGAACCTGTGACAAAAACTCCCTCTCTGAGACTTTTAGTAAAAGTGTTATTTGTAATCACGGGATTAGTGGATTCTACCCATACACCTGTACCCCGTTGATTTGGGTTTGTGACACTAACACCTGCGATTGTCGTACTATTCTCAGCCAAAATTGTAATGTCTTGTCTGGCAAATGTTTTACTGGTGTAAAAGCCTCCACCCGTAATTGATATTGCCTGACCTTTGTTTGATTCATCACCTCGCAGTGTTACTCCTGGTTTTAGCAAGAGTGGGAAAGTTTCTCCACTTTGCTGATTATAAGTTCCAGGAGCTAGTTGTATGACTGTACCTGATTGAGCTTGACTTATAGCAAAGGTAATAGTTTTGTAAGGCGCAGCTTGTGTTGTACCACCACCAGTAGTATCTGCTCCCGTAGCTGGGTTAACGTAAATTACAGTTGCAGTTGCAGGAACTTGGGCTGTCAGAGTTGGGTCGCTACTTTTCTGATGGATGGGATCGGCATTGGCTATACCAGGTAATACCGTGAAACTGCTGGAAACAACTAATGCAGTGGTGAGTCCGGCTCGTAGTGGTAGATGAGATCTGAGACTACTGCTAAAAACAGAGCGAAGATATTTCGCTGAAGAAATTTGAAAACCCCGATATTTCATTTTTTATGTCTGTGAAGTGCTGAATTATGTGACCTTTAAACAAGGTTACGGGTAGCAGCTATATAGATGCCAAACCCATGCAAAACTATACCGGATCGTTAGCGTTTGATCAGCTAAATTCTCAAATACCTAAATAAAAAACAGTTTTTATTTTGTTAAGTTTTAATAGTCTCAGAATTAATGCCATAAATTAGGGTGCGTTAACGAAGTGTAACGCACCCTAAATATAAATTTATACTTGGAAATCCCTATTGAAAAAGTATTAGGGTAGTGTAAATAATTTTAGATTTTCACAATATCTCAAGTGGAAGTTGAAGCAAAATACTACTGTCAACTTCATTATTTGCTAGCGACCTGGAAATAGTCACTTAATTTTTAGTAAGCTAGTGTTTCTAAAGTTTCTCGCAAATAACGTTGTACCTGCTGTTCTAAACGCAGCCCTTGTGAT
Source organism: Aulosira sp. ZfuVER01 (assembly GCA_034530615.2). Lineage (GTDB taxonomy): Bacteria > Cyanobacteriota > Cyanobacteriia > Cyanobacteriales > Nostocaceae > Aulosira. Next base: position 203,948 of record JAVRCV020000015.1, read on the forward strand.
TGGATATCACGTTCTAGTTGCCAGCGTTGGAAACCGGAACTAGCGGCGATCGCGTATTTGAGGCTGTGCCAAATTTCACTATCATGAGTAAATTGGCGATCGCTGGAAGTTGGAATTTGAGCCATAGTATCTCATTCCTCAGATTTAACTTCAAATCTAATACGATTTTACCTACATAAGACAGTAGATTTACTTAATCTTCATCAGAGTTTTGCTCTAGGGGCAATTGTGTACTTGTATTCCTCCCGATTAGGGATTGAACTAACTGGGGCAATATGTTATTGACCCGTACCCCTACGATTGTAAAATCTTGCTGAATCTTCTCTAAAGGTAATGGTTCTATGGCAGCAAATTCTGTGTCATTAGTCACTAAAATTCTGGCTATGCTCACGGGAATTTGCAAAAACAGATTGCTAGCGAAAAAAGCTAAAGCCGCCAGCAGCAATCCCACGCTGCGCCATTGAGGTAGAAAACTAGCCATGTTTGCTACTAGTGGTGCAGCTTGGTAGATCTGCCACAGTACCCCTAATAACAATATTGCTGCCAAAACGGTCAGCACGCGATTTAAATTTGTATTAATTAAACAAAGAATTTTTCGTTGCTGCTCAGTCAGATTTTCTGGCTTGAGTGCGACTCCCAAAATAGCAAATATGTAAAAAGGCCGACGGAATTGCATCCATAGGAGTGGCAACACTCCTATGGCAGCAACCAAAAATAACTCCATCCATACTGGTAAGAGTGGCTCACCTATGGATAAGAAAAATAAACACAAAAACAAAAAAATTGGCAGCGTCGCTAAACCAGCGACGTGAATCCACAAGATAGGTTCGGAGCGAAATGAGGACATAGCTACATTTTTCCCTTCTGAGTTATGGGTGCTGAGTTGTAAGTCTTAAGTTGCGAGTTTTGAGGATTAACTCAAGACTCAGAATCTTTTACTTAGAACTCAGCACTAGTAGACTCAGCACTACTTTGTCAGTGTCAAGGTACGACGTTTAGTGACCATTTGGTAGGCTTCGATGATGTCACCTTCAGCCCAATCATGGAATTTATCAACACCAATACCGCATTCATAGCCTGCATTGACTTCGCGGGCATCTTCTTTCATCCGTTTTAGGGAATCAAGAACGCCTTCATAAATCACCTTACCGTTACGACGTACCCGCAGTTTGCAGTTACGAACTAGCTTGCCAGATTGTACATAACAACCAGCAACCGCACCACGACCGACTGGGAAGACAGCACGGACTTCGGTTTGACCCAAAGATTCTTCCACCAATTCTGGTTCTAGCAGACCTTCCAAGGCTCCTTGAATATCTTCGAGGAGTTTGTAGATGATGTTGTATTCCCGCACATCTACACCAGCTTCATCAGCTGCTTGTCTAGCTCCACTAGCATAGGTAGTGTTAAACCCGATGATCACGGCGTTACTAGCTGCGGCTAAGTCGATATCTGTCTCCGTGATTTCCCCAGCAGTAGCTAACAGCATCCTGATTTGAACTTCGTTTTGCGGAATTTGTCTCAGCGATCCCACAATAGCTTCTACTGAACCTTGTACGTCTGCTTTCAGAATCAAGTTGAGTTCTTTCAACTCGCCTTCTTGTGCTTGAGCCGACAGGGTTGTTAGGGTAACACGTCCTTGTAAGAGTCGAGATTGACGTTGTTTGTCGGCGCGATCGCTGGCTAGGGAGCGTGCTTCTTTTTCGTTCGCGAAGACCTCGAACTCATCACCTGCTGCCGGTACATCGCTTAACCCTAATACCTCCACAGCAAACGAAGGACTAGCAACTTCTACTCTTCTGCCTCTGTCATCGACCATTGCCCGGACTTTACCGAATGCCGAGCCTGCTACTAACATATCGCCTACATGGAGCGTACCATTTTGAATTAACAAGGTAGCAACTGCTCCCTTTGCCTTATCCAAATGAGCTTCAATCACAGTTCCTTTAGCAACACGGTCTGGGTTGGCAGATAGTTCGGCTACTTCTGCTACCAAGAGAATCATTTCTAGGAGTGTATCTAGGTTTTCGCCCTTGATCGCACTCACCGGAACCATAATTGTCTCACCACCCCAGTCTTCTGCGGTTAGACCATAGTTAGTAAGTTCTTGTTTGACGCGCTCTGGTTGTGCCCCTTCTTTGTCAATCTTGTTAATGGCAACGACAATTGGGACTCCAGCAGCCTGAGCATGACTAATCGCTTCAATGGTTTGCGGACGAACGCCATCATCAGCAGCGACTACCAAAACGGCAATGTCTGTGACTCTTGCTCCCCGTGCCCGCATCGCGGTAAAAGCTTCGTGACCGGGGGTATCGAGGAATACTATTTGATGTGGCTGACCTTCATGTTCGATATCAACATGGTATGCACCAATGTGCTGAGTAATACCACCAGCTTCGCCTGCTGCCACTTTGGTTTTGCGAATTGAATCCAGCAGCGTAGTTTTACCGTGGTCTACGTGACCCATAATTGTCACTACTGGCGGACGACGATGGAGATTTTCCATGTCTGCCAAATCCAGCATTTCTGTGACTTTGCGGGCTTCTGCTTCTGGTTCGGCAGTTTCTACTTCTACTTCTAGCTCTTTTGCTACCAAAGTAATTGTAGGAATATCTAGGTTTTGGGTGATACTCACTGCCATGCCTTTCATGAACAGGATTTTTACAATCTCTGTATCAGCAACAGCTAGTAGGTCAGCTAGTTCTTGTACTGTCAGCGGGCCTGTAACCACCACTTTTTCTGGGCGCTCGCGCTTGGTCTCTACTTCTTGGCGACGATTTTGGTCTCGGCTGGAAGTTGACTTTTTACCTCTAGCTGTTGGGCTAGCAATAGCTATTGCTGGTTGCTGTGCAGGTCGAGCTGCCTTTGGTTTGGGCGGACGGGCAATAGAAAGACTGACCTGGACTGTAGCTGGAATTTCCAGACCTTCTTCATCCAGTAAATCTTCTTCCTCAAAATCATCATCTAAGACGGGTTTAACCCGCTTGCCTTTAACGCCTGCCTTGCCAGGCTTTTCTTTGATTTCATCAATAATTTCTTCTTCTTGCCACTTTTTACCACCTTTTGCTGGACGTGGTGGTGTAGGGCGTTTTAAATCAAGAATATCGGTAGGAATCGGCTCATCAACTGTCGCTGCTTTCCCTTGTCCACCTTGCATCGGTCTTGGTGGCGTAGCAATCGGCATGGCCGCTACGGCTTCACTCGGACGTACTGGTCTGCTAGGCCGTTGGGTGTCTCCAAATGGTGCTGGTGCAGAAGGAGGTCGATTTGTCCTGTGTTCTGGTTTGACTGGACCTGGAGTAGGACGAGCCTGTTTTTGTGGTACAGACTGTGGTGCAGTTTGGTCTGTAGTTGCTTTGCCAGATCTAGGTTTAACTTGTTCGCGTTCGTCTTCGACGCGCCTTTGGCGTTCACGCTTAAGGATCGGCTTATCTGCCTGACTGAGCTGCTCTGATTCTAGCGCTGCTTCTGCCACAGGTCTTGAAGGTGGAGCAACTAATTGAGGTTTTTGCGGTTTTTCTGGTTTCTGTCTGGATGGAACTGTTTTTTCCGATTTTTCCGCAACTACTTTTTCTTTTGGCTGTGGATTAGGCGTTTGCTCCGCCTCTGTGACAGCTGGTTGCTGTGGGGTCTCAGATAGATTCCGGGGTACGGGTCGAGTTGGTGCCGTCGGCTGCATGGGTGAGACTGGTGTAGCGAAGGGCCTTGGAGGTGAAAGAGGATTAACTTCAGACGAAGCAGTTTGGGTATTAGTAGCAACTGACGCCTCTGAGGCGTTTGGAGTAGTATTTCTCAATATTTTGGGTTTACGAATTTCCAAAATTTGTTGTTTGTGGGGTAGGGCAGGTCGGTTTCTTGAGCCAGCTTGTGGCGCGGTTGTTTGATGGGTGGTTATACTTGTTTCTTTTCTATGGGTTCCATTAGTAACTGCGAGTTTTTCCGCAGCTAAACGGATGCGTTCTGCCTCCGAATCTGAAATTGTACTGCTATGGCTTTTGACCGCAATGTTGAGCTGGTCGCATATTGCTAATAGCTCTTTGTTATCCAAATTCAATTCCTTTGATAATTCATAGATTCTAACTTTGCCGTTGTTCATCCACTCTTCCCCTTTAATTTACAGTTTTAGCGGATGGTTGCCTGGTTTGTGACATCTCCATCCTTCGATTACTGTTTTTTGGTTGCCGTTTAGATTTTGTCGGTGCCTCCAATCAGGAAAGAGAGATGTCTCGGGTTAATTTTGGCATCCCCACCAGTAATGATGATGGATACCAAATCGCGCCTGAGCGCTACCAGGTTGCCATTTTGTAGTTTTTTGTTTTGCTGATTCTGAGTCTTCCACAACACAATCGAGTAAAACTTGTGGGGTATTGCTCCGCCTCTTCTAATTGTATGAGAGCCGTATGTCAACTACACCCCTTTACTATTTTGGCACTAACCCCAGCAATCAAGAGAGTATGTCTTGCTAGCACTAGTTCGGCTATTGGCACATTTCCTCTAGGGATTACCGCCACAAATTTCTTAAACTAAAATTTGATTTTGGTTATTGCTTTTGGCTAGACGCTGCCACAATGTTTGATACAGTGTTTCTGGCACCGTTGCATGTAGCGATCGCCCTAGTCGATTTTTTTTCTGAGCCGCTTGTAAGCAGCTAGTTTCTGGGCAAATATAAGCAGAACGCCCCATGCCCTCATCTAATTGTACCGTTCCCGACGGAAAGACGCGGACAATCCGCCAAAACTCTTCTTTTAGTGATACTTGGCGGCAACTAATACATCGCCGATAATTCGGTTTCATTGCTTTTGTGCTACCTCACCTCAGCAGTCTGGCTTAGAAAATAGTGGCTTTCCATCTATCTTTACTTGTACCAAGTTGCTAAATCCAAGGTAATTATCAATAAATTTCCTGTAAAAAACATTACCAAAACTGCATGAGATCCACAAACTACTCGTCATCGTTATTGTCAAAAGAGTCATCCTCTAATTCTAATTCTTCCTGATTTTCTTCATTTTCTAACTCCGATAGATCTAATCCCTCTTCATCTTCTTCTTGTTCTTGTTCTGCTTGATATTTTGCACGAACTGCGACAAATTTAGCATCTTCTGCGGCATGGTCGTATTTAGCTTTATCTTTAATGTCAATCTTCCAACCAGTCAGACGGGCTGCTAAACGGACATTCTGTCCTTCTTTACCAATTGCCAAGCTAAGTTGATCTTCAGCTACTAGTACGTGTGTCTGCCTAGTTTCTGGGTCCATAAGGCGTACTTCGTCCACCCTTGCTGGACTCAAAGCATTAGCAATGTAAGTTGCTGGGTCTGGCGACCAGCGGATGACATCAATTTTTTCACCACGTAATTCGTTAACTACCACTTGAATTCGCGATCCCCGCGCACCGATACAAGCTCCAACTGGGTCTACATCGCGATCTAGGGTATCAACAGCAATTTTAGTTCTAGGCCCTACGTAACGAGAAGGGGGATTGGCTTCTCGCGCTACGGCTACAATCCGCACTACTTCATCTTCTATTTCTGGGACTTCGTTAGCAAATAAATAAACTACCAAACCAGCATCAGCCCGTGATACTAATAACTGCGGTCCTCTTTGCTGTCCTTGAGAAACTTTTTTGAGATACACCTTAAAGGTGGCATTTGCTCGATAATTATCGTTAGGCAGTTGTTCCCGTTTTGGTAATTCCGCTTCTACTTCTGGTTGACCAAAACCACTGCTAACAGCCAAAATGACTGATTGCCGTTCAAATCGCAGCACTCGTGCCTGTAAAACAGTACTTTCCAAATCTTGAAATTCTTCTTGCACCATCTGGCGTTGCTGATCCCGCAATTTTTGGGCAAGTACTTGCTTGGTTTGCATTGCTGCCATCCGACCAAATTCACCTTGGTCTGGGGTGACATCCAGCACTACAGAGTCTCCCAACTGAGCTTCGGGTGCTACTTGTTGCACTTCATCTAGAGATATCTGATGGTCGGAGTTACTGACCTCTTCAACAATGGTTTTAGTGGAAAGAACGCGGAAACCTTCTCCTTCGATATCGAGTTCTACCTCAAAATTATCAAAGTAATCTTCATCAAACTGTTTGCGCTCTAAATTTTGGGCACGACGATAACGTTCGTAACCTTTGAGCAATGCTTCTCTAATTGCTGATTGAACTGCAAGCCGAGGTAAATTACGCTCACGACTTATACTTTCAATTAAATCTTTTAATCCCGGTAAAGTAACCATTGACATAAGCAATCTCCTTAAATTTTATGTAAGCACCCAGCACAATTTTGGATTTTAAATTTGGAAATTTAGATTAAATAATCAAGATTGGTGATGATAATTGGCTGGTAATAGTGCCTCAGCCCTACTACCAACTTCTTGCCCAGCCACCAATCCAAAATCTAAATCTAAAATCTAAAATCGATTAACGGCGTTCATCCAACTGCACCCTAGTAATTAGGCTGCGGGGGATTTCAACTACACGACCTTTTTGGTTTAAGTAAACTGTTTTCTCATCCCGGCGAATCAACTGACCTATCCACTCTTGCTGTCCGTCGTAGGGTGGGGAAGTGGAGATGATTACAGCAAATCCTTTGAAGGAAATAAATTCCCTGTCTGTTACCAGTTGCCGCGAAATACCAGGACTAGACACTTCCAAGACATAGGTATCTGGAATGATTTCCACCGCATCTAAAGAGGCTTCTAAAGCACGGCTCATTCGCTCACAATCATCTAATCCAGTGTCTTGCTGGGGATTACGAATATCTACCCGCAAAACTGGCGGACGTTGGTTAGTATGAAAAACCACGCCAACGACTTCTAACCCCAGTTCTTCTGCTACTGGTGTCGCCAATTCAATGATTTGTGGGACTAAGGGATGAGTCATGCAAAAATCCAATAAAAAAAGTGGGCATCGACCCACTTCCTGCGATAGGGATATCTTCCAAGAAGTCTTGTGACGAGCCAAATAAGGCTCGACCTACTCTGAGTTTAGCGCATTTCTTTTGGAGGGAGTAGGAAGAAATTATTATATAGTCATTTGTCAACAGTCAATGGGCAATGCGCATGGGGCATTGGGCAATAGTTATTTCTTTCCTCCCCTGTCTCCCTTGTCTTCCTTGTCTTCTCTATCCCCCTTATATCTCTTACTTGTCTCTCGTTGTCAGCGCACCACCACTTACCATTGGCTGAAATGGGACTTTTGTGCGTAACTGCCTGGTTTGTTCGACAATTTGGTCTATATCTTCTTGAGATAAGCGCTGAACATAGTTAAGTTTGACTTCTTCTAAGAAGTCGAAAAGCAAACTCTGAATTTCGGAAAGTACTTGTTTTTTCTGTACTTCTGCACCTAAAGCTTGGGTGAAGCGTTCTACTAGTTTGCTGGTGAGTTTTGCCGCTACGGGATCTTGGACTGCACTGACTACAGCATTGTAAAGGTTAGTTGTAATTTGGGTAGCCAGTTGCTCGCTAATCTGGGTTTGTGTTTGTCCTACACCAGGGAGCATTTGCAAGTTGCGATACATGGGCAATTGCTGAAAAACAGTGTCGATGTTGTGGCGCAAAATGGCGGTGAGTTCTGGTTGGATTTGCGGCAGTACTTGGTAGACGACGGTTTGCACTAAAATACTAGCGATCGCTTCTATTTCATTGACATTATTAATATCTATATATTGGCGTACATTCTCTTGCTGCATTAACCAGCGTGTGAACTCTCCTTGCTGAATTGATCCCTGAATTTGGTTAATTACCCTCACCACCACAATTTCAGTGATTTCTTCGGCAAAGTTGGCGACAATTCCTTGATTAATTTGCCGCCATACTGGACGTAAATTGAATAACCTTGCTCGATCGAGGCGAATGACGACAGGAATAACTCGCAACCATCGCCAAAACGGCAACAATAATAATAAATCGTACCAACGCCACAATACCGCATCTAGCCAGCTAAAACCGGGATGGCTGCGTCTGATATAAAAGCACCGTACTAGTAACTCTAAAGCGAATAAACCGACAAAGGGTAAGTCAAGTAGCCAAAAATTATCCAGAAGTTCGCCATCTTCTCCGATACGGCGGTAATAGTTTGTGGAAATTTGGGGTCGGATTTTTTGGTTAAAAAAGCTAATTTCTTGATTCCAACCCTTTTGAGATAAATATGCTTGACTCCAAAAAATTCTAAAAGCAAGCTTTGCAGATTCTTGATGGGTGCGATCGCGCATCCTGTTTTTGATTTTTTCTAAAGTCCCACTCTTACCCACGGCTGCAAAGGGATTGCTGTCAATCATCTCTGTGCTGAGTCGGCTAATTTCCTCCAGTTTGGTTTGTACCTGAGGCGACTGTAACCCTGTTTGGCTTACTTGTTCTTCTAATGCGGCTACTGTTTTTAGATAGTTATTTGTCTCTCGATGGGCTTCAATTCCCTTAATGGGGTCATAAATTTGGGTAATTTGCGGTAACCTCCGCCAATAAAAATCACGCCAAGGTACGTAACTTAAATTAAACAAAACTAAGCACAAATTTACTGTGGCAGTCATTGCCATCAATCTTTCAAAGTAAAGTTGCGATCGCTTTAACGGTTTAAGATTAGCCATTTTTTAGTGTTGAATTATACAGTGAATGTATTTAATTCTTTAAATTATATAGTTTGAGAGCTTTCTAAAGTTCCCGGTTATTTATTAAAAATCTTTCTTTAGAAGGATGAAAAAATGTTAATTAAATATTAGTTAAATTAACCAATCAAACTATTTTTAATCAAAAATCATTAATAATTGCGAAAATCGATGTTAAAGAAACTTAAAATGCTCGTGTAAGCCTTTATATTCTGCTGATTTAACCCAAAGGAGTTTAATTTTATGTGGTGTGGCTTTGGAAAATCAAGCGTTACCATTGCTACTGCTTGCCTAATAACAGCGAGCGTGGTAGCTTCAAATACTTCTTTTGCTGCTCGCCAGCGTAACTACTCGCCACAGCAGTTCCGTGCTGTGTTACATGGCTTGGGCTATAAAGTAACCGTAAACAATTCACCCTTGACGGATACCGAAACAAAAAAAGCAATTAGTGAATTTCAAAAGGGATATAAGTTAAATGTAGATGGCATAGCAGGCCCAAAAACTCAAGATTGGGCGGCGCAGATAGTTCAAATTTTGCAGGCAAATTTGAATGCAGTAGTTAAGCCCAAAACTCCCTTACCCCGCGATCAATTTTATGGCCCGCAAACGGAGGCGTTGGTAAAGGAAGCTCAGAAAAAATTTCAGTTACAAGAAACTGGCATTGCTGATTTAGCATTCCGCCAAAAGCTGAATCAAGAGGCTAAGTCAGCCATAGGCCAGCCGACAACCGAGCCAACACCTGCGCCGACGGCAACACCAACATCATCACCTACACCGACACCTAAGCCGACAACTAAACCAACCACGAAGCCAACACCTAAGCCATCAGTTAGACCAACAGCTAAACCGACGGCGACACCAACAGCTAAACCGACGGCGACACCAACACCAACGCCTACATCGACGGCGACACCAACACCAACATCTACACCATAAGAGTTCCCACTAAAATAATGGCCTTAGAGTGTCAACGTGTTTGATTTGGTTCTTCTAAAGGCCTGCCTTTAGGTGTAGGTAAAATTGGACGGCGGTCATCGTAAGGCATAGGAATATACTGAACGCTGGGTCTTCCTCCTTGTGGTTGAGGATATAAATCCATCAGTTCGTAAATAGAAAGGGGCAGTCCGACTGTTACGGGCAGCCCCATTTCTGTTGCTTCTTCCACAGTGATAGGATAGTCGTGAGTAACACGCCCAGTTGTTAAGGCTTCAATAATTGGTTCAATATTTTCTGGGCTGACTTTTTGTTTAGGGATACTGTCTTTTAGCAAAGTCCGCACAAAGCGCTGTACCTGTTGAATTGCTTTGCCTGCAAGGTCTGCCATGATGAGGGTTTGGTCATCAACTTCGCCAATTGGTTTATCTTGAACCACTTTCAGGATACTAGCTGCTGGGAAGTTACCTAATTGGGGATCGACTGGCCCTAAGACAGCGTTAGCATCCATCACAATTTCATCAGCAGCCAGCGCCAGCATCGTACCGCCACTCATAGCGTAGTGGGGTACAAAAACGGTAACTTTTGACGGATGGCGAATTAATGCTCTAGCAATTTGTTCGGTAGCTAAGACTAAACCACCTGGAGTGTGCAAGATTAAATCAATTGGAATCTCCGGAGGGGTGAGGCGAATTGCCCGCAGTATTTGTTCTGAGTCTTCGATAGTAATGTAGCGCGACAAAGGTATGCCTAATAAGCTGATAGACTCTTGACGGTGAATTAGCAAAATCACCCGGCTGTTACGTCCTTGCTCGAATTCTTGTAAGGCGCGGACACGCCGATATTCTATTTGACGCTTTTGCCAGATTGGTTGCAGAGAAGAGAGGAGAAGAAAAATCCAGAATAAATCGCCAATACCAAAACCCATAGGATTGATTGTCTCAAAATAACGGATGTCGTCATTAATTGTGACAATTTTCAGGCGATCGCAATTCTATCTACAGGTCTATTAGCTTACATCAACAGAGAATAATTAATCCAAATCATCAGGATTCACGCCTAATTGACGCAAACGTTCTGCTAATTGTGCTGCTTTTCTTTTTGCTTGTTCAGCTTCTTGTCTAGCTTCTCTGGCTTCTTCTGTAGGTTCGGGAATCAATTCTCCTGCTAAACTAAACCACCTTAACCACAACCTTTCAATATCTCGAAATGAGCCTTGCCATAAGCCTAAACTTAATTCGATTTCTGGCATGAGTAAGCGCCCATCAGTTAAATTCATCGGTTCATAATGACCGCCTACTAACTGAAATGCTCTGAGTTCATTTGTGTAACGGCTAAAAACAATGTAGTAGGGAATTCGCAAAATTCGTTCGTAAACTTCCCATTTAGTTGGAGGTTTATCTGTTGTATTTGCTTTGTTGCCTAAATCTTCATCTTCTGTACCAGGTGATAATAATTCCACAACTACAAAAGGATTTGCTGGTTCTTGCCAAGTGACATAACCTAAACGCAAATCTTCCCCTTTGTATTGTTTCTGCACTCCTACAACACCAAACCAATCTGGGCGTTTGTACCACAAAGGATGCTGAAGCTCATAGTAAAGATTCAGGTCAGCCGCACTGAAAACTAGTTCGGGATTCCAATTAGTTGGCTGAAAAGTTAAATATAAAAGTAAGGGTTGTAAAAAGTGAAAATAGTCTGGCAAACCTGGTTCCTCTGGATTATCGCTGGGTAAATCATACATTGTGGGTAGGGTTTCCCAAGGAGGAAGGGGTGGATCGGATTGGGGGATGTATTTAGGGAAGGTAGTCATAGTAAAGTTTAATAATTTGCTTCAAGATTGTTCATAAGCTGCCAAAAATTCTTCCCGCGAGATACCTGCTTGAGTACAGTGATTATTTGCAAGTCATAATACTATTTTGTCGCTATTATTCTACAACTAGCGGCGAAGTGCGATGTCTACGATGGGCTATCTCTACGTTCAGATCCGTTAACGCTAAATTCTGATATCTCCGCTACGACTATTGTCTCTATCTGTTCGCCTTCACTACATCAAAAGCCATTTACCTGCTAGCGGGAAACTGTTCTCAGGCTGGTAATTCTCAGATACTACTTCTGTATTGGTATAAAAAATCCTATCTTAATTACTAGTAAATGACTATGAATGCCTAAATAACTTGGGGAATACTGAAATTTAGTGCTTATCAAGGTGTATGAAAAATGGCAGATACTCAAGTCAGCGCAAAACTTTCCGCAGCAGATAGAGAAGCGGTGATGCAAGCTATTAGTACTATTCGGCAAAAGTTACCGTTTTTGATTGATTTGTCTACTGAGGAACGTAAAGCTTTACCCAAGCTGGGGGATAAGAGTCGGGCGTTTGTCAGTAAGGCGTTGGAAATAGCTGCACAAAATCCTGATTTCTTACCGCGTTCTTTTGATGTGGATGAAATGCGCCGAGATATTGAATTATTTGAAGCTTTGTATCCGATTTTGTTGTCGTTGACACAATTGCAAGAACTGGTGGATGATACTTCTGTGGCTGTTGGCAGTGAAGCTTATGCGGCGGGGTTGTTGGTATATAACTATGCCAAAGCTAGTGGTAAAGGCGCTGGTTTAGATTCAATGGTTGATGATTTGGGGCGAAGATTTGCCCGGAAAGCGAAAAAAGTGCAACCACAAACCTCGTAATTTGAGAAATTAACTCGACGCTTTTAGATAAAAACATAAATTTTGAGCTTCTGAGCTTGGGTGTTTCAGTTTTAAGTGAAAAACTCCGAGTCAGAAGCTTAAATTTTGCAGTTGTAAGTGAGAATGTTTTGGTTTGAAGTGAGAAGGTTTTCGTTTCAAACGAGAACATTTTTGTTTTTAGTAAGAACGTTCTGGTTTGAAATCACAATAGTTTCGTTTTAAGTTAAAAGCTTTTCGTTTAATTGACTACCGTAAAGGTTTGACAAGAGAACACCGAGAATAATAGCGGTTATTACGGAGCTAATGAGCGAATAGAACCCCGAATTTTTAGAGAAGTTGGGGTTCTGAATCCTTATAAGTTTTTAAAAACAGAGAACTAAATCTTTTTGAATCCGAAATGTGTAAGGCTCACTGAGTAGTTATCTTATATGTATTAGAGCTTACACCTGAATCTTTTCATGAATCCTCAGAATAAGCCCAAGAGTTTACAGGATATTCTCAAACAACGTCAGCAATCAAGCTTTGTAGGTCGAGAGGAACAAGTTAATCTATTTCGCCAAAATCTAGAATTACCTTTAGACGACTCTCGCCGACACTTTTTATTTAATGTTTGGGGTCAAGGAGGAGTAGGTAAAAGTACACTGCTGCGTCAGTTTAGCCAAATTGCGTCTGGAGCGAAAATGATCGCGGCTCTTACTGATGAAGGTGAAAAAACTGTACCAGAAGTCATGGGTCGTCTGGCGGAACAGTTGGAACAGCAAGGTCATAAGCTGGCACAGTTTACAGAACGCTACAAAGTTTATCGTCAGAAGCGCCAGGAATTAGAAACCGATCCCGAAGCACCGCAAGGTTTCTCGGCTTTTGTGGGCAAAACTGTAGCGAAAGCCGGAATGGGTATGGCTAAACAAGTTCCGGGTGCTGGTGCTGTATTTGGCTTAATCAATGAAGATGCTATTACTACCCAAGCCGGAGAATGGGCGGCTTATGTTGCGAAAAAATTAACCAATAAAGACGAAATTCTCTTAGTCCAAGAACCTGTAGAAGTCCTGACTCCCTTATTTTTAGAAGATATTTCTAAAATTGCCCAAAAGTCTGGTCTTGGGTTGTTCTTTGATACTTATGAACGCAGCGCCGAATTTCTAGATAACTGGCTCAGGGAAATTATAGATGGTCGCCACGGTGAAGTACCTCTCAATATATTGATAATTATTGCCGGTCGGCAAGAATTAGATAAAAACCATTGGGCAATTTATGAGGGGTTAATAGTTCGTTTCCCTTTAGAACCATTTACAGAAGCAGAAGCCCAACAATATCTCACCCGTAAGGGAATTACTAACAGTCGGGTGATTGAAGTAATTTTACGTCTTTCTGGAAATTTACCTTTGTTAGTTGCCACATTGGCGGCGGAAACTCCAAGTGACCCCAGTCAAGTAGGCGATCCTAGCGGTACAGCAGTAGAACGCTTCTTAAAATGGATTGATGACTCCAAGCGGCGACAATTAGCTGTAGATGCTGCACTTCCCTTGTCTTTAAATCGGGATGTTTTGGCTAAATTGCGCGGAGAGGAAGACGCGGATGGTTTATTTAGCTGGCTGAAAGAAATGCCATTTATTGACGAACGCACTGATGGTTGGGCTTATCATGATGTCGTCAAAACGCAAATGCTACGCCACAAGCGGCTTTTGTCACCGCAAAGTTGGGCTGATTTGCATGGTAAGTTAGCCGACTACTACGACAACTTGCGAAATAATTTACGCCTGGAAGAAGACAAAAAACAGCGCGATCCTGTTTGGCAAAGTTACACCCTCAATGTTTTGTATCACGGTTTATGTCAGTCACCACAGAGAAGCTTACCTGCTGCTTTAAATGAATTTCTCGCAGCACTGAAAAATCAATATTCTTTTGCTAAACGCTGGGCAGAAAGAATGATACAAGCAGGTAAAGATACAGATGTAGCTGAAATTCAGCGTTGGGGTGACAAGTTAGCCAATGGCTTAAAAGCTTATAACGAGAAACAGTATGAAGTTGCGGCTGAAATGTTCACAGCCTTGTTGAACAATACCTTTATTGAAGTCAAGTGGCGTGCAGTAGCTTTAGACTGGCGTGGTGAGGTTTACACCCAATCAAATCAATACTCTAAAGCTTTAGAAGATTTAACGGAAGCTATCAAGTTAGCTCCAGATGACGCTGAGTATTTATCAGATCGAGGTAAAACTTATCGCTTAATGGAGCGTTATGAGGAATCACTGCAAGATTATAACCGTGCTATTGAACTCAATCCTAAATACAACCGAGCGATAGCCAATCGCGGTCAAACTTACAAAGCAATGGAGCGTTATGAGGAATCACTGCAAGATTATAACCGTGCCATTGAACTTAACCCCAAATATGATTGGGCGATCGCCAATCGCGGTGAAACTTACCGCTTAATGAAGCAATATCAGGAAGCACTGCTGGATTTCGAGCGCGCTATTGAAATTAATCCCAAATCTGATTGGGTGATCGCACTTCGTGGTTAAACTTACCGCTTAATGGAGCGATATCAGGAAGCACTGCTGGATTTCGAGCGCGCTATTGAAATTAATCCCAAATCTGATTGGGTGATCGCACTTCGTGGTTAAACTTACCGCTTAATGGAGCGATATCAGGAAGCACTGCTGGATTTCGAGCGCGCTATTGAAATTAATCCCAAATCTGATTGGGCGATCGGACTTCGAGGTGAAACTTACCGCTTAATGCAGCAATATCAGGAAGCACTGCTGGATTTTGACCGTGCGATTGAACTTAATCCCAAATCTGATTGGGCGATCGCCAGTCGCGGTCAAACTTACAGAGCAATGAAGCGATATCCCGAAGCACTGCTGGATTTTGACCGAGCCATTGAACTTAATCCTAAATCCGATCGGGCGATCGCCAATCGAGGTGAAACTTACCGCTTAATGAAGCAATATCAGGAAGCACTGCTGGATTTTGACCGTGCGATTGAACTTAATCCTAAATCCGATCGGGCGATCGCCAATCGAGGTGAAACTTACCGCTTAATGAAGCAATATCAGGAAGCACTGCTGGATTTTGACCGTGCGATTGAACTTAATCCCAAATACGATTGGGCGATCGCACTTCGAGGTGAAACTTACCGCTTAATGCAGCGATATCAGGAAGCACTGGTTGATTTCGACCGCGCTATTGAACTTGACCCCAACTATGATTGGGCGATCGCCAGTCGTGGTCAAACTTACAGAGCAATGGAACGATATCAAGAAGCACTAGTTGATTTCGACTATGCAATTGAACTTAATCCCAAACTTGATTGGGCGATCGCACAACGCGGGCGAACTTACAGCGCAATGGCGCGATATGAAGAAGCACTGCTGGATTTTGACCGTGCTATTGAACTTGACCCCAAATATGATTGGGTGATCGCACAACGCGGTCAAACTTATGATTTGATGCAACTTTATACAGAAGCACTCCAGGATTTTGATCGCGCAATTGAACTTAATCCTAAATATGATTGGGCAATTTATAGAAGAGGTGAAATTTATTTGCTGTTGAAAGACTACAAGCAAGCTCTTGCAAATTTCAATCGTGCTATAGAGTTAGAACCTAATGATACTTGGTATTTTTATGATCGAGCTTTAGCTTACCAAGCTCTCCAGCAAGAACAAAAAGCAAAAGATGACTTTAATATTGCTATACAACTGGCTCAAGAAAAATATCAAAAAAATTCTCAAGACTGGCGCAATACTTTTAATCTGGCTCTTTACTATTTGACTTCTGGAGATATTGAACAATCTGAAAGTATTTATAAATATATTTTGTCAATGAGGCTTCCTGCTGATATTATTCGTGAGGCTATCCGTGATATAGATATTTTTCTAACTATTTTTCCAAATTACGAGTCAGCTATATCTATGCGTCAGTTATTACAATCTTCCTTGACATGAATATTTAGGAAATATATAATTTATAGCCATCCTAAAAAATCATCAAAAACTTGATACTAGATTTTTCAAATAAGTCAAATATCTATTGTATTTTGGCTAAAAAAATACTAGATTAGCTAATCTAGCAAACCTAAATTATTTGCAAAAAGTCTAATCTTGCGGTTCAATTCCCGCCGCCCGCAATTGTGCTACTAGTCGTTCGGCGCGTTGTCTTTCTTGTTCGGCTAATTGTGTACCCCAAAGTAGTAAATTTCCTTGTTCATCCCACCACCGCAACCAATTTCCTGTTCGATTTTCACGAGTACCTTGCCATACACCCAAATAAAGATTCATTTGGGCTATCCAGTAACGCTGGTTGTCGTTGGGGGTTTGGATAACGTATCTACCTGTATTACTATCTAAGCGATAAACTTCTAAATCTCCGCTATCAGGTTCAAAAATTGCATAATTTGGTACTTTTAAGACGCATTCGTAAAAAAAACATTTACCTGGGGGGTAGGTGGGTTTGATGGAGTATTCTCCACCTTCTGTATCAGAAAGAAATTCTATGACAATTACGGGAATGTCTCCCTGTAGCTGGGGTGTGTAACTGCGGGTTACATCTTCTCGATTAACGCTAATTTTGGGAATATACGCCCAGTCTGGGGCTTTGACGACAATTTTGCCATTTAAGGTGGCGCAGATCCCGTAATTTGTTGGTGTAAGGGCGTTGGGTGGAAGTTTACCAGCAAGTTCTAAGCTTTGTGTTAGTGCAGCAGCTAAGGCTGGTTGGTTGATGTTGTCTACTGGATCGTCTGGTAGCTTGTAATCGTCGGGTAGTTTTTCCCAAGTGATTTGGTAGCCTTGGGTAAAGGCTGTCATGGCAGTTTCCTTTGTTTGTGAGAGGAGATGTTACTCGTCTATGTCAGGTTCTAAATCGTCTTCTGTGAGTTCTTGATGGGGGATGGCGGCAATAATTGCATCTATTACTTTGGAAACTGGTAAAATCTCGATATTAAGGTCGGGGAATTTTTGACCTTTGGGGACGATCGCTCTTTTAAATCCAAGTTTGGCAGCTTCTTTTAACCGCAGTTCCATCTGAGAAACCGATCGCACTTGTCCGCCTAACCCGACTTCACCAATCAAAACTGTACCTGGATCGACTATGCGATCGCGGAAACTCGCCACAATGGCGATCGCTATTCCCAAATCTACGGCGGGTTCTTCGACGTTCAACCCACCCGCTGAAGCTACATAGGAATCTAGCTTTGACATCGGAATCCCTACCCGTTTTTCTAACACCGCCAGAATTTGCACGAGGCGGTTATAGTCTATACCCGTGGCTGCACGCCGGGGAGAGGGGTAGCTGGTAGGACTTACCAGAGCTTGCAATTCTACAACGATGGGGCGAGTTCCTTCACAAGCGACAACAATAGCCGTACCAGGCGCTGGATCGTCACGATTACCTAAAAATAGCTCTGAGGGGTTAGGAACTTCACGCAATCCGTGAGATACCATTTCAAAGATGCCGATTTCGTGAGTTGCACCGAAGCGATTTTTTACTGTCCGTAATAACCGATGGGAAGCAAAGCGATCGCCTTCAAAATACAGTACTGTATCAACTAAGTGTTCTAAGACTTTCGGCCCGGCGATCGCACCTTCTTTAGTTACGTGTCCCACAATTAACATTGTCACATCTTCATGCTTTGCCACTTTCATCAGTGCGGCGGTACATTCCCTAACTTGAGCTACGGAACCGGGTGCAGATGTCAGTGCTGGAAAGAACACAGTTTGGATACTATCAATTACTGCTACATTTGGTTTGAGAGAGTCAATTTCCCGGAGAATTTCTTCTAAATCGGTTTCTGGCAATACATATAAATCTGCACCAATACTGTCAGGATCTATACTGTTAGGTTCTATGGGAATGGGTGTCGCTTCTGCTACAACTGGGTTTTCATCGCCTACAACATTGACACTTTTTGATACTCCCAAGCGCGAAGCTCTTAATTTTACTTGTTGACCTGATTCTTCCCCAGTTACGTAAAGGATGCGGTATCTCTGCGCTAACTGATTTGATACTTGAAGCAGCAAAGTTGACTTACCAATTCCCGGATCGCCGCCAATCAATACCATCGAACCAGGGACAACTCCACCACCCAATACCCGATCTAATTCTCCATAACCAGATTCCCAACGAGCGATTTGGCGATCGCTAATTTGGTCAAATGTTAAAGAAGAGCGCGGTTTTGCTGGTTTAGCATGAGATTTGCCATTGGTTTGCGCTGATTGCCAACCACTCACTCCCCCACGACTGGGTATATCAACTGATGACTGGATAGAAATCTGCTCTTCTAAGGAGTTATATGTGCCGCAAGCTGGACACTTACCAAACCACTGGGACGATTCTGCTCCACAATCGTTACAAATGTAAAAAGTTTTGGGCTTCGCCATTCTTAAATCTTATTAAATATTCTTAATTTTTCCTTAATTCTTGGAGAAAAGAAAAGTTCAATAATAGTAGTAGTTACAGCTTTTTTTCACTTAATTCATGGAATGATATCTTAATATTATGGTATTAAAAATTAATCATGAAAAATTTTAGTTAAGGAGCGTTGAGAAACTTGGAAAGTCATAAAGAAAAAATCCTGGTGGTAGACGACGAAGCCAGCATTCGCCGGATTTTGGAAACGCGCCTTTCCATGATTGGCTACGATGTAGTAACGGCTGGCGATGGTGAAGAAGCTCTGGAAACTTTTCGCAAAGCTGACCCCGACCTAGTGGTTTTGGATGTAATGATGCCAAAACTAGATGGCTACGGTGTGTGCCAAGAATTACGTAAGGAGTCAGATGTCCCTATCATTATGCTAACAGCTTTAGGGGACGTAGCCGATCGCATCACTGGTTTAGAATTAGGTGCTGATGACTATGTAGTTAAACCTTTTTCGCCAAAGGAGCTAGAAGCCCGCATTCGCTCTGTGCTAAGACGGGTTGATAAAACTAGTGCGTCTGGTATTCCCAGTTCTGGGGTAATTCATGTTGCTAATATCAAAATTGATACGAATAAGCGACAAGTTTACAAAGGCGATGAGCGCATTCGCTTAACGGGTATGGAGTTTAGCTTGCTAGAGCTATTAGTTAGCCGTTCTGGAGAAGCTTTTTCCCGTTCGGAAATTTTGCAAGAAGTATGGGGTTACACACCAGAACGCCATGTAGATACCCGTGTAGTAGATGTGCATATCTCCCGTCTGCGAGCCAAATTGGAAGACGATCCCAGCAACCCTGAATTAATTCTCACAGCACGAGGTACTGGTTATTTATTCCAACGGATAATTGAACCTGGAGAGGAGTAAAGAAGAGACAAGGGAGACAAGGAAGCAATTAATTAATCACTTTTGACTCTTGACTCTTGACTTTTGACAAATGACTAAACCCGATCCCAATCTAGTTTTACGGCGTCTACCGATAGTCGTTGGCTGTTTAGGCGCTGTACTTTTGCTGATTAATCGTTTGTTGACACCAGAACTTACTGAATCCCAAGCACGTGGGGATGTGTTGGGTGTAATTTTAAGTGCGGTGTTAATTTTGACTGGTTTAATTTGGCAGCAAGTACAACCGCGATCGCCTGATACTGTACAACTGATTGGGGAGGAAGGTTTGGTGTTGGCTGCGGATTTACCAGAAGCCGTGAAAACAGAATTAGCCTGGGCATCGCATTTATTATTAACTAACACAGTCACGCGATCGCTGTTAGTTTTTTATCAAGGTAAGGTTTTGTTACGTCGCGGTATTCTGGCTCCTAAATCTGAGGTTGTACCAGGGCCAATTTTAAAAAGGGTTTTGGAAACACAAAAGCCAGTTTATTTAGTTGCGTTAAAAGTCTATCCAGGACGAATTGAATTTGATTATTTACCAGAAAATACTCAAGGCGTAATTTGTCAACCTATTGGTAATCAAGGTGTATTGATTTTAGGTGCAAACGCACCTCGCAGTTACACCAAGCAAGATGAAAATTGGATTGCCGGAATTGCTGATAAATTAGCTGTTACTCTCAGTTCTTATTTGCAAGTTGCATCAGACAATTAACAATTTATGCAAATTATCTATTGGTTACTGGTTGCTGTAATGGTTGTGGGTATTATTGGTGCTGTAGTTCCTGCCATTCCTGGAACCAGTTTAATATTAGTTGCAATTATTATCTGGGGAGTAGTTAGCAGTTCTTTTGTGGCGATAAAAATACCACTTATTGTCACAGTTGTGGTGTTGCTTCTGAGTATTGGCGTAGATTTCTTAGCTGGCTACATAGGAGCAAAACAAGCAGGTGCTAGTAAATGGGGACAAATTGGCGCGTTTGTTGGGTTGCTTTTGGGTTTTTTCGGATTATTACCAGCTTTACCTTTTGGCGGGCCGCTGTTAGGTATTTTAATCGGTCCATTGCTGGGAGCCATTATTGGTGAGTTCCTTTACCAACGTAAATTAGGAGTAGCAATTAAAGCTGGTATCGGAATTGTGGTCGGAACAGTGGTTGGGAATTTACTTCAAGGAGTATTAGCGATCGCCGCAGTTATAGTTTTCCTAGTAACAACTTGGCCACAGGTTTTTGGTAGTTAGATTTTGATGTAGAGTTATCATCACCCTACCCAACGTGCTGGAAATATTGCTTGTAATGACTTCAGTAATTTGAAACCTGCCTACGCGGGTTTTATCTATTTTGAAATACAATTTCTTCAATTTCAATTTATAGCCTCTTCGCGTTGAGTTTATACAAAAATCAAATACAGTTTATCTAAAAATTAACATTTTGGTTTTCTATAATCAGTACGTAACCTCACCAGAAATGTGTAGTAATCTTTAAAAATAAAAATTCTCATTCTGCCAATTATACGGAGGCAAAACTGCTTTCTTTTAAGGAAATTTCCGTAAATTTCAATACTCTCAGATTAGAGTTATAAGAAAGAACACTATGCAGGTAATGAAGATTCTATCAAGTTACATAGGTAGATCTTGCGTATTAGGAAACAGCTATGTAATTCTGTAGAAGTAACAAACACATCATTAACTGATTACAAACAGGGCAATTATTCTACCTGAGTTTTAATACAGCAATCTTACATAGATTATAAATACGAAATGCATTTATAGTCTATCTTCCCAATATTTTTTTTGCAATCATAACTACTTTTTGGATTGCTGCTAAGTAATTAGCATACTTGGTCTCGTAAATTCTTTTATAGGAGCCTTAAATCGCAATGTTTGATATTAAATCTAAAGTACTCAATGCAACTTTAGCTGCTACTTTTGCAATCCCCTTAGCTACTGCTGGGATGTTTACCTCTGCTGGTTCTGCTCAAGCGGCTGCATTGACTGGAGACTTTTCTTTGGCAGGTCTTGGCGCGGCAGAATTAAAACAAAATTCTCTAACTTTTTTGAATCCACAAACATTCATAATTCCTTATGCTACTGGAACCTTCGGAAGTTTTAACTCAGGTTCAATAAACAACATTTTGAGCTTTGGTTCCCCTGCATCGGCTATTAATCCATTCCTTGACTTAGGTGCTAAAGATGGATTTGATATCTTTAATTTGACTTCTGCAAGCTATACAACGGAAGATGCTGGCAATTTCGTTGCTGTTAAAGTCACAACGGATGGCTTCTTCAAAAGTGCAACTGGAGAAATAACTCAAGGACAGGGCTTTTTCACTTTCCAAAAAGTAGGTACCAAAGCTGCTATTGACAAAGATCTTGCTGATGGTAAAACAGTTTCGGGACTAACTTATTCTGCTAGTTACTTCGCTACAGTTCCCGAACCCACTACATTACTAGGTTTGGGTGCTGTAGGCGCAGTAATGGCTGTGTCTCGCCGCCGCAAAGCTCAAGTTACTTCTTGAGCATTCCCTCAAAAATAAATTGTGAGACATCAAGGAGGTAAAACTATTATCAAGAATACTAAGCTGTAAAAATTATCCAACTATATTCGGTTTGCATTAAGTGTTATAGCTGTAAGTTCGTAGTAATTATTTAAGCAATTACTACGAATTTTCTTTTGTAGTGCTGTTCGGTTGAATGCACCTATAAAATAAGGGCACAAATTTTTGTACCCTTAAAGACTTCTATTTCAAATTTCGCACAAGTTTATTGAAATAAGAATTTATACTGATTGCAAAGATTTTTTAGCTTCATTTGCGATCGCTTCTACTTCATCGTCCGCCAGAGTTTCTAATAAAGCTTTGGCATCTGCACCACCTAAACTGCTTAAAGCGTGCAAAACTCTATAACGGACTTGCCAATCTGGATTGTTGGCGTAGGGAGCTAAAAGTGGAACTGCATTTGTATCTCCCAATTCGCCAAAAGAACTAATGGCAGCAGTTTTAATTAAATCATTTTCGGAAGTAAGTGCTTCTTTAAGTAGTTCAAAGCCTCGCGGATCTCCTAACTCTCCTAATGTGGCGATGATGCTAAATTTTACCAGCCATTCAGGAGTTGTATTGTAAAGTTGCTGCAAGTCTTCAAAAGCTGCTTCTAGTTTCAGCGCACCTAAACAATCGGCTGCGGCGGCTTGAACATCTGGTTCGGGGTCATTCAGCAGTTCGCGCAGTAGATTTAACGATAACTCTAAATCTTGTGTACCGAGTGTATCCAGCTGACTCACTGCTGAGTAACGAACACGAGCATTGTCATCACCAACTGCACTTTGAATCAGTTCAAAAGCGATCGCTGGTTCTAAGTCGCGGATTTGATTCACAGCTCGCAAGCGATCGCCCAAATTTTCCGAACTGAGCAATTGCTGAACAGACTCAGGAGTAATACTCATTTACTTATCCTAAATTTTCCAAATGTTTAAAAACAGTCAAGGGTAATTTGTCATTTGTCATGGGACTTTTGACTGTTGCTTAATCTTGACTTGCTGCCATTGCCCGAACAATGTCACCACGGGTAAGGATACCAATTACTTGACCCGCGCTATCAAGTACAGGCAGACGGTGAACACTGCGATCGTGCATGATTCTGGCTGCTTCCTTTAAAGTTTTATCAGGGGAAATAGTAATCGGGTTCTTGCTCATCACATCCCCAACAGTCTGTCCTAAAGCTTTGTGCAAGTCCCGTTCATAATCAGCAGGATTTTGTAAATAGATGACACTATCGAGAAACATGATGTAAGCCGGAGGAGTTACACCTGTTTCTTGCCACATCAAG
Source organism: Aulosira sp. ZfuVER01 (assembly GCA_034530615.2). Taxonomy (GTDB): domain Bacteria; phylum Cyanobacteriota; class Cyanobacteriia; order Cyanobacteriales; family Nostocaceae; genus Aulosira. Next base: position 227,289 of record JAVRCV020000015.1, read on the forward strand.
TCAGTTTCTGAGATAATGCCTACCAATTTACCAACATCATCTACAACAGGTAGTCCGCTAATACGTCGTTCTGCCAGAATTTGAATGGCTTCCTTTAGCGGAGTTTCAGAGCGAACTACAACTGGGTCATGGCTCATCACGTCGGCAACGGTTTTAGGCATTTGTTTGCTGACACCTTTTATCAACGTCTTTGGGTTTATTTTAAAAAATTGCGGGTCGTAACCTGATGGATTTAATACATCGTTACTTGATATTGAGCATGGGGCATGGGGCATTGGGCATTGGGCAAGACTTATTAGTTACTTCTCCCTTGTCAACGCCACTTGCTACAACGCGACGGCACTTCCTTCAAGTCGGCGTTCGCCCTTGGCGTTGCCGAAGGCTAGCCGCCCAACGGAGTGCCTTGGGAACCCGCGCAACGCAGTGGCTCCTCCTTGTCTCCCTTATCCCCCTCATCTCTTCCACACGCTTGTCTTCAGCGCTGAGATAATTTGCACATTTGCCTTGGGAAAAGCAAACTGTTCGAGATCGTCTAAACCTACCCAGCGAATTTCTTCACATTCCAGCGCTTGCGGAACACCTGTTAGGTGTCTACAGTGATGTACGGTTAAGGTAACACGTAACTCCGTATACGTATGATCGATGGTGATGAGATGTTCTTCTACTGCAATCTCTATTCCCAGTTCTTCATAAATTTCCCGTTGAATACACTCTTCAACAGTTTCACCAGGCTCGATTTTGCCACCAGGAAATTCCCACAAACCACCCATTGCTCCCCCCGCACGACGGCGATCGATTAATATTTGCTCTTGGTCGTTCCAAATTACGGCAACACCAATAATTTTGTGGGGTAGGAGAGAACTATTTTCACTCATGGTCTATGGGAAAAAAGAAGTTAGTATCGGCTCTTTAATAATAGAACTCGGCAAGTTAATTTATTTGCCGAGCCTAGATTTTATTACCTATCTAAAAATTAATTTCTTGGCCGAACTATTATTTTTTTATGAATCTTTGATTATGTGTAGATTACCTGAACCAGCGAGTTTTGGCTTTGCTGCTGCCCCAATCATAGTTTTTAGTTAATTCTAGATATTCAGAGTAAGCGATCGCGCGTCTGTGAGGATTTCGCAGAGAAAGACGATCGCTTGTGCCAGCGTGCCTACTTCAAAACATACAGCCAACAACATCGCTACTCGTTTTCACTATCGTTGATTTCAGTGCCTTGTAAAGCGTGTTCAAAGTTCATTCTCTGTTCAGCGTTACGCAAGAAGTAACCACTAATCATGGCAGAGGCCAGAAGCCGACCTAGACTTTCTCTACTAGTAGTGATAGTAACGCCAAAATGTTCGGAAGGTAAGTTACCCAAAAGTCCCACAATATTGCGTTCCATCACCTGGAGCACTTCTGGAGAATTAGGTTTAGATAGCTGGGTGACTGTTTCTGGACTCAAGGATTTAACATATTGCCAGAGTAAATCACTAGTTTCAGACTCACTGTTAAAAAATTCTGAGACTCGATTGGATGGGTTACTCACTTTTAACTCCTTGACTAATAGTACTAGCTACGGTGTTTGTGACTTTTCACAATCAATGCTTATTGTTGTATTGACCTGAGCTAGTTCTTTGGTGTTCCTGTCAACTAATGTAACAGGCGAGATACTATCAGGCAGTCGGTGTAACCGTACCAAAAGCAGAGTGTTTTCTCACCTAATGGTCATTGGTCATTAGTCCTTTGTAAATAACTAACAACAAAGCAAAAAGTTCAGATCGGATAAAACCTTCGATCTGAACTTTGTAAGAAAGGACAAATGACTAGCTTGCCAAATATTCATCCATCTTGGCTTTAGACTTACGCAGTTTAGTTAAAGCTTCCCGTTCAATTTGCCGGACTCGTTCGCGGCTAATGTTGAGGATGTCGCCAATTCTGGCCAATGTAAGAGCCTGTCCATCCATTAAGCCAAAACGGAGTGTAATTACTTCCTTCTGTTGGGGTGTAAGATCCCCCATTAGGCGTTCCAAGTCATTAGATAAGGAAGATTGCATGACAAACTCTTCTGGAGAAGCACCCGGATCTTCTAGCATTTCTCCTAGTTCGGTGTCGTAGTTGTCTCCCAACCGCAAATCCAAGGATAGGGGTAGACGTGCTTTTTCGAGATACTCTCGCACCTGTTTGGGTGTCAATTCCAATTCTTGAGCTAGTTCGGATGCTGAAGGGGCACGTCCCAGTTTTTGCGATAATTGTCGCTGTGCTTTTTTAATCTTATTAAGTTTCTCGGTGATGTGGATAGGTAAGCGAATAGTACGAGCTTTTTCTGCGATCGCTCTTGTAATTGCTTGCCGAATCCACCAATAGGCATAAGTTGAAAATCTATAGCCTTTTGTGGGGTCAAACTTTTCTACACCCCGCTGCATACCGATACTGCCTTCTTGGATCAAGTCCAGTAAATCGACATTGCGCTTAATATACTTTTTGGCAACGGATACTACTAGCCGCAAGTTGGCTTCTACCATTTTGCGCTTGGCATATTCACCTTCAGCGATCGCGTCGTTTAACTGAGCCAAGTCTAGCTGGGTTGCTGTTGCCCACTCTTCTAAAGTTGGTTGACGGCCTAACTGGGTGACAAGCTCCTCCCTCAACTCATGCAAAGCAGTTGAACGTTGCACCTGTTTGCCATAAAAAATCTCTTCCTCGTGGGTTAAGAGTGGCACACGGCCAATCTCACGCAGGTAAGTCCGCACGAGGTCCGTGGCTGTCTGGGCGGTCTTCATGGCGCTACTCATTGGTAATGTTGGATTTGACAGTAGGGTCATTAAGTGATAGATGCTTTGCCAGGGTGCTACCCAGTCTAAAGGGGAACCCATGCTATGGTTAGCAATTTATGTGCCCGAAAAACTCGGCTGCTCATATTAATCTAGTTAGGTTCTTAACTGCTCTAGACGTTACAGTTATTTACCCGGTTTCACAAGTATCTAGAGTTAGATAAGGGGTAATGGGTTGAACATTTTTTGGATTATTTCATAGTTAATAATTGTAACATTTATGAGAATGATCTGGACATTTAACAGCCTGAAATTTAAAAGCTGTTCGAGTTGGTGTAACGCAAGCATATTGCTCAATACCGTTTAGGAACTAAATAATAAATCTCTCTAGGCAGTAATGACTTACTCATATTTCTTAAAATAACTCAATGATAAGTATAAGTAATCGTCTATAACAATTGCTTAATTTTTGCTGTACCCATATATGAGAACTGCTGTCGTGAAGTATTGAGGCATGGGGGACAAAGGGGGACAAGGAGGACAAGGAGGAGCAGGAAGAATGCATCCTTGTCTGCTCCTTAACTTTTATCTTTTTCTTTGGTTGGATAAAAGTACCTTTTGCCAGATATCTCAGGGGCTAACTTGAAAATAAGGTAGGAGGCAGAAGGAAGGATGAATATTTTCATCCTTGGTTGTGCCAAAACCTAGCGTGAATGGCTAACTTGAAAATAGGGAACGGGGAGAAAGGAGGGTAGCTAGTCATCGATGCCCAATGCCCCATGACGTCAGTTGCCTCAAGTCGGGAAACCCGCCCACGGCACTGGCTCCCCCATGCCCCATGCCCTAATTCAACATGCAGTAATCTTGGATGACTTTTACGTCCAAAGTAGTAGTTTGCAGAGAATGAATTGCTGCAACAGTGGCTTTTGCTCCTGCAATCGTGGTGATGATGGGAATTTTATAAGCCAAAGCTGTGCGCCGGATTAACCTAGCATCAGTCTGGGCTTCTTCTCCCGAAGGGGTGTTGATAATGAGTTGGATCTTCTGGTTTTTGATGGCGTCTAGGACGTGAGGACGACCTTCGTGGAGCTTTAGCACTAACTCAACATCTAAGCCGTGTTCCTGAAGAACTTGGCGAGTGCCAAATGTAGCCATCACCGTAAAGCCTAAGTCCATAAATTCTTTGACGACGTTAACCGCAGGTGCTTTATCGCGATCGCTCATCGATACAAAAACAGTTCCAGACAAGGGTAATCTTTCCCCAGCACCGATTTCTGCCTTGGCAAAGGCGCGGCCAAAGTCGCTGTCAATCCCCATAACTTCCCCTGTGGAGCGCATTTCTGGCCCCAGTATGGTATCTGTACCGGGAAATTTATTAAATGGCAATACTGCTTCTTTGACGGCAATGTGGGAGGGAATGACTTCCTGAGTAAAGCCTAGCTCCTCTAAGGTTTTACCTGACATAATCAAAGAAGCAATTTTTGCCAACTGCACACCTGTTGCTTTAGAAACAAAGGGTACAGTCCGAGAAGCACGGGGGTTAGCTTCCAAGATGTAAATTTGCGGAGAATAGCTACTAGCACCAACCACAGCAAACTGAATATTCATCAGCCCAATAACTGAAAGCGCCTGTGCTAGCTCTATCGTCCAAGTGCGAATTTGATTGAGGACTGCTGGTGGTAGAGAAATGGAAGGTAAAGTACAAGCTGAGTCACCAGAGTGAATCCCGGCTTGTTCGATGTGTTCCATAATACCGCCAATTACTACCCGCCCAGTGTGGTCTGCGATCGCATCAACATCAACTTCGATGGCATTTTCCAAAAACTTATCAATCAAAATTGGATGATCTGGTTCTACCTGTACCGCAAAGGTCATGTAGCGTTCCAATTCTGCATCTGAATAGACGATTTCCATCGCCCTTCCTCCCAATACATAGCTAGGACGCACCACTACTGGATAGCCAATGCGTTTAGCAACAATCAGCGCGTCTTCGTAACTGCGGGCAATCCCATTCGGTGGTTGAGCAATATTCAATTGGTTGAGGATCTTTTCAAACCGTTCTCGGTTTTCTGCCATATCTATAGAATCTGGCGATGTACCCCAAATTTTGGGGATGATAAATGGGGGATTTTCCCCAGTCTCTAGTCCCTGCAAATACTGCTGTAAAGGTACTGCTAACTTCAGCGGTGTTTGTCCACCGAATTGGACAATTATGCCAACAGGATTTTCGGCTTCGATGATATTGAGTACGTCTTCTTTGGTTAACGGCTCAAAGTAAAGGCGATCGCTTGTGTCATAATCTGTGGAAACTGTCTCTGGGTTAGAGTTGACCATAATCGTCTCATAGCCTGCTCCTTTCAAAGCATAGGCAGCGTGACAACAGCAATAATCGAACTCAATCCCCTGGCCGATGCGGTTGGGACCACCACCCAAAATCATCACTTTTGGTTTGGTAGTGGGTAAAACCTCTGTTTCTTCTTCGTAGGTGGAATAGTAGTAAGGAGTAAATGCTTCAAATTCGGCGGCGCAGGTATCTACTGTTTTGTAAACAGGGATGACTCCTAATTGTTTGCGGTAAGCTCGAACTTCGTCTTCGGTGGTTTTGGTAGCAAACGCAATTTGGCGATCGCTATATCCATCGCGTTTTACCTCATACATTTGCTCTTTTGTCAACTGCTTTAAAGGAGTGCGTTTTAGGAATTTCTCGACTTCTAGCAGTTGTTGCAATTTATCAAGGAACCAAGGGTCAATACCTGTAAGTTCATAAATTTCATCAGTAGTTAGCCCTGCTTGCATAGCATGACGCACTGCAAAAATGCGCTCTGGATTGGGTGTCCGCAACTGAGCGCGAATTTGTTCGCCACTGGGTAATTTCTCTGCTTTGTCGCAGCCCCAGCCTGCGCGTCCAGTTTCCAAAGAACGCAGTGCTTTTTGGAAGGATTCGTTAAATGTCCTACCAATCGACATCGCTTCCCCGACGGATTTCATCTGCGTTGTCAAAACTGGTTCGGAACCAGGAAATTTTTCAAAGGCGAAGCGGGGAACTTTGGTAACTACGTAGTCAATTGTCGGTTCAAAGGATGCTGGAGTTTTCTTGGTAATATCGTTTTTAATTTCATCCAAGGTATAGCCGACAGCTAACTTAGCCGCCATCTTGGCGATTGGGAAACCAGTAGCTTTAGAAGCCAAGGCAGAACTGCGAGATACACGGGGGTTCATTTCAATCACAACCACATCCCCTGTGACCGGATTGACGGCAAACTGAATATTAGAACCGCCAGTTTCCACACCAATCTCGCGGATGATTTTAATTGCCATATCCCGCAGCCGTTGATACTCTTTATCGGTGAGGGTTTGGGCAGGAGCAACAGTAATTGAGTCTCCGGTGTGGATGCCCATTGGGTCGAGGTTTTCGATGGAGCAGATAATGACCACGTTATCTGCTAGGTCGCGCATGACTTCTAATTCGTACTCTTTCCAGCCGAGTAGAGATTGGTCGATGAGAATTTGGGAAACGGGGCTAGCATCGATACCCACCTGTGCCATTTCTTCAAATTCTTCTTGGTTGTAGGCAATACCGCCGCCCGTACCACCCATTGTAAAAGCAGGACGAATAATTAGGGGATAGGTACCAATTTGGCGAGCGATCGCTCTAGATTCTTCTAAAGATGAGGCTGTACCACTAGGGCAAACATTCACCCCAATCTTGGCCATTGCATCATTGAAGAGTTTTCTGTCTTCAGCTTTTTCAATAGCTGGGAGTTTAGCACCAATTAGCTCAACGCCATACTGCTCTAAAACACCATTTTTCGCTAGAGCAACAGCAAGGTTGAGGGCGGTTTGTCCACCCATTGTTGGTAGTAGAGCATCAGGACGCTCTTTAGCGATGACTTTTGCGACCAATTCCGGTGTTAGCGGCTCAATATAAGTGCGATCGGCTGTCTCTGGGTCGGTCATGATGGTAGCTGGGTTGGAGTTCACCAACACCACTTCATAGCCTTCTTCCCGCAAAGCTTTACAGGCTTGAGTGCCAGAGTAGTCAAACTCACAGGCTTGTCCAATTACAATTGGGCCTGAGCCTAACAGCAGTATCTTCCGGAGGTCTTGACGGCGCGGCATAGTCTTTGGGATGGAGTAAGAGAATACAAATCCTGATTATTTTAAGATTCTTTCTCCCTAGTCACGCTGTTTATTATTAAGTTTTCTAGGTTTGATGACAGGGAAGGGAGACAAGCAACTGAAGCGATACAAGAATTACTTGGCGACTTTTTGATTTTTCTTACGTGCCAATTCTCTGCAATTTTCATCGGAGAATATGTAATTTTTTTGCAAATATGTGTTATTCAAGCAATTATTTTTGCAAGTTTCTATCAATTTTGTACATAATATATAATCCAACGCTAACCTTAGATAGATAAAATTAGATAGAAATAATTCCTAATTAATTTATTGCCAAAAATTCTTAATATTAATTATTGTAGAAAATTATATACATTAATTAAAAATTGCAGAGATGTAGTAATACTACTCTCTGCTAAATTTTATATTTTTTTAAGACTAACTTCTGCTTACTTTTTATCCAGTCGAGAGCGACTTCATCTAAATGATGAGAAAGTTAGTTTTGAGCAGGTTGGACAAAACCTAAGGTTAAGCTATCTTTAGCGAGGAAGTGAGACAAATGATAAGCTCGTTCTTCAGTTTTTAACAGGATTTTTTCGTAGAGATAGCGTGTACCACGGTCTCCCAAACTCTCTGCCTGAGCAGCTTGGCGACGAATCACGCCAATAATAGCTTGCTCTGCTGCTAAGTCATTTTCTACCATCTGGCGGGAAGAATATACGCCATCAGGCTCTTGTGTAAAACAAGTTAATTCGGCCAACTTGCTAAAGGTAGCTACTGGAACGCCACCCAGTCCATCCAAGCGCTCGCCAATGTCATGGATATGCTCTTGCACTTCTTTGTAGCTGGCATTAAAAAACTCATGTAATGAGTAAAATTCTGCACCTTCAACTACAAAATGATGTTTTTGATACTGCAAAGAAAGTGCTTGAAAACTAGCTAAAACAACGTTAAATCCTTCGGTAACTGGTGCGGTTACACTGTGATCTAACAACACAGGATTGTCATAAACATGACCAAAATTCCGTAACACAGTTGTGGTTTCAGACATTGTTCTCCTCGCTTTTTCTCAGTTAGGGTTTTAACTGCTGAGTCTCTACATATTAACATTCTAAAAATGAAACGCAATTCTAATTAATTTCACTACTTTTAATTTTTTAGACATTAAAATTATTCAATTTAATTCTTATACTGAAGGGTTGCGTCCGGTGAGAAATCTGGACATCGGGCAATGGTCACTTGTCATGAGTTATTTTCCGCCTCATCTCCCTCATCTCCTTCATCTCGCTTGTCCTCCCCTGCCCCCTTTCGCCCTGTTAATGGAAGATGATGGCAAATATTTGAGATTTTTATGCAAAATAAATGAGAATTCTTTGCACTTAGGTTATGCTGGTTTAAGAGGCTGAACTCCCAACAATGGGAAACAGCAAGTATTAAAAGCGTGGTAGTTACTGCAAGTTTGTTGCACTTTGAGGGTACATCTCTTGAAACCGTCTAGTTCAGAAGTAGAAAGCAAGCACATTTTAGAAGTTAATTGGGCAGACCGCTGGCAAGTCTATCAACGCTTGCGGGAGTTAGAGATTCCCTGTTGGTGTGAGTCTAATCAGCCATTAAAAGTTGAAATTAGCAGTCCTATGGCAGCTATTCAACTTTGGGGTTTGATGCGGCAATTTACACATACTCGTCAAGACCTAATTTGGAGTCTTGAGAAATGCTGGCAAAGTCGCTACCGCTGAGGCTATCTCGCTTAATAGTGTGTCCCAATAAACATATAGGTAAAAAAGATGAGTGAATCCCACACTAAGGAAGTATCCGATTTTTGCCTTGAAGGCAGGTTTATGGACTTTGTCATCAAAGATGGTTATAAGCTCAAAGGCTTGCAGATATGGACTGCTGAAGGTGAATGCTATGTGAAACTGGCTAAACATTTACGGTTTGCTTTTGATTTACGCTTACCGCCAGGTACTTGGCTACAAGTTGTAGGTAAAAAGAAACATGAAGTCGCAACAGGTAAAGTGTCACTGAAGGCTGAACGTGTAATGGCAGCACGGGCAGATGTAGATAATGAAAGAATTACACAGATGGGTATCCCTTCACCTTTATCTCAACCACAGCAACCATCATCAATTAGTAAAGGTAATGCAAAATCAACTAAGGCTAAAAGCACGATTTTGGTGTGTCAAAAGTCTGATTGCATGAAACGCGGTGGTAAAGCAGTTTGTCAGGCCTTAGAAGCAGCTTTAAGCGATCACGGTTTAGAAGACCAAGTTACCATCAAAGGTACTGGTTGCATGAAAAACTGCAAAGCTGGCCCTAACCTAGTAATGCCAGATAAAACCCGCTACAGCCGCATTCAAGCTGGACAAGTTCCCGCACTCATGGATAAACATTTTGCAGACAACAGCGAAAAACACCACCCAGATCATCACAAGGAAATAGTTATACCTTTAGCGATCAATAGCTAATTAAATAGCGACTCTTTAATGAGAAAATATAATAAGAAATTTTTTGTGTTCCCTTTTGATTCTCTGCTGTCAGTTTTTGCAAGATATTTGCAAAAATAATTGTTGACCGAGATTAATCATCATCGGCGAAGAAGTTCGTAGTCAAGACTTGAGTACTTACTACGTAATTTGCAAAATAGCTGAGGTAAAATTTTTAACAACTAATAAATAGAAATGCACACGATGAATCACCTGTGAGCATTTTTAGTTGCAAATCATGCCTAATCTTGAACATCTCTCTTTTCCCAGAGTGATGGACAAGGAGTATAGCAATCAGATTTGATTTTGCTACGTGAACATCGCCTGCATGAAGTACAAAAAATGCAAGTGCGTTAATGTTCCTCAGTATTTTTCGGCATTTTTCTGATAATTTATGGTTTTAACTTCCATAGAGATAGATTTTTCTTGAAAACTGAAGCTATCTCCCAGTTGTGTTCTTTTTTCAGGCTAGCTTGTAATTTTTCAGAAGCATTGAGGAAAAATAGATCACTAAAAGTATCCGGAATTTGTTGAATATTGGTTCCGGGAAATAATTGAAATTTTGTTTGCGGTTCTAGAAGGTAACTTATAGATAATACATTTCCCCAACCCCAATCTTGATTGCATTCCGCACAAATAATTAACGAATTAGGAGATTGCTTAATAATGTTTACTATAGAAATATTATCTGTGTTATAAGCTTTATTCCACCAAGCTTTTTTGGGCAAAATAATCACAGATGATATTATTTGCATAAAAATTAAACCAACCAGCAATAGCCTCCACAAGTGCTTACGTATTGTTATATCTGGAGATAAGATAGTTTTTTGAGCAAATAAATAAGCTATGGCTAAATGGCATCCTAAATAAACGGGAATTGAGTATCTGGGATTAATGGAACGAATACCCCCAAAAATTATATCGGGTATGGCTTGAGTTAGTGCTGTCAATAAAATTAATATTAAAATAAAAGACCAAGTTGACTTAGGAGTTTTCCGATACAGGAAATAAATTGCATAAAATAATAAAATTACTAAGAGTCTAATGATTAAAAACCAGAGATTATTTTGTAGCTTGTTTGGGTAACTATACTCGGCTGTGATATCAAAAAAAATCCGCGCCCAGTGAATCTGCCATGCATCTACTAGATCATGTAGCGGTAGGGTGTATTTTGCCCATTCTATCGTCTCTTGAACTTTTTCTGATTGAGTAATTATTAAAAATAACCAAGGAAGAAAAGATATTATTCCAGCTAATAATGCGCTCAGATAAGCAATCAATGTTTTCCTGGTTAGTATTCCTTGATTGACAGCTAGATAAATCCCTTGTCCAATTGCTACCACACTAAACAATAAATGTGTGTAGAATCCCAGCACTAAACTTACAGAGTAAGTACTCCAACTTAGTTTTGTATTCAACCTCATTGCTCTAAGCAATGCAGCACTTGATAGCAAGATAGTTAGTGTATACAAACTATACATTCTTGCTTCTTGAGCATACACAAGATGAAATGGTGATACAGCTATAAAAGCAATTGCTACTAACCCGACAATTTTTGATTGAAATAATTCCTGGCATAGCCAATAGAGAGTAGGAAAAATTAATAAACTTATAAAGGCAGAAAAACTTCTTGTGGCTGCAACTGTACTTCCAAAGCACTGCACCCACAAATTTGTAATCACAAAATATAGCGGTGGATGCTTTGGATCTTCTAGTGCTAAACCTTTAACAGTATCTATGATAGTTTTGCTAACGCCAGGGCTTTGATATTTTTCTAATAAAGTTCCAGCAGTTAATATTTGACTCTTAACTACTTCCTGCATTAAATCTGCTTTTGTATGGCCATAAATTCTTAAATAAGTAAATGTTTCATCTGCCCAAGATATTTTTCCATCAAGATTAATAAATCTCAGAATAATACCTATGATTATCAAAAGGATAGTTAGCAGCTTGAAACTATTCAAGAATAAACGATCATTTTTTATTTGAATCGTTTTAGATGAGTTAGGCATGGAAGCAGAATATCATCATAAAATAATGATTTTCAGCTTATCAGTTCTTGGAACCAAAGAGTAATGGAGATTGTCTACTTTACTAAAAAATCAAACTGTATATTTGCGTAACTACATCGAATCGAGGCGACGACGTAGTTGGCTACTAAAAGCATCAATTACTGTTACAACTACCAGCAACACCAGCATCATGGTTGTAGCTTTGTTGTACTCAAAACCATCAATGTAACTTTTCAATTGAAAGCCAATTCCACCTGCGCCCACGACACCTAAGACAGAAGCAGCACGGATATTGTACTCAAACATCCATAAGGTATAACCTAATCCCAATGGCAGCACTTGGGGTAAAATTCCGTATTGGGCAATTTGCAACTTGGATGCTCCCATTACTTCTAAAGATTCTAGGGAACGAGCGTCAACTGCTTCAATCGCTTGTTGATAGAATTTAGCCAAGTAACCAATGGTATAAATTCCCAAAGCTAAGGTTCCTGCGGGTGCGCCTAGTCCAGTGGCGGCGACAAAAATTAGACCAAGAATAATCGAAGGAACAGAACGCACAGCGTTTTGCAGTAAATTTGCTAACCATTGCAACCATTTAGGCGCAACGTTGTTGGCGCTAGCAACTGCTATTGGCAAAGAAAGAATTGCGCCGATAGTGGTTCCCCAAAGGGACATCTGTACAGTTTCAATTAGTGCTTTAATTGCTATATCTAAAACCGCAGGATCTGGAGGGAACAACCTGGAGATGAAATCAGTGATGTAGGGCCAGCTGTTAGTAATTAAATTAAAATCGACTTTGAGTCCTTGTAACGCCCAACTATAAATTACAACTGTAATCAATAGGATGATGAGAGGACTCACCCAAGGGTAGCGCCGGAAGAGATTTGAATTTAAAAAGCAATTCATCGTTTGTATTTGCGCTCAAAAGTTTACACTTGGGAAAATTTGGCTTGCAAGTTTTCACAAGGGCCATCGTAAACAATGTGTCCCTCATCAACAACGATCGCTCTTTGGGCATATTCTGCTGCTATTCCCAAATCATGCAAAACTGCGATAATTGTCATGCCTTGCTGGGAGTGCAATTCTGATAAAGTCTGCATTACCTGTTGACACGCGATCACATCCAAACCGGTGATCGGTTCATCAGCTAAGAGAATTTGTGGTGATTGAATTAAAGCACGGGCGATCGCCACTCGCTGTTGTTGTCCACCGCTGAGTAGGCTGGTTTTTTGGTATGCTAGCTCCTTTAAACCCAACTGTTGCAACAACTCTAACGCCAAAAGGCGATCGCGTTTCGGAAATCCCAATAGAGTTTGCCAAGTTTTCTTACTACCAAGGCGTCCACATAGAACATTTTCGATGGCGGATAATTGCCGAATTAACCCGCCACCTTGAAACAACATCCCCACATCACGCCGTATTGCTGGTAGTGTGCGGGGAGCCAGTTTTACACCATTAATCTGAATTTCGCCTTTGACTAACGGTACTAATCCCACAAGCGATCGCAGTAGGGTAGATTTACCAGCACCATTGAGTCCCAGCAACACGACGAATTCACCTTGCTTAATCTGGCAATTTATGCCGTTGAGTATGGGGCGATTTAGAGAAGCAGCATAAGCTGTTTCTAAGTTGTGACACTCAATTAAGTAATCTCTCATCCCTACAATTCCAGTAACAGTTAACAGTTCTCAGTTAACAGTTCTCAGCTTGACTACTGACAACTGTCAACTTAACTAAGGTGCAATACCAACACGTGTCAGTGCATCCCGGATGGGTGCTAAGTGACGATTGTGATCTACTCTTACCAACTCTGTGGAGTTATACAAGTTACGTAGCAGTTGGTTGTTCTGTGATTGATTTAACTTGAGTAGGGCGTTAATAATTTTTTCACGATCTTGTGCTGGAACGTCATCATCAATGGCGATACCGTGGGCTGGTACGCCAGAAATTCTATGCAGCACCCGTAACTTGCTTTTTTCTTCAGAGGTAATATACGGTGGATTAAGTGCATATTCTGATACGACCGCTACATCTGCCTGACCGCGGACAACAGCTTGCAATGCTTTCGCGTAATTGCCACCGTAGCTAATTTGTCCGAAGAAACCATCCAAGCGATCTTTATTCTGTACAAATCCTTGTTTTACCAATTCACCCACCGGGAAAATAAACCCTGAACCAGAAGTAGGAGAAGTAAACGCCATTCTCTTACCCCGCAGTTGTTCTAGAGTTGCTTTGGCGTTATTTCTACTTTTTAAAGGGCTATTGCTGGGGACAACAAATACTGAGCTATACGTATATCTCCCCGAATAATTGTCACGCACTTCGGCTAGATGCAAGCGGGCATTTGCCAATTGTTCAGCTTTTAATGCTGGACGGCTACTCAAGAAAGCTACATCAGCTCTATTTGCTCTTAATGCTTCTACCGCAGCGGTATCATCGCCTACCTGTGCTTTGACTGGCATTCCTAGTTCTTTCGACAAAAATGCTGCTACAGCATTAGCCTTATTTTGCAAATCTGTAGAATCAGATCTAGTAGGAAGAATTATTGTTAAACTTGTCAGCTTTTTGGCAAGCAAAATCGGTGCTTGTTGATTAATCGGGGAATTAGCGCTTGTCGGCTGCATTTGCCCAAATGAACTCACTGCCAAACCTGCGAGTGCTGCAAATGCAGCCCCAGCACTCAATAAGCCCTTTTTACTCACACTCATTGCTTACTCTCCATTGGGAACTATTCTCAAGATTTTTGCAAATTAGTTGCAACTAGCTTGATATAAAAATCTAGAGCTTTTAAAAACAAAAGTCAATATGAGTTGCTTGAGAACTCGTTACACAAGCTATTAATTGATTGGTGTGCAAGAAAATCGAGAAAATAATTGCAGTAGAGCCACTGCATATCATTAAGTCGTTAATTTTATATAAAAATAAATATAAAAATTAGGGCAGGCGATCGCTTTATTGCTTCTTTTAAGTGTGGTGTTTTAGGGTGAGTGCGATCGCTCTTAGCTAAAGTTTGAATACTTAAAAATAAATGTCAAACAATACTCATTGGATATATGTAGCTTCTTTCTTCGCACTTAACTTTGTCGGCATGATTCTACTATTTCGCCATGACTGGAATCGCCTTGCCCAACTCTACCGCACCCACGAATCACCACCAGCAAATATCTCATGGATGGAAAGTGGTTCTGTGGGTTTTATATATTACAAAGGAACTTTAAATGTAGGTATAACTCGTCAAGGACTTTACTTGAGTATCTTTCCTTTGTTTCGCTTTGGGCTTCCGCCGTTGCTGATTCCTTGGAGTGCGATTAGGAAAATTGAACCAGCCAACCGTATGTTTGTGGAACGCTTTCGTTTGTATCTCAGTTCGCCAGAAATCAAGTTAATTCTGCGGAAAGATGTTTTGGAACCAGCTAAGGAATATCTAGCAGCACAGGGGTTTGAGTGGATTTAGCAGAATGAAGGTAAGAGAGCGATCGCATTTAATATAATTCGCATAGCGATCGCTCCCCTTGTTTATGGTGCTGACTGCAACTAATTCTGCGTTGCTAGAAGGCAAACTGTACGCCATACTTTGTGATGGCAATTTCAATGGCTTTTTCAATATCAGCAGGATTGGGTGGAGTTAAAAGACTGCGTTCTGCTTCACTCAATGGCAGGTTGACTGGCTGTCCGACTTCTGCAAAAAATAGCTCAGGGCCGGAGGGTGTAATCCAAGCCAAAATTTTTGCTGGTGTTGAGCTGATGTTCTTAAAAGCGTGGTTTTGATTTTTGTGAAAGTGGAGATACATTCCGGGAGTGGCGATGATAGTTTGGTCGTCAAGTTGGTACTCAACCTCACCCTCAACAATATAGTGCGCTTCATCCGCTTCAGCATGATTGTGGGGTGGTGTAGAGCTTTGCGGTTGCAATACCATTTCCACTAGTCCATACTTTCCATCTGTATCTTTCCCGGTATCGAGAAAGCTGTAGAAGTCACCCAGCACCAAATATGTGGAACCTTTACCTGGCTGAACTATTGTGGTTGTCATTATGATTCTCCTGTTTTTTGTTAAACAGTACTCATCCTTGATAGGCTTACTTTTATTCAACTGATGTATTCTTCAGGTGGTTTTAAGACAATTATGCTTAAAGCAAGTTTAATCAGGTTGATGTATGGAGCTTAGCTAGTTGCAAAATTAAATTTGATAGAGATTACTCATTCGTGTCTAAAGCTAAATCTTCGTTTAAATCAGTTAAATCTTGACCTTCAAAATTCGCTTGTACAAGCTTTGGCCATTCAAGAATTGCCCCTTCAAATTTTTCCGCAGAGGTGGGAGCACCTGCAAAATCATTTCGGATGGCATTAGGGGCATTAATAATCAAAGAAAAGCTAGGGATAAACGACAGATAAACAGTAGAACAAATTAAAGAAAACCCTTATCTACAGTACTTTATAGGGATGTCATCTTATAGTAATGAAACTCCATTTAATGCATCAGTTAGATAAAAAGCCACGAACTTATCGCCAAATCGCTAGACGTGACTATTTAGAAGTAGCGAAAAAACGCCGTATCTTCCAGAAACAAAGAAGTAAAGCGATAAAAAAACAGCTCCAATATATTAAAAGAAACCTATCACATATTGAACAGCTAACTCTGAACGGGGCAACTATACTAAGTCTAACCAATAGGCAATATAAAATGTTGCTAGTAGTTACAGAAGTCTATCGTCAACAACTATGGTTGTCTGAAAATAAAAAGCAGAGCATTGATGACCACATTGGAGTTCCTTTAGGAAGACCACCAGCCAATATTAGTAAAGAAAAAAAGCAACAAGCTAAAGAAGATGAAAGGATTCGTAATTCTATTGAGGGAAAGTTTGGTGCGCCGGTGCGTTGGGCGGGTTCCCCAACTTGAAGCAACTGGCAAACCCGTAAGGGACAAGTTAAAAGAAGATTCAGCCTCAATAGAGTGATGGCTAAACTAAATCATATAGCCATAGCTAGCTTAGTTAGGACGCTGCTTGCTTGAGAACAGTTTCCATTGCATCACGTAGATT
>JAVRCV020000016.1:0-87084 GCA_034530615.2 Aulosira sp. ZfuVER01
CCCAACTGGCGGAGGCGATAGTTTTGCCGTCTGGGGAGAAGCTGACGCTAGAAACAATGCTGGTATGCCCTTTGAAGGTTTTTAGTGCTATGTCTCTTACCCCATATACCGCTTGCCGCAACGCCACTATAACTTGAGTTTTGGCGTCTGGTTCTACCCAAAATTTGGGTATTCGTTGCAGTTTTCCTACTGCCTTTAAACTGTCAATTAAAGCATCTGTATCTTGTTCTGAGGCAAACAAGGCTTCGCTAGAGGAACTGAGAACGTTAATTTGGGCATTGATATTAGCAATAAATGATTGCACACCAAATACTGCTGCTACAACTGCTAATGTAGCCAAGCCCAAGCCTGCTATGTAAGCTTCACGCAATCGTCGGTTTAAAACTTGATTGAGTCTCGCTTCTACTAATTTGCGCTGTTGTTTTTCTTGTTCTAACTCTGCAAGTAATTCTGCACCCCTTTGTTGGCGAATAAAAGCCACAAGATAATCATGAACTAGCTGATAGCGGTCAGATGGCGATTGGGGAATTAAATATACAATTCCTGATGTTACTAAAATCTCTAACACTAAATTTAATTTATCTGCTTCGGCTGCTAATGATGCGGCTAACTCTGCTTTAGTTTTCAAAGGGCGAGTATTATTTTCATCTGTAAGCAAATACAAAACTAACTGGGCAGCACGTTCATTTTCTATGCCACAGTCTTTAACTATCGCATCTAAAAATCGCTCAACTAGTTTATCTTTCGGCCCATTTTGCTGATATTGCTCTAGTGTTGTGATATTTTCTGTTTGTAGTTGTGCCCCTACCACTTGCAACTCAATGGGGCGTACTTCCAGGAATTTACCTGCTAAATCTCTAACTAATTCATCTATGAGTTGTGGCTCTAAATAAAAAGAACGTTCTGTTAAACTTTGAATAACTAATTTAGCTGCTTCCGGTGCAAAATTACCAAAAGCATAGCGAGTTTGTTTGTTGAGAATATCGTTTTTGGTAACTTCCAGGTTCGTCAGTTTATCACATTCTAATAAATAATGTAAATAATCTTCTCGTAGTGACAAAATTACTTTTACATAAGGCAAATCAAAACTATCTAAACAATGATGTAAAAACTCCCAAAACTTTCTTCGATCAACAGGGTTAGCACAATTAAAGAAAAATTCCTCAAACTGGTCAAATATTAAAACTGTCACCAAATTAAGCTCTACATTTTGCCGCAATTGCTGAATAATTTCTGCTTCTCCCTTTGCTACTTGTGAGATGGAGTTCTTCAATAAATTCCCCAACTCTTCCAACCAATCGGTGTAAACCTGCACCACCACAGGCAAAATATTCCGCCCTTCAAATACAGTAATTTTATGCAATGCTGGTACTAAACCTGCTGTCAATAAAGAACTTTTACCTACACCTGAAGGTCCATGAATCACAATTAATTTGTGGTCATCGCGGCTAATGCGTTCAATTAATTTATCAACATCATATTTGCGACCAGAAGCAACAATTTCTTGAGCAATAGTGCCATCTTTAGACTCTGCCCCTAATCTGCTATTGTATAATTCACCTGAACTCAATGCTACTAAAGCCGGATGAATTACCTGTCGTTGAGATTGTAAGCGACCTGCACCAATAAAAGCGCGTAAACCATATTGCTGTTCAATAGAACTTTGTTCTTGTTTTAGATGAAAAGCAGTTAAATATTGATGCTGTTCAAAGTAGAATGTTCTTAATTCTTCTAATATCCGAATATATAGTTTAGGATTATATTCTGGCTTACATTCTTCTTTAGCAATTTCTAGATTGTTGAGTGCTTCTTGTAGATAACCAAGATGGCGTTTACTTTGAGCTAGTAATAAAAAATACCAACTCATATAATATTGAATAGCCCAATTATTGTCTTGGCTGGAAGTTTGGGAAATTTTGTGGATGGCTATTTCTGCATATTCCTTGGCTTGTTTCCATTGCGATTTAGCTAGTGCTACTTCAGCTAAGGCAGCATAAGCATTAGCTAATCTAATAGGATGGTAATATTTTGTGTGTAATTCAACAGCTTTTTTGGCAATGTTTTCTAACTTTTCCCATTGCCCTAACTGTTGCAAAACTTCTGCTAAGACGTTGATAAAATTAGCTGCTAGATCGGGACGATTTGCTTGTTGCAATCTCTTAATACAGCGCTGATAATAATTCCGGGCACAGCGACAGGCTTTGTCATATTCTGCGCGATGTAAAATTGCGTATCTGCGCCACCATAAACCAAGATGGAATAGTATACAGGCTTGCTTTTCTAAATTTCTTTGAATTAAAGCTGCTGATTCTTGATTGTGACTTTCATCAATAAATTGCTGCCACAAAAATGCTAAACTTTGCCCATATAGTCGGCGCGATTCCTCCATTTTATTTTTCGCATAAGCATCACGCCCTAACATAAATTGCTGGCTAGCGGTTATTTCTGGTTGTTCGCATCCACGCTGTTTTAATTCCTGTAATGCTGACTCAATTTCAAAGCGTTTACCTGCACCCATTGCTAAGTTAAGTGCAGCATTATCAAGAAATTGATCTGCTCCAGCAGCTAAGATTTTGGTGAATATTTCCTCCGCTTCTTGGTGGAGGAAATTGAATAATTCCTGAGATGCGATCGCAAACCGAATTGGTACAGCAGCATAAGTATAAAAATCTGGTGCTAACTTGATCAGTTTTTGCAGCACTAAATCGTTAATCCACAACACTAAAGGAAAGGGAAAATCATGCAGAAAATCATCCCGCAAGCGATTAATCGAAACCAGAAAATCATCTAAATTACGAACTGATTCTAAGCCAAATATCATGACAGCATTTGGTTGCGTATTGCCAATTGCATCTGTCATGATTGAATAAAGATTGCCTGATGAATTTTGCAGGTTAATTGCTAAAATATCTAACCCAGAACGCTCTCGTACTTGAGCTAATATCTGTTCTTGTATACCTCCATAATTGCAGCGCACTAAAATTAGCGAAAATCGGCCTTGGGCATTTACAATTGCTCTAATGAGAGTAGTAAGCGATCGCTCATTTTGGGTAGTTACATCATCGGGGTTTATTGGCTCACTCATAGCTGAAATTGCTTTGCTTCCGCTAATACAGGATTTATCCCAAACCAACGCCCTTGGTGATCCTGATATTCAAAGACAAACAAACTGCGTAATAAAGTTTGATAGTTAACTTCACCACTAACGCTTTGTTTCTGCACTACTAACCGCAGTGCATCCCACTCATCATCTGTAATCGCTAATACTAGCCCTTCGCGGTATTCGCGGATAGCATTTTCTAGAGAGTCCCGCGATAAAGGTGGGTCTTCTACTTGAAGACAGCTGTAGAGTATTCCTAACAAGTTCCGCACATGACCGCCACTAATGCGGCATAATCGGTTTAAAGTTTCGGGTGTATCAAATATTTCTGTAATCAAAGCTAACCTACTGTCAGCATTCACCCCAGGAAAAGCCCTAGCTAATACCATCTGTCGCAAAAGTGCCAATCCTTCCTCATAGTCTCTTCCATCCCGCAACTGCACAGGCACCATTGGTAAAACCTTGGGAGCCATACCTCCCCCCAAACGATTTTTCAGCGCCTCAATTTCATTGGAGAACATCAACACCAAAGGAATGGTGTAAACTACATGGCAATTGAGTTTGCGTAACTGCTCACCGCGATCCACAAACAAATATTCAGGTTGCGATCGCTCTGTGGTTTTGGCTCGCGGATCTACCCGATCCAAGTTATCAATAATTACCACCAGCCCATTTTTACCCTTAGCTTTGAGTTCCTGGGTGGCACGTTCGAGAACTTCTTGGTTAATTGAGTCTAAAATACTATTGGTGCGAGGTTCCAAGTATTGCCTTAAGCGACTTCTCAGCTTCGGACTATCTTTAGTTTTAGCGGTAATTTTGGCAATTTTTAGCGGCAAAGAAAGCTCTGCTTCTGCTTTTAACTCTATTGGTGTTTGCAAAAAATCGATGACTTCGTTCAGCAACCCGGTAAAGTAACCGGGTCGAATTTTGATATTCACAGCTTCTAAACTTTCACTCACCTGCCGCGCGATCGCTAGCATAATATCTGTGACATCCACATCAGCCATATCTAAATCCTGAGTGGACTCAAAATAAACTACATGAAAATTTTGCTGTTTTAACTCCGCTTCCAGCCGCCGCAATTCCGTAGACTTGCCACAACCAATATGCCCAGTAAACAATTGGCAAGTAGGCTTATTTGGTGCAAGGCGAGTAATCGTCCGCCCTAATGCTTCAATTACCTTGCCACCCCGCACAGAAGCAAAATCAATATAATATTGCCTTTCCTCAGGATTTTCTAAGACCAAAGTCTTACTGGGATTGCAACTGTCAAAGAATCTTTGTAAATCTAGTTTCATAGAAAGTCTTCTGACTTGGGGAATGGGGCATGGGGCATTGGGCATGGGAGTATCTACACCCTGCGGGTTCTGCTTCGCAGTAAGGCTTCTCTTCGAGACGCTACGCGAAGGCTCAGGGCAAGTGCGCATGGGGCATTGGGATTCTTGATCGTGCCCAACGCCCGTGAAATCCCATACTCTTTGACGGGTAGGACGAGCTTAAAGATTAATCTAATATGTCCGTAAAATTAACAGCTATTTTTTCAGCATTTGTACAGAAAAATAACAGACTAGCGCAGGGTGTAGATACTCCCATGCCCAATGCCCCATGCCCAATGCCCCCTGCCCAATGCCCCATGCCCAATGCCCCATGCCCAATGCCCCATGCCCATACTTCCGATTTCTTAACGAAAAGCAAAACACTTATGAGTAATTTGGAGTACAGAATAGTTTTCAGGCACTTATGTATTACAAATCATGTCACAGCCGACAATAGAATCAATCCTACAAGAAACACGTTTGTTTCCACCGTCTGCGGAATTCTCCCAAAACGCCCACATCAAAAGTCTGGAAGATTACCAACGTCTTTACGACAAAGCCAAAGCCGATCCGCAAAAATTTTGGGCAGAATTAGCCGAAACTGAATTGCATTGGTTCCAAAAATGGGACACAGTGCTAGATTGGCAACCACCTTTTGCAAAATGGTTTGTCGGCGGTAAAACTAATATTTCCTACAATTGCTTAGATAGACATCTCACGACTTGGCGTAAGAATAAAGCCGCACTCATTTGGGAAGGTGAACCGGGTGATTCCCGAACTCTTACTTATGCCCAACTACATCGGGAAGTGTGCCAGTTTGCCAATGTGCTGAAACTACTGGGAATCCAAAAAGGCGATCGCGTTGGTATTTATATGCCAATGATTCCCGAAGCGGCGATCGCTATGTTAGCCTGTGCGAGAATTGGCGCACCTCACAGTGTAGTATTTGGTGGTTTTAGTGCGGAAGCTTTGCGCGATCGCTTAATCGATGCTGAGGCAAAATTGGTAATCACTGCTGATGGTGGTTGGCGTAAAGATGCGATCGTTCCTCTTAAAGTACAAGTTGACAAAGCTTTAGCGAATAACGCTGTCCCCAATGTGAAAAATGTGCTTGTAGTAGAACGTACAAAGCAACAAACTCACATGGAACCAGGACGCGACCATTGGTGGCACGATCTCCAAAAAGGTGTGTCAGCCGATTGTCCCGCCGAACCAATGGATAGCGAAGATTTGCTGTTTATTCTCTACACTTCTGGTAGTACTGGCAAACCCAAGGGTGTGGTGCATACAACGGCTGGGTATAACTTATTTACCCACATGACCACAAAATGGATCTTCGATTTGCAAGATACAGATGTATATTGGTGTACTGCCGATGTCGGTTGGATTACAGGGCATAGCTACATTGTTTACGGCCCGCTTTCCAACGGTGCAACAACGCTAATGTATGAAGGTGCGCCCCGTGCTTCTAATCCTGGCTGTTTTTGGGATGTGATTGAAAAATACGGTGTCAATATTTTTTATACTGCACCTACAGCAATTCGCGCATTTATTAAAATGGGCGAACACCTTCCCAAATCCCGCATTTTGTCTTCCTTGCGGTTGCTGGGAACCGTAGGCGAACCAATTAACCCAGAAGCTTGGATGTGGTATCACAAAGTAATTGGTGGTGAACGCTGTCCAATTGTTGATACCTGGTGGCAAACGGAAACTGGCGGGATCATGATTACACCGCTACCAGGCGCAATCTCCACCAAACCCGGTTCCGCAACGCTTCCCTTCCCTGGCATTCTCGCAGATATCGTAGATTTGGAAGGCAATACTGTACCTGACAACGAAGGTGGTTATTTAGCAGTACGTCATCCTTGGCCGGGAATGATGCGCACAGTTTACGGCGATCCCGAACGCTTCCGCCGTACTTACTGGGAACATATACCCCCGAAAGATGGTAAGTATACTTATTTTGCTGGTGATGGGGCGAGAAAGGATGAAGATGGTTACTTCTGGGTAATGGGACGAGTAGATGACGTACTGAATGTATCAGGTCATCGCTTGGGGACAATGGAAGTAGAATCAGCCTTGGTATCTCATCCGGCGGTTGCAGAAGCTGCGGTTGTAGGTAAACCAGATGAACTCAAAGGTGAGGAAGTAGTTGCTTTTGTAACTTTAGAAGGTACTTACCAAGCCAGTGAAGATTTGAGTAAAGAACTCAAGCAGCACGTTGTCAAAGAAATTGGTGCGATCGCTCGTCCTGGTGAAATTCGCTTTACAGACGCTCTGCCAAAAACGCGATCGGGTAAAATCATGCGGCGGTTGCTGCGAAATCTCGCGGCTGGACAAGAAGTAGCTGGCGATACCTCAACTTTAGAAGACCGCAGTGTATTAGATAAACTCCGAGAAGGAGCGTAAATGAGTCAAAAGTCAAAGTATAAATAAAAACTGACTTTTGACTGTGGAACATTTGACACATCATTGCTAGTCAAGGGTAATTGAGGTGCGTATGCGATCGGCTAACGCACCTCAATTTATCATAGGGATCAGAACACTCTTGAAGGATTGAGGACAATGAAGCTGAACAACCAAATTAAATCAGTATTTGTTCAACCTCTTAGTTACATAACACTGAGTATGATAACTACAATTTTCATCTCACCATCAGTGTTAGCAGTAACTACACAAGATTCTTTACATTCTTCTAAATCTTCTACAGACAAATTTACTGAACTACAAAGTTTTAGCAGTAAAGAGCAAAAACTAGCACAGGTTGAAGACTCAGTTTTACAAGAGCGATCGCAATTTATTCAACAAGCCAACGCTTTATACAGCCAAGGCAATTTCAAGGGTGCAGAGGAAACTTTACGCAAATTTCTCAAAAGATTCCCCGAAGACGCTTTTGGACACTTCCAACTCGGAAATGTACTGTTTCGGCAAAAGAGGCCGGACGAAGCAATTAGTTCCTACCAAGAAGCCATTCGCCTCAAACCAAAATATGCTCTAGCTTACAATTCGATCGGGATTGTTTACGCCAGCCAAAGTCAGTGGGATAACGCAATGGTTGAATATCGCAAAGCGTTGGAAATTAATTCTGATTATGCTGATGCGTTGACTAATTTAGCACTGGCACTGTGGCAAACAAATAAAAAGGATGAGGCTTTAGCTTCTCTGACAAAGGCTTTAAATATCTTTAAATCACAAAACAGAAACGAAAAAGCTTATCAAGTTGAACAAATCTTGCAAAAAATCAAAAATTCCGATAGTCCTGGGGTTTCATAACAATCAAATTAATTCTCTGATGGGGCTTTGACTTGAGGGCATCAGATTGGTTTGTAGAAGTTGCAGAAAAGCGCTGGATTCAGGTTATACCAATTTAAAAAAGAAAGCGAAATATGGGTAGGGGCACGACAATGTTCATTGGTGTCAACTTAAGAAGATTTTGCCCAAATTTGTTGGGTGTAAGCGTCAATCTCACGATGGCGCTTACGCCTGGCTTTGACTAATCCAAAGAGCTTTTGACGTTCCATAAGATCGGGAACAGCATCACTGGCATCACCACGGATAACAGCTTGAGAAAAATGGTATAAACCACGAAAGATCATTTCTGTAGAAATTCGGTCTAGTGGGTGATTCAATGCGATGCCAAAGGCAAGCCGCTTCGCGTCTACGCCACATCAATACATAATTGATTGAGAACAGCATAAAAAATCCAAGTAGCTAGAATTTGGATGTGTACGCCATTGGTATCGCCCACCCAGATATCAGCCAATCCCAAAAGCCTTTTTGTTAGCAAAAATGCATCTTCAACGCGCCAACGTCTTCGATATAATTCACAGACTTGCTGTGCAAATAATATTTGAGGGTCGAGTACATTTGTCAGATAGTAATCAATATCGTTCGGTTAAGACATCTCTTCATTGAGGCAGCAGAGGGGCAGAGGAGCAGACGAGAGAGCTTGCAGTAAGATTTTTCCTTCTCCTCTGCGCCCCTGCACCCCTGCTCCCTTGCCTGCCTTGACGAACAAATTTCTTATCCGAACCGTATTGAGAGAGTAATACCAAGTTTTATCATTAGCTCTGCTGTTAGCCGTGTACCAGACTGTGACTGGATTGTGAGTGAATGCTGTCACCACCATCATTACTGGCAATCTTAGTATCCGCAATGCCTGCGGCGGGCTGCGCCTACGCAATTTTTTCTTGTCTTTGCCCTCACACAACTTGAGTGGCTTGAAGCTGCCTGGTGAGAGCAATGAATATAGTTGCTTGTCGATTTCCTCTATCGGCGGGGAAGGTACATGCTTTTGCTGCCGCAGATCCGGGGTTCCTTTTCGCGCTGGACGTTTTCTACTCATGATGTATCACTCAGAACATCTTGATTGATGTTCTGAGTGATACATCTTATGGTTCCTTTTTGCTTAAGTTGACACCAATGAGCAATGCTGTGCCCTATTATGCATTGCATCCAAACGAGAACCGCTATATTTTTGTACGCCACTAATCTCTCCTAAGGCAATCCCAAACTTTTTTAGGCTATGCCCCATACCTCATTCAAATTAGAAACTTGCTCTATATTCAGTGCCAAGTTTTTCTGTCTTCAATCTTCTGCCAGATTTGCAAGACACATACCACAAATATGGTTAATATAGTTTAAAAATGTTGAATCTACTGGATTTAACAGTTTTTCTTAACTAATTAGCGCTTTGATTGCAACAGTTAGCATCTGCCACAAGAGCTATATTTTTCGGCTCTAGTAGCTTTGAGCCATTGAAGATGGTGCTGATATCTCAGGGTTTAAGAATACTTTACATCTCAGTTCCCAAAAACCAGTCTTTTAACTCATGACTGTGTATTCCCAATAGGCATTTGTCAATATGTTGAGTAACATAATCGACATACTATTACTTCAGAGTATAAAAATTTATTCTATCTTTACAGGAGTGCTGTCAAGGTGATTTCCCCTATTGTGTTTCCTAAAGATCGTCAGTCTGATATTCTCGCAACAACGGTATTTACTAAGAGCGATCGCCTTTATTCTTACCCAGAATTCGGACTGAATACAGTTTTTCGTGCCTCCGTATTATCTTTGAGCGTTAGTATCAGTCTCGGTCTGTTGACTTTACTGGGCACAAGCTGCGGCAGTGCCTTTGCGCAAGTGCCTCCTGTAGGTGAAAAACAACTTTCTCAGGTTAATGTGTTGTTTGTCAACCCTGGTATCGGAGAAGACAAAGAAGGCAATGGTGGTGAACGCACTCCTTTCAAAACAATTACCCAAGCATTACAAAAAGCTACGCCTAATACCGTAATTACACTTACTACAGGTACTTACAGTAGCGAAACAGGAGAGGTATTTCCCTTAATGCTCAGACAGGGGATTTCAATTCAAGGGGAGGCTAGCAATCAAGGCAAGGGGATTACGATTCGAGGCGGTGGTGAATACCTCAGTCGCAGTTTTGGTGGTCAAAACGTCACCATTGTCGGGGCAAACCAAGCAGGTTTAACGGGAGTCACAGTGACAAACCCCAATCCGCGCGGTTATGGTTTGTGGATTGAATCTAGCAATCTAGTAATTTCACAAAATACATTTACTGGCAATACCCAAGATGGGGTGCTTGTGACTGGCAATGCCACACCAACTATTAGCCAGAATAACTTTTACCGTAATGGAGCCAATGGGATTACAATCGCTGGTACTTCCCAAGCCCAGGTACGGGAAAATGTCTTTCAAGAAACTGGCTTTGGCATTAATATTGCTCAAAATGCCGCACCAGCTATTTTCAACAATCAAATTCAAAACAATAGATCTGGGATTATCGTACAAGCCAACGCCCACCCAATTTTGCGGAATAACA
The DNA here is from genome assembly GCA_034530615.2 of Aulosira sp. ZfuVER01. Classification (GTDB taxonomy): domain Bacteria; phylum Cyanobacteriota; class Cyanobacteriia; order Cyanobacteriales; family Nostocaceae; genus Aulosira. The sequence continues at coordinate 10,259 of JAVRCV020000016.1, forward strand.
TTATTGAGGGTAGTAAAGAAGATGGTATGGTAGCGATCGCCCAAGCTCTGCCAGATTTGGGTAATAATTCGGAACCTGGTGGTAATCAATTTCGCAACAATGCTCGCTACGACATTAACGCCAGTGCTGCTAAACAAGTAATTGCTGCTATTGGTAACACTCTGACCAACAATCGCATCGTCGGTAAGGTAGATGTTAAAGTTGCGACAACGCTCGTAGCCCGGAATATTCAACCTGCGACGGGTGGGCCTCAAGATGTACCTACTAATGGTGAAATCATCTTCTCAGCTCCAGGACTCGCTGAAACACCTAACAGGCTAAACATACCAGCTGCCGACAACAGCAATTCTCGTAATAACCTGAGCATTGGCAAATTGAATCCCCAACTATTGCCACTGCTACCAGCCAATACATCACGTCCGGTTCCCAAATTCAATGCACCGCAACCCACCCCTACAGTCAACTCTCCAGTTCCCGGCTTTCCAGTTCCCAGCAGCTTGACAGGTAGAGAAACACCACTCAATCCTCCAGTTTCTCCAACAGCAAGTATGCCTCCTGTAGCTGGGAATTCCGCTGATACACCCCAGTTAAATTACGTGCAGGTGAATACAAATGCCATTGAGTTTGCCCCACCCCAACCTCCAAGCAATTCTGTAGTCAGGCCACCAGCATCGAGAGCCAGGAGTAAAAAGCAGTCATCACCAAGGCGACAAGCACCTCCTGTGGGTAACTCAAATCTTTTACCCGTTCCCAATTCCAATATCCCAATGGGCAATACTCGGAATATGCGGAAAGTACCAGTACCAGAAGGTTATCCCACTGGGAATTATGGCGGTTCATTGCCCAATAATGTAGCTCCTGCTGCTTCACTTCCCTATGGTGTGACAACAGCTCCAATGAATGCCGATTCATTACCCCCTAATGCCGTTCCGATGGGTAGCAATCCAACACAGTATGGAGCTATCAGCCCGATGGGTGTACGTTACCGCGTATTAGTAGAAGTGGCAACTGAAAGGGATCAAGAGTTAGTTCGATACCTTGCCCCTGGCGCTTTTCCCACAGTCTCGCAGGGACGAAACTTCATGCAAGTGGGAGTATTTAGCAGTCGCTCTAATGCTGAGGGCATGATGAACACGCTCAATAGCAACGGTTTAAGAGCCATCTTTGAAGTGTTGAATTGATTGAAGTGAAGGGGCAGTCCTGATGAAAAAAGGACAAGGGGGATGAGGGAGTGTGGGAGAGGGTGGGAAGAAATTAAGAAAATGGTGCAGGGGGCAGGGGATAAATAATTAATGACTATTGCCCAATGACGGCAGTTGCTACAATGGGGGGAACCCCCGCAAAGCACTGCCTCCCCAATGCCCCATGCCCCATGCCCCATAACAGATGACAAAATCTAAAATCTGACCAATTCCTGAATCTGTCCTGGGTTTAATTCCTGTACATTACTTAAGACTACTGCTGCTCCTGCTTTTTTTAGTGTTTCAGCATAAGCATCACGACGCGCTGCTGTTTCTTGCACGTGGGGTGGTAAAACGCCTACACCAATCCAATTGCGGTGTGGATGCAAATTGCGTGCTTTCTCAACTGTATACATATCCGCTACCGTATCTCCCACGTACAAGACAGTCGGTAAATTCTCACACCCATTCTCGAGGATTTGCACAGTAGCGAAAAGTCCTGTGGGGTCTGGTTTACCTGGCGCATCCTCCATCGCAATTAAGACGGGAGATTGTAAGCCTAGGCGTTTTTCTAAAATATAGTTAGCAGAACCACGAGTTGCACCGCTGAAAAATCCCCAGGCAATTGCAGCTTGTGTCAATTGTTCTAAGTAGCTAGGTTGTAATAATAAGGGTTCATCACAGATATACCCGGTGAAATTTTCGGGATCTGTACCTCGGTAACGGGATTGAAAAAAAGCAACAATGTTGTTGTAGTCAAGTTGCAGTTGCTCGCGGGGCTGTCCTTGAGATTGAAAGTAACGGTAAATTAATTCTTGGGAGGCTTCCCAATCATTATTCCAGACGCCTTCAGACTTCAGTTGGTCAATATCTAATGGTGTAGGACGATAGGCTTGATTGGTAAAATACTCAACGGTATCTGCGATCGCCCGACGATAGGAACCACTAACATCACGAATCACGCCGTCAATATCAAAAACTGCGATCGCTTTTGGTGAAAGTTGTTTTGTCATAGGATGGGATGGGGCATTGGGCATTGGGAATTATACCCCATGCCCCATTCCCAATAACTGTTTAGCCATCTGGCAAGGTATTGCGTTAAAATAAGCGATCGCTGACTTAGTAAGTAATGCTTGGATATTCCCCGGAGGTTTGATTGACCAAGTTTATTTTAAAAATTCTTTGGTTAGACGAGAACGTTGCTCTTGCTGTAGATCAAGTTGTAGGTAAAGGCACAAGTCCTTTAACCAAGTACTTCTTCTGGCCCAGAAACGATGCTTGGGAAGAGTTAAAGAAGGAATTGGAGTCTAAACACTGGATTAGCGATTTGGATCGGGTTGAGTTACTCAATAAAGCCACAGAAGTAATTAACTACTGGCAAGAGGAAGGCAGAAACCGTCCAATGGCAGAAGCGCAGTTGAAATTTCCTGAAGTTGCCTTTACAGGTAGCGCCTGAAATTTCTCAATTAGTCTCCCTGCTGTTTTACAAGTTGCCACAATTTGATGGTCTTGTCCCTGCTGCCACTAGCAATAAGTTGTGCATCAGGGTTTACAGCAATCGTAGATACAGAGTCTGCATGACCTGAGAGAGTAGCAATTTCTTCTGCTGTGCTAACTTTCCAAAGTTTAACAGTGCGATCGCGACTAGCACTAATTAGCATTGTGCCATCAGCCGTGAACGTCACTGCTACAACTGACCAAGAATGGCCTAACAGTGTGGTAATTACCTGACCAGTGTTTACCTCCCATAATTTAATCGTGTTATCGTCGCTACCCGTCGCCAAAATTGTTCCATCGGGACTAAAAGCGATCGTTAAAACCGCCCATGCATGACCTGAAAAGGTGCCTAACAAGCTGCAATTTGGGCGGTTTTTAAATTCTCCTGTAGTAGGTAGTTGCCATAGGCAAATCGTGCGATCAAAACTAGCACTGGCTAAAAGTTGTCCTTGAGGGCTAAATGCCACTGAACTCACCTGTAATTGATGTCCAGTGAGGGTACAAATTTCTTTGCCAGTATTCACATCCCAGAGTTTGACTGTCTTATCCCAACTACCACTAGCGAGAATCTGCCCATCAGGACTGAAAGCTACTGATTTGACGGCGTGTGAGTGTCCAACTAAGGTGCAGATTTCTTGGAATTGATTGAGATCCCACAATTTGATAGTGTTATCGTCGCTAGCCGTTGCCAATATCTTGCCATCAGGACTGTAGGCTACTGATTTTACTGCTTGAGAATGTCCTGATAAGGTAGCTAAGACTTTTTGAGTATTTAAATCCCACAATCTGATGATTTTGTCATCACCACTAGCTAATGTTTTGCCATCAGGGCTAAAGCTAACAGAGTTTATCCCAGCAGATATACTAGGAAGTCCGCTTAAGGTATGTATGCATTGCCACAGAGGGGTGGAGAATTTTGCACCACCGATGGACACTGATGTAGAGGACCTCTGGGCGGCTTCCCGTAGGGTAGGCCGATGTATGGGTGTGTCTGCAATCCCCATTGCCAGTATGACTTCATCGGCTGATTGAAAGCGTTGGCTGATGGACTTTTGCAGCAGTTTGTTGAGGATTTGTTTGAGGCGATCGCTTACTTTAGTACTCAGATAATCTTGCCAAACCCAGCAATCACTAGCAACATCATATAAATCAAAGGGCGGAATTTGGGTTAGTAGGTGAATACAAGTTACTCCTAAACTGTAAAGATCGCTAGCAAAAACTGCTTTTCCCGTTACTTGTTCTGGTGCAATATATTCTGGGCTACCGATGCAGTCTTTACTTATAAATTGGTCAATTCCAGTAACAAGTTGAGCCGCAGCATAATCAACTAAGGCTAAGTCTCCAGTTGCTGTGCGGATAAGATTTTCTGGTTTAATATCGCGGTGGATAATATTGCGATCGTGAATAATTTTCAAAACTGGCAATATATCTGCTAAAAGTTGCCAAATTTGATTTTCACTAACAGCGCCTTCTTCTTCTAGTATGGTTGCTAAATTACTGCCTGCGATAAACTCCTGTACTAAGTAAAAGTGTTGTTCATCCTGGAAGTGTGCCAGTAAAGCCGGAATTTGAGGATGCTGGCCTAGTAGCTTTAGCTGTTGTGCTTTTTCTACAAAACTTTCTGGTGTTTGATTTTGGCGGGATAATTGTTGAATAACACAAGGAACTGGGGGAAATTGATTCTCATCTACAGCAAGGTAGCTTTTGCAGAATCCCCCTTTACCAATTAGCTTAAGTAAACGATAACGGTCTTGTATTAGCAAAATTTTCCTGCCAGAGTTATCAGCCAGATTAGATCTAACATAAATTTAGTAATACTAATTCGATATAACAGTAGCTTTATTACGTCCTCATCTTTGTGGTAGTTCCTGTTTAATCCTCCCAATAGGGGCAGTTTAAGGGAGGTAAATCATGAACACCACACCCAGAAAATCAAAATTCTCTCAGATCAAAGCCAAACAGAACTGAACAATGGTGACTACACCAACACCCGCAGAAATAAGAGTCTTACTTGAGAACATCAGCTGGCAGACATTCAAAACTATGCTGGCTGAGATGGGTTCAGAACGCAAAAATAGACTTGCTTATGACAGTGGCACAATAGAAATTATGACTCCACTCATGCCGCACGAAAACTCAAACCGCCTCATTGAAGTTTTTGTTGGTGTACTGTGCGAAGAGTTGGGATTGGAGATTAAAAGGGCTGGATCTCTGACATTAACGCGGGATGATTTAGAACGCGGAGGAGAGCCTGATAGCAGCTACTACATTCAAAATGAGTTTTTAGTTAGAAGTAAAGAAAATATAGACTTGGCATTCGATCCACCCCCAGACCTTGTGCTAGAGGTCGAATACTCCAGATCTAAAATAGATAAGTTACAACTTTATGCTGCGATGGGAATTCCCGAATTTTGGCGCTACAACGGCAGTGTGTTGCGGATTTACAGACTGGAAGGTGGGCAATATTTAGAAGTCCAAGTTAGCCCTACTTTTACACCTGTAGCAGTCAAGGAAATACCTCGATTTATTCAAGAGAGTAAACAGAATGGAGAAATCTCTACAACCCGTGCTTTCCGCACTTGGGTTAAGGCGCAAGTTTCTTACTAGTATCAGCACTTTAGTACTTTTTGATTACTAAAGTGCTGACTACCTACAACCTAATCAATTCTTTTGATGTTACTTATCTACAGGAAAATCAACAACTATGGGCGGAATAGTGCTTTGTCCATTTGGTTGGGTTTTTACGACTGGTTGCGGATGCAGTGGTGTTGGTGTGACTTCACCTTGCTTGGTATTTTGATTCCACAAAATCATTGATAGTAGCCCATCGACTAAACCGTTGGTACTGCCATTGCTACCACTAACAAGGATATCTGGAATTAGGCGGACATTGCGATCGCCAATAATTTGCATCAGCTGCATAGCTGTATAACCTTGAGGCCCCAAAGCTTCCACACCAGTGCGGTAGGTTTCAGCTTTGGCATTACCTGTGGCTCGAATACCTTCCGCTTCAGCCATTGCTCGGAGTTTTGTACCTTCAGCTTCACCATTCGCTTGTTTAATTTGGGCCTGGGCCTTCAAGTCAGCAATATGGACACTCTGCTCTGATTTCACCATTTCTTGCTGAATATCAGCCAGTGCTGTTTCCCGAACGAGTTGTTGGCGTTGGGTTTGCGCTGCTTGTTGCACTTCATAGGTCTTGCGCTGTTCTTCGGCAATTTTCCGGTCTGTCTGTGTCTGCATGAGAGTTGCCGGTGGCTGAATATCACCAATTAGGGTGTCTATTGCTTGCACATCGTAAGCCCGGATTGCTATTTTGATATACTCGGCAGCTTCGGCTTGACGCTCACTTCTAGCAGTTAGAAAGTCTAGGACAGTACAGTTTTGGGCAGAGTTACGGAAATAGTTACCGATAGTTGGTTCTAATACATGGTCTACTAAATTTTGCATGGAACCAACGCGAGAGATCACCTTCGGCGCATCCAAAGCACCGACGTGGATAATTTGCGCTACTTCTAAATCAAAAGCAAACCCATCACGCGATCGCACTGTCAGAGAGGCTAATTTAGCATCATAGCTGTGGCGTTCGGTACGACCTGACCAGTTTAAAACAATGTTGGTCGTTGGCACCAATTCAATCTTCATGATGCGGGAATTGAGTGGGTGCTTACCAGGATAAAGTGGTTCTACCCACACACCTTTATGTCCCTGATTCACCAAATTACCGTGAGTGAAGGCTGCACCACTCACATCTTCTTGGGCTTTACCTACGAAAGAAATTACTACACCTACATAGCCAATGGGAATTTCGGTCATTGGCACTTGTTCAACCTGAACAAACCAAGGATTCAAGTTCCAAGAACCAGAAAGCAATATTTGCTCTTGCAAGCCTCTGCGTCCACCAGCATCAATGAATTTTTGTCCGTTCTGGAAGTTGTCGTGTCCCACAAAAGTCGGGCCAGCAATTTCACCACCGGGAATTGGTAGCCCATCTAGAGTAGTCACAATGCCAACTTTATCAGATGGCAGGCTGTATACTCGCAACTGTTCTGGATTCATGCCATGAGCAGAGGCGTTCGATGCCAAGATCACTTTAAACAAAGCGGTATTGATGCGGTAAGTACCAGCGGTCAAAAAACCCATTTGACGGCCTTTTTCTCCACCTTGGGTGAGGAATTTCCGGGCATCTTGAAAGTTATCACAATCGACAATTTTACCGAGGATGCGTTCTGGAGGGTTGGAAGCACCATCTGCTGCGACAATCAAGGCAATTTCACCTTGAGGTACAACTACTACCGACTCTTTGCGAACTGAGTATTGCCAAGGCCAATAACCCCAATGCCAACCAGGAGCTAGGGTATCCGCTTGCAAACCTGCTTCGCCATTAAGTGCAATTAAACGCCCAGCCGGAAGTCCACGACCGGACATGGTAAACTTTCTGACGACAATACCAACTTCTCGTTCACCAATTACCACCAAGCCGCCAAAGAACAGAGGGACAAATATTACCACACCGCCCAAAAGAACAATTGGAATTAGCGCTCCCCCAGGTAACATTTGCATTGCCTGGTATTGAGTACTAGTGGTTGGCAACTGGGCAATGACTGGTTTTGGTTGTACAGGTTTGACTGAGACTGAGGTGATTTCGTTTTTTGTAAGTGTTTTTACTGTTATTGCATTAGCATTATTGGCATAATTAACACTACCAGCTATTGCTAATGATGCTAGAACAGATCCAGCAATCTTACCAAAGGAAGATTTAAACTTATTCATAATGTGTGCCCTTCTGGGCAACTAATTATCTAAAGTATCACTTCATTTGGGGGATGCCAGATTTCTTAAACTTGGTGTAATTTTTTTAGAAAATAAATATACATTTAAGGGTGGACAAATAGCCCACCCTCAAAATTTAAAATCCAGAGTAAAATTTTAGACCAAACCGCCAGCAGCTTGAAACCGAGCGCGAGCGCGTTTGAAGGCTTGAGTTGCCTGGATTTGAGCTTGGCGATCGCCTGCTGTTACCTGATTTAGCTTTGTTTGGGCTTCGCTGTAAGCAGTACGAGCTTCTTCTAGGTCAATAGCACTGCCACGTTCAGCACCATTCACCAAAATGGTGACTTCATTTTCTTCAACTTCGGCAAAGCCACCCAAAAGGGCGATCGCTTGCCAATCTTGATTTTTGCTGGCACGTACTCGCATGACACCTGTATCTAAGGCAGTCAACAGCGGTGCGTGTCCACTCAGGATACCTAGCTGACCAGTGGTGCTGGGTAGAACTACTTCTTCAGCTTCGGCATCCCACACAGTTTTATCTGGGGAAATTACACGAACGGTTAATGTCATAAGTTGTCAAAAGTCAAGGGTCAAGGGTCAAGAGTCAATAATTGGACATTGGACTCTTGACTTTGGACTAATTTTTAGCCTTTGAGCTTTTCAGCTTTAGCGATCGCTTCGTTAATATCGCCCACCAAATAGAAGGCTTGTTCTGGCAGCTCGTCCAATTCACCAGACAGAATCTTCTGGAACCCTTTAATGGTATCTTCTAACTTCACATACTTACCAGGAGAACCAGTGAACACTTCTGCCACGAAGAATGGCTGAGATAAGAAGCGCTCAACCTTCCGGGCGCGTGCTACAGTCAGACGGTCTTCTTCAGACAGTTCATCTAGACCAAGAATGGCGATGATGTCTTGCAGTTCTTTATAACGTTGGAGTGTAGCTTGTACAGCACGGGCAGTGTTGTAATGCTCACTGCCAACAATGTCAGGCTGAAGCATGGTGGAAGTCGAGCCTAGTGGGTCTACAGCTGGATAAATCCCTTTAGCTGCCAAACCACGAGATAGTACTGTTGTTCCATCCAAGTGGGCAAAGGTGGTCGCTGGTGCAGGGTCGGTCAAGTCGTCCGCAGGTACGTACACTGCTTGAATCGAGGTAATAGAACCCTCTGTGGTCGAGGTAATCCGTTCTTGTAATGCACCCACGTCAGTACCCAGAGTAGGTTGATATCCTACCGCTGAAGGCATCCGTCCCAAAAGTGCTGATACTTCTGAACCTGCTTGTACAAACCGGAAGATATTGTCAACAAACAGCAGTACGTCTTGTTTGTTTACATCGCGGAAGTACTCTGCCATTGTCAATCCAGACAGACCTACGCGCATTCTTGCTCCAGGTGGTTCGTTCATCTGACCATAAACTAGAGCAATCTTTGATTCGTTGAGGTTATCTTTGTTGATTACCCCAGATTCAATCATTTCATTGTAGAGGTCATTACCTTCGCGAGTGCGCTCACCCACGCCCGCGAAAACAGATACTCCACCGTGCTGAGTGGCGATGTTGTTGATCAACTCCATCATGATCACGGTCTTACCAACACCTGCACCGCCGAACAGACCAATCTTACCGCCACGCCGATAAGGAGTCAGCAAATCTACAACTTTAATTCCGGTTTCAAACACGGAAGGTTTAGTTTCCAGTTCGGTGAATTTGGGAGCCTCGCGGTGGATGGGCAATGTTGCCTCAGGATTTACAGGCCCTTGATTATCTACGGGTTCGCCAAGGACGTTGAAAATCCGGCCCAAGGTGGCTTTACCAACTGGCACGTTAATTGGAGCGCCAGTATCTACTACTTCCAGACCACGCACTAAGCCATCGGTGGAGCTCATAGCAACAGCCCGCACCTGGTTGTCGCCCAGCAATTGCTGTACTTCGACGGTCAGGTTGATTTCCTGTCCAGCTTCGTTGGAGCCTTTGATGGTCAAAGCGTTGTAGATTTGCGGCAATTTCCCGCCAGGAAATTTAACGTCTACAACAGGACCAATGATTTGGGTAATGTAACCGATGTTTGTTTTTTCTGCGGTGGTGACCATGCTGAGCCTAATGATTGAAGCTATATTTCAGATAGGGTCGTAGACGACATAAGATGAAGTAATGTCACTTTTCAGATTAACACTGAACGACCCCATTCTCCGCCATAAATTGATTCTTAAGACTGGGGTCTGGGGATCAAAATTAGGCTAGCTGGTAAAATTCTTCTGAGATGCAAATTCCACAAACTACTTTATCTTGCAACTGTAGACACAGCAGTTATTAAAATAGTTGAAAGTATATATTTATACTTTAAATTTTATTTGCTGTTACTTGTGATGCCTGCATCGTGAGCTAGTACCAACAGCACCAAAAGCCAATAATACCTTATAGCTATTTACTGCATAGAACCCTGATTAAGATGGTTCTTCTGTACAAACAAACTATGCAAAAACTTCTGAATATCCTTAAGATAAAGGTAGTTATATCCAACTGTGTTCAGTTGACTCGCTTCATCCTCACACCTCGACCGAGCGATCGCTTATGAATTTTTCGTCAGCGCGACAATATTTTTACCAGGAGATTCAACAGCCTGACGAGCATATCGACCTGGTGAAGGCTGCTTTATATATTGCACAGGAAGAATATCCTCACCTTGACTCTGAAGAATACCTTAATGCCTTCGAGACAATGGCAATGGAAGTACAAGAACGCCTGCCTGACTCACGATATCCGCTGCGGGTGATTCAAAGTATAAATCAGTATTTATATGATGACTTGGGATTTGCGGGCAATAAAGCAGACTACTACGATCCGCGCAACAGCTTTTTAAATGATGTGATTGACCGACGGCTGGGCATTCCCATTACCTTAGCACTAGTGTATCTGGAGGTGTCCCGACGGCTTGATTTTCCAATGGTGGGGATAGGAATGCCCGGACATTTCTTGATCCGCCCAGATGTTTCCGATATGGAAATTTTCGTGGATGCATTCCATCGCGGTGAAGTGTTATTTGCCCAAGATTGCGAAGAACGGCTATCTCAAATGTTTCAGCAACCTGTGCAGTTACAGCCAGAATTTTTAGCCCCAGTCAGCCATCGACAATTTTTGGCACGGATGCTCACAAATTTGAAATTTATTTACCTCAAAAAGCAAGAGTTAGAAAAAAGTTTAGCGGCGGTTGAACGAATTTTACTGTTGTTTCCAGGTGTGAGTTTGGAATTACGCGATCGCGGTCTGATTTACTATCAACTGGGTTACTATCCCCAAGCTGCTGACGACTTGCAAACTTATCTAGCCAAAGTTCCTGACGCTGAGGATTCAGTTGCAATTCGACGGTTGCTGACTGAGTTGGGAAGGTGAGGGAGATGAGGGAGTGTGGGGAGTGTGGGGAGTGTGGGGAGTGTGGGGAGTGTGGGGGGACAAGGGGGAGAAATGCCCAATGACAAATGACAAATGACAAATGACCAATAACTAAATTTGTTGTAAACTTTCTGCCACTCGTTTGAGGCGGAGCAATTGAGCTTGCATATCATCTTTTGTCCAAGACGCGGCAAAAGTATTAAAGCCCCAACTTACTAGGGGGTTGGGAATATCGAACTCAAAACGGTTTAATAAATTCGTTCCCTTAGATATAGGTTGACATTCCCAGCGATCGCGTCCTTGAAAAAATCCTTTGAATCCCCAAACAACTAAACCCGGTTGCCGTTCTACGACAACAGTGTTCAAGGTAGGTTGAATGATGGGAATTTGGATGATAAAGCGACTTTGGCTCCCAATATCCGTACTCCAGACTTTGCCCACAGGTTCGCAACGTAAAACTGGGTTAAGCCATCGGTGCATCAGAGTTAAATCGGTAATACAATGCTCTACTACCGTGGCTGGAGCATTAATTTGAATTGATTGTTCCAATACTTGCGACATTCTACATTTTTGACGCGGCTGCTGCACTTAGAGTAACTCAAAATCGACTGTTCATAGCTCAATACAGTTCAGATAAGAATAATTAACCACCGATAACGCCAATAACGCCGATAAATCAAGATGTTTAATCATGATTTTTGCGAAGCTAGGTATACCTCGAAGAGCCTTCTTTCCTATTGTCCTAACGTTCGGAAACGCTTTCAGCAAGCGGGTTCAGCAGTTGCTCATGGGGGCAAACCCCCTGCGTACCCGTCACTGCTTCACATATTGCCTACACCAGGAATTACCGCCTCGAGGATTTAGTTAAAAATTACTCATGATACGAATGTCATATATGTTTTTACTGGTAAATTGTTAAGCAAAATGCTCGTAAACTTACGGGGATATCGGATTGTGGATCGCAATCCACGCCAGAAGTAACTTAAGTGTTCTGGCTTAACAATTAACTCTTAATTCCGAAAAACCATGAACGCAACTTGGCTAGGAATAACCCAGGTAATAGAAATTGGTTTGTCGATGAGGGTGCAGCCATTGTTGGCACAATCACCAAGCCTACCACCAGAATCACCAGCCGTAAGGACGGGAACTACAGATCTGCAAGGTATTTTTGACCAAATAATTCTATTTACACCCCGCTTGCTAGGAGCAGCGGTAATTTTGTTAATTGGTTGGCTACTTGCTAAGTTTGTTTCACTAGCAACACGAAAAGTTCTTAATCGTACAAACATAGATAACCGCATTGCTTCAGGAGTAACTGGTCGAGAGGATTTTCCTCAGGTGGAGCAGTTAATCTCCGGCTTAGTCTTTTGGATTATTATCCTGTTGACAGCGGTAGCTGTATTACAAGCTCTAAATCTGGAAGTAGCTTCTCGACCACTCAATAATTTTGTCGATCAGCTTGTAGGTTTTTTACCAAAGTTGGTTGGTGCGGCAATTCTCTTGGGTGTTGCTTGGCTATTAGCTACTATTGTCAAGATTGTTACGGTACGCGGACTCCAAATTTTAAGGTTGGATGAGCGTTTGAACGAAGAAACACAGGATGGGACACCGGGAGTATCTCAGTTATCTCTCAGTGAAACCATCGGCAATGCCTTGTATTGGTTCATTTTTTTACTATTTCTTGTCCCCGTTCTGGATACTCTGGGGCTAAGGGAGGCATTACAACCAGTAAAAGCTCTGATTACAGAGATTCTGTCAATTCTGCCGAATATTTTAGCAGCAACTTTAATTGGTTCTGTCGGCTGGTTTATAGCGAATATCGTCCGGCGAGTTGTCACTAACTTGTTACATGCAACCGGAATTGACCATTTAGGTAGTCGGTTTGGTATCTCTCCCAGTACGGGGGTACAACCGCTGTCGAATATTCTCGGCACGCTGGTCTATATTTTGATTTTGATTCCAGTAGCGATCGCCACGCTCAATGCTTTAAAAATTGAGGCGATTTCTGTCCCCGCGATCGCAATGCTGCAACAGATTCTCAATGCCTTACCTGCAATCTTTACAGCCTTAGCAATTCTGATTATTGGCTATTTTGTGGGGCGGTTTGTTTCGGATTTAGTTACTAGTATCCTCACTAGTTTGGGGTTCAACAATATTTTTGCTGTACTCGGTCTGCCATCACCGAGACAAACAGCTGTATACACAGAAGCAGGCGCACCAGTATCTACCCCAACCCGTACACCATCAGAAATTGTCGGTATTATTGCCTTCGTTGGCATTATGCTGTTTGCGACAGTTGCAGCAGTAAATATCCTCAATATTGCTGCACTAACAGCCTTGATATCCGGCATTTTGATTATATTCGGGCGGATTCTTGCCGGATTAGTAGTGTTTGGAATTGGTTTGTTCTTGGCAAATCTAGCTTTTAGCATCATTGCCAGTTCTGAGAATACTCAAGCACGGATTTTAGGACAAGTAGCGCGGATTGCCATCATTACCTTAGTATCAGCAATGGCACTGCGGCAAATTGGCGTAGCCAGCGATATTGTGAATTTAGCATTCGGACTTTTAATTGGTGCGATCGCCGTGGCAATTGCCCTAGCTTTTGGCCTTGGTGGACGCGATATTGCCCGCGAACAAGTTCGAGAGTGGCTCGATTCTTTTAAAAGTAAGGGGTAAAAAGTAAATAGGGCATGGGGCATGGGGCATTTTATCTTCGGTTGCTTCCCCTGCTTTCTTGCCCTCGTTGTCCTCCATCACTAATCTTCTTTTTGTACTGCATCATCAATCGGACGTTCTGCATGAATATCTGAATTATCTGTTTCCCTAGGATCATCTAATCCAGGAGAGTGAGAAACTATCACCAACTCAGACTCTTTTTGATGGCTATGCCCCCATTCATCTAAAACATCTTTAATTAAAACTTCTTGCAACCAAATCTTCGCAACCACAGTCAGTGGTAACGCCAAAAATAATCCTAAAAAACCAAAGAAAGTCACGAAAAATAGTTGAGAAATTAACGTCACGGCTGGTAGTAAAGAAACTTGATGAGCCATGACGACTGGTGTAATAAAATTACTTTCCGCCTGCTGAATGAAAAAGTAGAGAATCAACACAGCAACAGCTTTCCAAGGAGCATCCAAAAGTGCGATCGCCATTGCTGGAACTACACTCATTGTCGGGCCTAGGTTGGGAATCAAGTTTAAAAATCCTGCTAAAACACCTAAAGCCAATGCCGCCTTTACGCCTAAAAGCGATAAGCCAATTACACTCATCAGTCCGACTACACCCATAGCGATGAGCGCGCCTATTACCCATCCTCCTAATGAAGTTTCGCACTTATCTAAAATCCCATCTACTCGCCGCCGATAAAATGAGGGGAAAAGGCGGACAAATACTTTACGGTAAGCTTGGGGATTGGCCAATAACATTCCTGTTAAAACCAGCACCAGTAAAATTTTGAGGACAGCTTCTAACGATCCAGAGACAAAGGCAAAAGAGTTTCCCACTACTCGATTGATGAATGGCTGTGCTTGTTTGATCAGACTGTCTAGATCTGGAATATAAGGTACTAGCTGATCGGGAACCTGTGTTTTTAAGACGTTAACCCAACTATTGAAGCGTTCAAAACCTTGGGGAACTCGATAGGTAAGTTCATGGAACTGCGCTGCAAAAGGCGGCACAATCAGCCAGAAAAAACCTACAATCAAGGCAAAAAAGATACCAACCGAGAGAATGACGGCGAAACCACGTCTGATTCCCCAGCGTTGGAACCATCGCGCTAGGCGATTTAAGGTTGAAGCTAATACAATTGCGGCAAACATTAGCAACAATACTTCTTTTATTTGCCACAAAATGTATAAAGAAAGAACTATGGCGATTAAGCCGATCCATTGACCTAGGTTCACAGGCTGACTCCCAGCAGTTGGCAAGCTACATTATGCTTGATAATGCAGCTAGGTTAGCTGATTGTAGCAACTTCCGCCTATGGGATTATCAGCTAATTTTGCTTTTGTGCTTGCAATCGCCAAAAGAGCGCGATCGCCATAATGATAGCTGGCGATAGCACCATAGCTAGGGCAACTCCATCTGTCCCCGGAATCATCAGACTCGGTGCTGCGTACTTAATCAAGAGCGACAGCGTAATCGAGAGTAGAAAGACTTTCACAATCAATCCCAGCTTATTTTCCATAAAAGTTCGGCAATACGCATTGTTCTGTGGGGTATACACGAATTTGGTCTACGCCATCTAGTTTCTAGAATAGACCTAACAGATACAAAACTTTGCAATTCACGTTCCGCACTTGCAACTGTCACTCAGCAATTCCTTAAGCGCATTGGTATGTAACAGTTTTAGGTATGTCTGGTTGAGTTGCTGCATCTCAAGTACGTTCAAGCGATCAGTGCTGGGGTGTTTGATGGCATGGCATTGCTTTATGTAGTTTATTTGCTTTGCTACTAAGTTGAAAAAGTAGTCATTAATCATTTGCTAAAAACCAGCGACAAATGACTAATGACTAATGAAAAAATTAAATTGAGGGTACATCAAAATGCCTGTTGAAACTAATAACAAAAATCAAATGAAACCTTCTAGGTGGCGGCAGTTTGGTGGCAGCTTTTTGATATTACTAACTTTCTTATTGCTGCTTAACTTAATTGTGCCTAGTTTTTTTGGGACACGATTACCGCAAGTTCCTTATAGTGATTTTATTGTTCAGGTACAAGCGGGTAAAGTCGAACGAGCGATGGTAGGAGGCGATCGCATTGAGTATGTTGTCAAAACTCAAACCCCCGATGGCAAACCTGCTGAACAAGTATTAACTACTACACCAGTGGCTTTGGATCTCGATTTACCCAAGATTCTCCGCGAGAATAATGTTGAGTTTGCTGCACCAGCACCAAATCAAAATGGCTGGCTAGGCACTCTAGTTAGTTGGGTGGCTCCACCATTAATTTTCTTTGGAATTTGGGGCTTTTTAATGAATCGCCAAGGAGGCGGCCCAGCAGCGTTGACGGTAGGTAAAAGCAAGGCGCGGATCTCTTCTGATGGCAGCACGGGTGTAAAATTTACTGATGTGGCTGGTGTCGATGAAGCCAAAGTTGAATTAGAAGAAATTGTTGATTTCTTGAAAAATGCTGACAAATACACCCGCTTAGGAGCGAAAATTCCTAAAGGTGCATTGTTGGTAGGGCCTCCCGGAACAGGTAAGACATTGTTAGCCAGAGCGATCGCAGGTGAAGCTGGAGTTCCTTTCTTCAGTATTTCTGGTTCTGAATTTATCGAACTGTTCGTTGGTGTCGGTGCTGCACGTGTCCGTGATTTATTTGAACAAGCTAAAAAACAAGCTCCCTGTATCGTCTTTATCGATGAGTTAGATGCACTGGGTAAATCTCGCGGTGGTGCTGGTGGATTTGTGGGTGGTAATGATGAACGAGAACAAACCCTCAACCAGTTACTCACCGAAATGGATGGCTTTGATGCCAATACAGGCGTAATTATTATCGCCGCCACTAACCGTCCCGAAGTCCTAGACCCTGCTTTGCGTCGTCCCGGACGCTTTGACCGTCAAATTGTGGTCGATCGCCCTGATAAAATCGGTCGGGAAGCTATTCTCAAAGTTCATGCGAGAAACGTCAAATTAGCTGATGATGTAAATTTAGCTACCATTGCTATTCGCACACCTGGGTTTGCTGGAGCAGATTTAGCCAACCTGGTGAACGAAGCCGCACTGCTAGCAGCTCGGCAAAATCGGCAAGCAGTCATCATGGCAGATTTCAACGAAGCAATTGAGCGCTTGGTGGCTGGCTTAGAAAAACGCTCTCGCGTGTTAAATGAAACTGAGAAGAAGACCGTAGCTTATCACGAAGTTGGTCACGCCATCATAGGTGCTCTAATGCCTGGTGCTGGTAAAGTTGAAAAAATCTCCGTTGTGCCTCGTGGTGTCGGTGCATTGGGTTATACCATCCAAATGCCAGAAGAAGACCGCTTTTTGATGGTGGAAGACGAAATTCGCGGACGGATTGCAACTTTATTGGGTGGACGTTCGGCGGAAGAAGTTGTCTTTGGTAAGGTATCTACTGGTGCATCTGACGATATCCAAAAAGCTACAGATTTGGCAGAACGTGCGATCACCATCTATGGCATGAGCGATAAACTAGGGCCAGTAGCATTTGAGAAGATTCAACAGCAATTTATCGAAGGCTATGGTAATCCCCGCCGTTCTATTAGTCCTCAAGTTGCAGAGGAAATTGACCGCGAGGTGAAGCAAACCCTAGATAATGCTCACCACATTGCTTTGAGTATTCTGCAACATAACCGGGCATTGTTGGAAGAGACGGCTCAACAACTGTTGCAGGATGAAATTTTAGAAGGTGTATCATTGCGGGAACGTCTCCAGCAAGCCGCAGCACCAGAGGAATTAAGTGAATGGTTGCGGACGGGTAAGTTGTCGGAAGATAGACCTTTGTTGCAGACACTGTTGGTGTAAAGATTTGAGATTGAATTAAAAAAGCGATCGCTGTTTGAGAAGGCGATCGCTTTTTTGTAGGTGTAAGAAACAGTAAGCGATTAGACTTCCATAAAATTCATTCACGCCATGATGTGTTACAGAAAACTACACATACATTGTAGTTATCCACAAGTAATATATATTTTTTTGACCACTGGTTATGGCAACCTCAAGAAATTATGCCGCTTGAAACGTATAAAACTGCACTCAGGCAGATTGGAGAAAATTTTTATAAAATAAATTAACAGTCAAATATAAACTTGGTAAAGAAAATGAAACTCTCTTTTAAAGATATTCAATTTATTATTGAAGCAATTGACAACTTAATCAAACTATATGAATCACAGCTAAATGATGAAAACATAGATAAAGATGATTTATCGGATATTGGTAATGATTGTATGTTTTTAGAGACACTTCGTGTAGATTTAGAAAATCATCTACAGCAATTGTTAGCACAAAATCAAAATCATCAAAATACTGTACAAGCAGATTTAATCAATGTACCTACACAGGATTTAAAGCAATCTGTTGTGCAATTACCAATTAGTCAACGTTTGGTTTTAGTAGATGCGATTACTGAATCAATTAGACAAGAATTGTCCTTGAGTCCAAGGTAAGGCGATCGCAACTCGATACAATAACAGTAATCTAGAACAGTTGGTATATGACGATAGCAGCACCTCTGACTCTGAGCGAATTTCTCAAACTTCCAGAAACCAAGCCAGCTAGTGAATTTATTCATGGTCGCATTTACCAAAAACCTATACCTCAAGGTAAACACTCGCGTCTGCAATTCAAATTTTGTGATGCTGTTAATCAAGTTGCAGAAACGCCACAAATTGCTTTAGCTTTTCCAGAATTGCGCTGTACATTTGGTGGACGTTCGATTATTCCCGATGCTAGCGTGTTTCTTTAGGAGAGAATTCCCTTTGAAGCAGATGGTGAAGTACCCAATACATTTGAAATTTATCCTGATTGGACGGTGGAAATTCTTTCACCTGAGCAAAAAGCGACTAAAGTTATTAGCAATATTTTGCACTGCCTAAAATATGGTACTCAACTAGGATGGTTAATTGACCCAGATGAGCGATTAATTTTGGCATTTATTCCCGCGCAGGAACCTTTAGAGTTAACTGGTAATGAATCTCTACCCATACCTAAATTTTTAACAATTGATTTGACCGTTGAACAAGTTTTTGGTTGGCTGAAAGTTAGCCGGAATTAGTTAATCCTCCAGTCACTATTTTCTTCGTCTCTGCGTTTCTGCATGAAGCATTCCTCAGAGAATATTCTGATTTTTCGTTTTCACTCGCTGATATAACTCCTCCATCGTTTCAATAAAAGAGTTATCCTTCCGCCAAAAAGCTGGAAAATCTCCCTGCTTTTTCACAAGAATTGCCGATACCCCACTTTGATTAGCTACTTCAATTGTTTGTGGTAATCGCTTTGTACCTAACCAAAATTCCCTAACGCTTGGTTTCTGTGCAATAGATTGC
This sequence comes from Aulosira sp. ZfuVER01, assembly GCA_034530615.2. Classification (GTDB taxonomy): domain Bacteria; phylum Cyanobacteriota; class Cyanobacteriia; order Cyanobacteriales; family Nostocaceae; genus Aulosira. The sequence continues at coordinate 29,111 of JAVRCV020000016.1, forward strand.
TTTTCTAATTTTGTATACAACGATGTAGATAATTCTAAAGGAATTTCTTTCGTATTCAGTTCTTCCGATAGCGCTTTACCCAAATTTGACTCAGCCAGCTTTGCTTGCAGTTCTGTTTTAGTTAATCCCCTTAGTTCAAACAATAAAAATGGATTCTCATCTAACTGCGACGCTACTAAATAATAAACTCCAGCAATATGCTTACAAGGATTGGCATAATCGGGACAGGAACATCTAGTTTTAAAATCCTTGCTGCTTTGAGGTAATAAATGTAGTCCTAAGTCAGCAAACGTATCTTCTATATTTTCTGGTACTTCGTTAAGTAGTAACCGTGAAACAATACTCGCTTTTGAGGAAAGCTTTTGAATCACTTCGCTCCAGCGAGTTTTGGCAATGGGTGTAATTTCAATTGAAATACTATAAAGTGGAACCGTATAAACACCAAAGTAGGGATTAATTGAACCTTGAACTTGAGCAGTAATTTCATTTTTATCAACTTCAAAATTTAAAACTTTCCCACCACGAGCATAAGAACGCCCACGTTTGAGTCGGTTATCATCGGTAAATTGTTCTAATGCTTGAATAAAGCGATCGCCCCACCAAGTTCGGCTAAATTTAGTCATAATATTTACTCCAAAATTGCGCTTTTATTTAAGGCGATGAGTTGTTTAAAGGCTTCGTTATCTAATTCTGTAAGCCAAGATTCATCACTCCCCACAACAGCAGCCGAGAGTTTTTTCTTATCTTCAATCATTTGGTCAATTTTTTCTTCTAGTGTGCCAATCGCCACAAATTTATGTACAAAGACGTTCTTTTTTTGACCAATCCGAAAAGCGCGATCTGTTGCTTGATTCTCAACTGCTGGGTTCCACCATCTATCAAAATGAAATACATGGTTTGCTTTCGTGAGGGTAATCCCGACACCGCCTGCTTTGAGTGAAAGGATAAATACAGATGGTTCTGTATCGGAGTCTTGAAATTCCGTAATCATCTGTTCCCGACGTTTGCGGTTTGTACCACCATGTAGATAGTAAGTATTGCAGTGTAGGTTGTGCTTGAGATGTTTTTCGATATTTTCGCAAACTTCGGTAAACTGGCTGAATATGAGTAAACTTTCGCCTTCGGAAATGGCTTCTTCTACCATTTCAGCTAATCGGCTAAGTTTGTGCGATCGCTCAGGAGAAAATTCGCTATTATCTTGTAAAAACTGAGCAGGATGGTTACAAATTTGCTTCAATTTCATCAAGGTAGAAAGAATTAAACCCTTACGTTGAATCCCTTCAGCCTTTTGCAATTGTTCCTCAACATCTTTCACCACGACTTCGTAAAGTGATGCTTGTTCTTTAGTCAGGTTGGTGTAGAGTATTTGCTCAACTTTGTCAGGTAAATCATTAATGATAGATTGATCGGTTTTCACCCGACGTAAAATTAAAGGTTCGACTAATTTCTTTAGGGTAACTGATTTGACGCGATCGTTATCTTTCTGAATCGGAACCTCAAAGGATTTGCGAAACTGTGCTTCTTTACCCAAATAACCAGGATTGAGAAAATTAAAAATTGACCATAAATCCAGCAGGCGGTTTTCAACAGGAGTTCCCGTTAAAGCTAGTCGGTGTTTGGCGGAGAGTTTGAGAATGGCTTTGGTTTGCGCTGCTTTGGGATTTTTGATATTTTGCGCCTCATCTAAGACAAGACGTTGCCATTCAACGCTGTTGAGTAGCTTCTCATCTTTGCGAGCTAGGGTAAAGGAAGTAATGACAACATCGTGCTGGAGACAAGCGGCTTTGAAGTCTGCGGAGTTTTGCGTGCGATCGCTCCCATGATGCACCATACTTTTTAAATGAGGCGCAAACTTGGCAATTTCCTTTTGCCAATTCCCCACAACAGAAGTAGGCGCAATTAATAACGTAGGTAACAGAGATGCAGAGAGACATATCCCCGCGTCCCCGCGTCCTGATGTCTCCGCGTCACCCCTCCTCCCCCTCACCGCGTCTTCATAAGCCTCCCTCTCCTGAACCAACCTAGCTATCACCTGCACAGACTTACCTAAACCCATATCGTCTGCAAGACAGCCATTTAATCCCAATTTCTCTAAATATTGCAGCCAAGAAACCCCACGCTTTTGGTACTCGCGTAAATTACCTTGCAGATTTAATTGTTCGGAAATTGGTTCTAGCTGGGTTTTATCTTGCAGCTTCGCCATCATTTCCGATAAAACTTCATCGTGTTCAATTTCCCACTCGTCCCCAGCTTCCGCACTGCGTTGCAGAAATTCCAGCAAATTCATCTCTGGCTGTTCATCGCCGTGAGATTGCCAAAATTCCAACAATTGCTGCATTTTATTACGGTCTAATTCCATCCATTGACCGCGAAAATGCACTAAAGGAGCCTTAGCATTAATTAATTGTTCCCATTCTTGAGGTGTGACAACTTGCTCACCAATTGCCAACTCATATTCATACTGTACCAGCGAATTTAAACCAAAATAGCTTTTGCTTTCACCCTTTGTGGGCGCTAATTTTTTACCTGATGCTTTCAGGCGAATTTTGGCACGACGGCGACCTGCGGGAGTGTACCAAGCAGGTACAATGACTTTAAAACCTGCGTCTTCCAGCACCCAAGCACTGTCTTGGAGAAAGCCAAACGCCTCTTCTAAAGTTAGTTGCATTCCCGTAGGCTGATCCGTTTCCAACCCCTGCCATAATTTGGGATACATCCGCGCTGCATAACCTAAATTCAGTAGCAAATGAGTTTCAAAGTCCTTACCAAATTGTTTATGTACTCCCGCTTTAGCTGTTTTATTCATACTCCAATAATCTGACAAATCCAGCTTCAGCGAAGGGTCTTTTTTACTGGCTACTAAAAATTGCATTTGCCAATTATCTATTTCTTCAGCAGCAGGAGAATGCAATTGAAAACATAGATGAAAAATAGAATCAGCTTGAGTGCGGGTAATTTTAGTTTTCCATGCCAACCATTGCTGATATTCTTCTAAAGCAGTCTTTGTTATTAATGGGTTATGTCGATGGGGGTAAAAAGAATATTCAACGAGAGAATCTGCAATTTGTTTATCAAACGCGGCTGTTGAGGGTGTATGACTGACTATATTTGTGAGGATAGTCTCAGAAAAGTGACGTAATAATGTTTCTCTATCATAAAACTCAATGCTATCGCCAGATGTTGCCGCACCTGCCACACAAATCAGCGGCATATAATCAATATACTTTTTAATATTTTCTTCGTAGGCAACAGAGATAATTTCCCAAGTCGCGTAAATTTCAAATGGTTTTGCAGTTGATGACTTGCCTTTCTTCTTAGTTTTTTCTGCTTCTAACTCTCTATATTTCAGCGCTGGAATATATTGGTCTTTAAGGATTACTTGCTTAAAAGCTTGGGTGTAGTGATACCAAAACAACAAATCCGAACCGAGTTGAACTTCATCTGCGTTGTGCAATGCTAAAAAATGGATATCATTGAGAAGTTTGATAACGTTATTTACTTTTTCCGTCTTGGCAGATATGACCGTTTCATAACAATCCACCTGCCAATATTGGAAACCCTCATATTCTTCCGGAACTTCCACTTCTAGATACTTGATTAATTCTGGTGAAGGTAAGGGTTGATTATTGGCAGTTGGTAGTGCAAAGTATTTAGGTAATATGCGTTGACTTAATTGATTAGCTGTTTCTTTCAACCCTAAAGCTTGCGTTAAAAAAGCAATTAATTCAGCTTTTGCTAAATGTCCAGGATGAATATTTTGCTGATTAGCACGACTTTTTTTGACTATTGGGGTTTCTATCCACAAATAAAAAGACCCTGGCTGAATAAAGTCAGATGCCGCGTTTGGTATCCAGGTTCCATGAATAACTTTCATAGTTGTGATGCTCTGGATTGTCTAGTAATTCAAGCTGGTTAAAATTACTCTACCAAAGTACGGTGATACATTATAAGAATCCGATTTGATTATTGAAAAAATCTCCGTCGTTTTAGGGTGGGTATTGCATACGTGTCAACTTAATGCCAATTTCATGTGAAGTTGCATATATTTAGATCCCCCTAAATCCATGCCACTTGCTACAACGGGGGGAACCCCCGCAACGCAGTGGCTCCCCTTCAAAAGGGGGACTTTGAGAGATTTATTCCGGTTTACCCTTTTTAAGGGGGAATTTGATTCTTTTCCCCCCTTTTTTAAGGGGGGCTAGGGGGGATCGAATTCTATGCAGCTTAATAAAGAATTGGTATTAATGCCAAACCCATAGCCCGACTGGGAATGAATTAAGAGTCTAATTAGCAAAAGTCATCTCTAAATATCCCTCAAAATTTTGAGTCTACTTCAGTAGACTTGAACTATTAGCCTTGAAATTCATTCCCGTGATATGAAAGCCAGCAAATAACCCTGATTTCTCACGAGATTTTTTTCTCCTTGTCTACAGCCGTAGGGACGGGTTAAGCCAGATAGTCGTAAATTACGAGAGCACATCTGTGAACCAGTGGTGTCAACTTAACGTGAAACCCTCTTGGTTGCAAGGTTTCGCCCTCTCCCCCAGCCCCTCTCCCGCAGGGAGAAGGGAGCAAGAGATTTAGTTCTCCTTCTCCTGGGGGAGAAGGGGTTAGGGGATGAGGGCGCGAGGTATTTGTACAACGCCCGCCCTATATAGCTTTTAGCTTAAGTTGACACATATGATTTGTGAACCCGCCCCTACTTTTTGTGAGAAATGCGGGATAGAGGGATCTAAACATTACCTGAGATGAGCAGTGCCAGAATTAGCAAAATGGTCGAGGAGTTCGCGGTGCAGAAAGCGGTAACGCCCACCAACACGCAAGAGTAAGCGCCGTTCAACACAGTAGTTGAGGAATTGGGCAAGATTCCAGGGGATATCACCACTTTGCCAAAGAACGAGGCGCAGAGAAAAGTGCTGTACACAAGCAAGCCCACCACCTAACCAAAAGCCGAAAAACAGAGCCATAAATAGCCCTGGTAGCAAATATTGGGGAGAGTTGCGTAATAAAATTCCTGGTAAATCTAGCCAGTCATGCTTTTCTACTAGTCTACGAGCCACTGGAGTCGCCATCATCACAATTACGCCAAGGGGATAACTCAAGGCTGTTGTCCATAGCATACTCTGTAATGAGTTCCAGATGCCTTGGTTGGGCTGCGATCGCACTTTTAATTCTTCCTTCAGCCCTCTAATCAGCCCGAAAATCAGCCCTCCAATCAGCCCTCCAATCAGCCCGAAAATCAGTCCTCCAATCAGTCCTCCAATCAGCCCGACAATCAGTCCTCCAATCAGTCCTCCACTCAGCCCGACAATCAGCCCCTCGCGGAAACCTGCTAAAAATTTTCGTATTGCGTAGCGAGATATGGAAATTTGAAATGCTTCTACAAGTTCAATCTTATTTAGCCCGAAAATCAGCCCGAAAATCAGCCCCAAAATCAGCCCCAAAATCAGCCCGAAAATCAGCCCGAAAATCAGCCCGGAAATCAGCCCCAAAATCAGCCCGACAATCAGCCCGACAATCAGCCCCAAAATCAGCCCGTAAATCAGCCGATAGCGTCGCTGTAAATGTTTAGACTCAATCCAAGTCGGCTGCATTTGCTCAATTAGCAATTCTACTGTGTTGTTATCTTGCAACCGCTTTGCTATCCAACTTAAAGTGTGGCGGGTTTGCTGCCAACCGGGTTCTGCTGCCACTGTTTTATACGCCCATTTCCCTTCTTCCTTGTTTTGGCGGCGTTCTTGCTCACGGGTATCTCTCGACAACTGGCGGTCAATATACTTTTCTAATAAATCTGCTTTGTTGCTAATTGGCTGCTGGGGATCATACACATCGACTACCAGCTTAATGAACAACGGTACACGCAACAAACCCGGCTCGTTCTCTGAAGTCGGTTCTAGCAAATTGATTAAATTTGGATTTCTCTCAATCACTGACCATAATTCTGAACTGTTCAAGCTATAGAGATAATCTTGAATTTGGGAGTCAGATAAAGGTTGGAGACACACCGCACCTCTAAGGTTGTTTAGCTTCTGGTTGACAGCCTCAAATTCTTTGATCCGACAGCAAACTACAACATGGGGATAATGACGGGCAAATTCATTAAGCTTGATGGTACATTTCTTTTGCCTTTCTAGCCCCAATTCATCTAACCCATCCAACAAAGGTAATAACACCCGTTGTTCTAGCCAACCCTCATAAATTTTATATTTGGGTTCTCCTCCGTGTAGTTCATAAAGTTGCTCAATTAACCATTGCTCAATGCTTTGGTTATCATCCTGCCAAGTCGAAAGCTCAAATAAAACAGGGATGACAGTTTTGGGATTTTGCCGCGCCCCCCACACCAACTGCTCGGCTAAACCCAACAGTGCTGTAGTTTTCCCTGCTCCTGGCGCACCTAAAATTAGCAGTTTGCCGTTAATATCATCTCTTTCAAATATCTCAATTAGCAGTTTATTGGCATCTATAGTTCCATAATCTTGACCATTAATCTGCAAACTTCGACTTACCCAAGATAACTGTTCAGCATAAGAGACACTCATGGCAATTCGCTGCTTACCCAAGGTATCAGTCAAGCGTTGACGAATATCCGGTAACTGTTTTTCTTTGAGCAACCGTTGTCCCCATTCCCAATTAACTTGCGGTGGCTGTGGGTTGCTAAACATCCGCAAGATAATGTTATTGATTGTGACTTGGTTAGCTTGACTATTTTGAAAACTAACTGCGTCCCGGCTGGCCTGTGTCTGCTGAACTTCACTATTTTGCAGTGAACTATCGCCAATATCTTGATTTTGCTCCATTACCCATAATCAATAAGAATCTCTACATTCCAATGAGTTTTGCCGCTACTCCTAACCAGGGAGTAATAGCTTGAAAAACTTCCTGTCCTGTTTGCCACAAGCTTTTTCCGGCTTCTGTGGTTTCTTTCATCGTTTTGAGAGTCTCATTGACTTGTTTGAGATTCTGCCCTACCAAATCTTTGTTCGGTTCTTCCTTGTTGACTTCGCGCTTGGCGGGGCGTAAATAGTCCAGTAGTTCATCTTTTTCATCTGGAGTTAGTGAAGCAGCTTTAATGGCTGTTTCCAAATTCTCCAATTGCTTAACTACATCGGTGTTAGTGATTTGCTGCTGTGTGTCTAGTTTGCTCGATTGACTTTGCTGAAGATCGCGTCCTGCCTGTCCTTGTTGAATCGCACTCCCAGTTAAATTTACACCACTAATACTTTGAGATTGGCTTGGTTGTTCTGGTTGTTTTTTACCAAACATAGCTTTTTTGTTAGTTTTGCTCTTATATATAGTTCTGCAATTTCTGGATCTACTGCAAAATTGCTATTCATCCAGTTCAGTAATGGTATCAATATTAACAATTCAAAATTCAAAATTAAAGACATTTAGGAGAATTTCAAGACTTGTGTATACACCGTAGCCCGGTGGGAGAGCAGGGCTGTTTCATTCCACAAGGGCAAGAAGTTTGTCAATATCATGAGAGAGAAATCTTTGAGCAATTGTGATGGAAGTATGACCATTTCGGCGCAGTATGTTGAGAGCGATCGCTCTCAAAATGGAAAGATTTGCGGGAGCGTTGCCAAGACGGATTGTGGAATTATCTTCTTTGAAAACAACATCTTTTACCCAATGGAGGGAATTTTCGATACCCCAGTGACCGCGAATACAGAGAGCGAACTCCTTCGCTGTACAAATCAAACTGCTAATGTAACAAACAATTTCATGATATTTCTTACCTTTTCTTGTGCCAGTTCTTTCGACCCTGACTAAAGATTGTATTCCAGTCCATGCCGGGTCAATTCCATTGACATCATGGAAAACTTCGACAATACGTGTTGTAAATCTATCTCTAGTTCTTTCTGACTCAACTAAACGAGAAGTTGGTTTTTTGGTGGCGGCAATGCCTTGAATATGGCTATGTAGTTTGGGCTGATTCTCTTTAACAGCAATGACATAATCATTGCCACTTTCTATAATTATTTGGCAAGTTTTTTTTGACAATGTAAGGAATCAAAGCTCAAAACCACACCTTCTAGACCCAATGCTGTGACTAGCTCTTGTACAACTTGGATTTCGCTTTTGAGTTGGTTCTCAAATTTCTCCATCCCGATAACCAGCCCTTTTTTGCCAGCGAATACTGATACTATGCTCACAAAATTCTGATGAGATGAACTATAGTTTTGCACTGTACCCTTAATACTTTTACCGTCTATTGCACACCATTCCGATACTTCTAAATCCACATATTTCTTTGCCCACTCATTAAATTTTTGAGCCAGTTTCTCGAAATCCACTCCCATGACTACACGTCGGATTGTCGAATATGAGGGAACTCCATGTTTTTGAATTCCAAATATTTCTATGAGCGCCAAACGATGCCGTTTGACAAAATCCCCCCATGCACGATACCCGACATATCCACTCATGGTGCCCATTATTACAAATAGCAACACTAGCCAAAGTTGATGTCTTCGACCATCTGTCGTTCTCAAATCTTCAACCTGCTGTAGTTGTTCAATCAAATTTGCACCCATGATTTTTTCCCCTCAACACTTGCAATTTTACTTGTTTTAGGGAATGAAACAGCCCTGCTTATTAAGGGGAGCCACTGCGTTGCGGGGGTTCCCCCCGTTGTAGCAAGTGGCGTGGATTTAGGGGGATCAAATATCTTGAGCAACAAAGCCTTTCACCTTAAGTTGACACCAATGCCTCTACTATATGCAGGCGACGGAATTTTTGAGACCGATGAACACAGGGTAATATAAATTATCCTCAGCAGTATTGAGGTAAAGCCAAATGGTTTTGACTCCTCAACAATTAGAAGCCATGATGCCTGACGCTAGTCAGCTACTAAGCGATGAGCCAGAAATGGAAAGTTCTCTGCATTACGCCCAGCTATTATTACTCGTCACCTGTTTAGAATGGCTTTGGCGCGATTCGCCTGACGGCGATAGCTCCGCTTCACGCAATGATTACTTTCTACGAATTACGAATTATGATGATTTCAACTTAAATTCATCAAACTTAACTACTTCAGAATCCGGCTTGCGGGTATCAAAGCGGTAGCTGCTAACTTTACCTGTCTCAGTATCAAAAATACTAAAAACTGTGATGTCATTACTCGCAATATAAGGCATAGGTTGACCATCTTCCCTTAATAATGGAGCAATTGTTGGTACTACAGGTTCTAAACCATTAGGATCGCCCAATACAACATATTCTTCTTGATACCCAATCGGAACTTCTCGCTTTCTATCACCCCAAGCTGCACCATAAGAGTTACCAACATTAGATGTTTCTAAAAAGTGCATTCCACTATAACTAACGAAGCGATTCCATAAATGAGAATGACCATATAAAACAAATTGCACATCAGCCTTCTCTAGTAAGGGTATAACATCGCGGATAATATAATCAGCATTTTTAGGATATTCGTAACGCACGGCTTTGATGTTACCAGTACTATCTCGTTCAATTATCTGAACTGGATCTGTATAAGCTGGGACAATGTTATCACCCAAAGTATGAGGTGGATGATGAAACATCACAACTTTGTATTTTGCCTGTTTAAATTCATCACTATTAAGTTCTTTTTCTAGCCAATTGTACTGCTGGCTACCTTTGGTAATTGGTTCATAAATTAACTGTCCATAACCCCAATTTTCAGAATTATTTAAATCTTGTGCTACTTCCTGATATCTACCTCTATATGGTGCATCCAATTTAGGAGTGCGCCACATATTTGTAATATATAGCACGACCAAACGTACATCACCAAAGTTAACTGCATAATATCTTTTTCCACCTTCTTTACTTTTTGGTAAGGTGAAAATTTCTTCGTAGGTATCAGTATTAAAAGAATTATCTTTCAGTGATTTACCGCTATATAATTTTTGGGCAACTGTACGGGGAATCGTATCATTAAATTCATCATCTAAGCTTGCAGTTCTGGCGAACCTTCCCATCACCTCATGATTGCCAATGCAAGGAAATATTGGTGCGTGTTGAATTATTTGTCCGCCAGTATAGGATGTCTGCACGCCGTTGTGATTCATTTCATAGTTAGCGCGACCTTGTAAAGCGGGAAAAAACGCACCACCGCGATTATCATCAAACCATTCAGAAGCGCGATCGCTCACATTAACTAAATCGCCAGCAAACCACACTGCATCAACTCGTCCTACTGTCTCTACCACTTTTTGCAGATTTGCTGCTGTCATCGGTTTAAGTTGATGGTCTGAGGTGAGTAAAATTTTCAGTGGTGTCCCTGGTTTGGGGTTAGGTGCGAGGGTAAAAATATCGCTGCTAACACTCTCGCCATCTTCTCGCACACTTTTTATCCGATAATTCACCCGTACACCAGGAGTTAACCCAGTTACCTCAGCTTCATGTCGCCAAATGTCACGCATAACAGGTTGTTGATACACCTGTCCATTTTCGGTTTGGGTTCCAACACGCGATCGCTGGTCTTCCCGTGTGCGACTGAGTTTAATTGTACTTGCCCAAGCAGTCTGATTGAGATTTTCCCCATAATTGGCTATATGTTTACTACCTGCAAATTCTGTAAACCAAACTACTCGCACTGAGGTTTCAGTTGGCAGTTGCAAAAATGGATCGGTCAGCAATTTGGGTGCTGAGGTCATAATTGTTTGCCCAGATGAACGCACGTTTACCAGCGTAATGCATATAGTCAGCAGAAATACAAGGACTAAGAGTAATTTCCGGTTATTTAGACCTTTAGTTATAGCAACTTTAGGGAGGGTTTTCCTGCCACTGGGGCTCGGCTTTACTCTCTAATAGAGTAATTTTTAACCCTCCTAGATATTTATACTTCGATAAAGCAATTGGTTACTTCCTCTAACTCACTTCACAATTGGCTATATCCTTACTTTTGCAGCATTCTTAATATCTTCGACTGCGGGTAAATTTGGCTAAAAATTTTTGATATCCTCTGACCTTTTGTAATACTTCCCCACTAAGCTGAATAGATGGGGATTGTTTTATTGGGTTCCTATTTGTTATTTGCCTGTTCTCTGATTAACTTATATGATAACGGCTCTTACCAAATGCCTTTGCCTGATACATTGCAGTATCTGCTTTACGCAAAATTTCTTCGGGTGATTTATCATCTGCTGTGATTATTGATATACCAATGCTCACCGAACAAGATATTTGCTGACCGTTCAATACAAAAGATTGTTTGAGTGCAGCAATAACTTGATTGGCTATACGAGCTGCACAACGAAAATCTTTGATATCTTCTAATAAAATTACAAATTCATCTCCACCCAGCCGTGCAATAAAATCTCCCCATCGTAATGTAGACTTTAGCCTCTGGCTAATTTCAATCAAAAGTTTATCTCCAGTATCATGACCAAAATTGTCATTGATTGCCTTAAATCCATCCAAATCTAGAAACAAAATAGAGGAAAAATAGTTGGCATAATACTGTTGACATTCCAGCACGTAATCCAATTGCTGCATAAAGTAAGCTCGATTTGGTAAACCTGTGAGAGGATCGTGCATCGCAATCCGGCGTAATTCTTCTTCAAGTTGTTTGCGATCTGTGATGTCACGAATGATATTAAGCAAATAAGTTTTTTTTTGCCATTCTAAAAGCTTGACTGATAATAACCCAGTCCGTTTTTCACCATTTTTCAGACAAAATTCAATTTCTAAATTTTGAATATCTTCCTGCGTAGTTAAGCTTTTCTGAATTTGTGAATACCCTTCAAGGGTAAATCCCATATCTAATAATGTAATCGGGTAGCCAATAACATTCTCTCTACTATAGCCAGTTACCTTTAAGAATGTTTTATTAATTTCTACACAATATCCTTTGCCTAATGTAGTTATTAAAATTAAATCAGGAAAATAATCAATAACTTTTAAAAAGGTATCTTGGGAATATTCATTTGTTATTTGATTTGCTTTTAAATCAAATATACCAGCTTTGCAACTAGTATTCCTAGGTTTCATATGTTAAATATATGTTATTAACAGATAATCATAATGTTTTTAATCGTTATTCACTAAAAGTATTAGTTATTCTTAAGCTATTCCGAATTAAAGGTCTAAAGAAACATCGGAATTGGATTAAGCTGAAATTCTGTTAATTCTGTTGTTAACCAACCCATATTTACAGGTACATCGTATAATCGACCTGGAGCAAACTGCGCCCAAAAGTGTCGCAGACCAGGAACAACAACTTTCACAACATCCATACCAATATCTGGACGTGTTTGATCGAGAACAAAAATTTCTAGCCCCTGTTTAGCAGCTAAATCAACACAAGCCAGAACATCATCTCGCAAGTCATGAGTGTGGTAATCAGGATAGTCTGCAAATACTTTAGGAACTATATTGGCATCAGGAGTTAGGTAAGCTTGGTTTGCTAATGTCGCATTTTTGCACCAGTTTTGCATATCTTGACGAGTAAATTTAGCTGGTGAATGAGGATTTCCTCCATTGGAAAGAAATATCATTTGGTTCATTTCAGTAACAGCACGCAATATAGCAACTTTGGGGTTGAAGTGAGTTCCAAACCCAAAGAGAATATCTTCTGACTGTTGATTTAAGCGCCGGGAAATTGCTGCAAATGTGGGAATATTTAAATCGGTAGTAAGGTCTAATACCCAAAAATCACGACCAATAAATGTATAGTATGTTTTTAATTTATGCAGATAAGGTTCATCAAAGCTGTCCAGATCTACAGCAGGTTTATGTAAACGGTTGTACCACCAGATTGCTACTGCATCCCGTTCTACCAACTCCATAAATCCTTGAAGAATAGCTTCTTCTTTAGTAGTTCCCGCCGCAGTTCCATTGGTGTCTGCATAACAAAAGCAGTGACCTTCAGGTAAGGGATAGCCATAATAACAATATGCTGTTGGCAGATACTTGAATTGTTGTTGGGTAAGCGACCAGATGGGAGTCCATTCAATTTCTTGGCTTTCATCAAAGGGATCGGGTATCCATTGAATTATCTGGTGCTGCTGATTCCAAGTTTGGCGATCGCGGTATTGATTTGCGCTATAGTGCATGAATTCATAGGGATGAATTGCCGATTGTTTGAGATTGGCATAACTAGCTTTTATCCTTGTTTCTTCTCCGGTAAAGGTTCCTGAATAGCGCTCAATTGCTTCTCCCAAAGCACTCATTTTTGCTTGAGCTGCTGTTTTTCCTTTACCAAAGCTTTTATTGTGTAAATCCTCTAATTGTCTACCTTCCCTAGGAAAACTATGCTCGACAACATAAGCGTGAATCAGCTCGTTCTGCTGGAAGGGTTGAAATAAACTTTTGATGACTCCTGTAATCGGGCTAATATGATGTTCGTAATTTTGAAAAGCTTTTTCTGGTAAGTAACTGCGAAAACCGCTATCAGCACTCAATTGCTTTGGCTGGCTATTCAACACCAATGGTTGCGGTTCCCGTTGACTTATGGTGAGTTCGCCACAACAATGACATTGCGGACGACGAACTAAGGTATGGCGTTGCAGGTTGAGATTGATCAGATCGAAAGTGAGTAAAGTTCCTTCTAGAGGATGCTGTTTAGGGTTACTTAACCATTTAGCAATTTCAGTCGCTGCGAGATTTAACCCAGTTTGTACAGTTGAAGCTAAAGCAGCACGAGACACAGGAAACGGATTTAAGGTTTGCTTTTGCTCTTGTAGAAAAGACTCAACCTCACGATTCATTTTTAAACGTTGTGCTAAACATTCCCAACACCCTGTATAAGCAGGCCGAAAGATGGGGCCAATCCAAATCACACCTCCCACTGGTTTAACTAGTAGCCAAGAACGCCTCTCTTGTAAAGCTTCTCGGTTAAATATTGCCAAACCAGGTTGAAGATAATCATCTGTAAGCACAACAGCAAACTTACCAGAATCACTAATGGGAATGTTGAGGGATTCTAAGATGGCAGTTAATGGCTCAGATTTGACACTACCAAAAGTAGTGATACAAACTTTAGCTTCTTGGAGAGTTTGAGTTACAAGGTTAGCATCTCTATTGAGCAGTCCCCAAAAAGCCGATTCCGCAAGTGGGGTGTTATCGGCGTTAGTGATGTATCCTTTGCGTTCCAGCTGCTCTAAAGCATATATAGTTTCATCCGCCGAAGCTTGTCCTTGCAGCTGTTGAGCAATTTCCTCTACTGTGTAAAGCCCATTGAGTAGAGGTGCTAGTAGGCAGTATAAACGCCCACTTAAGATAAAATGCCCCTTCTCACTCAATAAAAATACCGTTCTCGGAGGCGATACCTCAACATGAAAGTACTCTTTGAACTTCGGCTGAATGAGCATAATTTTGGTAGTTAAATATAGATGCAGTCAACCCCTTAGGGAAATTCAAAATTCACAATTCAAAATCTAAAATGCAGTAAATGTTTTTCTGTAATCAAGATGATTTATTGAGGATTTAGCAGAAGTTGTTGTTTCATCTCACTAATTTCGAGACTAAGATTATTAATTTGGGTATCTTGTGCTTGCAACTTTTGGTAAAGTGCTTGAATTGCGGCTAAAGCTACACCATTAGCATCTACAGCTTCGATAAAGCGATCGCTTTCACCAACGTTGAAAGTAGCCGCAAAGTCTTGTGCCATTGGGCCAATATGGCGAATTGCTTCATCTTGGTTTTTATACTTCCAGGTGGTGATGGGTAAACTGGCAATTCCCTGAAGAATGGTGTGGACATCGACCTCAGCAACTTCTTCTTTGACATTGCGATCGCTCATGAAGCGAATTGATCCATTAGGGTCTAGATACATATTTGGGTTATCTTGTAGCCCTGGAGCATTTAATGTTGCGCTATTTCCTGGAACTTCCTGGTTTCCAAGATTAATGTAGCCAGTACCACCAACACAACTTGCTAACTCATCATCCGATAATTCTTCAATTAGGCTTGCCGTGGTTAAATGTTCTTGGTGATTAGTGTACATAAATTTGATGGGAATTTAATTAAATTTGATTTTTACAATAACTGAACCAATTTGTTTGTGAGGTAGATGTACTTTTTATCTAACTTTCACAAATTGGCACAGATTTAAAAGCGAGCTATGGTGATTGAGCGAAAACTAAAGTTTAGTTTTTATTTAAAATCAGATAACTACTAAAACTTGAGTTTATTTCTCAATTAATTGTTGTTTTAGCTCGAGTAACTGTGTTTGCAGTTCATTGATTTGGGAGTCTTTCTGTTGCATCACTTGGTAAAGTGCTTGAATTGCAGCTAAAGCTACACCATTAGCATCTACAGCTTCGATAAAGCGATCGCTTTCACCAATGTTGAAAGTAGCCGCAAAGTCTTGTGCCATTGGGCCAATATGGCGAATTGTTTCATTCTGGTTTTTATACTTCCAGGTGGTGATGGGTAAATTCGCAATTCCCTGAAGAATGGCGTGGACATCAACCTCAGCCACTTCTTCTTTGACATTGCGATCGCTCAGGAAGCGGGCTGAACCATTAGGATTGTACCTGACTCCTATAGCAGTGATATCAGTAATGACATTGGCAGATACATCCCCCAAAAATGGCAATTCAACTAGTGGGACTTGTGCGACTGCTTGTTCGCCAACACTTAGCTGAATATCACAGCCACCAACACAAGTGGCTAATTCTTCATCGCTCAGATCCTCAATCAGGCTTTCTTTAGGGGTCAAGTTGTTAGAATTCATGTGCATAGATTTAACCAGTAATGTGTAGAGTAACTTGCAGCAAAAACTTACTAGCTTTATCTCTCAGTTAAAAATCTGAGAAGACATATAACCAGTAGTTGAGCCTTAATATTCGGGACAAGATATTCACTTATACTGATAATTTTTTGTTCAGATTGCATCCTCTCCTAATCAATAGATTGTCATTTAATCACATTGTTGGCGGAAACTGCCTCAATGTAAATTCCCTATTGTAAAGTCAACTTTATAAAAGATATGGTAAAAGGACGTGAATAGAAATTTGCGTGCTTTATCCAGGCTTTAAAAATAATTACGTAGGTTTTCTAATTTCTCAAAGTAAATTAATTCAGACTGAAAGCTATAGCAACGAATTTACTAGAATTACGTTTATATATCCACAGTTGTAAATATCTGGGTATTCTTTAAAACAACTTTATTTTTTAAAGTAATTTAAAATTTTTACTCAGTAAGAATACGGTTTTATCAATTAGATAAGTTTATGCAATCTCTAACATTTTTTTGGCAATCTATCTCCTAGGTAAAGTTTTTTTCTGGTTATCTAATGTGTATGGCAACTAGCAGAGTTCAGTCCAGAAGTATGAGGTGTGATGACTGATGCTTGTGCTGTTAACAATACTTCTCCCTGAGGGCTAACTACAAGCCCCTGAGCTTCTAAAATCTCATCAGAGGTAGGCGATGGTAGAGTTGCAGAATTAACGGCTATTTGAGAGCGATCGCTACTTACAGAAATTGGAACTGTTTGGATATCTTCCAAAATTGTTTCACTACCCAACACTACCTCTGGATTTTGTGGTAAACCACCTCGTCCAGTAACAATGAAACGGCTGTATTCTTCTGGATTATACTGTCCACAACCTTGAGAAATTAATGTCGAAGCATCATTTGGCTGAACTGGTAAAACAGCAATGCCTTTACTTGGATCGACAGCCAGAGTTTTAATTTCTACAGCGCCATTTAATCCAAACTGAGAGCTAGCTGTAATATCACTTTCAAGAGTAAGTTCAGGACGAAATTCAATACCAAATATTCCTTGAGTTGTAATTTGTACATTACCACCGCGACCTTGAATTGCATTAGCTGTAATATCACTATTTTCAGCGGCAGCTAATAAATTTGAACTAATATTTATATCACCACCATTTCCATTACCACCTGTAGCATCAGTAGTGATTTTGCTGCCATTGCGCATTAAGAGAATATCTTTAATATGTAATGATATATTACCTCCTTCGCCTGATTTGGTTGTTGCTTGAATTCCTCCTGAATCCTGTTGAATATTTCCTGCATTATCAAGGAGTATTGAATTAGCTTGAACATTAATATTTCCACCTTTACCTAAGCCTTCGTTATCAACACTTAACCTAGCACCATCCCGTACTAATAATTCCCCCGTAGAAATTTCTAAGTTGCCAGCGTTATTAATATTATTACTATTTAAAACACTTGCAGATAAACTACTAAAGGTAGGAATTAAGCGAGTTGAATCTAATGGGTCTTCCCTGAGAGGGCCTTGCCCTAATAACAGAACAGATTCAGTTGCATTGATACTTAGTATTCCTCCCTTACCAAAACCGAGAGTTTCAACAGCAATATTACCTCCATCCTGGACTGTTAATTGCTTGGTATTAATTGTGATATTACCTGCATTACCTTTACTATCTGGATTTGTGCCACTGAAAATCCCACCGGGAATTTGATAAATAGGTGAAACGCCTCTGACATTAACAGAATCGGTAGCATTAATAATCATGTTGCCACTATTTCCCTCTGCTAAAATAGCAATACCAGCAAAAATTTGTGCCCCATCATTAATAATTAATTCCTTTGTGTTAACTATTAAATCTCCAGCTTGTCCCTTACCTTGTTGAACTGCTGTAAACAAACCACTTACCAATAAATCAGAAGGTGAGACTCCGATTAATTCCACACTCTTACCAGCATTGACTGTCAAGTTTCCACCTTTCGCATCTGCGAAAGTTGCAGCCGATATTTGCGCTCCGTTTTGGATCAATAATTGCCCCGTATTTACAGTTAAATTTCCACCGATACCACTACCATAAGTATCTGTTAATAACCCAGTAAATAAAGAACCTTCTGCTGAATCAACACCGCTTAATTCAATCGTATCCACAGCATTAATGGTTAAATCTCCTCCTTTTCCTGAGGAAGCAGGTAAGGTGGCGGTAGATATGTGAGCTTCACCTTCAACCTGAAGTTTGTCAGTATTGATTGTGATTCCTAAACTGTTTCCACTACCACTATTTTCAGCAAATAACCCACTATTAAAAGTTCCAGTCATGCTGTTGCTTGATACAATCACGGCATCTGAAGCGTTTAATATGAGATTCGCTCCTGAAATAGCACCTAATGTTCTTGATGATACACGGGAGTTCTCAATTGTTATCTGCTTTCCTGTAAGTTGGATACTACCACCTCCATCACCACTGGTTGTGACCATAGCATTCTTGGTAAGTAATACATTAGCTCTAGCCAAATCGCTAGGAAAATTTAGTTGGAACTGACTCCCTGTTGATGACAGTCCAACTATACCTGCACCCGCTACTCCACCTAGTTCAATGCGGCCGCTATTTGCACTCAACTGACCGCCATTCATAGTTACTTCACCACCGATGAGCGCCAGTGTTTGGTTTGTCGGTACTGCGAGATTGGCTCCCTGTAAATTAATGGCGGCTGAGTTACTACCATACTGTAATCCTATGGGAACATTTATACTCAATAAAGGCGGAGTTCCATCTAAAGATGTATTAAACTCTTTACCATCAGCAAACTTTAAACTGTTGGCGGTAGTGGCGAAAAATGAGCCACCAATATTTAATTTGGCATTAGGACCAAAGATAATTCCATTGGGATTAATTAAGAATAAATTGGCATTGCCAATAGTATTAATTTTGCCGTCGATATAGGAAGGTAAAGTCCCAGTGACTCGACTAATAATGTTTTGAATAAATGCAGGATTATTAAAATTGGCAGCACCACCAGTGGGTACAGAAAATTGACTAAAGCTATGATAAAGATTACCTCCTACTTGGCTACCACCTGTAATCACGAAATTGAGATTATCAGGAGAATCAACATTTGTAGGGAGAGTAGCATCTGCCGCGATCGCCTGGGCATCACAGGGTTTGACAAAAGCTAGATTGCAAATAGTAAATAATCCAGAAATACTGATAATATGTTGCCAATTCATATAGTTAAAAGTACCTAACTTTGGCGATTTGTCTCTCTCTCAGTATTCCCTGAATAGCTGCCAGTATTACTAATTTATCTTGCTAAACTTCGTTTAAATTGAGAAATAGAGTTGTTCAAAAGAGAACGGGGAACAACTCACAAAACTCAATCGAGAAAAAACTATAGATTTCAAAGTAGATGCGGTTGAATTAGCAATTTAAGAAAAACAGAGGGTTTGCAGGTTGAGCTTGCAAATCCTTAAAACATCCTTGGGTAATTAATTGCCCTTCATTCAGGACAACAATCCAATTTGCGTGTTGAATTACCTGGGGTCGATGACTAATGAGAATTGTAGTTTTACCAGCGCGATCGCTCAATAATTGATCTAGTAAGTACAATTCACTAGCTGGATCTAAAGCACCAGTCGATTCATCCATCAGCAAAATTGGCGGATTGCAGACAATAGCTCTAGCTATGGCTAGACGCTGACGCTGACCTCCTGAGATATTTGCACCAAATTCACCTAAAACAGTTTGATACTTATCAGGTAGCCGACTAATAAATTCATCTGCACCTGTTAGTTTGCAAGCTTGAACAATAGATTCAAAGTTGACATAAGGAGCAGTTAAACGGAAATTTTCAATAATTGAACGGCTCCAAAAATGGGCTTCTTGAGGAATTAGCACAATTTGTTGACGCAGTGAATCAAGAGATATATCTTGCAAATTGTAATCACCTATCCGGATATTGCCAGATTGTAGTGGGTAAAATCCAGTAATTAGTTTTGCCAACGTGCTTTTACCGCAGCCTGATTGACCAACTAAAGCAACTATCTTACCTCCAGGAATTGTTAGTGAAAAATCTTTCAGGAGGTCAACTCTGCCTGTATGGTGAAAATTGAGATTAATACAGACAATATCAGAATTAGAAGAAAATTTTACCCAAGGCTTTTGTTCGTCTCCTTGATTTTCTGGAGTTACATCCAGCACCTCTGTTACTCGCTGAATCGAATTTCTAGCTTGCACAAGCCCATTAGCAAAACCAATTACTGTACTAATAAAGCCAAGAAAATTATTATTCATGCTGCTAAAAGCTAGCAATTGTCCAATAGTGATTTCTCTAGCGATCGCTAGGCTGCTACCAAACCACAAAAGGAGAATGCTGCTAATTGCAAACACTAGCCCAGAAAAAATATTATTAATAGCAGAAATCTGCATTGTTTTAAACGCCAAATTGGCAACTCGTCCAAACTGACTCTGAAATTCTTCCCATAATTGCGGAGCAGCCATTAGGCTTTTAAATGTTATCGCTCCTTTGAAAGTTTCAACTAAAATTCCTTGATTTTCTGCCTCTAACACTAATAAAGTCTGCGTTTTTTGTTGCAGAATTGGTAAAAAAATGAATGTTGATATTGTCATCAACACAGCAAAAACGAGAGCAAGTAAGGTCAGCTTACCGCTATAAAAAAACATGAGTCCTAAGGATACCAGCGCGATAAAAAACTGACTAGGTAGTCCAATGATTGACTGGGAAACTAGTTGATTAATTTCTTGAATATCTCGCAGCCGCGTAATAATTTCACCACTCCGATGAGATTCATAGTATGTTAGAGGTAAGCGAAGAATTTGTCGACCAAATTCTAATACCAGTCCTAACTGAAGTCTTTGAGAAAAATGAGTAATCAGATTAGACTGAACAAGTCTAAGGCTACTGCTCAAAAAATTCATCACAATAGCTGCCAATACAACATTTGCTAGCAGCTTAGTATCTCCACGAACTAAGACATCATCGGTAAGAATTTGTAGTAGAAAAGGAGAAATCAGAGATAGCATTCCCACAAAAATATTGATGAGAAATGCTTCGCCTAAGATGGCGCGATAATTCCAGACTGGCTGGATAAAGCGCCGAAAATTGTGAATGCGATCGCTCTCTTGGGCAAAAAAGCGAACACTATCTGGTTCTAAAATCAGCATGAGCCGATTTGCCCAACCCTCCATTAGCTCATCCTTCAGCAGATAACGAATACCAACCGCCGGATCGGCAATGACATACTTCTTACCCCGACAACCATACAAAACTACCCAGTGATAACCTTGCCAGTGAATAATTGCAGGTAGGGCAATTTCTTGTAATTTATCTAAGATTTCTGGCGCGACTCTGACTCCTCTAGCATTAAACCCTAAGACTTCTGCGCCACGTTTTAACCCTAAGAGAGAAGTGCCTAGTTGTCCGGTTCCTACAGCTTCTCGGACACGGTTAAGGCTAAAAATGCGTCCGTAATGTTTGGCGATTGTAGCTAGACAAGCTGCTCCGCAATCTTCTTCACTATGCTGACGAATGAGTTGATAAGGCATAGAGTGTCATTCACGCGAGCAGAGAATTTTGGCTGTCGTTCCCTTCTCAGGTGATATCCGAATTGTGCAAGCTGCTAGGATTAATCTCATAAAAAATCAGTCTGTGAACCAGGAAGATATCATTGCTTATATTGATAATTCCCAGATCCAAACTTAAAAAGTCAGTCATCACACTTGTTTGTTCATCTATGACCAGGATAAATTTTTATCAAATCTAACTGACCTACGACAACTGTTACCCCGATCGTGCTTACATTTGAGCTTGTAAAATGGTTAATTTTTAGCGAAAATTTCTATGACTGAATCATCCGATCTGCAACCCAATAGACTTGACAGAATTGAGTAAATTCTATTACTTACCACGACCGCATTAGGTGATATAGCAAGACAGCAGCAGGTAAATACTAACGCCATAGCCCAAGTTACTGCGCGTCTCGCTCAGTTAACCCTCAAGATGGACAATCTTACGGAGTCTGTAGGGTCTTTAAATAAAGATGTTGTCTTACTTATTACTTCACTCAAGTGATTCAAAATGCCAAGACTGACCGCGAAACCTTCCAGGCAGAGATTCGCCGCATTTGGAAATATCTATTGCAACGTGGCGGTTATGGCAGAGGCGGAGAATGAGGTTCCCGAAATGCGATCGCATTGGCTGGATTGCCTAAAAAATCAACTATGTTTGGTGCAAAATTGGTATGTTTTTGTAAGTTTGAGTCAAATCGTCAAATGAAAAAATCCGCTAATCTTATTTCCAGACTAGCGGAATAGGGATTTTATCAATCGGAGCGGCGGGATTTGAACCCACGACCTCCACTACCCCAAAGTGGCGCGCTACCAAGCTGCGCTACGCCCCGGTCAGAATTACTATATTAGCAATAAGTTTGAGGAAAATCAAGGAGTAAATTCAAAAAACTTTGAGCATCCCAGCAGCTTGCAATAAACTCGGAACAGCAGAATCATTCCACCGACCTTCTGCGCATCGCCCTGTATTCAGAATCAAGCGCAGACTGTAGGCATGGGGATAGCCTTCCACTTCCATCCATAATAAATCGCTTTCTGCTTCACAAGCAATTTTCTCTTCATCCATCAATTCAGTTGCCAGTTGTTTCATTGTGTCTGCTAGCTTGGCGAAGAGACGGCAAAAATCGTTTAATTCGGCTTCTGTTAATTCGATCGCCCAATCATCTGTACCCAATAAACCTTTAAATTCAGGCGCATTGGGATTCCAGCCGATACGCCAACCAGAGCCGCTTTTGACTACACGTTCCATAAACTAATTATGGTTGGGGTTGTGCTGGAGAACTCGAATTAAAGATGTTTGTCAATGCTTGCACTAAGGCGTTTCGCTGGTTGCGGGTAAGCTTGGAAATGGCTGCGCGATCGCCTTCTATGGGATTTTCTCGCAATGTGTCATTCCCTGGATAGGTAATGTCATACATAGTTTCGTTTGCATTCAGGTAATCAGCCAGAGTTAGCTTCCAATCTAAACGATAACTTGGGGAACGCTCTTTGACGTAAATGTGATATCGGATCAAGCGACTGATTAAGGTACTATTTTCGGCAACTTTCCCAGTTTCCTTGCTAATATACTTATTTTCTT
This sequence comes from Aulosira sp. ZfuVER01, assembly GCA_034530615.2. GTDB lineage: Bacteria > Cyanobacteriota > Cyanobacteriia > Cyanobacteriales > Nostocaceae > Aulosira. The sequence goes on from JAVRCV020000016.1 coordinate 51,945, forward strand.
TAGGTAAATCTGGCAATTTTTGATACACCTGCTGCCAAAGATCGCTAGGACTGATTCTTTGAGCGATCGCAGGTTGAATACCTATAAAATTTGTATATTTTGAGTTACCTACCCCTGAACCCAAAATAATCAAACTCACCACCATTAAAAGCAGTGCTGAGTAACGAGTTCTGAGTACTAAAAATTGGAGAATTGACCTAAGTAGAAAATTTTTTTCCATAAGTAAATATTTTGAGTTAAAAGTGCGCTGCGACTACTTTTGTACTCAGCAATCAGCACTTTCAACTCAGCACTATATTTATACTTCGCCAATAATCTCGGGCTGAGTCAGTTCATCGGACATTTCGATAATTGCCCGGAGTACTGGTTTCATCATTGCATCTTCCGCACTTTCAAAGTCTTCGTAACGGCGACGCTTGGCACGGTTTGCCACCTGAACCGTAATGCGATACCGATTTGAGGCTGCACTAATTAGATCCTCGGCACGGTGCATAATCTGAGACTGAGTTGTCTCGAACTTAGAACGCTTTAGCATAGTTAGTGGTTCTTGGGGTCATTCCCCAGTTTAGCAGTACTGATAAATCTGCGGCTGTGTACTCAATTGTCAGTAACCTCTCTATTGATAGAGGTTGAGAGCTTTTTAGCATTTTATAAGTAGGTTGTAACAGTAAGTTAATAAAGACACTTAACCTCATGGCCGATCTTGTGGAAACTGCGATTAATGCAGGAAATTTCACCATTTTGGTGAAGGCTGTTCAAGCTGTGGGACTCACGGAAGTTCTCAAGCGTCCTGGTTCTTTAACAGTTTTTGCGCCTACTGATGATGCCTTTGCTAAACTGCCAGAGGGAAGTTTAGATTCGCTACTGCAAGATATTCCCAAGCTTAAGAAGATTGTGACTTATCATGTAGCCTCTGGGGATGTTAGATCTGATGATTTGATCCAGATTAAGGAAGCCGAGACTCTTGAGGGGTCAATTTTAGCAATTGAGTCTGCTAATGGTGCAATTAAGGTGAATGATGCCAATGTCATCCAAACTGACATTCTGACTGACAATGGCGTGATTCATGTTATTGATACAGTGTTAGTACCTGCATTGGTTGCTGGTGGTACGAGTTCCTGATTGGCTAAGGGAATAGCAAGAATCTCAATAAGACTAAAAGGAACCGCAGAAGAACACAGCGAAAAGTCTGAGCGGAGGCTTCCCCCGCTCAGACTTTTCAAGACAGATAAATATCGGTGTTTATCTGCGTTTATCTATGGTTTGATATTCAAAAGGATAGTTGTGCCTGATGAATTGATGATGGTGAATTGTGAAACAGCCAATTCCCATTTTGCTGTCAAGATTTTTCAGAATTCAATCAGCCAACACCTAAGATACAGCCAACACGAGGGTCAAGCGACAACGAAAGTTGTTGGTTTTCTCCTTCATTGTGCCATTCCACCTCAGCATTGCCATATAAAAGTTTGTTAGGTTGAGTACGCAAACTGCTAATAGCAATATTTGCTTTTGCTGATGCTGTACCAGCATTAACAGCAATAATCAATTCCTCAGTTCCTAAAGTTCTTGCAAAGACGTAAAGTTCCCCTTGAGCATAGAGAACTTGATAATCACCTATACGCAATGATGGGTAACTATGCCGGAGGGCAATTAATTGGCGGTGAGTTTGGAGTATTTCACGATCCCAGCTAGCTTCTAGGGGAAAGCCACGGCGTGAATCGGGATCTATAGCACCAGGTAAACCAACTTCATCACCATAGTAGACGCTAGGGGCACCAGGAAAAGTAAGTAACAATAAGGTGGCTAATTCTACACTAGGTTTATCCCCCCCAGAAATAGTCATTAACCTTGCGGTATCATGACTTGCTAGTAAATTTAATTGGGTAAGCTGAATTTCCCAAGGGTACAGTTGTAATACTTCTTGAATTTGGGCAGCATACTCAGCAGCAAATAAAGGTGGGTAGGGTTTATAGTCGCGGCTTTGCACTTGATCTAAGACTACGCGATCGCCTGCGGCAAAGGCGATGGTTGGCCCAGCAAAGAGATAATTCATCACGCCGTCAAATTGAGTTCCATCTAGCCACTCACGAGAATCTCCCCAAACTTCACCGACAATATAAGCTTCAGGATTAATCGCTTTAACGCGATCGCGAAATTCTTGCCAAAAACCAGGTGTTTTAATTTCAAAAGGCACATCTAACCGCCAACCGTCAATGCCAAATTTAATCCAATATTCGGCAATTTCCATAATATATTCCTTAACTTCAGGGTTGCCGTGGTTAAATACTGGCAAAGCGCGATTTCCTCCCCAACCTTCATAGTTAGCAGGGAAATCACCGTTATAGGCTGAAAGGGGCCAACCTTCCACCTTGAACCAATTCACCCAAGGGGAATGAGGGCCATTTTCTAAAACGTCGTGGAAAAAGAAAAAGCCTCGGCTGGAGTGATTGAAGACTCCATCCAAAACAACTTTGATATTGCGTTGATGGGCGGCGTCTAGCAATTCCTTAAAAGCTTCGTTGCCTCCCAAGAGTGGATCGACTTGATAATAATCGTGGGTATGGTAGCGATGATTACTAGCGGATTGAAAAATTGGCGTGAAGTAGACAGCGTTAATCCCTAAATCCTGTATGTAATCCAAACCCTCCATAATGCCCCATAAATCCCCGCCTTTGTAGCCTTGGAGTGTTGGCATAGCTTCCCAATCCTCCCAACGGGCCTCACGTAAGAGTCGTTTGCGAGGCTGTTTGCTTCTAGCAAAGCGATCTGGAAAGATTTGGTAGAAAACAGCGTGTTTAACCCAGTCTGGTGTTTGAATTTGCATAAATTACTTTCTATACCTACAGGAGCGATCGTTGCAAATAATAGCTTCTTTGTGGTTCTTACTTGTGGTAGATAATTATGCAAATCTCAAATATTGATTGTTACACCCTATCTTCTGGCTGTAAGGAAAATGTTACTTATAGAAAATGGTTTAACTACTGCATATAATTTCTCCAAATGCTTATCTGTTTAGTAATTGATGAATTAATTAATAATTCTTTATTTTTCTCTATTGAACTTTGTCCGTAATAATTGAGGTAGATACTGGAGCAATAAAAAGCATTATCGAAAATAACTTTAGTTACTAATCATAATTAGCAATACCTATGCTTCATTGGATTGAAAATTATTATAGGAGCCTGTAATTAGTTAATTTCTCCCTCTAGCAACGGATGAAAGAATAATGCTCTTAGTCACTTCTTGTTTGTTCGCTGGCTTCTGCCTTGTGTTTTTGGGAAGTTATTTGCACTTTGAGCAAAACTTTAGATAACTATAATCGCAACTAAGAATATAAGCTAAAAAATTACCATTTTGGTATTTATGCTAAAACAACTAAGATTACTAAAACCAATAGATTTATTTAGGGAATTCACATAGACGTGGAGACAAATATGAGACCAGAAAAACTTTCTGCTGGGTTACTTTTGGCATATCAAGACTATCAAAATGAAGGTGAGCAAGCTTTAACAACGCACAAGCGATCGCTTGGTCTAATAGCCTCTAAAAGCGCTGTCAAGCCAACTAAAAGTATTGTTTTTCTCTACTGCGAACCTGATGCAGACTTGAGTCATTTAGAACAGTATGGAATTCGTGTGAATCAGAACTCCGGGAGTGTGCGAACGGCTTTCTTACCGTTACAGGCTTTAGATGCTTTATCTGAAGAAGATGTCATCCAGCGGATTAAACCATCCCGCAAACTCCATCTACGCATGGATGTTGCACCAGGAAAAGTAAAACTGCCAGATTTTAAAAGCAAAACGGGATTGACTGGGAAGGGAGTCATCATTGGCATTATAGACAGTGGCATTGACCCCAAGCACCCTGCCTTTGCCGGACGGATTTTACACATTTGGGATCAAACCCTGCCAGGCCCAGGAGTTAAAGAAGGTGACTATGGGGCTGAATTTGCAGGAGAACAACTTAGTGTTTCTCAAGATACTGAAGGTCATGGCACTCATGTCGCCGGAATTGCTGCTGGTGCAGATGAAAACTATTCAGGAGTAGCACCAGAAGCAGAATTGGTCATCGTCAAGTCCGATTTACAAGATGCCCATATTGCCGATGCTGTCCGCTATGTTTTTCGCATAGCTGAGGAATTAAAACGACCAGTAGTGCTAAATATGAGCTTAGGTGGACACGCTGATGCTCATGATGGTAGTGACTCTCTTTCGCGGATTATTGACGCTGAAATTGGGCCAGGAAGGATTGTTTGTTGTGCAGCTGGTAACGAAGGGAACGACAACATTCACGGTCAAGCAAGCGTACCTGCACAAAAGTCACGCAATATGCGCTTTAATGTGCCTTTGAATCAAGTAGGCATAGTATGGTTAAACGGTTGGTATGATGGTGACAGCGAGTTAGAAATATCACTGCGCAGTCCCAACGGTTTCGTTACGCCCTTCCAAAAAATCATTACTGAGGGAAATCCTACGCAAAATTACCAATTGCCAGATTCGCGGGTAGAAATTGTGACACCAGCCCCAGATAAAGGCAATGGCGACCACAATTTCTTTGTGCAAATTCGTGGTAATGGCCCTTCGCCAGTTATGGGGGGTATTTGGCAGTTGCGAGTACGTAATACAAGTTCCACTGACACACGCTTGGATGTATGGACTCTTGACGATCACTCCTCAGTATTTTTTACAGGTAAAAGTGTTAAAGACTGTATAAAAATCGGCTCACCAGGAGCAGCTAGCAGTGCCATAACAGTTGCCGCTTATACTACAAAAGTTCAGTACACAGATATTGATAATCAGGTGCGAGACATGGGCTTAGATCTGGATACAATATCCGAGTTCAGTAGTGAAGGGCCATTGCGTAATGATGGGCAAAAACCAGATATAGCCGCCCCAGGAGCAATGATTGTTTCTACACTATCTGCAAATGCTAATTGCGATCGCTCAATGATGCTCAATTCCAAGTTTGTGGTAATGGCTGGTACAAGTATGGCAACACCATTTGTGACTGGTTTAGTAGCATTGCTACTACAACGCGATCCCAAGCTCGATCCAGCTACTGTGAAAGATTTGCTACGCAAAAATAGTTCTATCCCTGGTAAACCTCAAGGAACTTTTGATAGCAAATGGGGTTTTGGTGTGATTAATACAGCAAATCTGTAATTAGATTGGGAGACGCGAGAAATTTAAATATTTAAATAGTGGATATCGCGTCTCTTAAATTAAGATTTTTTACTATATTGTAAAGACAATATTAACTTCTGAAGCATTATTAAATACTTATTGGTATATCTTAATTGGTATAAATTTTGATAAACTAATAATTCTACAATGATTATTCTTCGTATTCAAGAACTGATTGCAGGGAAAAATAATCAGATAAGTTTAGAGCAACTTAGTAAACTTTCAAATGTTTCCGTAGAAGAGATTCAGTCATACTCAAATATTGAGAATCCCACAGATGAAATTGCGACAAAACTCAGAAAAATAGCAAAGCAACTAAATATATCTGTAGTCGAGTTAGTTGAACCAGTAAACAAACAACAAGCTTTTAAACTCAAGATATCTGAAATAGCTAAAAGTAAGGGCTTAACACTTAAAGAATTGAGTGACATTTCCGGTATCCACCCTGCTTTTATTGAATTTTATAGTACACAGGCTATAAGAGAACAAACATTAGTAGAATCTTTATGCCAGACACACCTTAATCAAATCTGTGAAATATTAGGTTACAATCTAGTAGATTTGCAGGTTCCAGCCGAGTTGGCAGTTACTAAGCTGCGTTTAGAAGAGATCGTAAGGGAAAGAGGTATTACTTTAGAAAAATTGAGTCTTCTTATGGGATTACCCCATGAATTTTTAGAATTTGTTGTTAATCAGCCTGTAAATATTTCTGAATTGTCTTGTGAATTCTGTTGCCAAATATTGGGACAAAATAATTGCGGAAAATGCAATTGTAATCAGTTAAATAACATAGTTTAAATATTTTCTACATATTATTACATACATATTTATTTTAACTTTGTATCAATAGCTCTAAAGCCAAGCCCAAACTAAAATATTTTTTATGCAAACAAAATTATTGGTAGCCTAAAATATGCTCATAAATTTCCTTTTTTATCTGATTCATAAAATTACAAAAATTGTATTTATTATAATGTGTTTATAATTTTAAATATAAAATTTTATGAATAATAGCAATAATATTAAAAATTTTAATTTTACTGCCTGTAGTATAACTAATAAAAATTTTCAAAACGCACGGGCAGGACATATTTTACATAAAACTATTTTAATAGTTACTATAGGCATTATTATTTCATTGTTTTGTGGTATATTACCTGTCGTATCGGCAAATTCATTGGTAATTATTATAGATAATTTAATAAAAAAACCTAATTTAATTATTTTTATTGTGATAAATATAATTTTATACTTTTACAGCCTTTTTTTTATTGTTAATAGAGGTTTTAAAGTAATTGCATTTACGTTTATAATTTCACTAATTATCATTGGTACAATTGCTACTAGTTTCCTAAGATACCAAAATAGTAATTATATTTCTCAATTGTTAATCCAAACACTTTTTTTGGGATTAAGTATAGTTTTTGCTTGGCTTGGAGTAATTACTACAGCTTTTACTATAACCTTTAATTACCTATTTTTGGGAAGGTTAGCAGAAGTTATAACATCTTTTGAAGCTATTATTACAGCTTCAATTTTAGCAGCATGGTCACAAGATATTTCACAATCGATATATGCTAAAATTATTATTATATTTATATCAATTATTCTGATAATAATAGGCGCAATTATATCAAGGTTAACATTAAAAAATTCGGGAAATTTCTATTGGATTCGTGAGAAAGTTGTGTTTTGGGCTGCAACTGGTGGAACATCTTTTTATGGAGCAGATTTAACAGATGCTTGCTTTGATGGAGCAGATTTAAGACATACAGACTTTAGAAAAGCAAATCTTACCCGTGCTAGCTTTAAAGATGTTACTGGTTTAGAATTAGCTAGACTCCAAGGCACTATATTAGAAGATTCTAGAGTTAGAAAGCTATTAACTACTAAGAATGGTCAAGGTGAAGATTTTACGGAAGCAAATTTGCAAGGTGCAAATTTACAAGGTGCAGATTTAAGAGAAGCAATTTTAGTTAAAGCTCAAGTATTAGATGCAGATTTTTCGGGCGCATTCCTAACAGATTCCTGTATTCAAAATTGGAATATTAACCATAACACTCGCTTTCAGAATGTTGACTGTCAGCGTGTTTACTTAAAGCGTAGTTTACATGGACATTTTTTAGAGCCAAAACCAGATAGTGGAGAATTTAAACCTGGAGAATTTGAAAAATGGATTACAGATGTTAGAGATACCATTGACTTGATTTTTCAAAATGGACTTAACTGGAGAGCTTTTGCCTTTTCTTTGACTCAAACTGCTATTAATAATGAAGGTCTAGGTTTATCTGTTCGCAGTATAGAGAATAAAGGTGATGGTGTCGTTGTTGCTAAAGTTGGTGTTTCTTTAGAAACTAATAAAAATGCTATTCACGAAGAAATTACAACTCACTATCATCAAGCAGTACAAGCAATTGAGGCAAAATACGAACTCGTTCTCCAAGCCAAAGAAGGGGAAATACAAAGATTAAAAACTTTCCATGATTCGCAGCAAAAATTTATTCAAGGATTAATTACGGGAATTGCTGAAACAAAACGGGAAGTTATTATTAAAGGTGAAGGCAATCGTGTATACATGATGAATCAAGCGGGTGACATTATGGAAAGTAATAATCAAAGTATTCGTGCAGGTGGGGATGTAGATATGTCTAGCGGTAATAAAATTACCGTAGGCGGAGATGTTACAAATTCCAACCTGACACTGGCAGATGCTAACAGCCAAGTTAGTAACTCAATTCAGCAACTTAGAGATATTAGTACTGAGACTAGCGACCAGCTAGCGAAGATTTTAACTACCTTGCAAAAATCTATTACTGATGATTCTGCACTTTCTGATAGTCAAAAGAAAGAGGCATTAGAAGCAGTAGAAACTATAGCAGAGGAAGGGAAAAAACCACCTGGGGAAAGAGTGCTTAAACTCTGTTCGTTAGCCGTAAATGCCCTCAAAGGTGTGACATCTGCGATTACAGATACCAGTAAACTAGCTGAAGTCTTCAAAACTTATTTGCCTACCATTACCAGCTTACTAGGTCTTTAACCCGAATTTCTCACTCATGCAAACCGATCCAAAACCTGGGACACTTTACGTTGTTGGCACTCCTATTGGCAATTTGGAAGATATTACCTTTCGGGCGGTGCGAATTTTGCAAACGGTGGATCTGATTGCTGCGGAAGATACCCGCCACACAGGGAAACTGCTACAACATTTTCAAATTAAAGTTCCTCAGGTGAGCTATCACGAACACAATCGTACCAGCCGAATTCCGGAATTATTAGAGCATTTGGCTAATGGTAAGGCAATTGCTTTAGTCAGCGATGCGGGTATGCCGGGAATTTCCGATCCAGGGTATGAACTGGTGAAAGGCTGTGTGGAAGCGGGAATATCTGTAGTTCCGATTCCTGGTGCGAGTGCTGCAATTACAGCTTTAAGTGCATCTGGATTACCAACGGATCGGTTTGTGTTTGAAGGTTTTCTCTCAGCCAAAAGCCAACAACGGCGAGAATATTTAGAATCATTGCAAACAGAATCCCGCACTTTAATTTTCTACGAATCGCCTCACCGTTTGCGTGATACTTTACAAGACTTAGGAGAAACGTTCGGAAGCGATCGCCAAATTGTCCTCGCTAGGGAACTCACCAAATTTTACGAGGAATTTTGGCGCGGCACAATTGCCGATGCGATCGCTCACTACAGCCAGCGCGAACCCCAAGGCGAGTATACTCTAGTGATAGCAGGAACTCCAGCCACTCAACCTCAACTCACAGAAGCGGAAATCAAAGCCGAACTCGAACAATTAATCCGTCAGGGAATATCGCGATCGCAAGCTAGCCGTCAATTAGCAAAATTCTCTTCCCTACCGCGTCGTCAAATCTATCAATTAGCTCTCTCGATTGTGCTTGATTCTGAGTAGGGATGCGTTATTTGACTTTCTAGGCAATGGCACTAAGCTGTTCCAAAAATATCCATCTCATTTATTTCAGTATAAATTTTGATACTAATCTAGTATTTACCCTGTAGTATTACTGATTTTTATTAATTATGATTATCTTAAAAAATAAAATCAAAAAATATGAGCAGGCTGTTAATTAAACTCATAGGTTTATTCTTACTTTTTCTGGGCTTATACTTTTTTGGACAAAATATCATATTTGCTACTGGTTACTATTCATATTTTTATCGCAAGATACCTGCAACTGGTTCAGTTTTAGCAATCATGGCTGGCGTGTTGTCATTAATCTTTTTTCGCAGAGAAACTGGTAACTTAGGATGGATTTTATTAGGCGTAGGAATAGTTTTAGTTTTCTTAAGCGGCGGAGTTATTTTAAGACCAACTAGTTTGTGGAATTTTTTGGTTGCTTTTACAGCATTAGCAGCCGGATATAAATTGCTCACACAGGGCAGAATCAACTTTTAAAATAAAGCTATAAAAGTAGCAAATATTACTTAGCCATACCGTAATATAGTCAGGAAAATTTGACGTGCGATCGCCCCCTATTCTCGACTTCCATAGCGATGGCGTTATAGCATAAATATTTGCCACATTTACGAAGTTCCAATAACCTACCTCAACACCAAAAATTGCACTTTGTAATAGTTGTTGGGTAGGGGAGTTTTGCTAAGTTAGGGGCTGCTATTACAATGGAAACTGATCGATCATGAGGATACAGTAAGCAATGACCCAGGTGGTTTTAGGAGAGAACGAAGGAATAGACTCAGCACTGCGTCGGTTTAAACGCCAGGTTTCAAAAGCTGGTATATTAGCTGACGTAAAGTATCATCGGCACTTTGAAACACCGTTGGAAAAAAAGAAACGTAAGGCAGTGGCAGCTAGACGCAAGAGACGTTTTAAATAAACCTATTTTGGTGGTAGCGCTGTTTGAAGACAAGTTCTTAAACAAGCAACAAGACGTTGCCATGATTCTTACAAAAATTAACAAAGATTTACCGCACCCCTGTTAGGGGTGTGAGTTAATTCCTTTCCCCAAGTGTGGGGCGTCTCAAATGTCTTAAATATGGTTGGATGGAGTAAGCGATAATCGCTACCCATCAACCAAAATCAGTTTAAAAAACCGTTTAGCTAAGACTCAGAAGTATCGATAGTGCGGCTATTACAACGGTTCATCGCCTTTTCTACTCCTTGTTTGAGGGTGAGTTCTACGCACTCAACCACAAATTGAAGTACAAGAGACATCATTTGAGTTTCGCTAGCAGAAAAACGTCCAAGCACATGGGATACAGCCCCAGAATCGTCATTATTTGCTGCACCTTTTGGTTTACCAATACCGATTCGCAAACGTGGGAAGTTTTGAGAACTCAAATGTGCGATCGCACTTTTCATTCCATTATGCCCCCCAGCAGAACCAGACAAGCGCAAGCGAGTCTTTCCTAGCGGCAAATCCATCTCATCATAAATTACTAATACCGACTCTGGCGGCAATTTATACCAACTAGTTACTGCCTGTATAGCCTGTCCTGAGCGATTCATGTAAGTCAACGGCTTGAGCAAGCGGATTTTACCCCCAACTGGCGCAACACCTTCACCGAATTGCCCTTGAAACTTCCGATTTTCTGCTAAAGGAATTTGCCACGAACGCGAAAGCGCATCAACAGCCGCAAAGCCAATATTATGGCGCGTTTGGTCATATTTAGGCTCTGGATTCCCCAACCCGACAATTAGCTGGGGAATCACCAAAGCTGGTTTTGTAACAGCCTCTGTCATTTTGACTCTAGTCAATCGATATGCAGCACTTAACTTTAGCCTTTTGGCGAAGAACTAGCAGTGTCATGCTCCAATTGTGCTGATTCGATTTGCTTAGGTTCAAGTTCAGCAGTAGTCTTGACAGCTTGTTCTAGTTGTTCGGCTTCTCGCTTAAACTCGGTTTGAAATTCGTTAGAGGCTTCTTGAAAGCCACGAATTGCTTTACCCAAGCTACGACCAATTTCTGGCAACTTTTTCGGGCCAAAGACTAATAGTGCCACTACCAAAATTACAGCCATTTCCGGCAGACCAATACCAAATATATTCATGGGTGTTCTCCTATAAATCTACAGAGCAAGCAGGGAAGGAGAATACTATCTTCCCATTTATCTATGTTGACTTGTTTTAGATTATTTTTTTCAATATGAAATCTACAAAAAAACCCGGACGATCCGGGTGTCGCTTCGCTAATTCTAAAATCTCAATAGCTTTGTATAAGTTAACGACCTATACTGCGCCAATCAACAAATACATCCTGGATCAGGATGGTCTTGTTATAGACTTGCAGAATAATCAGCAGAAAAACGAAGAATAATAGCATAAAAACAGCCATTACAGGTGTAGTTCCCCAACCCGGAGAAACTTTACCATACTCAGAGTTCAAGGGTCTCAGTATATCTCCCAACCTAGTCCTTTGTGCCATAGTCCCCCTAAGATTACTTGCCAAAGCTTTTTTTTATCTTCTGTAATATTCTTTGACACTCACCTGATAAAAATCAAGTGATTCTTGGTTCCACGAGGTTGCCTGCTTTAATAGGACGTATCCAACTAAAGTAGAGGCATCTTCTCCACGCCAGTTGCTTCAACGCGGGAAACCCGCGCAACGCACTGGCTCCCAAGCATAAATTCCGGCGTGCCCCGCCGTACTCGTACCAATGAGGTTTTGTGTTTGTTTGGTTTCGTAAGCTACTAAATCGTGAGATTAGTTTACGTAGTGTTTAGACTGAGAAACACTTTTTGCGTTGCTTACTTATTCTTGATTACATTACAATAACATAATGAAGACTCTTTAAAACCTGCTTGCGCCTTTGAGCAGAACACTGAATTGACAGTGTTTTCAGGCAATTTTCATATAACCTATCTTTAAATTATGGAACCAGCAATAGTTCTTACAATTTCTGTCGCCGTCGCTGTTATTGCCATCACTGGTTGGGGAATCTATATATCTTTTGGGCCTCCTAGTAAAGAATTAGCAGACCCTTTTGACGACCATGAAGATTAAGCTAATAGGCCTCTTGCATCAATATATTTTTGTTTGGCTTAAATGCATAAAAAAACAATTTTTGCAAGCAATCTAGTATCGAGTCAAGATGAAAGACGCAAATCATTGCGTCTATAAAAGAATCAAAAACATTTCGACTCAAGACTCAAAACTCGGAAAAATCAGGGTTCATTCCCTGGTTTAATCTTAAAACTAGCAATTTTCCAAGGCTGGATCGTACAGATTTGTTGGCTAGATGAGAATTCCGTAGTGGCAGAACGCTCCAATAAATCTACGGCATCTCCTAAAATTAACCCGATATCACTGTGCAAAGATAACTCGGCAGTGTATCCATGACATTCATAACAACGCAGAATGAATTGTGGAGAATCTTCTTCAGCTTGCTTGAATGCCATCAAGATTAAATTATCAGCTGATAAATTTAGGAAACTCATTGTTTCTGGAGTGCTAAGGACTGGGTACTGAGTTCTAGGCAGATTTACAATTACTTGCAATGGGATGTTCAACTCATAGCCACGCTTGACTGTATCGGCTGACTCCCAGTTACCAGCGTGGGGGTATAAAGCATAGGTAAATTCGTGAAAACCTCGGTCGGCTTCGGGATTCGGCCAATTAGGGCTGCGTAGTAGAGTCAGGCGGAGTTGATTTGGCTGGCTGTCGTAACCATATTTACAATCATTCAGTAAACTCACTCCATAGACATATCCATCTGTTTCCCCTGTTAAATCAGCCCAACGTAAAGCGGGAACTTCCCACTTGGCTTTTTCTGCGGGGGTTTGGGGTTTAGTTGGGCGGCGAATTGCACCACAGGGAATTTCATAAGTAGCAAAGTCTGCTTCAATGTTGAGAGGAAAAGCAGCTTTTACCAATACTTGACTTTCTTGCCAATTAACAGTGGTAGCAATCTTCAGTAAAGGTACACCAACTGTCAATATATAGTCTTGGCAAAATTCTGATTCGCCTAATTGACGCACCACCCGCAAACGACTCTGCACTGCACCTTGTTCTAGCCACTGAATCGATTTGAGGGTAGTTGGTGGTAAGGGATGCTGGGCATAATTGGGGTCAATATTCCAAGCATCCCAATATTGTCCGCTATCTTGAAAAGCTTGCAGTTGATTACCTGCACCACTTAATACTTCGCGTTGATGAGTTTTATCAAAAACACTAGATAAATCTCCTGTGTTGGGGTTAACGACAACTCGCAGGAATTCATTTTCGAGAACCCATTGAAGAGGACAAGGGGACAAGGGGACAAGGGGGCGCAAAGATGTAGGGACAAGCCAAAAGAGGCGATAGCCGACAGATGGAATATCGGTAGCGAAAAATAGCAAAGTTGATGGTTCAGTTATTTGAGATAGCAGCTGCTTTCCAGAAACATCGTAAACTTGCCATTCTTGGTTAGGAGTTTTGGGTAAAGTTACAGAAACTACCTCAGAACGTTGCCAATTTAGGGAATTGAAAACGACAACAGGCAAACTATTTGGTTGTGGTGGTTGTGGTAGGTTGATATGCGATGCGATCGCTAACAATGATTCTTGTAATATCTTCGTTCCTACTTGTTCAACTTGCTGCCATTCCGGTAAAGCATCCACATAAACTTGAGTAATTGAAGAACCAGGCAAAATATCGTGAAACTGCTGAAATAATAGTTGCTTCCAAGCCGTTTCGATTTCCGCTTTTGGATATTCCACATCACAACTGATGCTTGCTAAAGTTGCAAATAATTCAGCTTGGTACAATAAACCTTCACAGCGCCGATTCCAACGTTTTTGATCTCCGTGGGTAGTGTAGCAACCACGATGGAATTCTAAGTAAAGTTCATCTTCCCAGACGGGGAAGGAGGACGCGGAGACGGGGGGATGGGGGGACGCGGGGAAATTGGAATTCTCTGTGTCTTGTTTGCTGATTTGCTGTAAATATTTTTCAGTAGTTGTAAATTCTAAGTCTGGAAAGACAGGTGAATGTTGCCAGCGTTGGGCAGTTTCTAACATATCACGGGTAGGGCCGCCGCCATGATCGCCAACACCAGGAAGCCAAAGTGCATCTTTGATTCCAGTTTTAGTTTGCCATTCATAGGTGTAAGCTGCCATCTTCACCGCATTGATACCTTCACCAATGGGTGCAGACATCAGACTAAATACTTCACTACCATCAGGCGATCGCCACCAGAAAGCCCCATAATCAAATTTAGTAGTATCATTCCATAGCAACTTTTGGGTGACAAAATACTCAATCCCAGAATTCACGAAAAACTGCGGTAAAGTTGCACAAAAACCAAAGCTATCAGGTAGCCATGCTACAGGCGAAATCTTGCCAAATTTTTCCTGGGTATAGCGCTGACCATACAATAGCTGACGGACAATCGATTCACCAGCAATCAAATTTAATTCTGGTTCCACCCACAAACCACCGATAACTTCCCAACGTCCAGCAGCTACCGCCTTTTGAATTGCTTTAAATAAATCGGGGCGATGTTCTTCAATCCAAGCATACTGCGCTGGCATTGAATGGCAGAAAATTAACTCTGGAAAATTTTGTTGCAACTTCAGTACCGACTCAAAAGTGCGTTGGGCTGCATTCCAAGTTTCACTCACAGGCCATAGCCATGCTAAATCTAAGTGAGCATGACCAACTAAGAAAATTTTAGATTTTGGATTTTCGATTTTAGATTGAACTAGGTTATTGCGTACAGACAAGAGTATTGTTTTCCACTCTTTCTTTTGTTCCTCTGCGTTCTCTGCGCCTTGGCGGTTCGTTACCTCCCTCGCCATCTCCGCCAACATATCCAACTTCTCTGGCGCAAACCGTTCCAAATAAAGCTGCACCACAGCCAACTCATCAGCGACAAAACCCGCATCAGGACGATTATAATCAGGAGATTCGTAGACAAGGAGCGATCGCACTAAAGCACCATCATCATGTCCTGGACTCACCAGCCGCAAAGCCACAATAAATTCTTCTCCTGGTGTTACCGCCTGACTCAAAAGTACTCTGGGTGAGCAATCAAATAAATCGCCCTCCAGCACTAACTCCCCATTTACATAAATCTCAGCAGCATCCGCCCACCAAAGCAACGCCAGCCGCAAAGATAACCCAGCTAAGGGATAACCCTGTAAATCCTGGGGAACCACTAACTTTTGAGCCAGCCATAAAACTTGCTTTCCTGCTGTCCAAGCAATATTTCCTTTAGCATTTAGCTCCACAGGTGTCCATTGAGACAAATCTGATGCAGCAACTTCAGTAATACTCCAGTCAGATTTTTGGTATAGCCAGGTAAACTGAAGATTGACTTGACAACAAGAGCGCAGTTGCTCAATTGCTTCTGATATTAAATTAGTATGAGATTGGCTTACAGGAAGGGTCATATTTTGGCTAAAATCAGGGCACTTACTATAATTAACAGTTTGTTGTTTTGACTGTGCAGTGGGAGTCTCGCAGATCAATCAAGCTCTAACTAACAAATCACTACCATGCCTTCTGGTTCCTCTGGTCGTTATCAAAGCAGAATATTTAACTTCGTTCACCAGCAATCTCGGCGGTTGACAGAACAGCTGGAACATACCATCCGGTATGTACAAGTCGCTACTAAATGGGGTGTTGGAGTACTACTTTACCCTGTATACCAACTGTTGCAGTCAACCGAATCTGCAAATAAAACTCTGTATGGTAAAGAACCTCAAACCAGACTACAGTTAGAAGCAGAAACTCCCTCAGATGTTGACGCTCCCATTGTCAACGTCTTAGAGACTGTCAAAAATTTATCATTTGCGGAAACTGCTGCCACATCTTCAAACAGCGTATCGGCACCTGAAAGTCCCTTGGCGTTGTTAGAATCTTTGTGGTTGAAATTCGTTCCTCATAAACCAAGCAATAAATCTCGCCTTTCTCAATCATTAACTATTTCCGAAAATCCCGCAGGGAGTCTCAACCCATCACCGATATATCCAACGGTGCAGGGAATAGCGACAAATTTAGAGAAGCGCAATTTATTACTCATTTCTGCGGATAATGAAATTCTTGATATTTTAACGCCTCAAGAGCAAGCAAAATTAGAAGACTTAATTATTAATGAAGTTGCTAATTACTGGCGTACTTGGCGCTTATTGAAAGTAAAAAAAGAAACTAACTTATTGCCAGAAATTGAACGTCTACTGACAAAGCTCACAGGTGGTAAGCTAGAACAAACGCCTGCTCTAAATGCAAGTACGGTTACTGAAGAGGTAAGCGGGTCTAATTATTTACTCAATTCTCCAGGGGCTTTAACATTTCTTGATGCGGCTGTGGCGAATTTAGAATCGAATGCGTTAGTGCCAATACAACAACGTAGTCGAGAGATTATCCAAGTTGCTCACACTCAGTTCAATATATTTCTTTATGGCAAAGAGCAGTTAGCAGCTAGAGGACAAATTCAAGTTAATACTGATGATTTAGAAACTCAGACTCTAAATATTCCAGCTTTATTTGCAGCAGCGCTGAATTACTTTTTTGGCATTGGTAGTGGCAAAAAACTGGATACTAGAGAGACTGCTACAAAATTACCAGGAAAAAGATTATCTCTGTCTAGTAGCCGCCAGTTGAAGAAAGAAGTTATAACCGCAGATCCTTGGTTGAAATGGGGTGATTTATTTGGTGATGCTGAGAATCTTGAAGAACCGCCAGTTACACTTTCACCAAATACAAATCCGGTCATAGATTCCAGTGCATCAGCAACACCTTCTGCGGCAAAAAATTTGATTAAGAAGTATCAAAAGTTTTTACAAATACCACAACTAAATGTGGGGTTAGGCAAAAAGAAAAAATCACCGCCTAATCTCTCCCATACTCAGAAAAAATCTGGTAAAGCGACCTCCGCCAAATCAACGACTTCCCGGATTTCTAAACCTAGCAATAATGGTCAAAAAGGAGAAATTTCTCAGCGTTACCCAAGCACTCAATTAGAAGCTAAACCAGATTGGATAGAGACAAAAGCAACACTAGTTGGATATGAAAAGCATATTTTAGAACAAATCCTAGAATTGCTTGATAGTATTATGCTGTGGTTAGAAAGAATATTTGTAAACATGATGATGTTTTTACGGGGTCTGTTGGGAGTTAAGTAAGCTAGTACCGCAAAGCGGAAGTCAAAAGTCAAACGTCAAAAGTCAAAATTTTCATACATCAAGGCTTGTGACTGTTTGAAACAGTAGCTTTATTGACGCCGTGCTGTACTACTAAGACTACTGATGAAGCCAAAAGTTAAAATAGTCTTATTTCAAGGTTTCTTCACTGTGTTAAGTGATATATTTATTTCCGCCGTGCAGCATTAGAATACTGTTACCAAATTTCTATTGAGAGAATGTATTCAGTTTTTCTTTTGAAATTTTTAATTGTCGAGTACTATTTGGTGGGTTTATTTAGTGAAAGTTCTTGTTTACTGTAAGTACTTTAATTTCAAAAATCCACTAGAAAAACCAAAAATGGAAACGTTTGTTGTGGATTTACCTCAAATCCCAAAGATTGGGGAAATAATTGTAGTTGAAAGAATGTCGCCTACGAAACAGTGTGTAATTATTTTTGAATACATTGTGACAGCAGTGCAGTTTAAT
The DNA here is from genome assembly GCA_034530615.2 of Aulosira sp. ZfuVER01. GTDB lineage: Bacteria > Cyanobacteriota > Cyanobacteriia > Cyanobacteriales > Nostocaceae > Aulosira. Next base: position 69,697 of record JAVRCV020000016.1, read on the forward strand.
GCAGCTAGTGAATCGGCTGATGCACCAAATGCTAGACTTAACGTATGTTTAAACCACTGTTGGGAAGGAACATCTAATTTCAAGGTGACAAACTTTTTAGAAAAATAATTCTTCACCAAAATAAGTGGTTAAGGAAATTACGTAATAGCTTTGTTCCTGTTGGTTCTTGATAGTCTGTAGGTAACAAAGCTAACATTGCATCTTGTACAGCTAACACAACTGCATCGACTTCCTGACGCTTGGGTGTGGTGCTAGGAGAAAAGTATAACGGTTGACCAAATCGAATAGTTAACTCTTTTCTCAGAAATAGGTCATGAGTGCCAATCAGTGCTACTGGTACTATGGGTAAGCCAGATTTTAAGGCGTAGATGACAGTCCCTCGCTTCAAGGGAACGTGCAATTTACCCTCAACTTCTCCCAGCCGTCCCTCCGGGAATAGAACTATGCCATCACCACGAGCCAAAATTGTCAGCACAATGCGATCGATTTGTCGTAGTGTTTGAATGTCGCCTCCTGTGGGTACGTTTTGTTCAATCGCCGTTGCCAACTCTAGCAAATCCTGTCGTCCGGCTTTCGCCTCTGCAATCACAGATAATTCTTCTTTCCACATCCTTGCTAAAGGAATTACACCCCCAGCAAAACCAAGAATCAGGCGTTTCCACCATTTGTTGTAGAGGGTACGAGCATCACCCAGGATGTAATAGTAGGGTTGGGCGGGGATTTCGCTGAGTAAGAGAAAAGGATCGATGTGGTGGAGATGGTTAACAGCTAAGATTGCAGGTTTTTGGGGCAGTCTTTCTAAGTATTCTACCCGGATGCGGAAAAAAGCATGAATGAGCGATCGCAATACGCAGCGACGCACTCCAGCACTAACTCTCGGTTCTGCATCCTCAACAGTCATTGCTGTCAATTCCTGGAGGGTTTCTACAATCCTGTGACGGACAGCCGGATCAATAGCCGCAGCCAAACCTTCTTGCACTCGCTCGATTGCTTCCGCAGTTAAAGGTGGTAAAGTATATGACTGTGTTCGACTTTCTGGTGTCTGAGAATTTGCCCCATCAGCACAGTTTTGAGACACAAAGTCACTAGAATTATTGTTAATAATAACCTCTTGGAATTCGTAAATAAATCTTAGTTCTTGAAACTATATTATTAACCAATCTATAGTGAGAAACTTCAGAAAAAATGCCAAAAATTAACACTATGATTTACCACAATGAAGGTAGTTTCAAAGGTGTAGGAGAGCTTGACCTGTATTACCAAAGCTGGCAGCCAGAAGGTAAATTACGGGCGATATTAGTCATTGTGCATGGATTGGGGGCGCATAGCGGACGATATGAAAATATAATTCAGCACCTCTTGCCTAAACAATATGCTATCTACGCTTTGGATCAGCGTGGTAATGGACGCTCACCAGGACAGAGAGGTCATATCAATAGTTGGGCGGAGTTTCGTGGAGACTTGAAAGCCTTTATACAGTTGATTAAAAGCCAGCATCCAGACTGCCCAATTTTTGTGATGGGTCACAGCTTAGGTGCAGTAGTAGTCTTAGACTACATTTTGCACTATCCCCCAGAAGCATCGACATTGCAGGGTGCGATCGCTCTTGCACCCGCTATAGGAAAAGTTGGTGTATCAAAAGTCCGCCTACTTATAGGTAGATTACTTTCTCGCATCTGGCCGCAGTTCACCTTAAATACTGGTATTGACCTCTCTGCTGGTTCGCGGGATGACCAGGTTTTAGCCGCTTATGCCCAAGATCCCCTACGCCATACCCTAGGTACTGCGCGTCTGGCTACCGAGTACTTTGCTACAGTAGATAGGATTTATACCCATGCTGCTAATTGGCAATTGCCGCTATTAATTCTCCACGGTGGAGCCGATCGAGTAGCTTTACCAGAAGGCGGTGAAATATTTTACCAGTTAGTTACCTGCAAAGATAAGCTGCGAGTGGTGTATCCCGAAGCCTATCATGAACTGCAAAGTGACCTTAATTATCAAGAGGTAATGGCTGACCTCGAAAACTGGTTAGAGCAGCATTTACCAGATGAAGCGATCAAAGTCACACTTACAAAGTAAATTAATTCTGTAGATCTACCTTAAGGTGAAAGAAAATTGATGAGTAATTTCTTAGCTTAATCTGTAGAGATTACTCAAGCGCAGAAACAAAATTTGCATGGTAACTGACGTTTCTGCTCATCCCAACCAGGATAGAAATGGCTAAAAACCAACAGCAGGCGATTGTACACGATCTGATCGTTGTCGGAGCATCGGCAGGCGGAGTCGAGGCATTAACTTATTTAGTTAAGCAGTTACCGACTGAGCTGAATGCTGCTGTTATGGTAGTACTTCACGTACATAGCCAAAGTCCGCCTGTTCTGGCGCAGATCTTGAATAATGCCGGAACATTGCCAGCTTCTACAGCCCAAGATGGTGAAGCAATCGAGAAAGGAAGAATCTACGTTGCCCCTCCTGACTCTCACTTGCGGCTGAAACCTGGATATTTGCAGTTAACTAAGGGGCCAAGAGAGAACCATCATCGTCCAGCCATCGATCCATTGTTTCGCAGTGCAGCACGAGCCTACGGAAGACGAGCGATTGGTGTACTTTTAACAGGGATGCTAGACGATGGCACAGCCGGACTGATGGCTGTGAAAATGCGCGGCGGTGTGGCAGTTGTTCAAGATCCAGATGATGCAATGTATTCAGGAATGCCACGCAGCGCCCTGGAAAATGTAGAAAATATTGACTACATTTTGCCACTGTCGGAAATTCCATCTATCTTGGTAAATCTGGTTAATAAAACGGCAGAAAAGCCCCAACAAAGTAACCTTGAATCTGATTTAGCACAATCGAATATGGAAGCGGAAGACTCCGGTGCTTTACCAGGTAAACCATCAACTTATACTTGTCCTGATTGTGGTGGTTCCCTTTGGGAAATTGAAGAAGGGAAAATGTTGCGCTTTAAATGCCATGTAGGTCATGCTTTCGGTGCAGAAACTCTACTGGCATTGCAGTCTGAGGTGTTTGAAGAGGCGTTGTGGAGTGCTGTGAGGGCACTGCAAGAGAAAGCTATGCTGTCAGAGCGTATGGCTTCCAGAATGCGCGATCGCAACCTGGGATTGGCAGCAGAACGCATGGAACAAGAGGCGGAAGCTGCCAAACAGCGTTCTACCATCATTCGGGAAGTCTTAGAAAAAGGCAATAAAGTTATTTAATTTGTGTCATCATGCTGATGGTAGATTCAGGGTATACCAATAGTCTGATTTCAGAAATTTCGCAATGTGATTTAATGAGGTCAGCCATATAGGTATACGGGCAGTACCTGAGTGAAGCGTGACAAAACAGGTAAATTTATCCACAGTTGGGGACAAGAATCGAAACAGGCGGTTAACCTATCGCTGACCAAGACAGCTTGGCAGAGCCTGAAGCAGGAAGCAAGTAAACGCGGCATTTCCCGTTCGGAACTGGTGGAACGTTTTGCGCGTAGCTTAGAATCGGGTGCTGCTGACAACTATCTTGGCGAAGGCGACGGCGAAATCGCGGCAGCATTAAATTGCGATCGCACTGATATTGCACAAACCCAAGCCAATCAAAGCCAATGGTTAGAAGCAGTCATGAATCTGCTACCCATTCCCCTGCTATTTATTGACCCAAAAACAGCTTGCTTCACCTTCTCAAATCAAGCGGCAAAAGAAATGGCAGGAGGTAAAATTTATAGCGATCGCCCGGCTGGAGTTTATGACACAGATTTTTACTGCACTGACGCTACAGGACAACCGATTCCACCCGAACAACTGCCAGCAGTCCGGGTAGCACGAGGCGAAAAAATTCAAGGAGCGGAATTGAATTGGCACACTCCAAATAATGTTTACCCGCTGCTTGTTTATGCCGATACCTTGCCTGCAATGCACGATCGCCCGGCAATAGGCGTGATGGTATTTCAAGATATTCGCTTACGCAAGCAAACAGAGTTACAACTGCAACAAAATCAGCGCTTCATTCAACGAGTTGCCGATGCTACGCCTGGGGTTTTGTACATTTATGACCTAATTGAGCAGCGTAATGTTTATGTCAATCGGCAGATAGCTGAACTCTTGGATTACAGTCCAACGCAAGTGCAAGCAATGGGCAACGAGTTATTTTCCCAACTACTGCATCCAGATGATTCCACTAGGCTGGCTGCTCACATTCAACAGATGCATCAGGCAGAAGATGGAGAGATTATTGAGTGGGAGTATCGGATACAACATAGTAATGGAGAATGGCGCTGGTTTTTGAGCCGGAATTTGATATTTAGCCGTACAGATAATGGCTCACCGCAGCAAGTAATAGGAATTTCTCATGATATTACTGACCGCAAACAAGCAGAAGCAGCCCTCCAAGAAAGTGAAGCCCAGGCGCGAGCCAGGGCTGAGGAATTAGAAGCATTTATGAAAGTGGTTCCAGTTGCAGTTTGGCTTGCCCACGATCCACAGTGCAATCAAGTAACTGTAAATCCAGCGGCTTATGAGTTCATGCGAGCAACACCTGGTTCAGTTGCTACTGCTACCCCTGCGGATGGCGTGTATCCCTTCAAGTTTAAGATACAACGTAAAGGTCAAGATATCCTACCAGAGGAATTATCTTTGCAAAAAGCCGGAAGAACTGGACAGGAAGTGTGCGAAGAAGCAGAAGTTGTCTTTGAAGACGGCGTAGTCAAGCATATCTACGGTAAGGCAGTTCCCATCAAAGACGAGCAGGGTAAAGTTCGAGGTGTAGTTGGGGCGTATGTAGATATTAGCGATCGCAAGCAGCTAGAAGCGGAACTCCGCCGCCAAGAGCAACAATTCAAAACCTTAGCTGAAAATGCCCCAGATATCATCAGTCGAATCGATGCCAATTTTCGCCACCTCTACGTTAGTCCTGCCGTTGAACCAGCAACGGGAATGCCCAAAGAAGCATTCATTGGCAAAACCAATGCCGATTTAGGTATGCCTGAAGAAACTTGTACATTTTGGTACGAAAATCTACGTCAGGTTTTTAGCACAGGTCAAAGTCATACTATTGAGTTTAGTTTTCCGAGTCCGAATGGTGTGCGCTGGTATCAATCGCGTTTGGCACCTGAGTTTGCAGCAGATAACTCAGTAGAATCTGTATTGGCAATTGCCCGTGATGTAACGGAATACAAACAAGTCGAACAGGCGTTGCGACAAAGTCAGGAGCGCTATCGCTCCTTGGCAGAATCTCTACCACAGCTTGTTTGTATGTCTGATGCCGATGGCATCACCAATTACTGCAATCAAAGTTGGATTGACTACACTGGACGGACTCTAGAAGAAGCTCTAGCTTACGGATGGCGCCAGGTTTTGCATCCTGACGATCTCTCCTTAGCGCAAAATAAGTGGACAGAGGCTTTAGAACAAGGCAATGGCTACACAATTGAGTTTCGGCTGAGAAGGTTTGATGGTGTCTATCGCTGGCATTTGAGTAGAATCGTTCCCATCAAAGCAGAGAATGGCAGTATCATTAGTTGGTTAGCAACAGCAACCGATATTGACGACCGCAAACGCATTGAGCAACGAGAACGTTTTTTGGCTCTGGCTTCACAAACTTTTGCCGCAGCTCGGTTGGATTTGGCAACGATTTTAGACACAATAACTCAACTAATTGGCGAGCTGACTGGTGATACTTGCATCTTGAGTTTGTTATCTGAAGACAAACAGTCGCTAGAGACTGTTTCCTTCCACAATATCAATTCAGAGGTAAAAGAATTTTTAGGCAAACTGCTAGAGCATCCGCGTTCTATTCATGATGGGATCGCAGGAAGAGTGGTACAGACAGGTGAGATGGTTTTCTTACCAGTTATATCGCCAGAAGATCTGCGTAATTCCATTAATCCAGAATATTGGTCTTATTTAGAGCGCTTCGGCGTGTATAGTTTGTTAATTATCCCGTTAAAAGTGCAGGAGCAAATCATTGGCACACTAGGTATTTCGCGGGAAAAACCGGGAAATCCCTATAGCAACGATTATCCACGGTTATTGCAAGATATAGCAGACCGAGCCGCAATGGCGATCGCTAATGCTCGATTATATAAACAAGCACAACAAGCTCGTCAGCAAGCAGAGCAACTGGCTGACCGTACCAGTCGTTTACAATTAGTCACTTCTGCCCTCTCAGAGTCGCTCACACCAGATCAAGTTGCTGAAGTGATTGTAGAACAGAGCATTTCTGCGCTCAATGCCACTGCCGCTTTGGTAGCACTTGTCTGTGAGAATCGCACCGAATTGGAAATCATCCACTCTGTTGGTTTTGAAGCAGATATCGTTAATACATGGCGGCGGATTTCTATGTCTTCATCAAGTCCGCTATCAGATGCTGTGCGTACTGGAAAATCCATTTGGGAACAGTCGAAAACACAGCGAGTTGCACGCTATCCTCACCTAGCAGATATCTATGATAGGTATGATTATGCCACTTGGATTTCCTTCCCCCTGATGGTGGAGGGTCGAGCAGTAGGAGGAATATCCCTTGGCTTTAGGGAATTTTCCTTGCTGAATCAGGATGAGCGCGCATTCATCTTGGCTTTATCTCAGCAAGCGGCGGGTGCGATCGCTCGTGCCCAACTCTACGAAGCCGAACAACGAGCTAGAGCCGCAGCAGAAGCAGCAAACCGGACAAAAGACGAATTTCTCGCTGTTCTCTCTCACGAACTGCGAACACCCTTAAATCCAATTCTGGGATGGACTACATTGTTGCGCCAGGGAAACCTAGATGTCAGCAAGACAGCTCTAGCTTTGGAAACTATCGAGCGCAATGCTAAGTTACAAGTCCAACTTATAGAAGATTTACTCGATGTTTCGCGGATTTTACAAGGCAAGCTCAGTTTAAATTCTGCTCCAGTTGACCTGAAAACAACTATTGCCGCAGCCATTGAAACTGTACGTTTGGCAGCTGAAGCTAAAGGCATTGAAATTCAAGCTAATTTTACATTTAATGTCAGCCATGTTTTAGGCGATGCAGGTCGATTGCAGCAAGTTATCTGGAATTTGCTCTCGAATGCAGTCAAGTTCACACCTACGGGGGGTCAAATTGAAATTAAATTAGAGACAATTGAGACAGATGCCCAAATTCAAGTCATAGACACCGGCAGAGGTATCAATCCAGAGTTCTTGCCTTACGTCTTTGATTATTTCCGTCAAGCTGATAGCAGTATTACCAGAACCTTTGGCGGTTTAGGCTTGGGATTGGCGATCGTGCGACACATCGTAGAACTGCATGGGGGAACTGTCAAAGCCGAAAGTCTTGGAGATAAACAGGGAGCCACCTTCACAGTCAGACTACCACTGCTATTAACACCAACTTCCACAACGGAGGAAGAAGCATTGACACAAGACACGCTGACATTGGAGGGAATTGAGGTTTTAGCTGTGGATGACGAAGCAGATAATCTAGAATTAGTTGCTTTCATTCTCGAGACAGCCGGTGCTAACACGATTACTGTATCCTCTGCAAAAGAGGTATTGCAGGTACTCAATCAAAAGGTTCCTGACATTTTGCTGGCTGATATTGGAATGCCGCAAATGGATGGCTATACATTGCTACGAGAGATTAGAGCCTTACCAGCACAACAAGGTGGGCAAATAAGAGCGATCGCTTTGACTGCTTATGCAGGCGAAATGAATAAACAGCAAGCTTTGCAAGCTGGATTTCAGATGTATCTCTCCAAACCAGTCGATCCAGAAGAGTTGGTTGAGGCGATCGTTCAAGTTCTGAAGCGCGAATAAATCAACCAGTTGCAAACTCAGTCAACTTCCGTTTATAGGGGGCATGAAAACCTAAAACAATATCTTGTTTTGGCACTCCAGCCGCAACTAATTCATTAGCTACACCTATCTCAGTTCCATCTCGCTGAATCCAAATCTTGCCATCTTTAATATCAACATGGATGATACAACCGTAAACTCGCCTTAATCCTTCCCATCCCAAATCAATAACTTGATAATGGTCGCGTTCTGAATCAAAAATTAGCTGTACTTCTGTAACCTCATTAGCGTCATGAATTGAATGACCTTTGAGGATTGTCTGCACTAATTCACGATAGTCTATTCTTTCCATAGCAAAACCTCTTCTGTAATAGGTTCAAAAATGAGAAGCTTCAGTCTATGTTCAGCAATAATCTCTTGAATAAAAGCACGAATAGAAAAATCTCGATAAATATCCTCAGAAATTGCCAAGTATAAAAGCCTATCTGGGTCTTTTTTGCGTAATGCCGAACGGTATGTTAATGTCTGACCAAGAGCTACATAAAAATCACTAATTTCTGATGTACCAAGGAAAGATTTGATCTCAACTGCGATTTTATGACCACCTTTTTGAGCACCTATAAGTCTCTCGGCTCCTAAGTCTATATAAAACTCTATTTCATCCACTTTTACTGATCAAGGGTCATCGGTAATTATCCATCCATCCTTGTCTAAAGCTGAACGAACAGCACGATGAAAAATATCTCTAGCTGACATAGTTTGATTATAGATAGACTCCATATCAAGTGTTCCTAGTAGCAGCTAGAAAAGCTGTACCAAAAAACCAGTAGTCTTGCTATAGTATTTTTGTACTATAAAATAGTTTACCAGGGCAAGCGACTTCCATCCCAAGAAAAAAATTGTCCGCTATCGCCTTCTTGAAGTTGTTCGATAACACTCAGCAATTGGTTAACAGTGCGTTCTATTGAAAATAACTTTTCTGCTGGTACATTTTTCTGGAACGGACGAGAAAGGCGTGTATCAGTTGTCCCTGGATGTAATGTTACTACCAAAGTTTTAGGACTACTTCTGCCATACTCAATTGCGGCTGTACGCATAAACATATTCAGCGCAGCTTTGGAAGCACGATAACCATACCAGCCACCAAGTTGATTATCGCTAATACTACCAATTTTGGCAGAAATAGTAGCAAGCACACTACGTTCTCCATGTTTGAATAATGGTAATAGATGTTTAGCCAACAACACAGCACCAATACTATTAATTTGAAAGTAGCGCAGTAAATTTTCTGGATTTATTTGTCTTAAACTTTTTTCTGGTTGCAAAGTATCGTCATGTAGTAATCCTACACAGTTAACTACCAAATGTAGCTTGGTAACTTGGGTATGTATTTGTTGAATAGCTTCAGCAATTTGCGATTCTTCGGTGATATCTAGTGACAAACAAATTAATCGCTCAGGATGTTCGCTGCCAAGGTTAATTAACTCCAAGGCTGAATCTGGTTGACGGTAAGTAGTATAAATTTTGCTAATTCTCTCATCTAGCAATAATTTCTTCACGAAACCCAAACCAATGCCTTGGCTTGCTCCCACAATTAACGCATTGACCTGATTAATTTCATCGATAAAAGACATATAAACTTGAACAGGAAACAGGGAAGAACATAAGACTGGGAAACAAAATCATATCAAGAAAAAACCATAGGTTTCAAAGTAGACACAATTTAGATCGAGTTTTTCAAAAAAATGTACCTCTTTAAATGCGAAAATGTGGGAACCAAAACGCAAAAACGTCGAACCCAGGTTTTTGCTTGTAACCAGATATAGTAATGCGATTTGATTCCTAAAATTACAATGATTTTTGCAGCTGAGTTTGCAGTGATTGCTCGCTTTCTATAAGAATACCAGGGTAATCCCGATTAACAACTACTGGTTCTACAGAGGAAGAACTATTTTGCCACAAAACCCAGCGACTGCCTGAAGCCAAGTTAGAAAGGCTGAGAGGGTTTTGCGTCAACCAAATCAAGGGGTAGTCTTCAGGAATAGGCGAGTTGGCATCTTCTTGGGCTGTGGTTGCGGCTAAGGCTTCTTGAACTATGCGCTCTCCTTTGATTAAACCTGTGAATGCTGTCCACAGATTTACCTGCATATTTTGCCGCTGGGCATAAAAATAGAGGGATGCGGCGGCGATGACGGCTTGTTCAAAGTTTTCCGTTTCCCAGTTAGCTGCACTGTCCAAGGCAATAATTATCTCCTGTCCACTGGTGACAATTTCTAACTCTCTTACCCGTAATTCCCCGTAGCGGGCGCTAGTACGCCAGTGAACTAGACGGATCGGATCGCCTAGGCGGTAAGGACGTAGCGATCGCACTAGCCCTGTTGTCTCTGTTTGCTGGGGTCGCCCACGCAGGTGACTGGTATAGCTTTCTTCTTGCCCCATTTCATCGACTAAGGGGCAGTAAGTCATGGGTAACACACTAGGATAAACAATCGCTGTAGCAGCAGATTCACGCTGACGGCGACACCAAAACAATCCTAAAGGCGCACCACTGACTAGTTCGACTGTGTGCCAGCGATAGACACCCCGGCGCTGGGTTTGTTGGTAGTATACCCAACGGTAATGGTCGTGAGGAAGAATTGTTTCGATCGCTTTTTGTACTGGTTTACCCAAAACGAAGGGCAGTATATCTTCGACTTGTAGTAGGCTAACAGACTGCTTTGTCGGATTATGGATTTCTATTTCTACAGTTAGTTCATCGCCGGCGGTTACAGGCTGGATGGGAAGGCGTTTGACAGTTAAACCGACAAGCGATCGCGGCGGTAAGATAGCTGCTACAGTCAGCAGGGCAAAACTGACTCCACTAATTACATATAGCCAACCAGCCATCGTGTTAATAGCAGCCCCAAAAAAACAGAGAGCAATTCCTGCTAGTAACCAACCGCTGTATGCAGGGGCACAAGCGCGGGTTTGTAGCCAGTTAATGGTGGGTGTGATGATTTTCATAATTTCCTTTCTAGCCCAACCATGACTGAAATTCATAGAAATTCATGGTTTCACTAAAGAATTTATGAAGACCACCTCAAAAATAAAAATATTACCTAAGTAAGTTGTAGATTGAAAACCTAAGTGAGTATACGGTTGACGCAAACAGAATCAGTTAATCTCTTTGTCTGAGATTAACGGAATTTTTTATGGAATAAAAACTAAGTTTAACCGTTGCTTATAACCCAATATTTGCTATAGGAAACACTAATGGACAACGCCCTGACATCCGAGTTTTTTATTCCCCAACTACCACCACCACCACCTCCTCCTCTATATCCATTACAGAAGAAGGTCGTCTCTATTAAGCAAATGGTAAACGATGCTTATATTCAGCAGGCCTCTGATATTCATATCCGCGTTGGAGAGTTGCCTCGATTTCGGCTTCGCGGTCAGATGGAGGTTTACGATTTAGGAGAAGTAGTCACACCTGAAATCTTTGAGACATACTTAAATGAAATCCTTAGCCCAGCTGCAAAACAGCGGTTTGTAGAAACTAAGGAACTGGATACGGCAATTGTTTATCCTGGGTTTTTACGCTGTCGCGTCAACTGTTTTGAAACCTTAACTGGCGGTGCAATGGTACTGCGGCTAATTACCCTGCACGTCCCCAGTATTGATAACTTGGGATTGCCACCTATCCTTAAAAATATTGTTAATAAAAATCAAGGATTAATTTTAGTTACAGGCCCAACAGGCTCGGGTAAATCTACCACAATAGCGGCAATGATTCGCTATTTGAATGAGACAAAACAAAAACATATCATCACTATTGAAGACCCAATTGAATACGTTCACACCTCCCAAAATTGCTTAATTAGTCAGCGGGAAGTTGGTTTGCATACCCATGATTTTCATGAAGCTTTGCGGTCGGTGCTGCGAGAAGATCCAGATGTAATTGTAGTTGGAGAAATGCGCGATCGCATTACTGTTGATACTGCCCTCAAAGCAGCGCAAACTGGTCACTTAGTCTTAGGTACTCTTCACTCTAAAGACACAATTGGCGTAGTTAATCGCTTACTCAACCTCTATAGTCCCGATGAGCAAACTGTCATGCGCGTGCAAATTGTTGATTCCCTAGCCGCTGTTATAGCCCAACGCTTACTGACCACAACAGATGGTGGTCGTACCGCAGCTATGGAAATTTTGATTAACACGCCTACTATGCAAGATTACTTACTCAAGGGTGAAGACACAGAAGCATATCAACTGATGGAAATAAGCAGTAAAGAGGGTATGAAAGTGATGAATGATGCCCTTTGCGAATTGATGCTCAGTGGTCAAATTAGTATTGAGGATGCTTTCAACAACACGCCAGATATTGGTGATTTGCGTCGCCGTTCGCGCAACGAGGGTATAGACCCCTCTCATTCCACTGGGCGTAATTTTTTCACAAGTTATAGCTACAGCGCCCGATAGTACCACGTTGCAATCAAAAATAGTAAGTATTTAGGCAGAAGTAATTACACAATGTCATTGCAAAGGTCGCGTAGACGACTAAAGGGTGGCTTCGCGCAGGGTAACAATCGCAATAGTTGAAATTGCTTCGCTACCCTGTGGGAACGCTTTTAGCGCTAAGCGAAGCTATGCCGTAGGCTTTACGCTCGCAATGACTGTAAATATTTTTGCTCATCTACTTATTTGTCATTGCGACCGGAACGCAGTATAGGGAAGCAATCTCATTAATCCCACACTACTAAATATGAGTTCTTGAATCAATTTGAGATTTTGGAAAACCCGTCCACTGGACTGACTCACCGCTACGCTAAAACCACGCGGTTGGCTCCTCTACTGGAAGCAAAATTTAACTTTATGTCCCTTCCCACTGAACTCGGTACTCCGAATCAGTGGGAGATATAAAACGACGTATAGGTACTTCACGCAACACAAAAAATCGGGGCAGGTTTTAAACCCACCCCGATTGCTTCTGATATATTCCGCCCAACTGCTGCGGCTACAGGCTTTAAACTATCAACCAAATTCACCATATCTTCTAAAGATAGTGCTTGACGTGCATCGGAAACAGATTTTTCTGGTTCGGGATGACACTCGATAATTAAGCCATCTGCTCCACAAGCAACAGCAGCCCTAGCCATAGGCGCTACTAATTCTCGTTTACCTACAGCATGGGATGGGTCTACAATCACAGGTAGATGAGTGATTTGCTTGAGGGCTGCTACAGCTCCTAAATCTAGTACGTTGCGGGTGTAATTATCAAAGCTCCGAATGCCTCTTTCGCAAAGTACTACATGAGGATTACCGTGGCTCAAAATATATTCAGCTGCCATAACAAATTCTTCAATTGTCGCCGCCAAGCCGCGCTTGAGTAGTATTGGCTTGTTGGCTTGTCCTAAGGCTTTGAGCAAGTCGAAGTTTTGCATATTACGGCTACCAATTTGCAGCATATCAGCATAGGCAGCAACTGTTTCAATTTGGGCAATCGACATCACTTCAGTTACAACTGGGAGATTGTAGCGCGATCGCACTGCCGCCAAAATTTCTAGTCCTTCTTCTCCCATGCCTTGGAAAGCGTAAGGAGATGTGCGAGGTTTGTAAACACCGCCACGCAAGGCTTGTACGGGTGCAGCAGCTAAGTTTTGGGCGACTCTCTCCATTTGCTCTAAGCTTTCGACAGTGCAGGGGCCACCAATAATTACTATTTCTTTTCCCCCAAAGCTGACAGTTGGTGAGAGTTTAACGATTGTTTGGTGACTAGGATGAGATTGGCCAGCGAGTTGAGCATTAATCATAGTGAGATTCTCCTTGTATTGAGGTTATGAGGGTGAGGTTGATAACAAAAAAGCCCGGAATCTCATCTTGAGTTCCGGGCGCGTTCTAAATCATCGGCATGACGCTATTTACCCGGAACTTGCTCTGGGCCAAAAGTAAAAACCGTAAAACCAACTACCGAAAGAGCTCATGACGATGAAATTCTCCTAAAAACACAAAAACCGCAGAGTTGGCTCTGCGGTTCACCGGGCGGTTTCCATTAGGAAACTGAATTCACCGCCGGTGAACCGCCTTAAACCAAAAATAAAAATAAGATTTGCTGTTGAACATTTGAATGCTGCGCAAGTAGATAAATTTGATGTAAACCTTATATATAGTTCACCATAACAGACGCAGGGGGTAGCGTCAATAGCTCCATAACTCTTAAAAAAGGGTTAAACTCAGTACTATTGCGCCTGTTAAGACGTTTTCCTGACTTATAACCGTAGCACTTATAGAAACTTACAAGTATTTTTGGGTCATGGGTAAAGGGATATTGATGAACTCTAAAAAATCGGACAATTCATCATTATCGTCAAATTCCGCAGCGGCCCAATCACCTTATTAGAGCCACTAGGTTGTATGATGCCTCGTTCTAAAATTTTAGCTACATCTTTCGACTATCACGGAGTGTACCCTTGCCCAGTCTGTCGTGTTGGTAAGATTACTCACATGCCATTAATGGAAGCTATGGCTTGTGACTTCTGCCAAGAGATTTTTACTGTCAATCTAGAACAACAGCAAATCAAAATGCCTTCTCGGCAACCGCCCCTAGTTTGGTGTTGGAATGGTTTTAGTTGGACAGAAGCTCAGTTAGAAGGAGTGGAGCTTGGTTGGGGCTATGGGTTAGCAGCAATTGCTTTTATAGTTCTGCCCACAACTTTGATTGGCATTGTGGCTTACAATTTTCCCCCATCTCCACATGAACTTATTACCTGGTTGCCATATTTCTGGACTATATTAACTTTTTTGTTACATTTAGCAATTATTGTTTGGATTTTTATTGAGGTTTATCAAATTCCTGTTGCAGCATATTTAAGAGCGATAAATCGATGGAGAAATGGATAGGCGGAAAAATCAGGAATTTCCAACTAGAAAGGTTATTGATGGACTGAGTTGGCCACTCTTGGCTTGTATAATAACTGTGTGCAAGCGTTCTGCTGTAAGACTTCACTAGACAAGCAGTTGCAACGGAAATACCCCGTCTCTCGTTTCAGGTTGGCGAAAGGGTGGAATTTGCCGATTCTGAGCGTAAGTCCAGAATCAGCAGTCAGAAAATATAATATCTGGCTTGATTATTGAAAATCATATAAGTTTCACCAACTATTAATCGTCAGGTTGAGCAACATAACTAGTCGCGATCATTTTTAGATAATGTGAAAGGAGTAGAGAAATACAACAAAAATACTATACAAGTAGCTTTTACAATAGCTGATACACCTGATAAAATTGCCGTACTGTAACAGTGAGTAAGTTAATATAACTTTCTTTGAGATGAAGGCTACTGTGGCTCAATTAATATATTGAGCTAGTCAGATGGCTAAAAATACTTCCATTGGCACTCAAAAACTCAAAGTATATGTGTTAATAAATAGTACAAGTAAATAGAGATTTAATAAAGAATTAAGCCAATAGAGGGATGCATCACACATAATTAACTTGATTGTCAACTAAAACATCTTATGAGCGAGTTGGAACGGTATTATAGAGTCTTGGAATTAGAGCCTGGGGCAACACTTGAGGAAGTTAACCAGGCTTATAAAGATTTGGTTTTTGTATGGCATCCCGATCGCATTCCCCAAGACAATCACCGTTTACAACAAAAGGCCCAAGAAAAAATTAAAGCAATTAATGAAGCGCGTGATAAATTGCGTTCTCTAAAAGTCAAGCATCAATCTCCAACTTACTCACAAACTTACTCACAAACTTACTCAAAGCCTTATTCACCGCCTGCCTCACCACCATCTCCTCAACCACAAAAGCCACCGCAAACAAACCATCAACAAACACAGAAAAACCAAGATTTGAGTGGTCAAGATTTTAGTCGGGCAAATTTGAGTAATAAAGATTTATCGGGAAGAAATTTGAGTTTTGCCAACTTGAGTGGTGCGAATCTCAGCGATACTTTTATGCATAAAGTAAATTTGAGAGGTGCAAATTTATCGGAAGCAAATTTATTTAGAGCTAACCTACTTTTAGCCGATCTCCGAGAAGCAAATTTGCGCTCTGCTAATTTGATAGGAGCAGATCTCAGTGGCGCTGACTTGCGAGGAGCCGATTTGACAGGTGCGCGGATTCGCTCGGGCGAGCGCCTTCTGGTTAAACTAATTGGAGCTAATTTAAGTGGAGCCATTATGCCTGATGGTGCAGTTCATCAGTAACCTGCTTTTGTAACTCTAGAGATAGAAAAATAATTGAAGGTAGTTAGTTTGTACAAGCTTTCCATCAAAAAGCTGATGTCTGCATTCCCGAGGTTAGAGAAGCGCTATCAAATAAAGCGTTGCATAAATGCGAATCAGCAAAAAAGGAGCCACAGATAAATATACATAAACTATCTGCGATTTAATCTCAAATAACGATGAATAAATCATTGCAGACAATCTTTATCAAGCACCGTCTACTCTGGGCAGTTTTACTATTAGTTACAGCACTGGTAGTAACGCTAGGACTTTCTCTTTCTCAAGGTGCAGTACCTTTGAGTGGAAGTGAATTGTGGAAAGCAATTCTTCACCAAGGCGATCCGATTAAGCAGACAATTCTCTGGGATTTGCGACTTCCACGGATTATTGCGGCTTTGATTGTTGGTGCAGCTTTAGGAATGTCAGGCGCACTGCTACAAGGAATATTACGCAATAGTCTTGCAGATCCATTTATTTTGGGGATTTCCGCAGGAGCAGGGTTAATTGTCATAGTTATGGTGGTGTTGCAAATTTTCCCAGCGGCTATTCCTTTAGCAGCATGGGTGGGAGCAATTTTGACTTCAGCTATAGTAATTTTCCTCGGTCGTGGGGGGTCAGGAATTGCAGTTGAACGCTTGATTTTAGGCGGAGTAGCAGTGAGTTCTTTATTTGGTGCAGTGCAAAGTACATTACTGTTGTTAGCTGAAGACGGTCAAATTCAAATTGCACTTAACTGGCTAGTCGGTAGCCTAAATGGACGAGGTTGGCAAGAAATCACCACTGCTGGCCCTTACATTATTGTGGCATTGCTGGGGGGATGTTTGTTGGCGCGATCGCTCAACGTGTTGGCTTTGGGAGATGATTTAGCTTTGGGTTTGGGAGTATCATTAACGCGATCGCGTCTGTTAATTGGTGGTGTTGCTACTTTACTCGCCGCAGGTGCAGTCAGCATCAGTGGTTTAATTGGGTTTGTCGGTCTTGTGGTTCCCCACGGTGTCCGCTTAATTGTCGGTACAGATCATCGCTTCGTTTTACCGCTTTCAGCACTAGCAGGTGCATGGTTACTCATCTTTGCCGATTTACTCTCTAGATTGGGAGCTATAGAATTACCTGTAGGCTCCGTCACCGCCTTGCTGGGTTCACCGTTATTTATCTGGTTACTTTATCGCCGTTCGGCTGGATTGAATCAGTAGGGAAGCATATTTTGCGCAGGTGATTCTCCATCATTTTCAAGTTGACAATTGAATTGCATCGGCCTGCAATTGAATTACATCGACCTGCAATTGAGTTGCATCGACCTGCAATTGAATTGTATCGACCTGCAATTGAATTGTATCGACCTGCAATTGAATTACATCGACCTGCAATTGAGTTGCATCGACCTGCAATTGAGTTGCATCGACCTGCAATTGAGTTGCATCGACCTGCAA
>JAVRCV020000017.1:0-18284 GCA_034530615.2 Aulosira sp. ZfuVER01
TTAGATTACATCTTATGCTTCCTTCCAGCTTAAGTTGACACCAATGAGCATTGCTAAACCCTTACCCACTTTTGGGCATACTGAATTTGATTTAGGTGCGATCGCCAGAAAATAGGACATAAATATTTTAATTCCCGTTCTGGATAATCAATATTTCTATTAACGGACTTATTTTCTAGAGGAATTATTAAAAATAAGATGATTAAAATATATTTTTTTTGTCACTTTTCTCTTCAAAAAATCATAGGAAAATATCAATTTATTGCGGAAGATAGTAATGAAAAGCGGTAATCTGCTATATGCAAAATATGATATTTTCCTAGTAATGCGCTATGCCATTTTTATTAAATTCTCAGAATGTCTTAGATTATTTAACTAGACATAACCTTTGCTTTCAAGTAGAGAAAGACCAAATTGAGATAGAGTTGAAAGCTGCCAAAAATTTTAATTTGTTACTAACCCTGCCAAATAATCAAAAGCTGTTAGTTAAGCAAGAACGGCACAATCATGAAGGAAAGGCATCTGGTGAATTTTTAAGTGAGTGGCGAGTTCAAGAAGTCTTACAAAGATTTCCAGAACTAAATCATCTTCACCCATCACTACCAGTGATATTACATTTTGATACAGAAAATTCTATTATCGTTTTTAGATACCTGGATGATTATCAGGATGCAATGGAATTCTACACAAAGGAAAAAATTTTTGATAGTGAAATCGCTATAGCAATTGGTACTTGCCTAGCTACTATCCATCGTCATACTTTCAATAACCAGGAATATCAAGATTTTTTATCTAAGAATTTAGATAACTCTAGAACAGAACAGGTGAGAAATTTAATTCGGGGGTTGGAACGGATAGAACCAGAAATTTTTGGTGTAGTACCTGCTGATGGATTGAGATTTTTTGCCCTGTACCAACGCTACGACAGTTTAGGAGAAGCTCTGAGAAACTTGGGTAATGCTGTTATTCCTTGTTGTTTAACCCACAATGATTTAAAGCTAAATAATATATTAGTTCATAAAAATTGGCAGCAATCAACTAACAGTATTGTACGCCTAATTGATTGGGAACGTTCTGCTTGGGGAGATCCAGCTTTTGATTTAGGAACACTTATTAGTAGCTACGTACAATTATGGCTAGGTAGCCTAGTTATTAGTAAATCTTTAAGTCTTGAGGAATCTCTAACTTTAGCGATGACTCCTTTAGAACAACTTCAGCCTTCAATTGCTACATTAACTCAAGTTTATTTGCAGACATTTCCAGAAATTTTAGAACACCGTCCTGATTTTTTACTGCGGGTAATGCAATTTACAGGTTTTGGTTTAATTCAAGGAATTCAGTCCATGATTCAGTATCAAAAATCTTTCGGCAATGTAGGTATTGCTATGCTTCAGGTTGCCAAAAGCTTATTATGTCGTCCAGAACAATCAATACCGACAATTTTTGGTGCGATTGGTACGAGTAAATTAATTAGACAAACTGCTTTGACTGCTTAACTATTTTCTGATAATTCAATCATTATGCAATTACTTAACTCTGTTCAGAGTCAGCTTCAAGCTGGGATAAATCAGCGATTACTAGATGTTCTAGAAGATATTGTTAACAAGGTAGAAATTAATTTTGATTTCTCCATTCGCCATCCAGATTATAAACCATTGGAAATACCTGCTGAAGCTGTTGAACGCTTTCAAAAATTACCTGGAGAAATGCAGCAAAAATATCTCAGTCTGCAATTGCGGAGTTTTCTGTATGGTATTTATTACAATGGTTCAATGCGAACCGAACTAGCAGCAGATAAAAAAGAAAATAATTTGCCCTTAGATTTAGAAAATAATACAGTTTTAGGGGTAGATATTGGTTTTTATAAACAATTGCATGACAGTAATTATGGAGAGGGATATTTTCAGCCTGGCTGGTCGATTTTGAGAGAAGAAAGTGATGGCAGTTTGGCAGTTAGTAGGGGTGGATTGAGACTGCATATTCAAAAAGATAGGCATTTACTAGCATCTGATAAATTTGCTGTTGTGGGTGATGTAATTGCGATTAAAATGCCTAAAAATGTGGTACAAAGTGGATTTTATATGGCGGTTGGTAATGCCGGATTATATCGCAATGATTTAGAAAATCAACAAATTGTGCGAATATATTTCAATTTAACTCCTTCAGGCGCTGTTGCGGTCATGGGTAATATAACGCAGCATTTGAATGAGAAAAATATACCTTTTCAATTTAAAGTTTTGTATCATCCTAAAGATTACAAACGCCACGATTCAGGGGTTTTGTATTTTGACAAGCAGGATTATGAAGTAGTAAAGCAATCTTTAAACTCTATTTATATAGAAAATCAAGGGGACTTTAAATCTGAAATTCCCTTGTTTACTAAAGAACTAGCACCAGGGTTAAGTTTAGCAGAAGAACCAGATCAAAAGTTTGCCGAAAGGGAAAGTTTTGGGATGAATCGCTGTCAGATAATTGCAAATGGTTTGTTAGAAGCTTGGTATCAGGGAGATAATTCGCCCCAAGGACGGATGAAAGCAATTCAAGAGCAATTTTCGCTTGTAGGAATTGATTTCGAGCGTGTTCACCTTAATGCCAACTCTGAGGATATTTACAAAGCCTTGGATTTATCTTAGCCAATGTCATTAAAATATTGTTTAAAAGATTTTGTAAACGAAGTATCAGTTTTAGAGATTTGTAGCATGGAAATATCAGCCTCAAAATTATCGCAAATAGCTATCAACGCAACTTTTTTTTCTGAACAAATCAATAATAAGGATTGCAAAAATATCAATCCTCAAAAGCTTGACCAAAATTTAATTGAAAAACGGCTTAAAAATTGGTGTAAAGCAGTTGGAGGAGAAGAAAAACTTAAACAACGTCTCCATTGGGATAGATTAGATTTAAATACAGTTCGTCCCTTACTAGTAACAGCAGATATTGGAGAAGATTATAATTTACCAACTTGGACAGAAACTCTTAAAGAATTAATTCAAAGTGGCATAGCTTCTTTATTTAATCTAGAGGGAGCAGAAAAATTACCACTTGATCCTCAAAAGCCTTTACCTTTTGAAGATTTTTATTTTCCATTTATCTTAGTAGCACGGCGTAAATTATCTGCGACATTATCTCCAAACAATCCTTTTGATTTACTAAGTAAAGAAGCATACACAGCCTTAGAATATAGTTTGCTACAACAACTAGTAAATTTAGGAACAGAAACTTTACTGCTTGAATTCAATCAATTGCGGTCAAATCAAGTTTCTGCAAACCAGACTGATTTTATAGAAAATAATAGCGGAAATGACAGTCAATTTCTGTATCGCACCTTCATTCAAAATCTTCTCCAAGATGGAGGCTTAGATTTTTTTGAACGTTACCCTGTGTTAGCAAGGCTTATCGCTACAACTATTGATTTTTGGGTAAAAAATACTACTGAATTTATCCAACGGTTACAAGCTGATATTCCAGAAATAGAACAGACATTTTCCCCGGATATAAGCATCGGAAAAGTCAAGGAAATAGAAACTGCTCTCTCAAATCCCCACAATGGCGGGCGCAGCATTTTAGCGATTACCTTCTCTTCAGGTGTCAAAATTGTCTATAAACCTAAAGACTTGAGTCTAGATATAGCTTTCAATCATTTACTAGACTGGTGTAACCAACAGGATATATCTTTAGCCTTCAAAGCTACCAAAATTCTCAAACGTCAAGAATATGGCTGGGTTGAATTTATTTATCACCAACCTTGTGAGAATCAAACCGCAGTCAAAAACTTCTATAAAAGAGCAGGAATGTTATTATCACTACTGTTTGTATTAGGAGCTAAGGACTGTAGCTCTGAAAATGTTATTGCCAATTCTGAATATCCAATTCTGATTGATGCTGATATCTTGATGCATCCTATACTCAAAAGCAACGATGAATCAGAAGACTGGTTTAAAGATTCAGTTTTAAAAGTGGGGTTTTTACCTAATTGGGAAGGTAATACATTCTCAGCAAATGCTCAAGATTCCAGTGTACTTGGTAATATTTATCCCCAACAAGTTAATTCTTCTAGAGAGTGGAAATTTGTTAACACAGATGGAATGCATTTAGCTGCGAAAACTGCAATTATTCCTTCTGGTACTAATGCGGTAATTCTAGAAGGTAAACCTGTTTCTCCCAGGAACTATGTAGAGGCAATTGTTACTGGCTTTGAGGAAATATACCGCTTATTAATCAAAAATAAAGAAACTTTGATGGGTGAAGAAAGTTCTCTATCACCCATCAAATCATTAAAGTCTCGATTTATCCCGCACCCATCAATCATCTATGCTATCGCCGCTAAAAACAGCCTCAATCCTCAATCTTTGCGTAATGGCATAGAATATAGCATTCTGATTAATAGTTTAATTGATACTTTTAGCCGTTCTTTGCTAAAAGTTGAAGCAAATCCAGAAATTTGGGTAATTTGGCAAGCAGAAACAAGGTCTTTACAACAGCAAGATATTCCCTATTTCTCTGTAAGCTGTGATAGTGATGATTTAGAAATTGAACAAGACAAGTTAATTAAGCAGTTTTTTAAAATATCCAGTTACCAAAGGTTAATTACTCAACTGCAAAATCTTGATGAACAGGATTTAACTATACAAATTAAATTAATTCGGATGAGTTTTGATGCCAAGTTTGCTCATTTAACAACGAACAATGCTGCTTTACAGGGTAATTTACCACAATTACACTCACTTACTACTGAAGAATTACTGCAAGAAGCTGTAGAAATTGGCAATAATCTTGTCTCAAATGCGATTTGTAATTCTAACGGATGCAACTGGATTAATTTAGATTATATGTTCCAGGCTAATCGCTACCAACTCCAGCCGTTAGATGATTCTTTATATAGAGGGCGTGCTGGAGTAAGTTTGTTCCTAGCAGCCTTAGCAAAAATAACTGGTAAAAATGAATTTAAAGAGGTGGCTTTAGCTGCTTTATCACCTTTGCAACAATCGCTAAAAAAAGCAGAAATCTGCAAAGAAATACTAGATTCAGAATTTGGTTTATTGGGTATAGGTGGTTTTATCTACAGTCTAGTTAAAATTAGTCAATTTTTGGCACAGCCAAATCTTTTAGAATCTGCCCATTTTGCAGCAAAACTATTGACAAAAGAGGTAATCACTACTGATGAAAAGCTGGATATTATGTGGGGAGTTGCGGGAGCAATTCCAGGTTTATTAACCCTTTATCATCAAACAGGCGAACAAGCTGTGTTAGACATAGCAGTCACCTGTGGCAATCATTTATTATCACATCGAAGTAATAGTAACCCTAGAGCATGGGTAACAATAGAAAGTAAAAAACCTTTAACTGGTTTTTCTCACGGAGCAGCAGGTATTTCTCTTTCTCTATTGCGACTATATGCTGCTACAGCAGATATAGCTTTTTTAGAAGCTGCAAAAGAGGCAATTGAATATGAAAAAAGTGTCTTTGATGAATCAGTTCAAAACTGGCCAGATTTCCGTTTATCGGAAAAAACAAATCAAATTAACTTCTTGCATACTTGGTGTCATGGAAGTGCTGGAATTGGGTTAGCTCGTTTAGGTAGTTTGTCAATTATACAGACAGAAGAAATTTACTCAGACATTAATATCGCTTTAGAAACTGCTCAAAAGTATGGAATCCCCAGCACAGATATAGACCATATCTGCTGTGGACACATGGGTAGAACCGAACTGTTTATTTTAGCATCTCAAAAATTGGATAATCAAGAATGGCTAAACATTGCCATAAAACAGGCTGCATGGGTAATAGAAAGGGCAAAAGCAAATGGAGAATATTCTTTTTCTTCTCACTTGTATAAATCTGCTTATAGCCCTAGTTTTTTCCGAGGTTATGCAGGTATAGGTTATCAATTCCTACGTTTAGCATTTCCTGAATCTTTACCTTCAGTCTTAATTTGGGAGTAAAATAATAAAATTAAAAATTTCATTGCTAGGAACGCTACGCAAACCTTCCTTCCTCGCAATAACAGAAGATTAGTGGATTTTACAAAAGTGTGATGCTCCCTGCTTGCTATGAGGAATTAGCAATTCTATTTTCTAGAACAAAATTTACATCTAGAATAATTTATCATTCATCAGCACAAAATTTTTATTGTGCTGATTTTTTATGTGTTTAGCTAATCTTGTACAATTAAAGTGACAAAAATAATTTATTTTTTTCTTAAAAATATTCAATAATAGTAGACGAATAAAATTTTTAGTAATGAAGTCCATGTAATTCTTATTTATATAAATGATCATGAATTAATTTAGGCTTAAAGAGGAACATAAATGTAATCTTTATGTCATAAAAATGCTTTGTTATTTGTGGATTTTAGCAATTTCAATAGCTATTATAGGGATATAAATCAAGCATAAAGAGTTTGATTTATAAGTTCTACTAAAAACAAATAACGATTGGAGAAAAGAACACATGGCTAATATCAATATAAAAGATTTATTGAATCTAAATCTGACAGGTGCTGAGTTATTTAACGATTCAGAAAGTTTTCTAAATGAACTGAGTGACGAAAGCGAGCAAGTAATTGGTGGTCACAAAACAGTGTATTGCCAGTTACCTAGCTGTAAGGAAACTAAGGTTATAATCAAGGCTGTCTAGTTTTTGTTTTAGCACTTACAGTTACGGGAAAATAACAATATTATTAAGGGTGCTTTACATTGTGTTAATGCACACTAATAAAACTATTAATCGAGCATAAATTATTCGATTGATAGCCAGATAAAACAAAATCATGGAGGTTAAAGAGAATGGCTAATATCAAGGTAAATGATTTATTGAATCTCAACCTGACTGGCGGTGAATTATTTAATGATTCAGAAAGCTTTCTGACTGAATTAAGCGATGAAAGCGAGCAAATAGGAGTAATTGGCGGTAAATGCTTTTTATTAAGTTGGTATTGTTGTACCCCTACCGTCGTCCAAGATTGCCCCCCAGATTGGTTAGAGAAAAATCAATAATTAGTTGTAAGTAGTTAGATATAATTAATTACACAATGTCATTGCGAATGGAGCGTTCGCGTAGCATCCCGAAGGGAAGCGGAATGAAGCAATCGCATGGGTTGGGATTGCTTCGCTTGGCTCGCAATGACTGTAAATATTTTTGTCTAATTACTTACAACCAACAAAAATAGTTTGCTTTCGACTCTCATATAGAGTTTTCAATCATTGACAACTATAGCCAGCAACTTATTTATTCAATAGGAATTGCTGGCTATTTTATTGTTAAAATTGACTGAAATTATTACCTATTCTATATGTTTAAAAACCTCAATTACCTGTATTTGCTGCTTTATCCACTCTTCAAAAAAATTTGACATAATTTGATAACGTAACTTCTCACTCAATTCTGGTTGAATAATCTCTTCCACCCTAATCAAATGTACTCCCTTGGAAGTAATAATTGGCTTGAGAAGTTGGGGTGGTTTAGCAGCAAAAACAGCAGCAGAAATTTCTGGCTTTAAATCTTTACGATTTACTTTCCCTCGATATCCACATTTGCGACGTAATTCTGTATCTTGGATGTATTGATTAGCTACATCATAAAAACTAGTTTCACCTTCCTTAACGGCATAAAATAGTTCCATAGCCAAGTCTTCATCATCTAAGACAACTTCATATATCAAAGCACCAGCATAGTCTAGTTGATTTTCAAAAAAATAGGGTTCAACTTTATCTGCAAATAGATGTTGAGCTAACTTATTAGCAAGCAAATTCTTGTAAACTACTTCTTCAAAGTCATCTAAAGATAGAGCGTGTTCTTCTAACCATTTCCATGTGTCTTCAGCAGTTTCTAGTTTATTCATTAATCGGAAATTATCTGCTGCTTTTTGAAGTTCCTCAGTCTCTACTTTGATACTCATTTTAGATACAGCATTTTCAATCACCTTTTGGGTAATAATCTTCTCAATTAAATCAGGAATTTGGCAATATTGCTTGACGATATGCAAAATATCTTGGTTGGTAATTGTGATAGTTTGTGACATGATTTGGCTCCAAAGATAAATCTTAATTGCACAAAGTTAGGATAAGCTCTTAACTATCAATACTTGGCGGTTAAGATGCTTATCTTCCCTAAACTTCCTGATAAAGCAGGGAAGTTTCGCCCCAGTTTTAAGAGGGTTTGGGGGATCTGAGAATTTTATTTAAGTCATTAACCGAACAGTATTGTATTAACTGTTAGCTTCCTTCTTGCAACTGTTTAAATGGGTCGAGTAGAAAATCAATAATCCGACGCTGGCGTACTATTACTTCTGCTGTTGCTGTATCGCCAGGACGTAAAGGTGTACATTGATTTTTACTAGGTATACAATTAATATTCAGGGAAATTTCTAAGTTATATGCAGCAACTTTTCCATTAGGTGTATCAACTTCTAATGTAGTCGGTGAAATTTCTACTAATTCCCCTTCAATAATTCCATAATCTTGAAACGGATAGGCATCAAATTTAAGTTTTACTGGCAATCCTTTACGCAAGGAACCACTTTCAGATGTTGGCATTTGTGCCCGAACAATCAAAGGTGAACCTTCTGGAGCAATCTCTGCAACCATTGTTCCCGGTTGGACAACTGCACCTGGACGTTGAATTGGTAGTTGAAATACTCTACCTGCAATGGGAGATTTTAAGACTCGTTGCTGTAATTGCAATTGCAAGCTGTTTATTTGACTATTAGTTTGAGCAATTTCTGCTTGTAATGTTGTCATTTCTGTGTCTAAATTATTTAATTGTTCCTCACTTTTAAGTACAGCCAGTTTTCCAGAATGAGTTAAGGTTTGATAACTTCGTCTTTGTTCTTTTAAGCGTAAATATGCTTGTTCAATTTCTGCCTTTGCTTGACGAATGGTGCGCTGATAGCTGCTTTGTTGTTCCGCCAAACGTAGATTGGCTTGTTTAATATCTGATTTGCTTTGTTCGTATAATCTCTGTCTTTCTTTGGCTATATCTTGCTTATCTACAACATTAATTTCTGGAATAGCACCTGCTTGTTTAAGTTTGCTGTAGCGTTCTACTTCCCTTTGGGCACTTTCTAAACTATTTTCTAATAATTTATTCGCAGTTTGAGTTTGTTCAATAGATTGTCGTGCCTGATTAACTTGGGTTGTTTTTTCTTCTTGTTGAATTTCATAGGAATTTTTTAAAGCTGTTAAATTTTGCTGTACCTGCTCGATTTGGGCTTGTTTTTCTAACTCTTGGGCTTGATTTTGTTGGCGTTGAGTGGCTAAAGATACAACGATCTGATTTTTCAGCAGATTTAATTGCGATCGCCTATTTAATTGCCCTTCTAATTTTTCCTTACTTTGACGCAAGTCAGACTTCACTAATTCTGAATCTAATATCAATACAGGTTCTCCAGGCTTGACTAGATCGCCTTCTTTGACTGGGATAGAAGTGACTGTCCCAGGTACAGCGCTATCTAATTTAAATGTTTTACCCTTTGGCTCCAGTCTTCCCCTAGCTGTGCCAGTTTCATCTACTTTAGATAGCATTGCCCAAGGCAGAGAAATAGAGATAAAACTGAGCAGAAAATACAACATTCCCCTTGTCCAAACTTGGGGTAATCCATCAAGTAAATCTTTAGTATGCTCAGACAAATCATTGGGTAATTGAGTTACGTTTGGAGAGGGATTTCCTGGTTCTTTATATTCATTAATTGCAGTTGCTAATTTACTGTTTAATATCTCAGACATCATGTCTCCTTTGAGTTTAAATTTGGGAGTTATAGCAATCCTATTTCATTTGTAAAAATATCGCTGTTGATTGTTAGAAATTGTGTTGCAACGGTGACTGTATGCAATATTTTAGTTTTTCATTTATGACTGCTAGATGAGTTAAAAATTAGGAATTCAATTCTCCTATCCTCAAGTTATACTGATGCGTCTAACTGTTGTTGATTGAGATAGAAATAATGTCCGCGTTTAGTCATCAATTCTTGGTGAGTTCCACTTTCAATTAACACACCTTTATCTAATACCAAAATCAAATCGGCATTTCTGACAGTGGAAAGACGATGGGCAATCACTAAGGTAGTTCTTCCCTTAAGAATAGTATTAAAATTCTTCTGAATAATCCGTTCCGATTCTGTATCTAAATGAGAAGTTGCCTCATCTAAAATTAATAATCGAGGATTGCCTAATAAAGCTCTAGCTATGGCAATTCTTTGCTTTTGTCCTCCAGACAGCATCCCTCCACCTTCACCAATTTGGCTTTCATAGCCCATTGGCAACTTTTTAATAAACTCATCAGCACCGGCTTGAGTTGCTGCTTCGATAATTTCTTCTAATTTTGCGCTGGGATGTCCTAAGCTAATATTTTCCCGAATTGTACTACCAAATAAAAAGGTATCTTGGTCAACTACTCCCACTTGTTGACGTAAGGAACGTAAGGAAATACTGGTAATATCACATCCATCAATTAAGACTTTGCCATCGCTTGGTGGATATAAGCCTAAAACTAACTTAGAAATCGTAGTTTTCCCCGAACCACTGCGACCGACTAATGCTACCATTTGTCCTGGCTGAATTTGAAAACTAAGATTTTCAATCACATTTCTATCGCTTTCAGAGTGATAGCGAAAGCTGACGTTTTCAAAACGGATGTCACCTTGAATCAAAGGTAAATTTTGTCGGATTTGATGTTGTAAATTCTCCTCTGGCTCTGTGTCTAATACATCATTAATGCGTTCCATTGCAATGACAACTTCCTGTAATTGGTTCCACAATACTGCTAAACGTTGGAAAGGGGAAATAATAGTCCCTAGCAGCATATTAAATGCTACAAGTTGCCCAATCGTTAGCTGATTCTGAATTACTAAATGTGCCCCAAACCATAGTAATGATGTAGTTGCAATTGCTTGAATAGAATTACTAAAAATTTGTAAGCGATTGCTAATAACTTGTCCAGAAAAACCAGTTTTAACTGCTTTGTGTAATAACTCTTCCCAATGCCAGCGTACCGTTTGTTCTACAGATGTAGATTTAATTGTTCGCACACCAGAAATAGCTTCAATGAGATAACTACTTTCTTGGTTATAAGCACTAAATATTTCCCTGGAATTCTTCTTTAAAAAGGGTGTAGCAATCAACGCCAATAAAAAGAATGGCGGTACAATAACTAGAGAAAGTAAAGCCATTTTCCAACTGTACCAAAACATCAATCCTACATAGATAAATACAGTGAGTAAATCTAATAGAATTGATAATGCTTCACCAGAAAGAAAGCGTTGAATTTTGCGGTTTTCTTGGACGCGAGAAATAATATCGCCAACATAACGAGTTTCAAAGAAACTTAAAGGAAGTTGTAGGGTATGACGGATAAATCCGACAATCAAAGCTACATCTAGCCTATTAGCTGTATGGTCTAGTAAATATTGCCGCAAACCAGTTATTGCTACCCGAAATAGATTAAAAATGAGCAACCCTAAACCTACAGCCGTTAAGGTCAACTCAGAACGCTGCACCACCACTCTATCGAGAATAAACTGGGTAAATAAGGGGGTGATGAGTCCAAATATTTGGATAAATAGGGAAGCAAGAAATACTTCCAGCAACACCAAGCTGTGTGGTTTAATTAACTCAAAAAATTGCCAGAAGGGTGTTGTAGTCTCTTCTGTATCCTTTAAAAGGGCTGTGGGTTGCAGAAGTAATGCATATCCAGTCCAATCTGCTTTAAATTCGCGATGAGTGAGGGTACGCTGACCAATGGCGGGGTCTGCAACTATGACATATTTCTTGGTGATTTCATAGACAACTATATAATGCTTCCCTTCCCAGTGAACGATCGCAGGTAATTGTTGCTTCCCTAATTGGTCGAGACTGGCTTTTACTGGTCTAGTGTTAAATCCGATACTTTCTGCTGCTACTGACAATCCTCGCAGAGATGCACCGTTGCGGTCAACATTAGCAATATCTCGCACACGATTAACACTAAAGCGTTTTCCCCAATAACGAGACACCATCACCAAACAAGCTGCACCACAGTCTGATGAACTCTGTTGGGCAAAAAATGGATAGCGTTTAGTTACGCGCTGCCATAAATGCCCTACTCTTTGAGTGGGGTTAGGAAAGTAGGCTTTGCCGATCTTTTTCTGTGGATTACTTGCTGTTGCTGGGGAAGCACTCGTCGGTTCTTCCCGTTCAGCAAGCTGGCGTGGGACATCGGGAGATGGGGGTTCGCTGTCAGACTTAACTAATAGGGAATTTCGTGCTTGTGCCTGGGTGCGTAAATGTTCGTAAATTTGTGGATACTTAGCTATCAATTGCGACAGCACTTCACTGGGAAGAAAAGCCAGGTGTAAGTTAACACTTGCTCTGGCTGCATAAGGTTTAAAACCTGCTTCCTGAAACAAGGTAAATTCACCAAACGATCCTCCTAACTCCAAGGTTGCAATCAGTTCGCCTGCATCATCAAGCAATCTAACTTTGCCTGCAAGCACAATATAAATACCTGGTTCAACGTCTGTTCCTTGCCAAAATTTTCCTACCTTGGGGGTAAGAGATTTAACTTGTTGAAGGCAGTGCTGTAAGTCTTCTGAGGAGAGAGAATAACCTAAGACAGTGCATAATTGCTGCAAAGACAGCAACTCTGATAGATTTTGCGCCATGAAATCCTGAATTTCTACTTACTTTTTATGTGTATTTATTTTTCTGATTCCAAAAGAAAAAATCCGGTAAAATTACGTGAATTTTCGGATTTGAGGTCAGAGATTAAGATTTTTTGTCCTGCGGTCTTCTCTGTATTTTCACCTTTAGATGGGCTGGGTTTGGGGATTGTTGATAATCCCATTTGTTTGAGGACTCGCTTGAGGTGGCGATCGCTAACTTCAATTCCTAATTCTTTCGCTAAATGCTTTTTCAACCAGCTGACTGTCCAGCGTCTAAACCCATAGCCATAATCGCGGGGACTTTGGGAAAGCAACTGTTGTAAGCGTTCTAAATATTCCTGACTAATAGCTTTCGGACGACCAAGAGGACAATCCTGCCATTGGTGCGCCATCCCCGTCCGGGCAATGTGCATCCAATGCCGTGCTGTCGCCGGACAACATGCTAAGGTCTGACAAATTTCCGTTTGGGTTTTGCCGTCATCCGCCAACAACATAATTTCTATTCGCTGACGATAAGACTCAGACAAATCCTCTTGCAGGTTTTTTTGCAGCAGTTTGCGCTGAAATGGTGTTAAATACTTACCTGCCCCAATATTTGGGATATCAACTTCAGGTTGCTCAAAATCTTTTGACATTACAGTATCGGCTGTTATTCCCTATAGATTGACTGATAAACTTTTATGCACCCTGAAAGTTAAAGTAGATATAACCGTAAAATACGGTATATCTTAAGTTTTGTTTAATACTCTGTAGAATACAGACGCAAGTTTTTTGCACCCAAAAGTCAATACTTTGGGAATTGATACTGGTAACTACACAGATAATAAATAATTTTCCGTAAAATTTTATTGATTCAACTAGCTGCATTGATTAAAAGGGTATGGGTATCGGATACCAACCCCAAGTCTGGATTGGCCAGCAATACATCCATGACCTCAAGCCCCCGTAATACCATTTCACTTTAATATTGATACACATAGGCAGCAGGGGGCAGGGTGCAGGGGGAAAGAATTAGAGATTCATCATGTGTATCAGGTATTTCGTGAAATGGTATAAGACGCAGTTG
Source organism: Aulosira sp. ZfuVER01 (assembly GCA_034530615.2). GTDB lineage: Bacteria > Cyanobacteriota > Cyanobacteriia > Cyanobacteriales > Nostocaceae > Aulosira. Next base: position 13,701 of record JAVRCV020000017.1, read on the forward strand.
CTAAAAGCGATCGCTCATGTACATACCGCGATAACCATCACTGAACAACTGCTTCTGCAATTGATTTGGGGCGATCGCTACATTAGTCCATCATCACTGGCAGGATAGCACCCACAGTTTTCTGAATACTAACTGCCAGTAGAACAGTAGTATCGCTCGCCTACTTTCCAAAGCTGAAGCGCAACTATCAGAAAGAGAATTCCTGCGATTGGCGATACGTAACAAAACCATAAAGGCACTAAAAAATTATCTTCTTTTTCAAGTACTGCGAGCAGAGGAAAATAGCTGACGCAGCCAAGCGGTATCAAGAAGGTAAAAAATCGCTGAAACCATTTGCTATAAATTGAAAGCGGATATTGAGCAGTTTCAACTCCTCCATAAGTGAGGATATTCATAATTTCTAGCGATTCAATAGTCCAGAATGTCAGGGTTGCTTGCACAATCACGATACCAACAAATAGTGCAACCCCACCAATAAATGATGTACCCAAAAGCCAAAATGTTTTAAAAGTAAAAGGAATGTATAGCGTTGAAAGCGACCACGCCATCAACACAATTCCTTGAGCAACTCGTCCGATTCGTTTAAAGGTAAATTCTGTGCCTAAAAGTTGCAGTACTGTAGTGCGTGGACGAAGCAGTAAACGGTCGAAATCACCACTTTTAATTATTTTTGTAAAATAATCAAACCCTTTTCCCAGAGCATCAGCACAGGCAAAAGAAATATTAATCATGCCATAAAACAGCGCAACTTCCGCAAGAGTCCACGTACCAATACTATTAAAGCGAGAAAATAATGCCCAAATTCCGAAAAATTCAATAACAGTTACTAAAAATTGCCCTAATACTTGCAGCCAAAAGGACACTTGATACTGCATTTGCGACTTGAAAGATACAGAAATATATCGAAAGTAAAGCCAAAAATTGTTCACACTCAATTCGCTCCTCTCACGCTAAATTACGAATTATTTTCATCCGCCTTGAATTACCAGCTTGCTTACACCACGCTTCACAAGAAAACGTCCAAGGATAATAATGACGACTATCCAAATAATTTGATGAAGCAATACGTTAAACAGGGCATTTGGTGGCAGATTACCTGTAAACAGACGAAAAGGTTTATCAAGTAATCCTGAAAAAGGAAGGACATTTAAAATCGGCTTGATCCAATCAGGAAAAAGTGGCAGAGGCACTATCATTCCAGAGAAGATAGTCAGAATAGGCGGGAAAACACTATTAATTCCTTCGCCAGAAATTGTCCACATCATTGATATAGTAAGAAGCATAGTCAATGTAGAGGAAAGTAGAATTGCACCGATAAAGGCAAGAAGAAAAGCACCAAAAGCAGCAAATGAAGGTGGAAAAGTAAGCGATCGCTCTGTTAGCCCTACAATAGGTAAAAGAAAAATTGTGACGCTAAGAAGCGGAATACCACGCAGTATCAAGGGTGCTGTACGCATTGCTAAAGCGCGAGTAAACCAAAAATTATAAAGGTCGGTGGGTCGCAGCAGGTCATATCCCACTCCACCAGTTCGGATTAATTCTTGAATTTCGCGATCGCCTGACCAAGGTACAATTGCTACCAGAAACGCTTGCCCAAGCCACACATATCCTACAGCTTCGTGTAAAGTCATCGGTTGAGTAGTGGTTGCATGAGTGAAAAATGCTTCCAGAACCATCACTTTCACAAATCCCCAAAAAAACTGAGTTCCCACTCCAGCTAAAGCAGCAGTACGATATTGCAACAGCAGTGCAAATCTCGCCAAAAACAGCGACCAGTATGCTGTCATCCTAAAATTTCTCCTGAGTTGGCATAAAGTTCCGCAACTATCTCCTCAATTGGTGGGTTTTCCACAAACAGATCCTCTACTTCGTGTTTTGAGGTAACTTGGCTAATCAGGGATGCAGCAGAAAGCTTTGTGGGATCGAAAGCCAGAGTGACTGTGCGACCTTGTTTTGAGATGATACTAACTCCCTCTTCTGCAAACAAAAAATCATCGTTTGCTAAGTCGATTCTTAAATAACGCCGTGAGGAAACTTGAGAACGCAACGTTGCTAGAGTTCCATCACAAAGAATTTCACCGCCACCAATAATAATGATGCGATCGCACAACGCCTCAATATCATCCATATCATGGGTAGTTAAAATGGTGGTGACTTGATGCGTTTTATTCAGCGTTTTGATAAATTTTCTCACAGCCAGCTTGGAAACTGCATCTAGCCCGATAGTAGGTTCATCAAGAAACAGAATCTCAGGCCTGTGTAGCATTGCGGCTGCAAAATCACATCGCATCCTTTGTCCAAGGCTTAATTGTCTCACAGGAGTAGAGAGAAAGCTCTTGAGATCCAGCAAATCAATCATTTCATCCCGTGTTTTGCCATACTCAGAATGGGGAACGCGATAAATATCCCGCAACAAATCGAAAGACTCAATTACTGGCAAATCCCACCATAGTTGCGTTCTTTGACCAAAAACTACTCCAATTCGCTCAACATGACGGATTCTATCTTTCCAAGGAGTGCGTCCGTTAATGATGCATTTGCCACCGGAGGGTACTAAAATACCACTTAAAATTTTAATAGTAGTCGATTTACCTGCGCCATTTGGGCCGATGTAGCCTACAAGTTCTCCCTGCTGTAGTGAGAAGGAAACTCCTTTGAGTGCATGAACTTCTCTAGTTTTTCGCTGCACCAGTCCTTTGATTGAACCTAAAAGCCCGGAGGAACGTTCAGACACAAAGAAAGTTTTCTTGAGGTCTTCGACAAGAATGTGAGACATATATTATTGGAATGCAACCTTTTACATTGTTAATGTATCGGCATGGTAGTTATTCGGAATGGCGATCGCTTGTTATGAGATATTGTCGCTCATTAAGTAAGCTCTAACTAGGTATTTATGTTAGCTTGGGGAATTTAGCCTCAACTTCGTTTAGATTAGGCTAGTATAGACGTAATTTTGTTGTGCTTACTAGAATAATGGGATCTCAAACTTTCGATTTCTTGACTGAAAGCTTTTTATTCCGTGATGATTTTATCAAGAAACGCTTTAGAACAGTTTCTGATAGGGAGATATTAAACGAACTGAATGACTACAGAGAGTTTTGTTTAGCTAGAAAATCCCAAATTGAAGAAGAAGTTGTAACAAACACATCTAATTTAAATATGCTTTCAGGGCTTGAAATGCCTGATTTGAGTTTGTTAAAACAAAGTGCGTTTTATATAAATCAATACTTAATCAATGATCCTATTTTCTCTCTAAGTTATAGAGGAAACGAATTCAGTAAAGCATGGAATACTTCTTTGGGAATTATCGAAGAACCTGTAGATAGGAATAAACTTTCACAAGTAGTAAGTTATGTTAAGAAACTTACTCCAATGGTTGCTGCTGACTACGTGAAGTTATTGCCTATTGATAATTTTTTAGAGCCGCCGGAACAATTACCTATTCTTTATTCAGAAAATTTATTCTCTGATGTTCTGCCTCAACATTTGCTTGATTTTTTCTATAAAAATACTACTATAAAATCTTTAGAGCGTTTACCCGATAATCCACAAGCGTTTCGCTTGAATGAATTGCAAGCATGTAGAGAAATTCTTATACAATTCAACAAGCATACAGATAGAAGTTATGGATATATTTTGTATGAAACCCACTTTGATATTTTAGATAAGGAAGAGAGGAAATTTCAAGCTGCAATGCGTCTGCCAGATGAGCTACCAGACATAGATTCTTTTACAAATTGGGTAAATCAGTCTTTTTATATGTCGTGTAAGCAAATCTACGATGAGGTTATTTGGAAAAATCTGATTGCTACTCGCTATAGAGCTTCCTATTTATCTGAGTCACAATTTGTATTTGATATGCTTCATCAGTTATTCTCACCACAAACTGATATTTCAATAAATACATATAATGTCTTATTAAAAATAAAACTGCCATTTTTAGAAAATATTGATATTGCGAATTTAATGAAAATTCGCATGAATTATGGTGAGGAATTTCAAAATTTCCGTATAAATTTAGACAAGCAATTTAGAGATTTAAGATTAGTAAAAGATCCGGAGGAGTTAAAAATCAAAGCCCAGAATGCTCTTCATGAATTAACTGAAGTACAACTTCACACAATTAATCATAAAGTAAGTCAATTAAGAAAAACAAGTTTATTTTATGATGGACTTATCCTGTCAGCTAGCTTAGTAACTGCTATTCAAACTGGTGATTGGAATATGGCAGGATTATCTGCAATTATTGCCACAACATTAAGAAGTTATAAACCTTTTATAGACTATTCAAATCAGATTAAACAAAATCCAGCATTCTTTCTTTGGAAGGTTTTAAAAAAGTCATCAAAATAGTCAGTGTAGCAATCTTAATTTAGACTTCAGTGACTTGTAAGATCTTATTTATTCATTTTTCCTCAAGCACTTTTACCGCGATGTTCTGTTTTAAGACAACGCGATCGCTTTTACAGAGCTTTTCATTTGCATGAAATACACGCTTTGAACATCAAATTATCATAAGGGCACAACATTGTTCATTGGTGTCAACTTAAGCTGGAAGGAAGCATAAGATGTAATCTAAGAACA
>JAVRCV020000018.1:0-41757 GCA_034530615.2 Aulosira sp. ZfuVER01
AACAATAGCTTCTCTGTGAATCAAAAGCGCTCTCCCAATTGGGAGGGCGCTTTTTGATTTCTCTAGTTTTCACCCGATTAGTTGAGGCGATCGCATTTCGTAACCAAGTATTGTTGTCACTGTTAAACTTTAGCTTGGCAATTTACAAATAATGGCAACAATTACTATTTATGGCAGCCCTGTCAGTACTTACGTTCGGACTGTGCGGTTGTTACTTGAGGAAGCAGATGCAAACTATAACCTCACTGGAATAAATATTTTGGCTGGTGAAAACACCTCAGTCCAGTATCTAAGCAAAAATCCATTTGGTAAAATCCCAACCTTAGAATTTGATGGGGAACTGCTTTATGAAACTGCCGCTATTACTGAATATCTTGATACTGTCGTAGCAAATAATAAATTTAGTCCATCTAATCCGCTCTCCAAAGCTCGAATGCGCCAGATTATGGCAATTATTGATAGCTATCTCTATAACCCTGCGATCAAAACAATTGTCATACAACGTCTAATTGTGCCAAATCAAGGTAGTAAAACTGATGAGGACGCAGTGAAAAATGCCATTACGCCTGCAAAAAAATCTTTAGAGGCGATTGAGTCCCTTACCGTTGGTAGTCCGTATCTGCTGGGTAGCGAATTGAGCATTGCAGATTTCTACCTGATTCCCATCTTTAATTACCTCTCGAAAACCCCAGAGTTTTATGCCATTACCGCTCAAACTCCTAAACTCACGACTTGGTGGAATGAAGCCAATCAGCTCAAGAATGTGAAACGAGTGTGCAGGTGAGCTGATGCGCACCTAGATTAAATATTCGGCGTTGCATAATTGCGGGATGATTTTGGAATTTGCATGACAAATAATAATCACCGTGTCACCGCGTCTCCCTGTCTTTGCATCAGCCTCAATCATCCCCTTATTCTGCAACGCCGAATTACTCTGTCTTCTCCCACAAACTTTGATAACCCGTGACAATCCGACTCCCATCCTTGAGAACATGAATCTCTATCTGGTCGCTAGCCCAGGTAATTTTATCTTGAAAGGCGGGATTAAAAATATGAACTCTTTGATTGCTGGACGAGACTGGGGAACTAGGAGAATGAATAGCGAGAGACTCCACAAAAGGCCCGTCAATTAAGATATCTAGTTGTTCTAACAACTCTTGGGAACCTGGGGGAGCTGATTCAGATTGTAGTAGCTTCAGAGTAAACCCAGTAAATGACATCACATTCAAACCAGCAGCTTTGACTTTGCGTGCTAGAGATGCCAATGCTGGTGCTTGCCAAAAGGGTTCGCCACCAGAGAAAGTAACACCTGTGTTACGCGGGTTCTTGAGAATATTTTCGGCAAGGGTATCAACACTAATCAATTGATTGATCTCAAATGGCCAGGATGCAGGATTAAAACAGCCAGGGCACTCTCTTAGACAACCTTGCACCCAGACGACAGCACGACAACCAGGCCCGTTGACTTCCGATTCATCAACATAACCCATGATGTTTAAATGCTCAGGGGGAATTTCTATAAGTGCTAGCGATGGTTTGCTTAACTTTGTTTCCATCTCTTTGCTCCTTTGAAGCGTGACCTGTTAACCGTTACTATAGGGAGACTATTGCCGGGTAATTTACTGGAATGTTGATGGCATCGTGAATTTGAGTAGCTAGTGAAGCAAGGATGTCAGTGCTGACACATTTGAGATTCTGAAAAAGGTCAGGGGGAGATTGAAGAGTATCGTTGCCTCGTGCCTCCAATTCCCGTACCAAAACGCGGGGACGGGAAGGAATATTGAGTTGGATTTCATCTGGTTTTAGACGCTGAAGGATTTGCATATAATCCTCTACCATGTCTGGTGTCCAACGAGACAAAACCATTGTTTGGATCGCTAAGTGTCCCTGATATTCCTGCCGAAATTGCTCGATTCCCTCCAATATACCTGGCAGATTAATTGTCGCTACAGGGCGGTTAATTTGCTGCAATTGATTTGACGAAATTGCATCGAGTTTAGCAGCAACTGTATCTGCTAGTTTTAAAGCACTGCGAACTTCGGGATCATGCAGCAAAGTACTGTTAGTTAAAACTACGGTTGGCAGTCTGGTAACTTTCTTCACCACCGCAAGAATTTTCTCTAAATTCAGTGCCAGGGTAGGCTCTCCACTACCACTGAGAGTAACCACATCTATCTGCTCCAAAGGCGCAATAGCCCGCAATTCATCAATAATTTGGGCTGTAGGTACAAAAACTTGGCGCACAGGTGTAACTTGTTGAATGTTTCCCAACTGGCAATAGACACAGTTAAAAGAACAGGTAGATACGGAACCAATGGGGTCGATGCCAAGCGATCGCCCAAATCGCCAAGATTTTACCGGGCCATAGACGGAAGAACACTGTGGCTTTTGTATATATAGTGTTGCGCTCATACTTGCCCCTTCGCAGAATCAACCATACACTGGTATCAAAAATCCATCTAAAATCTGGACTCATTACAAATGTAGAGCCAGAATCTGAGGAACTTGTGAGGGCAGGAAGAGGCAGGGTGCAGGGTGCAGGGGGGACAAGAAATTTTAGATTTTAGATTGAAATCCAATCCAAAAGACGCTCGCGGACTCGCTAACGCTGCGCTAACGCAAATCCAAAATCCAAAATTGTTTCCAATTCTCCATGCCCAATCAAATATTTATTAGTGATTGGAGATAACACCAGAAATTGATATGGCAATTAATGCTCAACAGATCAAAATTTTAGTTGTAGACGCTCATCCAGAAAATTTGCAATTTTTATCAGATATTCTTAGATGCCAAGGTTATCAAGTGCAAACAGAAGTTTCTGGAAAGGTAGCAATAAACAAGGCGATCGCTTCTGTGCCAGATTTGATTATGCTTGACATTTCGCTGCCTGATATAGATGGATATCAAGTTTGGCAACATCTTCAATCTTATAAAATTACACAAGATATCCCCGTAATTTTTCTAGGAAATCAAGATAAATTACTGATAGCAGATAATGTAGATTATATTTCTCAACCATTACAAATAGAAGAAATCTTATTCAGATTAGACAAGCAACTTACTCTTCAGCAACTCAAGAAAGAGTTAAAAGTACAAAATCAACAATTGCTTCGCGAGACGCAAGAGCTTCAAAGATTAACACTAGAGTTAAATAAGCAAAAACAGCATAGAGAAACGATTTTAGATGCTGTGAAAGTGGGAATTTGCTTAACAGATGAAAATGGATATTTTGTAGATGTTAATAATGAATATTGTCAAATATATGGATTTACACGTGAGGAACTAATTGGGCAACAATTTACCTTGCATTATGCAAATTTAAATGCTAAAGAAAAATCTAATTTACTTCAGCAATATAAAAATTTCATATCTAATGGTATTCAGCCAGAGAAAAGAGAATTTAGTATTACAAGTAAAGATGGTTCGCGCTTACCTGTAGAAATGAGCCAGGTAATTTATCAAAAAGATGATAGTAGATTTTTTGTTGTTACTACTCTCATTGATATTACTCCTCATCAACTTATAGCATCAACTCACAAATCTCGCGAACGCTACCTATCAGCCCTTGTGCAAGTTCAACGCACTTTATCTACTTTTGATGGCAGCAACAAATACTACACAGAAATAGTACACATTCTCGGATTAATATCCAAAGCAAGTCGTGTATATATTTGCGAAAATCAGCTTACACTAGAAGGCGACTTGGTGGTGAATCGATGTGCAGAATGGTGTGCTAATGGAATTCCATCAAAAATACCAAACTCTGCCCACAGAAGCTTTAGTCCTGACGATTTTTTTCCACGTTGGGTTACTTTATTATCCCAAGGCGAGATTATTTCTGAGATAGTGACGGAATGTTCAGAATTAGAAAGAGAAATTTTAGCCAATCAAGGAATTTTCTCTATTTTGATGTTACCAATCATGGTCAAAGGAGAATTTTTTGGACTAATTGGCTTTGATAACTGTGTGGAAGTCAAGAGTTGGGAAGCCTCAGAAATTTCAATTTTACAAGCAGTCACTGCTACCATTGCGATCGCTCATGAACGCAAACAAGCAGAAGATGAGCTACAAACACAGCTAATCCAACTTCAACAAGAAATACGTGTTAGCGAAGCTTCCCGAAAGGCTCGCCTATTTGCTCTCAAAGCCAGTGATGGTAAATATCGCCATTTAGTTGAGACATCCCAGGACACGATCTGGTCATTGGATGCAGATGGTGCAATTACCTTTGTTAACCCTGCTGTCAAACAGTTTTATGGTTACGAACCCCAAGAAATGATTGGGCGTAAGTTTACTGATTTCATCTTGTCAAATCAAGTTGTTCTGATTAAGAAATTATTCGCTCGGTTGCTGAAGGGAGAATCTGTTTTCCAGCATGAAATTACGTGTAGTGCTAAAGATGGTAGCACTCTTTATTTAACGATCAATGCGATCGCTTTACGTAATGATAAGGGTTTGGTTGTAGGTATAACGGGTACAGCTAGTAATATTACTGAGCGCAAACGCGCCGAACAAGCATTGCAAGCAAGCGCCATCAAACTCCGTCAGCATAACTTAGTGTTAACAGAACTAGCCCGAAATCAAATCCTTTATCAAGGTGACTTGAAAGCGGCGGTTAGTGAAATCACAGAAGTAGGCGCAAAAAATATTGAGGTGGAACGAGCCAGCGTTTGGCTGTATGAAGAAAACGGCACAATTTTAAACTGTCTCGATTTATACGAGCATAGTCAACAGCAACATAGCGAAGGTTATTCACTGATCGCAGCAGATTATCCCGCTTATTTTCAAGCTTTGCACTCAGACCAAATCATCGTTGCCCATAACGCCTGTACAGATCCCAGAACCAAAGAATTTTTAGATGCTTACTTAACTCCATTCAACATCACTTCCATACTCGATACACCAATCAGGTTAGGAGGAAAGACTGTAGGGGTTTTATGCTTAGAGGCAGTGGCAATTACTCATAATTGGACATTAGAAGACCAAAATTTTGCTCGTTCTTTAGGTAATTTAGTATCTTTGGCGCTAGAAGCACGGGAACGCAAACGCGCAGAAACAGCACGACGCATTTCCGAAGAAAAGTTAGGCTCGGCTTTTAGATCGTCTCCTGACCCGATTAGCCTCAGTACTTTTCCCGATATGCGCTATATCGAAGTTAACGATAGTTTCTGTACATTTTTTGGTTATTCTCGTTCGCAGGTAATCGGTCACACTAGCCAAGAATTGCAGATTTGGGTCAATCAAGAAGAATATGCTTTCCTCCCGCAAATGTTGCAACAGACAAAAGTTATCCGTAACCATGAGATTGATATCCGCACTGCTACAGGGGAAGTTAAGACGACTTTGTTAAGTGCGGAAATGAGCGAAATTGATGGGCAAAAGTACATACTCGGTACAGCTAAAGACATTACTGAGCGCAAGCAAGCAGAAAATGAAAGCCGTTTGTTGCTGTTAACCACCCAAGCCATTACTCGCGCTATTGATGTTAACAGTGCTTTAGCACTGGTTCTGCGCTTAATTTGCCACAATATCAGCTGGGATTTTGGCGAAGCATGGCTACCTAGTGATGATGGGACTGTTTTAGAACATAGTCTTGGTTGGTACGGAGAGCAAAACAGCTTAGAAGAATTTTGGTTAGAAAGTAAAACTCTGAAATTAACTCTGGGTGAGGGTTTACCAGGACGAGTTTGGCAAAATAAGCAGCCAGAATGGATTGAAGATGTTTCTCATGTCGCCCAACCTGTTTTTTTGCGATCGCCACAAGCTGTGAAGGTGGGATTAAAAGCCGTCTTTGGCGTGCCAATTCTGGTTGGTAACAAAGTATTAGCTGTTTTGGTACTTTTTAAAAGCAGCTCAGTGTCAGTGGATAAGCGGTTGCTATTGCTAGTAGGTGCTGTAGCTGCTCAGTTAGGTGGGCTAATTCAGCGAAAACTGGTAGAAGCCGCCCACAGAAAGAGCGAAGAACGTTTGCAGCTAGCCTTAGAAGCTAGCGATTTAGGATTGTGGGATTGGGATCTCACCAGTGGCAGAATCTATCGTGACTGGCGTTGGAAGAAGATGTTGGGCTATGCAGAAACAGAAATTGAAGAGAATCTGCAAGCTTTTGAGCAATTAGTACATCCAGAAGATTTACCTTTAGTTAGATCGTTATTAGAAGACCATTTCCAAGGTGCTACTCCTGTATATGAAGTAGAATTTCGGATGCGTTGTGCCTCAGGTACTTGGAAGTGGATTCAAAGTCGCGGTCAGATTTTTGAACGCGACGAACAAGGTGTACCATTGCGAATGACAGGTACTCACAAAGACATCACTGAACGCAAAACCTTAGAACGAGAAATAGCCTTAAGAGAAGCTCGCCTCAATGCCTTTTTCTCTAGCGCTCCTGTAGGGATGGATATTTTAGATAAGCAACTGCGGTTTGTGCAAATCAATGAATTACTCGCAGAGATTCACGGAAAGCCGCAACAAGACCATATTGGCAAGACTATCTATGAGATTATTCCCCAGATAGCTCCTTTGATTGCACCATTCTACAAACAAGTACTGTTAACTGGTCAACCAATACTGAACTTAGAAGTAAGCACTCCATCACCTAAGCAACCAGATAGTGTACGCCATTTCCTAGTTTCTTATTTTCCCATTCCAGGTGAAGACGATCGCCCCTCTGGTGTGGGGACGGTGATGGTAGAAATTAGCGATCGCAAATATGCAGAACAAGAACTGCGCCTAGCAAACGAGCGCTTGCAATATCTGCTGACTTCTAGCCCTGTAGTGATTTATAGCAGCAAAACTTCAGGGGATTTTGGCAATACATTTATGAGTGAGAACGTGAAGAAAATGCTTGGCTACGAAGCGCGGGAATTTCTGGAAAATTCCGATTTCTGGCTACGCCACGTTCACCCAGAAGATGTTGAGTATATTTTAAGAAAATTTTCTCAGTTGTTTGAACAGGAGTACAATTCCTACGAATACCGCTTTTTGCACGCTGATGGAACTTATCACTGGTTATACGAGCAGGTAAGGTTAATTCGCGATGAAGTTGGGAAGCCAATAGAGCTTGTTGGTTATTGGGCAGATGTCAATGCTCGGAAGCTGGCAGAATTAGCTTTGCAAGAAAGTCAGCAACGGTATCAACTGTTAGCAGAGGCCTCACCAGCTTGTATATTCCACACGGATGTTCATGGCAATTTCTTATATCTAAATCAACGCTGGAGTGAGATTACCGGACTCTCCTTAGCAGAGTCTTTGAGACAAGCTTGGACAAAAGCTATACATCCAGATGACCGCTCGCAGGTTTTGACCACTTGGAATAAAGCCAGGGCTAGTAAATCTCCGTATAAAAGCGAACATAGATTTCTCAAGGCTAATAATACGATTGTCTGGGTATTATGTCAGTCTTTGCCAGAAATTGGGGATGATGGAGAAATTAAAGGCTACATCGGCACAGTTACAGATATTACTGAGAGAAAATTAGCAGAAGAAGCCTTGCAGGAGAGCGCAGAACGAGAAAAAGCGATCGCGCTTGTAATTCAAAGGATGCGCCAAACATTAGATTTAGAGACGATATTTGCCGCCACAACCCAAGAATTACGCCAAGTTTTAGATTGCGATCGCGTCGTTGTCTATCGTTGCAATTCCGAAGGCGATGGCGAGTTTGTTTCAGAAGCGGTGGGGCCTGGTTGGATTTCCTTAATCGAAACTCAACTAAATAACCCCAGTCTTAAGGTAGACAATGACCGTGGCATGATAACACTGTTAAATAGTGCAGATACACTACAAGATACTAATTTACAAATCAACCAAGGCATTATCTACGAATGTATCCCAGATATTTATAAAGCTGGGTTTTCAGCTGATAGCATCAGGCTGTTAGAGCTATTTCAGGCAAAAGCTTATCTAACTGTGCCCATCTTATGCGGCGATAAACTTTGGGGATTATTAACAAGTTATCAAAATTCTGAACCTCGACAATGGAAAACAGAAGAAATTAATATTGCAGTTCAAATTGGCAATCAATTAGGAGTTGCTTTACAACAAGCACAATTGCTAGCACAAACTCAAAGTCAATCACAAGAATTGCAAGCGGCGGTAGATGCTGCTGATGCGGCCAATCGTGCCAAAAGTGAATTTCTAGCTAACATGAGCCATGAATTGCGAACTCCACTCAACGCTATTCTCGGTTTCACCCAAATTATGAGCCGTGAAAATTCTTTATCTAGCGAACATCAACAACACCTAGCAATAATTAATCGTGCTGGTGAGCATCTGCTTAACTTAATCAATGACATTTTAGAAATGTCCAAAATTGAAGCTGGTAGAACCACCTTAAATGTCACCAGTTTTGATTTAATTCACCTCTTAAAAAGCTTAGAAGAAATGTTGCGCTTTCGTGCTGCTTCTAAAAACCTTCAATTGCTATTTGAATATACCCTTGATATTCCTCTATATATACAAACTGATGAAAGTAAACTGTTACAAGTTTTACTGAATCTTTTAGGCAATGCTATCAAGTTTACTCAGAAAGGCAGCGTGACGTTACGGGTGAAGCTGGGGAATAAGACAGAATCTTCTCAATCTTTAGTCTTTGAAGTCCAAGATACTGGTCTTGGTATTGCTCCCCAAGAAATTAACTTGTTGTTTGAAGCATTTGGCCAAACTGAAACCGGCAGAAAATCGCAACAGGGAACAGGACTAGGTTTAGCAATTAGTCGCAAATACGTACAGTTAATGGGTGGAGACATTAGCGTTAATAGTACTTTGGGTGAAGGTAGTAAATTTACCTTTGATATTCAAATCAACCCCGCCTCGGCCAATGAAATTCAGATTCAACCAAGTAAATCTTTAGTTATTGGTTTAGCGCCTCCTCAAAGAGAATATCGCATCTTAGTAGTGGACGATGCCGCAGAAAGTCGTTTAGTAGTAGTAGAATTACTGGCAGCTATTGGCTTTGCAGTCAGAGAAGCAACTAACGGTCAAGAGGCGATCGCTCAATGGCAAGAATGGCAACCACATCTAATTTTCATGGATATGCGAATGCCTGTCATGGATGGCTATGAAGCTACAAGAGTTATCAAAGCTAGAGAATCCCAACAACCAACATCTAATAACCGTACCATCATTATCGCTTTAACTGCTAATGCTTTTGAAGAACAAAGAGCCGCAATTATTCACGCTGGTTGTGATGACTTGATTAACAAACCATTTCGCGAGGAAATATTATTAGAAAAAATCAGCGAATATTTAGAATTACAATATATTTATCAAGCAGAAATCAATGCTTTAGCAAAAGCAAGTCAAACAATCCTAGAACAAATTTTAACGCCTACTGATGTACTACCTTTGTTATCTCAAATTCCACCTGAATGGTTAACTCAGCTATACCATGCTGCTGCCCAATGCAGTGACGAGATCATCCTAAATTTGCTCGATCAACTTCCTTCAGATCGTGCTGAATTGAGAAAATTTCTGACTGACTTAGCGCAGAATTTTCAATTTGAGAGAATTATGGAATTAATTGAGCAAGTAAATCTGTAATATGGAGAATTACCTCATCAACATTTTGAATTAAGAGTTGTTATGACCAAGATATTTAGCCTTTAATTCTTCTAGCTCATCATCTATTATGCTTTTACTAGTAGGTTGAGAAGTTGGATTTGCTGGGTTAATTTGTTTTTTTTGCGGCTTACCACCACCCATAAATTGAGTTTTCAATTCCTCTAAATCTCGATCAATTTGAGTTTGCGATTTGCTGTTTCCAGCAGGTTGAGGTGTGGATGGCGAGATAGTAACAGGCTTTACCGATATGGCTGATGTGGGTGCTAATGATAATTTTTGCAGTTCATTGAGAACTTCATCTGCTGTTTGATAGCGCCGGATGGGGATACTTTCTACCATCTTGTTGAGAATGCGACTCAAATCATTACTCACCGGAGTTTTTAAGTATTGCTGCCAAATCCAAGTGTCATTATTAATATCATAAGAATCAAAGGGCGATCGCTCAGTTAATAACCGAATACAAGTAACCCCCAAGCTGTAGATATCACTGGCAAAAATTGCCCGTCCCCTAATTTGTTCGGGAGCAACATATTCTGGACTACCGATACTTGTACCAGTTCTATTGAGGGAGGTACTGGTGGCAGATTTAGAAGCACCGAAATCTACCAATACTAGTTTGCGATCGCTACTACGTAAAATTATATTTTCGGGTTTAATATCGCGGTGAATTACTTGTCTAGCATGGCAAAATTGCAGCACGGGCAATAAATCATCTAGTAACTGCTTTATCTGTATTTCACTAAAAGCGCCTTGCTCAACCAATTCCTGCGCTAAATTTTTGCCATCAATAAATTCTTGTACAAGATACTGTCTATCTTCTTGAGTAAAATATGCTAGCAGTTCCGGGATTTGGGGATGTTTGCCTAACTCATCCAACTGTACTGCTTCTTGGTTAAATAACTCCACAGCTTTTTGCACGGTATTAGTGCCTTGGGCTTGGGGGTAAAATTGCTTAATTACACAGCGTGGTTTTGAGGGTTTATCTTCATCTACCGCCAAGAAAGTTCTACCAAAACCACCTTGCCCTATAGGTTGAATAGCGCGGTAACGTTCTTTGAGGAGTAACTTAGCTCCACAAGTTAGACAAAACTTGACATCATCAGGATTTTCCGGTTTTGGGCAACGGGGATTAAGGCAGTAGCTCATGGTGGCGCTAAAAATCGCTCTTGTTTGTCTTTATTGTGCCCTGCGATCGCCATTTTTGAGTCTAACAGCTTGAACATGACCAAAAAGTGCTGAGTTGAAAGTGCTGAGTGCTGAGTCAGAAATGATTGTTGTCAGAGCAGATATGGTTCAGAGCAACTAAATTCAGTATGGCTCCTGTTTGTTCATAAAATGAAAAGAATACCAGTGATACAGAACAACCTATAATGATATCTCTGGAGAACGTAGTACCAGCCATGCTGAAAGTTTACAAAAGATTAGGTAAGTATAAAAGCCTGTATGAAATGGAATACGGTGTTTTTGTTACTACAGCTGACATTGCAGCTTCATGAAAAGCTTACTGAAATAACAAGATTTTTTTACAATCAAGAGGTATTTCTTTTTACTGTTCTTAACAGATTCTAGTTCATAGAAGCCAAGATATAAAAGCAATTTTAGAGTTTACTTGCTCTCAATCAGTTAAGTTATCAGATTTCGCCATCTGCATTGACACCCCAGAAACGCACAAAGGTAGAAATAAATGGCTAATAACAGACAAATTGCTTATCATCCAAGTCAACAAGGGTATATAAAGCCGATAGACAAAACTGCATTGGCGATGATTCAGAATCGCCGTGCTGTTAAGCGTTTAAACGCGCAACAGACTATTGGCGATCGCATTTTACAAGCAATTACGATTTCTTCTATTTTGATTACTAGCTTGTTTGGGATCGGTGCGTTGGGATTTTGGGGACTAGAAATTATCGATGCTAATACAAAATCAGCAATCGTTAACAATCAGCAGGATTGGCAGACACGAAAGCATATCTGTTTAGGCTGGATGTTCGTGGGTTTGTCCAGTTTTCTGGGTAGTGCTTCGTTAGGTGGTAAGCATCAGCGACGAGAGCAATAATTATCCCTGTACTTTATTCGTACTCGTCACGAATAATTGTCAAATCTAAAGCTTTATAAGCAGCCAGCATTTGATTAGATACTGTTGGTGCAGTTACCAGGTAAGTCAGTGCATGAATTGACTCCACTATATAAGGAGCTGCTGTGTCTAATTTTGCTGCTGTCACTAATCCTACTACCTCAGCCGAACCAGCAATCATTGCTCGTTTCACATGGGCTTCGTCCAAGTTTGGTACACTAATCCCCACTTCTGGATGCAAACTGCACACCCCTAACATACACAAATCTGCACGAATCATCCGTAATGACTCAATGGTGACAGTACCAACGTTCACTAAGGCTTTTTTGTAGAGTTTTCCACCTAGCATCACAACTTCTATATTTGGATGTTCGGCTAAGGCGATCGCAATTGGCGGACTATTCGTTACGACTGTGGCTGGCAAATCTTGAGGTAAATGGCGGGTGACTTGAAGCGTTGTTGTTCCCCCATCTAAGATTACCACCTGCCCTGGACAAACTAACTTGGCGGCGGCACGGGCGATCGCTTCCTTTTCTTTGGGTGCTTGCTTTTGCCGATCTGCATAACTAGCGGTAGCGGGGGAAGTTAGCAATGCGCCACCATGAACGCGCTGCAATAGTCCGGCTTCTGCTAATTCTCGCAAATCCCGACGAATCGTATCCTCAGAAACCTTAAGCACAGCACTAAGTTCCGTTGACAGCACCTTTTTATCACGACGCAGAATTTCCAAGATGAATTGTCGGCGTTCAGCAGTGAGCATAATTATTTTTCCTGAAGTTGCGTTTTTAGTCTTGAAATTGCACGTTTGTGAGTTTATACTTATGAAGAGGAAAGGCAGAGGACAGGAGGCAGGAGGCAGAAGGTTGTTGAAAAGAGAAGTTCTGGCGTAACCTTTGCTCCACAAAGGTTTAAGCCGGCAAATCATAGATTTTGGTGGCATACAATTAGTGATGCTCTAAAGCCCAACAAACTATTATCCCTTCTGCCATCTGCCCTCTGCCCTCTGCCTTCTTCACTAGCGGAAATGTGCAGGTTTCTGTACGTTTATTCGTAACTTCAATTGAATTCAAGCATATTCATGCACAATTAAATGTATTCATTTTGGCACGTGAGCGCGTGCCAACTCAAGCCACATGGTTCAATAATGGTTCCTAGTGGGCTGCTTTTGCTTGGGAAACGATTGGATATTTATTTTTCAGAAATTGCTCATAGAGTTGGTCTTTCCAAATTAGTCCCTATTTCAGAAATAAGCCATGACTATTGCTAAAACCCAATTTCCTATCGATCTCGGTAATTACAAATATTTGGCACTCAATCCCGCCAATGCTACCCTGACGGCGGAACAGCGAGACACCCTAAAAGCAAATATTCAACTTTGCCGAGATGCGATCGTCTTTTTTACAGCCACAGGCGCGGCTAGAGGAGTGGGCGGTCACACTGGCGGGCCTTATGATACTGTGCCAGAAGTAATGATTTTAGATGCCTTTTTCCGAGGCGCATCAGAGCAATTTGTCCCGATTTTCTTTGATGAAGCTGGACATCGCGTTGCCACCCAGTATTTAATGGCAACACTGCATGGAGAATTACCAGCAGAGCAACTGTTACGCTATCGCGAAGCACATTCCCATTTACCGGGACACCCAGAATTAGGGCTAACTCCTGGTGTAAAATTTAGCTCTGGGAGACTGGGACACGTGTGGCCTTACGTCAATGGTGTAGCAATGGCGAACCCAGGCAAAGTAGTTTTCTGCCTTGGTTCTGACGGCTCCCAGCAAGAAGGTAACGATGCGGAAGCGGCTCGTTTAGCTATTGCCCAGCATCTCAACGTCAAGTTAATTATTGACGATAATGATGTCACGATCGCCGGACATCCGTCTAAATATTTACCTGGTTTTACCGTCGCCAAAACCTTAGAAGGTCATGGATTAAAGGTGCTGCAAGGAGATGGGGAAGACTTAGACGACTTATACAGTCGCCTTTGTGCAGCTGTAAATACACCAGGCGCGATCGCAGTCATCAACAAACGCCCCATGTGCCCTGGTATTGAAGGCTTAGAAGGTTCAACCCACGGTCATGATGTAATTTCCGTAGATTTGGCGATTAAATATCTCGAATCTCGCGGACAAACTGCGGCGGTCGAATACCTCAAAAACATCCAAAAACCCAAGCAAACCTATACATTTCTTGGTTCCAGCGGCAAATGGGGAGCTAACCGCAACGTCTTTGGTGAAGCTGTGGTAGGTGTCCTCAGCCGCATGAGTGAAGCCGAACGCAAAGAAAAAGTCTTAGTCATTGATAGCGACTTAGAAGGCTCCTGCGGATTGAAGAAAATCCACGATACCTACCCGGAAATTTTTATTCCCTCTGGCATCATGGAAAGGGGTAACTTCTCGGCTGCGGCTGGATTTGGCATGGTCAAAGGCAAGCAAGCCATTTTCGCCACCTTCAGCGCCTTTTTGGAAATGTGCATCTCGGAAATCACGATGGCGCGGCTGAACAAATCTAACGTTCTGTGCCACTTTTCCCATGCTGGTATCGATGACATGGCCGATAACACCTGTCACTTCGGTTTAAATAATATGTTTGCCGATAATGGCTTGGATGATGGCTATGACACAAAGCTGTACTTCCCCGCAGATGTCAATCAAATGACAGCCTGTGTAGAAGCTGTATTTTCTGACCCTGGACTCCGGTTTATTTTCTCCACCCGTTCCAAAGTGCCCAATATTTTGGATAGTAAAGGTAATGAATTCTTTGGTAGCGGTTACAAATTCGTCCCTGGTAAAGATGAAGTTATCCGCGAAGGAACCCAAGGCTACATTGTAAGTTTTGGTGATGCTTTATACCGTTCTTTGGATGCTGTAGAACGTTTGCAGCAGGAAGGGTTAGACGTAGGTTTAATTAACAAGCCGACTTTAAATGTCGTTGATGAAGATGCGATCGCTAAAATTGGCAAAGCACCCTTTGTCTTAGTAGTGGAAGCCTTCAACCGTCGGACTGGCTTAGGTAGCCGTTTTGGTTCTTGGTTGTTAGAGCGCGGCTTTACGCCTAAATATGCTCACCTGGGAACGCATAAGGAAGGTTGCGGTGGCTTGTGGGAACAATACCCGTATCAGGGTATCGACCCCGTAGGCATTATCAACAAGGTGAAGGAATTAATCGCTTAGATAAAACACACTTTTTTTGTTGAGAATACCTGACCTACCTTATACAAATATGTTGGTAAGGGCATGGTAATTGGTGTCCACTTAAGCAAAAAGGAACCATAAGATGTAATCTCAGAACATCTTGATTGATGTTCTGAGTGATACATCATGAGTAGAAAAAGTCCAGCGCGAAAAGGAAACCCGGATCTGCGGCAGCAAAAGCATGTACCTTCCCCGCCGATAGAGGAAATCGACAAGCAACTATATTCATTGCTCTCACCAGGCAGCTTCAAGCCACTCAAGTTGTGTGAGGGCAAAGACAAGAAAAAATTGCGTAGGCGCAGCCCGCCGCAGGCATTGCGGTTACTAACATTGCCAGTGATGATGGTGGTGACAGCATTCACTCACACTTTTTTAGCTCACGATAACTTTACTTTAGCAGCGATCGCCAAAAATAAAGGGTATGCCTCTGCATACCCCTAGTATCATAAATTAACTCAATACTCAGCGCTGATTACGAAGCGTTTTGTAACTCAGCGGTGCGTACCGATAGCTGCTGTGTTTGATTACCCCGTTGGACTTTTACCTGCAAAACTTGACCGAGGCGACTATTTTCTACAACATTTTGCAACTGTTCCGCAGTAGTAATTGCTTGTCCATCAATTTGCACAATCACATCCCCGCGTCGGATACCCGCAGATGCAGCTGGAGAATTGGGTATAACTCTCATCACCAAAACACCGTTAACTTCTGGTATTTGAATGGGAGAGTTGGGATCTGTGTTGTTCTGCTTGGCTAACTCCGGTGTTAAAGATACCATTTGCACGCCTAAATAAGGGTGAGCAACTTTACCTTCGCGTTGGAGTTGCGCGGCGATCGCTTTTGCTTTATCTATCGGAATAGCAAATCCAATCCCCATCGCATCAGCACGAATAGCGGTATTAATCCCAATTACTTCACCTGTACCGTTTAATAACGGCCCGCCAGAGTTACCAGGGTTAATAGCTGCGTCAGTTTGAATAAACTCTAAGCGTTTATCTGTAATCCCAACTTGAGCGCTGGAACGCTTGAGGGTGCTGACAATTCCCAAGGTAACGGTATTATCAAATCCTAAAGGATTACCAACTGCGATCGCCCAGTCTCCTACCTGCACATTACTAGAAGAACCCAAGGGTGCAACTGGTAAATCATTCCCAGCATTAATTTTAACTACTGCCAAATCTGTAACTTCATCGATACCTTGAACCTTACCGTCAAAGGTGCGACCATCTTTCAGTCGGACTGTCACGCGATCGGCTTTATCGACTACGTGAGCATTGGTGAGAACTATCCCACTCTTATCAAGAATAAAACCAGAACCAAGACCACGCAATTGCTCTCTAGATGGCTGTTGTGAGAAACTATCGCCAAAAAACTGGCGGAAAAATGGGTCTTCCATAAATGGATCAACACGACGAGTAATTGTGCGTTCTGTATCAATCCGTACCACTGCTGGCCCCACACGATTGACTGCTGCTGTCACAAAGCTACTGCTACCTATCGCCGCAGATGCTGGTGATTGGCGTTGAGCTAGCAATTCTGGTGTATTAGCAGTTGCAGACTTTGGCGCTGGTTCTGCTTGGGAAGGTAACACCCGCAGAGAAGTAAAAGTTAGCACAACTCCTAGAAATATGGCTAAAACATGGGAACTGAGTTGGCGTATAGACCGGGTTCGTTTGGGAAATATCATAAATCACAACCTAAATCTAGAAGCGTAATTTTTACTTAGTCGTGACAAATCTATCTAAACTTATTTTTACAGCATCGATAAGAATACCTGCGTATTGACGCTTGCACTCTATTTCAGGTTTCACCGCCTTCCCAAAGTTTTATTCTTAGATAACTACTAAGATTAGAGGGAGTTGGCAAATTGTGATTATTCTTCCTCATCACCTTCATCTCTCAATTAATATCTTTGAAAACAACTCAGTAAGTTGGGATAGAACGTAAACTACCTGTAATCAAATTAATTGTATATTTAGCTCAAAAGCTATTATGGACATTCCCCCTAGCAAGGTTCGGATTTCACCCCACAATTGATATTTGTCAAGAGTCAAGAGACAATGAAAATTTGTCATTTCTCCCCACACTCCCCACACTCCCTTGTCCTCCTTGTCCCCTTCATCCCCACTCCCCTCTAGGCTAGTATCTTAGTTAGACCAGCACTTTGATAACCCATGAATGGATTAAACCGATCCCCTGAAGAATCCTTAACTACATCCCAGCAAGTAGAACACTCCCATAATCACAGCACAGACCACGAACATCCAGATCATCATGTGCATGGAGACTCGGTTCATCCTCACGTCCATAGTGAAGAGTCTTTACGGAAAATTGTGAATCGGCTTGCACGTATAGAAGGACACATTCGTGGGATTAAGACAATGGTGCAGCAAAATAGCCCTTGTCCTGATGTTTTATTGCAAATTGCCGCAGTCAGGGGTGCATTAGATCGGGTAGCGCGAATTGTGTTAGATGAACATTTAACGGAGTGTATTGCTAGAGCTGCACAAGAGGGAAATATTGATACTGAAATTGCCCAACTTAAAGCTGCTTTGGATCGGTTTTTACCTTAGAAAATAACAAATTATAAACAATCACCCTGGCGATTTGTCTTCACCAGGGTAATTAAATATGAATAGAATATGTCTCTGGCTAATTATAAATTTAACTACTCTTTAATTCACAATCCCAATAAGCCACTAATTCTTTTTTTGCACGGCTTCATGGGTAACATCGATGAATTTGATGAAGCTATAAAATTACTATATGATGAATTTTCTTATTTAACCATTGACCTTCCCGGACATGGCAAAACTCAGGTTTTGGGTAGTGATGAATACTATACAATGCCAAACACTGCTCAGGCTTTGATTAACTTATTAGACGAGTTGCAAATTAATCAATGCTTTTTAGTGGGCTATTCAATGGGGGGTAGATTAGCTTTATACCTCACCTTGCATTTCCCGGAGCGTTTTTATAAAGTTTTACTAGAATCAGCTTCTCCAGGGTTAGTAACAGAAGCAGAACGATTAGAACGAATTAAAAGTGATTCTCAAATAGCAAGAAAATTAACCAGAAGTATTGAAAAAATAGATTTTAGTGCTTTTCTATCAAATTGGTATAATCAGCCAATTTTTGGAGATATCAAAAATCATCCAAAATATAACTTTATGCTAGAAAGTCGATTGCAAAATCACCCTTTAGAATTAGATAAATCTCTACGTTTTATGGGTACAGGATGTCAAACTTCATTGTGGGAAAAACTCAAAGAAAATAAGATTCCTTTGCTGTTACTTGCTGGTGAATATGATGAAAAATTTATAGATATTAATCAAAAAATGGCGGATATATGTAAAGTAGCCCAGCTAAAAATCATTAAAAATGCTGGACATAACATCCACTTTGAAAACACACAAGAATTTGTGCAAAATCTCCGAATATTTTTAGAATAAGGCGATGTTCAGCCATGCGCTTTTAGTGTTGAATTTTGGATGGTGCGTTACGCTAAAGCGATAACACACCCTACAATTTAATTGTTTAATGACAAATGACAATTAACAAAAAAAATCACAGCTTAACCAGGATTGATAGGTAAATTTTCGCACTCTCTTTTAGTCACATAATGACGATAGCGAAACATAGCTTCTAGTTGTGCTTGCACTAACCAACCACTGATAAATTCAACGCTTTCTCCACCAGGCATAGAGAAAGAAATATCATCAGTCAATCTAGTTTTACCATTTTCAGGTTCTAATTCATGCCTGTGTACCCAAGACTCAAAAGGCCCGGATATTTGTTCATCGACAAATAGGCGATTTTTTTCACATTGAGTGTGACGTGCTAACCAAGTCAAGGGTAAGGGGCCGAGAAAAAGACGAAATTCAGTGATAGCACCTACCTCCAGTCCTCCCTCACGGCGCATGACTTTGACTGGTTGCCAAGGTGGAGTTAGCATTTGCAAAATATCTGTTCTTTCGTGAAATCTCCACACTACTTCTGGTGGTGCATTAATCACAGAGGTATGTTTAAAGTGCAGCATGGAAGCGAAACCTAAAATTCAACCAATAATTACTAATTCGTAATTTGTAATTCGTAATTAAAAAATGCTGGAACACCAGATTTTTATAAGTTCCACTGTGATGATTAGTGTAGTGGCTATAACGTAATTACAAATTGTTAACCTTCGTATTCGGTATCAATTTCAATATCTAGGGTGTCTTCATCAACCCTGACATACAAAATATTTGGGTTACAGCAAACTTGACAATCTTCGACATAAGATTGCTGTCCGCCAGCACTTAAATCAATAAAGGTTAAGTTTGGTTCACCGCAATAAGCGCAGTAATACTCAGCTGTTGTTTGCATTAATTTTGTAATCTATGAATTTAATGGCTGAAGTTCTTTTGGGGATGAGTCAAAATTACTCGTAGCATCAGCCAAGTGTTTCAGTAGTGTAGACTGTGGTAGAGGCCCTTGCAAGTGATTCCAGGGTAATATTTGCTCTGTTAACCAATTAGCATGGACGTAGAAATCTAAGTCAGGAATTTGACCTTTTAGCTGTTTAAAAGCGCGTTTGTAGCTGCCTAGAGAATCGCCAAAGTCACGGGTAAGTTCTAGCAGGTGAGATAGTCTGCGATCGCCTCTTGATAACAAAGCTTGGATTATAGACCAATTATAGCTTTCTGGGCGAAACTCTATCCCTTGGGGTTTTAGCTGCTTTTGTAACATCTGCAACCGCTTTTCTGCTTGCTTATTCACGCCAAACCATTGAAATGGTGTATGTGCTTTGGGTACAAAGGTGCTGCATCCCAGTGTTAACCGCAATCCAGGCGCAGCTTTTTTAACGCTACGCATCATTGCTACAGTTTGCTCTAAATCTTCTGGTTCTTCGCCGGGAATTCCCACCATTCCGTAGAGTTTCAAGCTGCTTAAGCCACCAGCTTTGGCGTTGACTGCGGCTTGGATAATTTCGTCATTATGCAGCTTTTTGTTGATGATGCGGCGTAATTTTTCCGAACCAGTTTCTATGGCAATAGTAAGCGATCGCGTGTCTCGTTTCGCTAAAGTTTGGGCTAGCTGCACTGTAACTGTATTGGTGCGCACTGAAGCAATGCTAAGACGCACATCATCATATTGCGGCTGACTAATATAATCTAGCAACGTCTCAAACTCTGGATGCTGAGTTACAGAAGCACCTAATAACCCTAATCGCTTTGTAACTTGTAAGCCTCTTTCAATGGCTGGAATTAACGAACTCTCAAGACTCGCGGTTCTAAATGGCAATGTGAGATAACTAGCCAGACAGAAGCGACACATCTCAGGACAACTGCGCACCACTTCCACCATGTAAATATTTTCCCATGCTGCCTTTTCTGTAACGACCGTGGATGCAGAGAGAATATTTCCCCGATAAGTCTGTTTTTGTACTATTGCAGGAATTTCTGAGGAAATTGGTGTAATTGACTTTATAGCACCATCTAACGCCTCATATTCCACTTCATACAAACTGGGAACGTAAATTCCAGGTACTTGTGCAAGTGCTTTCAGTTGAGTTTGTCGAGAAGCGTTCCTAACTTCTTTGTACTTCTCGATGAAATCTCCCAACAGATTTTCCCCATCTCCTAGCAAAATGACATCAAAAAAATCAGCAAAAGGTTCAGGGTTTGCTGTGAGGACTGGGCCACCACCAAAAATTATTGGATGATTATCGTTACGGAAAGATGCGCGAATCGGAATTTCTAAAGATTCCAGCAAATTTAAGATATTGACATAATCTAGTTCCCAAGAAATCGAAAATCCGACAATTTCTGGTTTTCTCGGAAGTTGTTCGTGAATATCAGTAAACAGGCGACTTACCTGCACATCATCGCGCATTGCCAAATTTGCCCACACCACCTGATATCCTAGGCTAGTGATTCCCACGCTATACTCATTGGGAAAAGCGAAAATCACCGGGATAGCGTCGGTGTTGGGGGTAGCGGGGGTGAATAGCAGGCGTTCAGCAGAAAATACAGATGATGTCACAGGCGATCGCTTGGGGGTGTTTATAATAATTTGCACTGACACAAACAAAACTCAGCGACGTAGGTTGCAAGTTCTCCAGTCCGCGCAGGTAGAGTTTGTTTGTGTAGCTTCAGACTTCTAATCTAAGGTTATCTATATCTAATTTTAAGCGATAGAATTATTAAGTTAAAAAATAATGACACACTGTTAGCAAGAATAATTGGCAAAGCTTGGAGATAAATGCCATAAATTAACCATAAAAATAAACCACTGCTAAATGTAATCAGCATGACATAAGAAACATCTTTAGCTGACTTTGTTCGCCATGTTTGAAACATTTGTGGCAAGAAGGCAACGGTGGTTAAGGTAGCTGCTACTAGTCCTAAGATTGTAATAAAATCCATTGGATACTTTTCTATAAAAGAAATAGATAAAATTGCACCATAAAATTTTACTGTAACCTTAATGCGTTTATTCTTATCTTATTTTTTGCTATTGGACTTAAAATTCACAAATAAATCAGCTCAACAAGCGCTTAAGTTGCTTGTAGACTTCATCATCGTTACGTTTTCCAACTAAAATTACCTCAACTAAATCCTCATCAACATTGAAGCGATACACAATACGATATTCGCCGCTGTCTACGCGATAATAACCAGAATATCCAGATAACTCTTGACTGTCAGAAGGTAAGGGTTCAATATTCAGAGATAGCACTTTTTTGGCAATCTGAGCAGCTATTTTAGGTTGTAAACCTTTCAGAAAATCCAGAACAGTTTTCAATCCATCAAGCTTTGCCATTTGATTGTTCGTCGGATTCAAAATTGGCTAGATGCTTGAGTTCTGCTGTAAAGGTTTCTGTACCAACCATTTGTGAATTTAAAAGATCTGCTTCAGCAAGTTTACCAAAAACATAGTCTTCTAATTCAGCCAGCCGTTGCACTAATTGCTGATAGTTGCGAGCTGACATAATTATATAGCTAGGCTCTGAGTCTTCTGTCAGCAATACAGGCTCAACAGAAGCATTTCCAAATACTTCACTTTGGCGATCGCTGATTTCTTTTAGAGGATAGCTCTGCATGAAACCCAACTTTTTTGATGGTTTCTCACCATTATAATTGGTACTGAGCCGGAGCTATAAGAAGCTTTACAGCGTCCATATTCATCACAACACTTTACACTGCCCATGATTCCGTAATAAATGGTCGCACAAAACTAACGCCACCATCGCCTCAACCATCGGCACAGCACGAGGTAACACACAAGGATCGTGTCTTCCCTTCGCTGCTAATAGAGTTTCTTCACCTTCACGAGTTACAGTTTTTTGCTCTTTCCTAATCGTCGCTGTTGGCTTAAACGCAACTCGTAAAATTATATTTTCGCCGTTAGAAATTCCTCCTTGAATCCCACCAGAACGGTTAGTTACAGTGCGAATTTCACCTTGTTCATCAATATAAAATTCGTCGTTATGTTCAATTCCTGTTAATAGCGTCCCCGCAAAACCTGAACCTATTTCAAAACCTTTGCTAGCAGGAAGGGACATCACGGCTTTAGCAATATCTGCTTCTAATTTATCGAATACTGGTTCGCCTAAACCCTTAGGGACATTCCGCACTACACATTCGACTACACCGCCAATAGAATCACCTTGTCTACCAGTTTGCTCAATTAATTCAATCATGCGTTCTGCTGATTCCGTATCGGGACAGCGCACGATGTTGCTTTCAACTTGTTCTAGAGTGACAGTGTTGGGATCGATAACGCCTTCCAAGTCTTTGATGCGCTTGACGTAACCGATAATTTCCACATTAGCGACTTGACGGAGAATTTTTTTGGCGATCGCACCTGCTGCTACTCGTCCAATTGTCTCACGCGCCGATGACCTACCACCACCTTGCCAATTGCGAATCCCATATTTGGCATCATAAGTTGCGTCAGCGTGAGAAGGGCGATATTTCTGAGCCATTTCGTCGTAATCTTGGGGACGGGTGTCTTTGTTCCGCACCAAAATTGCGATCGGCGTTCCTAAGGTTTTTCCTTCAAACACTCCAGATAATATCTCGCAGGTATCAGCTTCTTTGCGAGGCGTAGTAATTTTACTTTGTCCTGGACGCCTTCTATCTAGTTCTACTTGAATTTCCTCAGCAGAAATTTCCAGTCGCGGCGGACAACCATCAATCACAACTCCCACGCCACCGCCGTGAGATTCACCAAAAGTAGTAATGCGAAATAGATGACCAAAAGTGTTGCCCATGATATTGAGGAAATAGACCAGGCTTATGTATTTTACCTGGCTGGGTGACAAAATGCCGAACCAACCGCTGTAAATCTAGAATGTTGTGGGCGAATTGATAGGGGGTTTAACCCATCAGCCCCAATCCATTGGAAATTT
The DNA here is from genome assembly GCA_034530615.2 of Aulosira sp. ZfuVER01. Classification (GTDB taxonomy): domain Bacteria; phylum Cyanobacteriota; class Cyanobacteriia; order Cyanobacteriales; family Nostocaceae; genus Aulosira. The sequence continues at coordinate 23,213 of JAVRCV020000018.1, forward strand.
CTTTAATTTCAGTGCGTTTTAACGCACTTGAGCTATTAGCCCGCGATTTATTGCAGGGCGGGAAAGCAACGCCAAACTAAGGTTTTTACAGTCGTAAGGGACTAAGCTAACTAGTCAATGTATTTCATTAAAAGTCATGATTTTGTATACAAAGTTAACAATGTTTAATCAAATTAATTAATATGTTATTGAATTGAAAAATCTGTTCAATCATCTGCTAATTGACCCTGGATCTTGCTTGGCGAACAATAAACCTCTTCCCAGAAAAAGCTAAAATTTTAATTTTTATTTTGGGATTAACTGAAAGCCTGAAATGGTATTCTGATTGATGAGAATCAAAGCCTTAAGCCCAGCGTAATTTTCTAGTAGAAGTCTGATACATTACTATAGTAAAGCCTAAAGTATTTACCCAGTTGTCATTTTAGACCTGTGCAAATTCATTCCTACTCAGAATATGACCCCAGTCGTAAAAGAAATTATGAGCAGGGGTTACGAAGGGTGCTTGACCGTCTGCTCATCACCATGCAGCGGGATGCATTAGTCCGACAAACGATCGACGAACTTAGAGAGTCACTTCAGGTTGAGCGCGTAGTTTTATATTATTTTTACGGATGTTGGCAGGGACAAGTAACTTTTGAATCTGTAATTTCTAGTGAATATTCAATCTTCGGTTCTACAGGGCCTGATAATTGTTTTAACGAAGAGTATGCCAGTTTGTATTTAGCAGGAAGAGTCAGAGCGATCGCGGATATCGAATCAGAACCAATACATGATTGTCATCGAGATTTTCTTAGGAGTTTAAAGGTTCGGGCTAACCTAGTAGTACCCGTTTTGATCCCCAGAGGATTATGGGGCTTGTTAGTAGCTCATAACTGTCAATCACCTCGCTTTTGGTCGCCATCAGATATTGAACAGATGCAAACAGGGGCAAAAACTATGGCAACAGCCCCTTGTATTCTAGAGAGTTAACTAAAGTCAAGTTGAGCAAAAGCTATGAAGTTTGGTTATACAATGATCTGGGTAGACGATGTAGTTAAAACCGTTGAGTTTTACGAAAAAGCGTTTGGCCTTGTTCGTCGTACAATCCGAGATCAAAATCAATTTGTTTGGGCAGAAATGGAAACTGGAAATACCACCTTGGCTTTCTCCTCCACTAATGAAGCGCAAGCATTATTTCCTGGTGGCTTTTATCCTAACGATCCCATACAACTACCTTCATTAATTCAAATATCATTTATTACACCTGATGTTGCTACTGCTTATATGAGAGCATTAGGAGCAGGAGCAAAAACCTTAGATGCACCAAAACGCCAGCCTTGGGGGCAAACAATTGCTCGTGTTCGCGATATCAATGGTGTGCTGGTGTCATTAGTGAGTGAGTAGGTTTTCTTACTAATAAATTACTACTCCCATAAACATAGTAACAAAGCGATTATCGCGAGTAAGATACCAATACCTTGCCGCAAAGTTATCGGCTCTTTGAGAATTAGAAATGCTAAGAGGATGGTGATAACCGGATACAAAGAAGTGAGAGGTATCACAATTGTTGCAGAAGCTTGACTTATAGCCACGAAAAAACATAGCGTGGCTAAAGTTCCACTAGTACCAACTAGAACTGCATATAAGATACCGCGAATATCCCCTTGCCATTTAAAGTCATTCCTCCAGATTAAGAGTAGGCTCACTAAAATAGCACCACCGACTTCGTAAACTAAAGCACGTTTTGGGTCAATATAGTTTGTGGACAGCTTACTGAATAAGCCCCAAAAACCATATAGAAATAATGAAAATATTGTGTAGAGAAGCCAATGTGTTACTGGAATCATGTTGAGTTTTGAATTGTTGATTAAGGATATAGTTTGCAACCCATCAAAACTTTTTCAAAGGTAAATTTTAGCTTTTAGATTAAGAATTCAAAATTTGTAATTAATTTATACAAGGGTAATTAGATTCCCTCTGAAAATTGGCAGACTAACTCTTTTTTGTACTCTAACCCAGTTTTTAATTACGAATGATGAATTAGTAATTAGGTTGATAATTAGAGTCTTACTTCCTACTAAATTTTATGGATTCCAATCTAGCGCTGTGTAAATTCATCGCTCATCGTATTGCTACAAGTCCCCAACAGCGAATTACTTTTGCTGAATATATGGACATGGTGTTATATCACCCTGAACATGGTTACTATTCCAGCAATGCAGTCAAACTTGGGTTTGAAGGTGGTGATTTTTTCACTTCTGTCCATCTTGGGTATGACTTTGGTGAATTACTAGCGGAACAATTTCTTCAGATGTGGGAAATTTTAGGGCAACCTGTGACCTTTTCTCTGGTAGAAATGGGAGCAGGTCAAGGATTGCTAGCATCATATATCCTCAAGTACTATCAGCAGCACTACCCAGATTTTCTGAGCGTTTTAGAATATCTCATTGTTGAAAAGTCCCCATCTCTGAGGCAAGAACAGCAGCAACGCTTACAAGATTTTCCCGTGCGTTGGTGCAATTTAGAGGAGTTACCACCCAATTCCATTACAGGTTGCTTTTTTTCTAATGAATTGGTGGATGCTTTGCCAGTACATCAGTTTATTTTAGAGGCAGGGGAACTGCGAGAAATTTATGTGACAACGGGAGATGTGGGGGACAAGGAGGATATTGCTTTTTTATCTATCCCCAAATCTGTACCATCATTTGTCGAAGTCACAGGGGAACTTTCTACCCCTAGGTTGACGGAATATTTCAATTTAGTAGAAATTAATTTTGCCCAAAATGGTTATACAGATGGCTACCGTAGTGAAATTAATTTAGCTGCTCTAGACTGGTTGAGTATAGTGTCAGAGCGCTTGCAGCGTGGGTATGTGTTAACAATTGATTATGGCTACCCTGCCAGTCGTTACTATAACCCCAGGCGATCGCAAGGAACCTTAAAGTGCTATTATCACCATCGCCACCATGACAACCCTTATGTCAACATCGGACAGCAAGATATTACAGCCCATGTTGATTTTACTGCTTTGGAACGATGGGGCGATCGCTGCGGTTTAGATAAAGTGGGTTTTACCCAGCAGGGATTATTTTTGATGGCGTTAGGGTTGGGAAGTCGCATTGCTGCCCTTTCTTACCAAGAACAATCCATTTCACAACTATTGCAGCGGCGAGAGTCACTACACGAACTTATCAACCCTTTAGGGCTAGGCGGCTTTGGCGTTTTAGTTCAAAGCAAAGGCTTAAAGGAAAAACAACTGTCTCAACCGCTAAAAGGCTTAATTGTGCCAGAGTAAAAGCAGGTGAAAAGTTAAAACTCTATTAATGCTGTATTAGTCTCAGTTGACTAGAGTAACACTGTTACAGTGACAACTAAAACATAAGGCAATCAAGAATTATGAGTACCCATGACCTATTAGTGCTAGTTACACTACTTACTCCCGGTATCTTACTGTCAGTTGTAATTCTGGTGACTTTTGCCGCAGGTGGCTAATTACCAGATTCAAAAGTCAGCATTCAGTTACCAGTTATCAGTTATGACTGTTAACAGGTAACTGTTAACTGTTAGTTATTCACTGATAATGGAAAGGCGATGTCTAGAATAGGCTTCGCCTAAGCTGTACCAAAGGAACATAAACAATGAAGGTGGCATTTCTGGGAACTGGACTGATGGGACTACCAATGGCTCAAAGGCTATTAGCAGCAAATATAGAGTTAGTTGCCTACAACCGCACCCCAGAAAAATTAGCACCACTACAAGCAGCTGGTGCAGAAATCGCGACACATCCCCGCTATGCAATTCGCGCAGCTGATTGCATAATCCTCATGCTCACAAATGCTGCGGCTATTTATAGTGTGTTGCTTTCAGATACCTCTTGGCGAACTCTCTCAGGACGCACCGTTATCCAAATGGGGACAATTACCGCCACGGAAAGCCAAGAAATTCGAGACGCAGTAGCAGCCGCTGGTGGTGAGTATCTAGAAGCACCAGTTTTAGGGAGTATCCCAGAAGCACAAACTGGCAACCTAATTGTCATGGTAGGCGCTCGTGAAGATCAATTTCAGCGCTACTTCAATTTACTCCAAAATTTTGGACCAGAACCTCGATTAGTCGGGCCTGTAGGTGCTGCGGCTTCTATGAAGCTAGCACTTAATCAACTAATTGCTTCTCTAACAACTAGCTTTGCTCTGAGTCTAGCTTTTGTCCAACGTCAGAACATCAATGCGGAAGCATTTATGCAAATTCTGCGTGAAAGTGTGCTTTACGCCCCTACCTTTGACAAAAAGCTGTCACGAATGCTGGATGGCAATTTTGCAAATCCGAATTTTCCTACCAAACATTTGTTGAAAGATACAGACTTATTTATCAATGAAGCTAAAGCAGTTGATTTAGATGTCAGCAGTATTAAAGGTGTCAGGCAAATCTTGCAAGCAGCGATGAAGATGTCCTTCGCTAATGATGATTACTCATCGGTATTTTATGCTATTAAAGCGTGGGAAGAAGGGCGATGGGAATAGAAAGTTAGGCAAAATTGTAACCGACTGCACCCAATTTTAGAGAATTGGTATGAAGTCTTGACTACGAAAGTTTTATGTCATTTTGCGGAATCTCAAGTGACTGAGGAGTATAAACAAAAGCAAGTAGTTAAATATACACTTGCTGGAGTACCATGCGCGATCGCTTAAAATACTTCTTATTGGTAGCTGTCATACTCCCCCTGCTGTGCTTATGTCCCTTACCCGCCATACTCTCTCCACTGACAGCACAAGCCCAAACGCCGCAAGACCGCAAAGCTGAGGCTGTACGGCTTTATAATTTAGGTCTGCAACAGTTCGATCGCGGACAGTATCCTGAAGCTTTAAAGTCCTACGAGCAAGCTTTAGCAATTATTAGAGAAATTAAATATCTTCAAGGTGAAGCGGTAATTTTGAATGAGGTTAGCGCTGTTTACCGCAAATTAGGACAATATCCCAAAGCTATAGAAATTTTGGAACAAGCTTTAGTCATTGTCAAACAAACAGGCGATCGCGCTGGTGAAGGTGCAATGATTAATAATATTGGCTTGGTTTACCGTTATTTAGGGCAGTATACCAAGGCTTTAGATTACTTTCAGCGAGCTTTAGCCATTACCAAAGAAGTTGGAAGTAAAGCACAGCAAGCATCAATCCTCAGCAATATTGGCTCAATATACGACAGACAGGGAAAGTATCCTCAAGCATTGGATTTACTCCAGCAAGCTTTAGCAATTCATCAAGAAGTTGGGAATAAACCTGAGCAAGCAACAGTTTTCAACGATTTGGGGTCAGTTTACCAAAGTTTGGGGGAATACAATAAAGCATTAGAATTTTATCAGCAAGCCTACGCCATTCATAAAGAACTTGGTCATAAAGCTGAGGAAGCAATCAACCTCAACAATATTGGCTCAATTTATTACGACTTGGCACAGTATCCTAAAGCCTTGGAATTCTATCAGCAAGCTTTAGCTATTAGTAAACAAATTGGCGATCAAGCACAGCAAGGAACAACGCTGAATAATATTGGTTTAACTTATAATGATTTGGCAGAGTATACCAAAGCATTGGAGTATTTTCAGCAATCTTTAGCTATTGATAAAAAAATTGGTAATAAAGCTGGAGAAGGGGTAGTTCTTAATAATATTGGTTCTGTTTATCGCAACTTAGGACAGTATGCTAAATCATTAGATTTTCTTCAGCAAGCTTTAGTAATTCGTAAACAAATTGGTGATAAAGCAGGGGAAGGTACAAATATTGGTAATATTGGAGAAATTTACCGCAATTTAGGACAACATCCCCAAGCACTGCAATATTTTCAACAAGCTTTAGCGATTCAAAAGCAAATTGGCGATAAAGCGGGAGAAGGAACAACTCGCAATAATATTGGCGAAGCTTACCGCGAATTAAAAGAGTATGAAAAAGCTTTGGAATATCTTCAGCCAGCTTTAGTACTCCGCAAACAAATCGGTGATAAATCCGGAGAAGGACAGACTCTCAACAATATTGGAGAACTGTACCGCAATTTAGAAAAGTACGATCGCGCCTTAGACTATTTTCAACAATCTTTAGCGATCAACAAACAAATTGGCGATAAAGCTGCGGAAGCAGGAAATGTCAATAATATTGGCGAAGTTTACCGTAACTTAGGACAATATGCTAAAGCCTTAGAATACTTTCAACAAGCTTTAGCCATTGTCAGAAAAATTGGTGACAAGGTAGGAGAAGGGAAAACTCTCAACAATATTGGATTAATTTACAATCGTCAAAGCCAATATCCTGAAGCTGAAAAAACTCTCTTTGCTGCTGTCGAAATTTGAGAGTCTTTACGACCAGGATTAACTGATACTCAGAAAATTTCATTGTTTGAAAACCAGACAATTACCTACCGTTCGCTACAACAAAGCTTGGTATCTCAGAATAAGATTAATTCTGCACTAGAAGTAGCCGATCGCGCTAGAGCTAGAGCCTTTGTTGAGTTATTAGCCTCGAAACAATTAGAGAAGCCAAATGCTCAATTAAATATCAAACCTTTAAAAATTGCAGAAATTCAAAATATTGCTAAACAAGAAAATGCAACGCTTGTGCAATACTCAACTTTAGAGGACAAGTTACTTTATATTTGGGTAGTCCAACCTACAGGCAAAATTTCTTTTGAGCAAGTTAATCTGTACAATTCCCTCAAATCTTCTTCTTCTCTAAAAAACCTTGTGTTTAACAGCCGCAGAGGAATCGGTGCAAGAGGTAGAGGTGTTTATGTTGAATCTACATCTGGCAATAAACAAAATCAAGGTAATCAAAATTCACAATTAAATAAACTCTATGAAATCCTCATTAAACCAATTGCTCAATATCTTCCTACAGATCCTAACGCTCGTGTAATCTTCATTCCCCAAGAATCGCTGTTTCTTGTACCATTTCCCGCATTACAAGACAACCAAGGCAAATATTTAATCGATAAACATACTATCTTGACTGCACCAGCAATTCAAGTTTTGGATCTCACCCGCAAACAGAAACAAAACCTTAAGCAGCCTACAAAAGATGTCTTGATAGTCGGTAATCCTACCATGCCGAAGCTTCCCATTGATAATGAACAGTTACCACCTCTACCGGGTGCGGAAGAAGAAGCAATTAAAATTGCAGATTTATTGAAAACGCCGGCGATTATTGGTAACAAAGCCACCGAGACAGCGATGGTAGAAAAGATGAAGCAAGCTAATATTGTTCACTTTGCTACCCACGGCTTACTTGATGATTTTAAAGGCTTGGGTGTACCAGGTGCGATCGCTCTTGCACCTGGTGGTAAAGATGACGGTTTGCTGACATCTGGCGAAATTTTAGACATGAAACTCAAAGCCGAACTAGTTGTACTCAGTGCTTGTAACACTGGAGGTGGTAATATTACAGGCGATGGTGTGATTGGCTTATCACGCTCTCTCATTACCGCCGGAGCCAAGAGTGTGATTGTTTCGCTTTGGTCTGTACCCGACAATTCCACCGCATTATTGATGACTGAGTTTTATCGCCAACTCCAACATAATTCTGATAAAGCAGCAGCGCTAAGACAAGCAATGTTGACTACGAGACAACAGTATAGCAATCCTGTTGACTGGGCTGCATTTACTCTCATTGGGGAAGCAGAGTAATACAATTTTGGATTTTGGATTTTGGATTTTAGATTGACCACAAGCAGAAAAACACACATGAAACGCATTATTAAATTAGTAACTTTTGCTGTCGCTAGCGTTGCCATATCTATGCAAATCGTATCTGCTCAACCTAATACCAAGCCAGCAGCCGATCCGCGCATCAAAGACGCACTCGATAAAATAGGTGCTAAATATGAAATAATCTCTGATGAGGATTTTAAATTATTAGTAGAAACAGAAAATAAAAGAAGCCAAGTCGTATTTATTGAGTCTAAAACTGAGAAACTTGGTAATTTAGAAATTCGCTATATTTCATCTCCAGGGTATATATCCAAGGGTTCATTTTCAGCAGATATTGCCAATAAGTTATTACAAAATAGCGGTCTGAATAAAATAGCTGCTTGGCAAGTGTTTACAAAAGACCAGACACAAATGGCTGTATTTACTGCCAAAATTGCAGTGAATAGCGATCCTGAAACTATTAAAAATACTCTGTTGGCTGTGGGATATGGTGCAGATGCTATGGAAAAAGAATTAACAGGCAAGGATGAATTGTAGTCAAGGGATACTTGAATAAAGTTGAAAAAATTAACGATAGGGGATGGATTTGAGTGGAGCTAATTTGCCCGAAATTAACTTGAGTCAAGCTAATTTTGCTGAAGCCAACCTTAGTAGCGCTAATTTGTGCGGAGCCGATTTGAGGAATGCTTGGCTCCATCAAGTTAACTTGGAAGGGGCTAACTTGTCCCAGCCACAGTGAGACTACAGAACTTTAGAAGCATGAGGGTTAGCAAACTGGATAAATAGGCGTATTTTTGCTTAAAAAAATGATAAAAACAGGGTTTATGAGTTGTGAAGCTAAAATACGAATCAGAAACTTAATTTGCGAGTCAGAAACTTAATTTGCGAGTCAGAAACTTAATTTGCGAGTCGCAAACTTAATTTGCGAATCAGAAACTTAATTTGCGAATCAGAAACTTAATTTGCGAGTCGGAAACTTAATTTGCGAATCAGAAACTTAATTTGCGAGTCAGAAACTTAATTTACGAGTCGCAAAAGTTGATTGAAGGAGCGATCGCACTGTGAAAATAGCCAGTATCCTCAAGCGCGATCGCTCTGGCTTTTAATCATTGATTTCCAATAACCCAGGTGGGGGTGTAACTTCAATTCGACGGGCTTGTATGTCTACTACAGGTGCGATCGCTTCCACAAAGGGAATTAAAACTTTCTTGTGTTTTTTGTCAGGCGCAAATCCAGGGTGTAACTCCACTTCCAATAAATCATGGCCAGTGGGAATTATATCTACCACTGTGCCCACAAGTTCACCCGATGCTTGCAAAAAGACTTCCAAGCCAATCAAATCGGGAACATAAAATTCATCTTCTGCCAATTGGGGGCGATCGCTTATTGGCACCATTAATTTAGAATCACGCAATTCCTCTGCTTGGTTGCGATTTTCCACGCCAGCTAATTTGATCGCATACAAATTTTTGTTTTCAATGTAGCGCCCTTCCAGTAATTCTATTGGTTGAGGTTCTGTCTCACCCGGACGCAACAACCAGCGTGTTCCCGCTACCTCAAATCGTTCCGGGAAGTCGGTATTTGGATAAACTCGCAACTCCCCAGATAGCCCTTGAGCTGCAACAATCTTACCAATCTCTAGCCAATCATCCAATTTTAGATTTTGGATTTTGGATTTTGGATTAGTCTCTTTTTTCCTTTCTTTCTTCGCGTTCTTCGTGTCTTCGCGGTTCATTCCCAGTATTTAACAGTAAACATTTGAAATTAGGGGATTGGGCATGGGGCATTGGGCAAACAAGGAGTGTGGGAAGTGTGGGAGGATGGGGAAGACGGGGGAGCTAATAAAGAAAGTGTGGTTCGTTTCTTCCCTCTCTCCTCTCTCCCCACACTCCCCTCCCTATCTCATCTCTCTTGTCCCCCTTCCCTTCCCTCCCTTCTCTGCCCTTAAGCACTCACAGTTGCACGCTGATAAACTTGTTCAACCACCTTAGCCAAACGTCGCATCCCAGTAACTAACTCCTCATCGCTACCGGTAAGACTAATGCGTAGACATTGCTGTTTGTGCGCCCACTCTTCCTTTAAACCAGGGAAGAAGGTACTACCAGGTACAACAATTACACCGACTTGTTTCAATTCTTGGTAGAATTCCCAATCGGTAATTGGTAAATCTTCTAACCACAACCAAGCAAATATCGCACCTTCACCGCGATGGAGGAACCAAGGTAAATCCTTGGGCATAGATGCATCTAATGTATTTTCTAATACACTAAACTTGTTTTGGTAGAATGGGCGGATGACTTGTTCGGCAATTTCAGCTAAGGCTCCAGAGTTAATAGCACGAGCTGCGATCGCTTGCCCATAACGCGACGAATGCAAGCTAGCATTGGTTTGAAATGACTCGAGAACTTGAATAATCCGTTCATTACCAATCGCAATCCCAATTCTTTCCCCTGGTAGCCCAGCCTTAGATAAGCTAGTGCAATGAACAATATTTTCGCCAAAGATCAGCGACATATCCGTAAAATTCAGTGCTGGGAAGGGAGGCGCATAAGCTGAATCAATAAACACTGGCACATCGTAAGGTGCAGCTAGGGCGGCAATTTTTCTTACCTCTTCATCGGTAAGCACATTACCTGTAGGGTTGCAGGGACGAGAGACAATCACGCAACCAGTGCTTTCTGTAATTGACAGTTGGCTGAAGTCGGGACGGTATTTAAATCTGTGGGCAGGTGCGTCAATATCTAGGGCTGGTTTATAAGCAATTAATGCTTCTGGAACTAAGCAGATTCCACCATAACCTGTGTAGTCGGGGCTGAGAGGTAAGACGATTTGCTTGAGTTCACCAGTGGTAGTGTAACCACCAAAGGCATTGGCAGCGTAGAAGTAGAGAGTTTGACTACCAGGAGTAATTAAAATATTGCGAGAAGTTAAATTTAACCCGTAGCGCCGATTAAAATCATTAGCGATCGCTTCAATTAATGGTGCGTAACCTTGACTCGAACCGTAACGACAAACAACCTCACCATATTCCGAGCTAGCGAGTAAATCTGCTGTACAATCGCGCCATAATCTCTCTACGGCGGGCAAAATCAACGGATTACCCGCACTCAAATTAATTAATTCCTGCCCTGCGCCAGATTGCAATGTTTCGATAATATCCTTCATAATTGCTCGAACGCCTGTCAGGTTGGACATTTGAGCGCCAATTTTCGTAAGGGCAGGATTCATAGGCTGTGACAAAATATAGATTTATCTAGAGTATTGACCAATTCTTATTGGGGAGATGCTGCTAGTACAAGGTTTACGTTGTTGCGCAAACAGCTATTTCCACCTTTAATTAATCTAACTAGAGAATGACATTTTAACAAAGTCAGAATCTTTTTTGAATAAAGGCAGAAGGCAGGAGGCAGAAGGAACAATTAGTGAAGGAAAAGTTCCCCAGCATAAAGCCACTGCCAATCCTTAGCATTGAAGACTTCAAGCTCATACGGCAAAAGCTTATCTCAAAACTTATTCTTTCCTTCTGCCCTCTGCCTTCTTTAGGAAAAGATTGCAGAAAAGTTACAAAAAATTTCTTCGCCCAATCTCCGATATACACTCAAATAGCTATTTGAGAAAACTCTAGACAAGAGGGCTAACGTGTGGAAGTTAAAGCCGCAGTAGCTTACGGCGCAGGTAAGCCATTAACGATAGAAACCGTTCAATTATCGGGGCCACAAGCTGGGGAAGTGTTGGTGGAAATTAAAGCCAGCGGTGTTTGCCATACCGATGCTTTTACCCTTTCTGGTGACGATCCTGAAGGTTTGTTTCCCGCCATCTTAGGACATGAAGGCGCGGGTGTGGTGGTGGAGGTGGGTGCTGGTGTTACCAGTGTAAAACCAGGCGATCGCGTAATTCCCCTTTACACTCCAGAATGTCGCCAGTGTGAATATTGTCTCAGCCTCAAAACTAATCTCTGCCAAGCCATTCGCCCTACCCAAGGACGCGGTGTGATGCCCGATGGCACCAGTCGCTTTAGTATTGATGGGCAGATGATTCATCATTATATGGGTACATCCACCTTTGCAAACTATACAGTGTTGCCCGAAATTGCCGTTGCCAAAATTCGGGAGGATGCCCCATTTGATAAGGTTTGTTACATTGGCTGCGGTGTGACAACGGGTATTGGTGCAGTGATTTATACAGCCAAAGTAGAACCTGGTGCAAAAGTAATAGTTTTTGGCTTAGGTGGTATTGGCTTAAATGTCATCCAAGGGGCGCGGCTGGTAGGAGCTGAGATGATTGTTGGGGTAGATATTAATCCCAGCAAACGCGCCTTAGCAGAAAAGTTTGGCATGACGCACTTCGTCAACCCCAAGGAAGTAGAAGGTGATTTAGTCCCCTACTTAGTGGACTTAACCAAAGGCGGCGCTGATTACACCTTTGAATGTATTGGTAATGTCAAAGTAATGCGTCAAGCCTTAGAATGCTGTCACAAAGGTTGGGGCGTGAGTGTAATTATTGGTGTGGCGGGTGCGGGACAGGAAATTAGTACTCGCCCGTTTCAACTAGTAACTGGACGTGTTTGGAAAGGTTCAGCATTCGGTGGCGCTAGAGGACGTACAGATGTGCCAAAAATTGTTGATTGGTATATGAATGGGAAGATAAATATTGATGATTTGATTACCCATGTCATGCCAATTGAGCAAATTAATGATGCATTTGAATTAATGCACAAAGGTGAATCAATTCGCAGCGTTGTGACGTTTTAATTGTTAGATTTTGATTAAGGTGGGCATTGCTTACCAAAATAGTGCTGAGTACCGAGTAACGAGTAATAAGTGAGATCCCCACTTAGGACTCAGTACTCAGTCTCAGATGGTGCGTTAGCCTGCGGCATAACACACCCTACCAAAATACTAAATTCTGCCTACTTTTCATAATTACGAATTACAAATTACGAATTACGAATGCAAAAAACTTAGGAGAGTTAAATGGTTACTACCAGTGAAGCGATAAACAGCACTCCTACAGAAAAACCACTTGCAGAAAAGCGTGTCACGCTTCATAACATCAGTTGGGGTGCTTATGAGCAAATTCTTGATGCTTTGGGCGATAACCGAGCAGCCCGACTCACATATTACAACGGTATGTTGGAGATTATGACTCCGTTAGAAGAACATGAAACTAGTAGCGAAAATATTGGGATGTTGATTCAAATTTTAACTGAGGAACTCAATCTCAATATTAAAAGCATGGCTTCTACGACCTTAAAAATGCCAAAGTCAAAAATTGGTGCAGAACCTGATAAATGTTACTACATTCAAAATGAGCCTGCTGTGCGAGGTAAAACAGTAGACTTAGCAGTAGATCCACCTCCAGACTTTATTTTAGAAGTAGATATCACTCATACAGATATTAATAAAAAACAAATGTATCAAGAAATGAAAGTTCCAGAATTTTGGCGCTATAACGGTACAAGTTTAACTATTTATTTGTTGGCGCAAGGTGAATATCAAGAATCAGCAACTAGCGCGACATTTCCGATATTGACTAAATCAATGGTTTACGATTTTTTAGCACAATCCAAAACGCAGGGAGAAACTCAGACTAAACGTGCTTTTCGTGCCATGCTGCGAGAACAACTTCAGTAATAGTGAGTGCGATCGCTCTTATGTTCTCGAAAAGGCAAATTGCTTTAGTTGATGACAAAATGCAGAAAGCAGAAAGCCAGCCAGGGCGGTGAATCTAGCATTACAGGTGGGTTTTCAGGTAGCTTGATGCGTTACGCTAAATCTTACGCTTGCTAAATTTGTACTGTCTCAATGACTAATCTCCAACTCACCTCAGAATATAAATGCTTTGGTGGCAAAGTCGGCTTTTATTCTCACTTCTCCTCAACCTGTAATGGAGAAATGCGTTTTGCTATCTATCAACCACCGCAAGCTAGTCAAGAACCTGTACCAATTCTTTATTTCCTCTCCGGTTTGACTTGTACGGAAGAGAATTTTATTGTCAAAGCCGGGGCGCAACGCTACGCGGTGGAGTACGGTTTGATGCTAGTTGCACCAGATACTAGCCCTCGCAATACTGGTATTCCTGGTGAAGATGATGATTGGGATTTTGGTACAAGTGCGGGTTTTTATGTTGATGCTACAGCACAGCCTTGGCGATCGCACTACCAAATGTATAGTTATGTCGTCCAAGAATTACCTGCTTTAATTACCGCAAAATTTCCTGTCCAAGCTGAAAAACAAGGCATTTTTGGTCATTCAATGGGGGGACATGGGGCTTTGGTATGTGCAATGCGCAATCCCCAGTTATATAAATCTGTCTCAGCTTTTGCTCCCATCACTGCACCTACACGCTGTGCTTGGGGTCAAAAAGCATTTAGTGGTTATTTAGGAACTAATCAAGAAGCTTGGCGGAGCTATGACGCTAGTGAATTAGTCAAGCAAGTGGGGTATCATAGCCCCATTCTGATCGATCAAGGGACTGCTGATAAATTTTTAGCCGACCAATTACTACCAGAAGTGTTTGCACAAGCTTGTGCAGAAGTGCAGCAGCCCCTAAACTTGCGTTATCAAGAAGGCTATGACCATAGTTATTATTTTATTGCCAGTTTTATTGAAGACCACATTCGCCATCATGCGATCGCTTTAAGTTGAATTTTTCCTGCATCCCTGCGTCGGCTGATCCAAAGGTTAGGTACTTATAAAAATTACAAATTACAAATTTAAACGCTACACTACACCAGCTTGAAAAATCTGAATTGGGGTGAGATTCAATTCTGGAAAAGTTTGGGAGACTATAACATCACGATCTCGAAACTTACTTATCTGATATTCTCCATCCACTAAGTTACAGACAGAGATTGTCGGTTGTTTGGGGTTGCCGATAAAATTGCGTCCACCCAACGCCGCATAGTCTATAATCCAGTATTCCGGGATACCCATCTCTTCATAATCAGCATATTTTAAATGGTAATCGTCCCGCCAGTTGGTTGATACAATCTCAATTTCTAGTAAATTTTTTGGGCGTTGCTCCATAGGTTGTGTCAGTTGTAAAGTGAGATTACCGTATACTTATACCTAGAGGAGACAGTCATGTCTGCAAAGCAACCTTTAGTAATTGACTGTGCAGATTGGAAAAATCTTCTGGCAAATCCGCCCCTCCTTACCAGTTTTCAATCAGGTTGGAATAACATTCATCTTGCCCATCTCCGCCAACCATCAATTGATCTTCCTGAAGTATCTAGCCCTCAACACACCATCTTTATTGCAATAGGACATCAGACAGTTGATTTAGAGATTATCACAGAGGGACGCTTGCAAAAAATCTCGTTTAGGGACAATGACTATACCAGTGGGTGTATTGGAATCTTTCCTGCTGCTCTACCGTTTAAGATTCATACTACTTCAACTGTTAACGCAATAGAAATGATTCAGTGTTATCTAGAGCCTGCATTCTTGGCTCAAATAGCGTATGAATCAGTGAATCCCGATCGCGTCGAACTATTGCTGATCCCCAAAAAAGCTGATTTGTTGATCCAGCAGATTGGTCTGGCACTCAAGGCAAGTTTAGAGGTGGATGGGGTGGGCAGTTGTTTCTACGCTGATTCAATGGCAACAGCGCTATCAGCTCATCTGATACGCCATTACTCTACACGCACTCATCGGTTTCAAGACTATGAGGATGGGTTGTCTAAACAAAAGCTCAAGCGAGCAATTGAGTATATGCAGATACATTTGGGCGAGGATCTATCCTTAAATGATATTGCGAATGAACTTGGAATGAGCCAGTACTACTTCTGCCATCTATTCAAGCGCTCGACGGGTATGTCTCCTCATCAATATCTGATTCGGCAACGAGTAGAACGGGCAAAGCAGTTACTTAAGCAACCAGAACTAACCGTTGCCTCAATCGCAATGGAGTGTGGTTTCGCCAGTCAGAGCCATTTTGCCAAGTATTTTCGTCAATTTACAGGGATGAACCCGAACCAGTTTCGCAAGTTTTAGCAAGATTTTGCTCTAAATCGCAAGAAAATGGAAGAATTTATTTTAGCAGTTGGTTAGAGTGCAATCAACTGAGGATGCGATCAGTCGTTCCCTCAGATTTGTATAGTGCTAGCAACTCTTCTTTCGTGAGTAGCTTCTGGCAGTGTTGCGGCAATTCTGGCCCCCGACTCCTGTTTGAAGGAGATCTGGCGGCGGTTTAGAGGGCGATCGGGTTTCTATTTGGGAAGACGAAAGGTGGGTTCTTACCCCTCTTGTGTCAGACTGGGAAAACCCAATCGCTGAAAGCATGAGCGGAGCTTTACTTTTCAGCTTTTGGCTACAAATTTTAGTTTCTATTAGAAAATAAAAGCTCAAAGCTTAATTAGATAAAAGTTCCAGTGTTTCGCTACGATTATTGTTTTCCGGAAGTGACAACACAGGGTTACATAAGTCTTGCACCCTTTAACTTTCAATCTCCTCTCTCCAACCGCTAGGTGTCCTGTCTTGCGCTCATGGTTGAGGACATAAACCTCCAGCCTAGGCTGACAGACAACTAAACATAAAGAAAAGATAGGGATATCACAATGCACAAGCCTTTAAGTACACATACGATACGGTTAAGTGCTGTGCTATCTGCACTCTCAATTTCGGTTTTTACGAGCGCCACCACTGCTGCACCAGCACCAATCCAACGAATTGCTCATATAGGGTCAATCAACGGAACTCTTTCTTGGCGCAAGGGCGAAATATTTGTTCCTTCGGGTACCATAGCTGCCCCTGGTATCAAAAGTCCAACTCTTCAAGACCAAATCAACTTACATGCCTACATCATCAAGGTCATTCCAGGGTCAGATGGATCTTTCGGTACCGTTCAGCGAACGCAAGTCGGATCTGAGCCGAAATACGGCAGAGCGATCGCATCAGGTGACATTGTTAGCGTTCAATATACAGTAACAGCCGTGCCGATCGGCACAGCCATTCAGATTAACACCAAGGACAGCCTTTTCAGCCCTATCGGTGCTGCTAATGTTATCTGCACAGTGGAAGCCCCAGTTGTTTCCAACTACGACCTTCGCTATCAAGAACCACCGAGATAAACAGACTAGTACGACAGTAGCCCATGAATTTTCCAAGCGGCGACATCAGTCTAACAACGCCCATACACACCGACTGTCGAGAGTTGGTTGGCTACAATGCAAGGGCTATCTATGGTAGGTGGGTGATGAACAACGTTAGCTGGCTGTACACACCTTAAAGTGAATAGACATCTATGGAACTCGAATCGATCATTCGCAACTTGCGCAAGATAAAAACCTGGATTGTTGCATTTGTGTTACTTGCATCGTTATCATTTGGAGTGGTTGTTTTCGCTGCTGATGATGACCAGGACGATGCGACGCTACGTGTCATGACCCAAAATTTATTTATGGGCACAGATTTTCCAGAACTGATCGCCGCAAAGACATCTGAAGAATTCATCCAAGCTGTCACAACGACTTACAATAATGTTATTGCAACTAAGCCTGCCGAACGAATGGCTGCGATCGCTCAGGAGATTGCCCAGCGAAAGCCCGATCTCATTGGTTTGCAGGAAGCTGCTATCTTGCGTACTGGTTCTCCGGCTGCAACCAATGTCAAATTCGATATGCTTCAGATTCTGCTTGGGGAACTCAATAGGCTAAGGCAGCCTTATACCGCTGTTGCTATTCTATTGGGTCTTGATGCTGAAGCCCCTAGTTCAAGCGAAGAACTGGGTAATGTTCGCTTTACGGTGCAGGACGTGATTCTTGTCCGAAACAACAGTCTAGCGGGTAAATTTAGACTATCGAACGTTCAAACGTCTCCTTACAAAGCACAGCTCACAGTACCGACGGCTATTGGTCCAATTACAAATGTAGCCGGTTGGGCTGCTGTCGATGGGCAAGCTGGTGGTAGGGGATTCCGATTTGTGACGACCCATTTAGCGATTACTCCCAACTTTGATGCCACTATCGCATTGGCACAGGCACAGGAACTTAGAGATACCGCAGGTAATACAAGCCTGCCCGTAGTGTTTGTGGGAGATTTTAATTCAGTAGCCAGTGATAGAAATAATCCAACCTTTGCGACCTATAAAAGTTTCCTTGATGCTGGTTTTGCAGAGATCTGGCTCCAAACACGATCCGTTGATCCAGGTTTCACTTGCTGCCAGTCCCCTAACGTTAGAAATTCTGCATCTTCTTTGAGTCAAAGAATTGATCTTATCTTCGTCCGGGGGCAGATTAGTGGTATTAACGCGAGTCTTGTTGGGGACAAGCAAAATGAGCGCACACCCTCTGGCTTGTGGCCATCCGATCACGCAGGAGTTATAGCGAAATTGAATGGAGTATGAAACAAGTGGGCGATAGCAGGTTCCTGATGTCTGAAGAATTGTTGCTAGCTGGCTCCCAATAAATGTTACTTGCCGCCGCTCACTTTAGCCGTTAGCTGGCTGCAAACATTTGACGGTTGTTCATATCTATGAAAAGTATTTGCGACACAACCACTAAAATTAGTTCCACCAATTTATGAAAGGAGAAAATAAAGATGAAACGAAGCAAACTGCTATGTTTGGTGGTCTTGGCATTGCTACCAGCTATTTTTTGGATGAATGGAAGCGATAGTAAAGCGCAAGGAAGAAGCCGCAGTCGATCCAAACTCCCTGGAACCATCTCTAAGCCACAAGAACAATATTATCGACTCCAACTAAAGCATGGTGGTCAATTTTTGGATGCCGATCATTGCTCAACAACAATCAGCTTAAATCCTGGTTCTGACTATGAGGGTGGAGCGTGTGAACTGTGGAGACTTGTTCCCAATGGGGATGGATGGAATCGACTCCAACTAAAGCATGGTGGTCAATTTTTGGATGCCGATCATTGCTCAAC
>JAVRCV020000019.1:0-135415 GCA_034530615.2 Aulosira sp. ZfuVER01
GTTTCCGATTTCCTTCCTGATTATACTCCTCCCGTAGTAACAAAAGAGGGATAATCCTCTTTTGTTACTTTCAGCAGAGAATAATCCCTAAGTCTTATTATTGGGTTATTTATCAACAAGCTAAGTTAAATGAGAAAATGATCATGCGATCGCTCAATTGATGATTTTGTCTAAGGTTCAGATTGGGTAGAGTATTATTCTCTCCCCGTAGTGATAAAAGAGGGATAACAGGCGAAGCGCAAAAAAAATACCCACCCAAGCTAACCCTTGGATGGGTAATAAGTTGAAGGATGCGATGTCTACGACGGGCTACGCCTACGCATCCCCAACCACAAAAATTACTTACTCTCAGTGAAGTCAGCATCAATTACGTCATCACCGCCGCCGGAAGGAGGAGGAGTGGGTCCGCCATCTTGAGGGCCAGGGCCTCCAGGCGCAGCACCACCAGCTTGTTGATAGATGTTGCTACCTACTGCGAATAGTGCTTGTTGCAATTCTGGTGTGAGCTTCTTAATTTGCTCATCGTCTTCTTTAGCTACTGCTTCGCGCAGTTCTTTCACCAAACCTTCAACTTTGGTTTTGTCAGCTTCGGGAACTTTATCACCTAATTCTTGCAACTGCTTCTCGGCTTGGTAAGCCAAGGAATCAGCTTGGTTCTTGCGTTCAATCTTCTCACGACGTTCCTTGTCAGAAGAAGCGTTTTGTTCGGCTTCTCTCACCATCCGGTCAACATCTGATTTATCCAAAGTGGAAGCACCAGTGATGCTGATGGATTGTTCCTTACCAGTTCCTTTATCTTTCGCAGTAACGTTGAGGATACCGTTAGCGTCGATATCAAAGATTACTTCGATTTGGGGGACACCACGTGGTGCTGAAGGAATACCATCAAGGCGGAAGGTTCCCAAACTCTTATTGTCGTTAGCAAATTCCCGTTCACCTTGGAGAACGTGGATTTCTACATTGCTTTGACCATCCACTGCGGTGGAGAATACTTCTGATTTCTTGGTGGGAATTGTGGTGTTGCGAGGAATAATCTTGGTCATTACACCACCCAAGGTTTCTACACCGAGAGATAGTGGTGTTACATCTAACAACAAGATACCAGTAACATCACCAGCTAGTACCCCAGCTTGAATAGCTGCACCAACAGCTACCACTTCATCAGGGTTCACAGTTTGGTTAGGATCTTTACCTAACAACCGCTTCACCAACTGTTGCACTGCGGGAATCCGGGTAGAACCACCCACTAGCACGACTTCATCAATATTGTCTTTGTTTAACTTGGCATCTCTGAGAGCATTTTCTACAGGGATGCGACAACGATCGATTAAGTCAGAGCAGAGTTCTTCAAACTGAGCGCGGGTTAAAGTGGTATCCAGGTGCTTAGGCCCATCCTGGGTAGCGGTGATAAATGGTAGGTTAATTTCCGCTTGGGTGACGCTAGAAAGCTCAATCTTGGCTTTTTCTGCGGCTTCTGTTAACCGTTGTAAGGCTTGCCTATCTTTGCGGAGATCGATACCTTCTGCTTTGCGGAACTGTTCGGCTAAGAAATCAACAATCTTCTTATCGAAGTCGTCACCACCAAGGTGGGTATCACCAGATGTAGCTAATACTTCAAATACGCCATCACCTACTTCTAGTACAGATACGTCGAAGGTCCCACCACCAAGGTCAAATACCAGGATAGTTTCGTTGCTCTTCTTATCAAAGCCATAAGCTAGAGAAGCGGCGGTAGGCTCGTTGATAATCCGCAGTACTTCAATACCAGCGATTTTGCCAGCGTCTTTTGTAGCTTGGCGCTGGGAGTCGTTAAAGTAGGCAGGAACAGTGATTACAGCTTGAGTAACAGTTTCACCAAGATATTTACTAGCGTCTTCAACTAGTTTGCGGAGAACTTTCGCAGAAATTTCTTCGGGAGCAAATTGTTTTCCAGCCCCAGGAGAATCTAGCTTGACGTTACCGCTAGTGCTCAACACTTTATAGGAAACTTCTGTAGCTTCATTTGTTACTTCGTCGTAACGACGACCGATAAAGCGCTTAACAGAGTAGAACGTGTTTTCTGGGTTCATCACCGCTTGACGCTTGGCGATTTGCCCTACTAAAGTATCGCCGTTTTTAGCAAATGCCACTACCGATGGCGTTGTCCGAAAACCCTCTGCATTAGCAATAACCGTGGGTTTTCCACCTTCCATGACTGCTACGCAGGAGTTCGTTGTACCTAAGTCTATTCCAACTACCTTTGCCATTTTTAGTGCTGGCTCCGTATAACTACAAATGAATGGGATTATAAAGGACTAAATTTTTGAACCAACTGTGCTGGAACAAGCAGCCAGTTCAGCATGAATACCTTTGGTTTGGTTTTTTGAGGGTTAAGACCCCATAGTATGCTGATATATATACTGAGCTTATGTAGTCAGTTCGTTAAAGGGGGTTTCCCGAACCTTGTTAGGGACGGTTAAATTAAAAGATGTATTGCGTTGGCTCATGGATTAATTCGATTGCACACTGTACTAATGTATGAGAATTAATACTTTCGGGAATTGGGGTGAACCGTAACACCAAAGTCGTGTTTGCCGTCTTTATAATGAACTGGAGGGCATGGGGTATTGGGCATTGGGCATTGGGCATTGGCTATCTCTCCCTTGCCCCATTTCTCCCCACCCTTCCCACACTCCCCACACTCCCCTGTTTATGCGTCGTGCTTCTGGATGTTTATTTGGGCTTGCCCTTGGTGATGCCTTGGCTGCTGTGACAGAATTTTTAACAGTTGAGGAAATTTGCCGCCGCTTTGGGCCCAATGGACCGCAAGAACTCATAGGTAATCCAGCACTGGTGACTGATGATACGCAGATGACATTATCTGTGGGGCAAGCATTAATAGAGGCTGCATCAGCAAACTTGACTGTAGCTAGTTTAGAAGCAGCGTTAAGACGTGCTTTTGTTGAGTGGTTGAACAGTCCAGATAATAATCGTGCCCCGGGTATGACTTGCTTGCGGGCTTGTGAAGATTTAGAAGTTGGTATACCTTGGCAGCAAGCAACCAGGGCAAACTCCAAAGGTTGTGGTGCAAATATGCGTGTTGCGCCTGTGGGTTTATTGCCATTAGACACAAAAACTCGTGCTGCTATTGCCCAGTTCCAATCAGCCCTCACCCATGGCCATCCTACAGCTTTGGCTGCTTCTGACTTGACCGCATTTGCGATCGCTGATCTTGCCCAAGGAGGCGATCGCCAAGGATTGCCTTCACGACTCTACAGCTATGCCCAGAGTCAGCGCTCAGTCTACCATATCGATTGGCTAGGTTCTCTTTGGCAGCGCCCCTACATCAATACACCAGAGGAATTCATTAGTCATGGGTGGGATGAATGTCTAGCCGTACTTGACCGGCTCAACACCGCATTAGTCAATCCCAACCGCGAAGCCGACCCTTGTTTAGCAACGGGCGATGGTTGGGTAGCAGAAGAAGCCTTCGCAACAGGTCTATTGTGCTTTTTACTGTTTCCTGAAGAACCATTAGCAGCACTGCGTCGGGCAGCAGTCACAGCAGGCGATTCTGATTCAATTGCTTGTTTAACTGGTGCGTTCGCTGGCGCTTATTTAGGGATGGCAGCTTGGCCAGAAGATTGGGTATTTCGCATTGAATACCGCGACCAACTGGCAGAATTAGGCAAACTTTGGGATTAAATTCATTCTAAGCAGAAGGACGGCAGGTCATGACCCCTTCTTTCTGTGTTTTGGCATTGGGATTACTGCCCATTGCCCGAACTGCGATCGTTGGTTCATAGCCAGGGTAACAACGTATCAAGACAGTATCTTGCGATCGCGTCACATACAGAACATAAACTGGTTTTCCTCCTAGTACGCCAGGTACAAGACTAGGGGGAAGGGGCGCAGTTGCAACTATTGTTGGTTGGTTAAGAGAGTTTGTATCTAACTTTTGCGATAAAACAGGCTTTGCCTCAAAAAACTGCCAACATATCAGTACTAACGCTGTAATAATCACCAGTACGACAGAGAATTTAGGGGACAGTTTGAACATGGTTTATATTCACCTTTTGACTTGGTAATTGAGATGGTGCGCGATTGCTAGATTATCCAACTAAAATTGCATAAAGCTGATTGTGCGAACATATTGTATACTGGTAGGCTTTTGGAATTATCCTGTAATGTTTAGCAAACAGTTCGCGATCGCTAAAATTGCCATATTTATTACTACTATAGTTACCCTCGGTTTAGGCTCTACTCAAGCTCAAGCTTCATGCGCCTCTCCCCTCTCAGGTGGAGATTTTGAAGGACAGACTAGCCAAAGAGTTAGCAGTCCTTGGGTTGGTGAAGGTAGAGTTGGTATCGATCGCGGATTAGGATACAGTAATGCAGGTAAAAATAATGTTTGGATGCGAAATGTTTCGGGATGGAACGCCATCCGTCAGCGCGTTAGACTGCAACCTAACACTCAGTATCAGTTAACAGCTTATGTACGCACATCAGCGAATGTTACAGATGGTTATTTTGGGGTGCGAGATGCTCGACAAAAAGTGTTTTCCGAAATCAAGTTCGGTAGTTTACCTCGCTATACACCTCTAACGCTCTCATTCAGAACAGGTAGTGAAACTGAATACAACATCTTCACAGGATTCTGGGCATTAGGTCAAGATACTTGGGTTCAGGTAGATGACTATCGCCTTACAGGTGGTTCCTGTGCAGATGTAGAATTGGTTCCGGCGAGTAACTAATACTAAAAATCAACGTAAGTAAACACATCAATATATGTAGAGATGTTGCATACAACATCTTTGCTTGACTTACGGGACAAATTCGCCTTTAGAATTAGGAATATTCTCAATTATTACTAGACTTACTTTACTCTTGCTGGGGGGGTATGATGAGCCGTCCAATAATTCTTGGTATTGTCGGTGACAGTGCCGCAGGAAAAACAACGCTAACTAGAGGGATTGCTCAGGTACTCGGGCCAGAAAATGTCACGATTATCTGCACCGATGATTACCACCGCTACGATCGCCAACAACGTGCAGAAATTGGCATTACGGCTCTCCACCCCGATTGCAACCATCTCGATATTATGCAGCAACACCTATCGCTGCTACGCACGGGACAGTCAATTCTCAAGCCGGTTTACAGCCACAAAACTGGTACATTTGAGCCGCCTCAGTACATCAAACCCAGTAAATTCGTGATTATTGAAGGCTTACTTGGTTATTCTACTCGCGCTGCTCGTGATGCTTACGATGTGAAAGTTTACCTCGCACCCCCCGAAGAAATACGCGCCCAATGGAAAGTTAAACGCGATACCCAAAAGCGAGGCTATACTCCCGAACAAGTACTAGCAGAATTAGAAAAACGCGAACCAGATTCAGAGCAATTTATCCGTCCCCAGCGACAATGGTCAGATATAGTTGTCAGTTTCTATCCGCCCGAAGATGAAGCAAATGAAATCAATGGACATCTAAATGTGCGGCTGGTATTGCGTCCGACAATTCCCCACCCAGATTTTACCCAGATCGTCAATTCTACTGCTGGTAATTCCGACTCAGCAATCCGCCTAGGGCTAGACAGGGATATGAGTAAACCTGTAGATGTCTTGGAAGTAGATGGTCACGCCACTTTAGATCAAGTGAATAAGCTAGAGCAAATTATCTGCTCTGATATGCCGCATTTAAAGAGTATATGCGATCGCGAAAGTAACCCCGAACTCGGCAAAATCGCTGGTACAACTGGCGAAACACTCCAGAGTTATCCCCTAGCGCTGACTCAGTTGATCATTACTTACCATATGCTCAAAGCAACGCAAATTTATCAGTAGTCATTTGTCATTGGTTATTGGGCATGGGGCATGGGGCATGGGGCATTGGGGATTGGAAACAATTTTGGATTTTGGATTCGATTTAAATCTAAAATCCAAAATCTAAAATTTCTAGTCCTCCTTGTCCCCCCTTCCTTTTTAAAGTCAGTCATACCTGTTGAATGCGCCACACTACCCGATAAAATCCTCCTTGTTTGGCTTCTTCTAAGGCTTCCACACGATAGCGTACTCCTTCCTGGCGAAGATTTTGGGGAAATTTCACATTCCAATGTGGATGATAACCAGGAGAAATAGTGCGAACCTTGAGTTTGCCTCCTTGCTTGATGCACTCTAGCAAAATTCCTGAGTTAACTGCTGGGGAGGTAGTTGCAGCAGGTATTACATGAGGTTGAGGTTGTGGAGTAGGTGAGCTGGGAGTTGCAATCGCCTCAACATCAAAACAGGCGATCGCTCCATCTGTTGTAGTAACATAGAGGCGATTTCTCCACAGGCGCATGGTGAGGATAGCACCGCAGCCCGTGGGATGGATAGAAAAGCGATCGCTCCCTACACTGAAACAGTAAAGGTTAGCTTGGCAATCGGCAGTATAAAGAAACTGCTTATCTTCAGAAATAGCACAGGTATAGACGGCTCCCGGAACATTGGCGAGAGTTCTCATCTGAGTTTGCCGAGTTTTCATATCCCCGACTTTCTCAAGTTCATAAATCGTGCCGTCGCTTGTACCAACTATCGCCTGTCCATCAGTCAACTGTCCGCACAGAACTGGAGCCGCAGTCGCATTTTCCCAGACCATCTTACCCGTGTTTGGGTTGTAGCAGGTAACACCCCGACTGTGCCCATGATAAATTGCTTGATTATCAGCAGCTAAAAACCATCCTCCCCAAGTGGAAGTTTTCTGTTGCCACAATACCTTCAAGTTAGAGTCGAGGTAAGTTAACTGGCCATAAACATCCAACACTAAAAGCTGATGGTTGTGCAGGGCTAGAGCATAGATGCAAAAGTTATAAAAATGAGGAACGCTATCATTACGGGCATTGTAAACTGACTGAGGCAGTTTGGCGATCGCGTCATAAATTTGACCATCATCACAACTAGCATAGAGATAGCGATCATCTCCCACCAAACAACGCACATTTTGAGAAAGCTTGTGTTGATAGGCAAATTGTCCCTGACTATCCATAGCCACTATCAACCCATCTCGATTACCCAGCCAGCAGCCTTGCTCATTCACCCATAAACCAAAAGCCGGAACCTTCCATGAACCCGCTGGATTAGGGGGTGTATATTGCCACAAAGCCGAGAGAGGATTAGGTGCAGGTTTTTCCCGCTTGGCGTTGTAGCCAATCGCTTTTGCCTCCCCATACAGGAAATTATGTAGAGATTGCCAATCCGGGCTATGTAAGAAGCGGTCAAAATCGTAGAAACACGGATATTCAATGGCAAAAAATTCTACATTTGCAAGTTCAGGGAATTCAGCAACATTGAGTAATTCTTTGCGATCGCAGGTTGAGCCGAAGTTATAAGCAAATGCTTGCAATGTTTCTCCTGGTATGGGTAAAAGCATCAAGCCGATGAAAGTTCCCATATCAGCGCTTTGGAGGACAAAGCGATCGCCGCCTTGGCGAACAATAAATCCCATTGATTTACACCCGTTGTTTCAAAGTTAAGATATTATTCCCATCTTGAGCTTGCTCAGTCTTCGATACCCTTCAGGAGAGCCAAGTTTTGAGTACTGTTTCGCTGATATTATTTGCCAAAATTAAAGATTTTCTCAAATAGGAATAATTTGTGGAGCAAACAAGGGATAACTAAAGATAGTTCCAACTATGGTAAATATTCTCGCATTTACTCTATGACCTATTGCCTCAGAATTGCGGATATGCCTGAAACTGAGCGTCCGCGTGAGCGCTTGATGGCTCATGGCCCAAAAGTTTTAGCCACAGCTGAGTTAATTGCAATTCTGCTAGGTACTGGCCAAGGGCCGGGAAAACTATCTGCTGTGGGCTTGGGACAATATATATTGAGTGAATTGGGCAAACATCAGCGCGACCCTTTGGCAGTTTTGCGAGAAGTTACCCCCGCTGAATTGATGCAAATTCCGGGAATTGGGCCAGCAAAGGCAACTACTATATTAGCGGCCATTGAACTTGGCAAACGCGCCTTTCAATCCCGTCCAGAAGGTGCAACTATTGATAGCCCACTGGCGGCGGCGGCGGCTCTCAGTCAAAATTTGATGTGGCAAACACAAGAACATTTTGGTGTCTTGCTATTGGATATCAAGAATCGCCTGCTAGGAACACAAGTTATTACAATTGGCACAGCCACCGAAACCTTAGCTTCTCCCAGAGAAATTTTTCGGGAAGTTATTCGTCAAGGAGCAACGCGAGTCATCGTTGCACATAACCATCCTTCTGGGAACGTTGAACCCAGCCAGGAAGATATAGAATTGACGCGCCAGTTGTTAGCAGGAGCGCAATTTTTGGGTATTCCCCTGCTAGATCATCTGATTCTTGGCAATGGGAACCACCAAAGTTTACGGGAGATCACAACCTTGTGGAATGAATATCCTCAAGGGGATTAAAAAGTCGGAAATGCTACTCGCTCTCGTGTTGCGATATGAGAGAAGTGCGATCGCTCATTTTATCCTTTAAAAAACTAGTAGCAAGAGCGATCGCCTTCCCGCAGTTACAGCAATTAACGCAGGGATTCTAAAATAATTGTTGTTGTCATCAAACACAACAGAATAATTCCCAGCCTACAAAACCAATTTCCGGCAAAGGGCAGCAGCACTGCGACAATATTTACAGATCCAAAACCCATTGAAATAATGCAGGCGATCGCAAAACCGAATATTGCTAGTAAGAAATATTTGAGGAATTTAGCAGTCAATTTGAAGAGAAAACTATACTGATTTGTTGTCATGGCTCTGAACTCCAATAGGGAATGTTGGTGAAAAGCTCCGTTGCACACCACAAACTTGTGAAATTCTGTCTTAAGCTAATTTCTGTGCCAGCAGTGTAGGCTCTATCTCCTGTGGTTTCGGGTCAATTAGACACCCAGTAGAATGATTGTCTACTCGCACTTGTAAGCCGAAACTTGTAACTTGCACAGTTACAGTTCCATTAAAATTTGCTAGTAAGGCTATCAAGGTAGTCAGCACAGCTAAATAGATAAAATATCGAAAGTTGTGGTTGTTTGGCAGATTCATTGTTTGTCCTCCTAATCAGTAATTAATTTGTTCTTGCAATTGCCAGAAATAAAAAAACGGATGTGTGAAGCGTAAGCTTCAGCAACATCCGTCGTGGTTATTCCCATCGATGGTCTCGTTAGCAAAGATTTATTAGGTTGTTCTAAATCACTCTCACACTAAGTAATATTCAATAAGGTGGATCTATGTTGTCATCACCTTTGAGATTAACAAGGCTTAATTCCGTGAATCACTGATGGCATAAATTGGAACCCATATCGACCATCATGTTCGCGATAGAAAATCACAATAGTCGCATAACCTTGATGTTTACGAAAAGTGTCAAACAATGCGCTATTGAGCAAGACTAAAACATTTTCCGAAGTTTGCATGGGTTCTCGCTGTTGAGGCAGCGTAGGTGCGTCCCAGACAACTATATCTTCTGACGTAATTGGAAAATTTTGGACATCTCCTCGACGGCACTCGACTTTGTATTGACCTTGATTAGGGCGGCACTGGATTTCTATAAATCCAGTGGTATTAGATTGCTCAAGTCTAGCGATGTGTTGTTTGCAGGAGCCAAGGATTTGCTCTATTGGGAGGCATAAACCATCCATACACTGTAAATTTAATAGTATATGTAAATAATAAAATCACTTTTACCATAAATTAATTTGTAGTTTATGCTACAAAAATCCCATAAATCAACAAAAATTTTTCAAAAAACCGCCAAATTTGGGAAATGTAAGTCTAATTAATAAAATTGTTGACAAGCAAAGTTTTGTATTGAACACGACAAAAAAATAATAAAAATGCCATTCTAATGTCAATATCATTTACATTAGTGTTATGCGTAGAATAAAACCTATAAGCAAAGAAATCGTTGAGGAGCAAGAAGAACTACGAGAGATGCTCCACTTCTACCTGGACAAGATGGGAGCAACGCAGGTGGAATTATCAGAAGGGATGGGTGTTAGCCGACCAGTTGTGATTAATTTTTTGAATAAGGACAAGAAGCAACGGTTGCCAGTAGACCGTAAAAGTTTGATCAAACTGTGCGAGAGTCTTCAAAAAGGTAAGGCATCTAAGAAGAAATCAAAAATAGAGGTTGAAAACAACTCAGAAGAAATTGAATCCTTACCTGACGAACTGCCTAATCCTGACAAACTGCGAGAGTTACTAGGAAAGATTGGAGTAGATGAGCTACTGGAGTCCGCCGGCTTTTTGCCAGAAAAAACCAGGATTATCCGGGTGACTCCAGAAAGGTTTTTTGAAGTTGCTCAAGTAATTGCATTGCTTGAGTTTTTGGAGTTTGACGATTTACTGCCTACAACCCAGGAGTTCTTAGCGATCGCAAGTAACAAAATAGCAATTGCAAGCAAAAAGCTTTTTCAAGGACATCCTAAGTATCAAGAGAATGACTACCTAAAATATCTCATTGATAATCTGGAATCTCACCCGACACTGGGTTTAAAACTGAGACTGGAAGTAATTGACAAGCTACAGCGAACCTGGAAAAGACTTAAAGCCGGAGGCAAGACAAGCTTTACCCAGCAAGAAGCAATTAGACTGTTCATGAGCATTGCCATCAAGGAGCAAATGCCTAAAAATGTACCTAACCTTCATATTAGAGTTCAAAAGACAGAATTCCAAACTTTATCTCGGTATATCAATGTAGAAGAAGAGTATAGGGATTTATACCATAGGTTTGTACAGATTGGTTATCAGGCAGAGTGCGAGCTGAAAACTCCGGGTTCATGCTCAACAATGCAACTAGAAGCAAAGTCCCTTGATTTGCTCAATCCAGTAATTATGGCGATAGTGACTTGTAGCTTTAGTCATAATGGCAAATCTAGTGAGTTGATTGAATGGAGCTATACTTCTGGCAACACAATCCTAGAAAATGCTATTGGTGCTTGTAGCCTACACATGGGCTTGACAGAGGATATAGCTAACATCAGCTTATCAACAAAAACCCTAGACACCAGTATTGATTCACTGGTTGAAACAACTGTAATTCTGGGAAATCAGCAAAAGTATCAGGGAATTTGGGTAGACCGGGACTCAATGTTTACTATGCTGCAAGCGATTGTTTATGCTGCCAAGCAATGGCTAGTAGATCAGAATACAAATGGCAAACTCGATATAGAAATCTACGCTTCAGCCTGCAAAGCTCTCTCTGAGTTGAGGAAGCGATTAACTAGAGCAAGGAAAGCTTTTCAGAATTTTCAGTTCCTTGATGATGAGTGTAAGCCTGCTGAAATTAAGAAAATAGCTGATACAGCTAGGAATGAATTAAAGAAAATTCGAGAGGAAAAGATTTACTTTTCATATAAACTCAACTTCTATCGTTGCTATTTCCTTGCAAAACGGCTGGAGCTAAGGCTATCTAACACTCAAGGTAACATCAGTAACATAGAATTACTCATTGAAGAAATTAAACAAGTATTTGAGGAAGACGAGAAAGTAAAACAAGAGCTTGTTCCTATACAAGCTCTTATTCAGTCAGAAATCTATTTATATGAGCTTTCCTGCGGACATGAATCAAATTTATTTGAATCTAGCCAAAGGAGCAAGTGGCTTGGATTGGAAGGATGGGATAGTAAAATTAGAGGTACGATTAAACCTGGATCTTGCTATAAAGATCCAGGTTTGGATATTTATAAAGCCTTGTCTGAAATTTATGGGAATGCCGCACGAATAGAGTTCTACCTTTGCGATGATAATAATACACTTGAAAAAGCCGCAGAACATTTTCTTAGAGCAGCCCACTACGCATTACGTATTGGTTCAACTCAGCGAGTAACTCGATGGTTAGCTTTAGCAGGACGAGTCTGGGTAAGACTTGGAGATGGTAAGTTGTCAATCCAGGCATTAAAGTTTGCCGAGAAGCTTGCTAATGCTGATTTAACAACGGGTCACAGTGAGAATTTTCGTCAAGCTGTTCTTTCAGAAATTTCTTTGCTGAATGGAGAATATTTACTTTTAATCCAAAATGATCCTACTAATGCTTTAGAATATTTTTTAAAGGCACTTAAAGGGTCTGTATATTTAGGCTTAAATCGCCGTATTTGTGATGCCCTCTCCAATATTTCAAGGTGTTCAAAGAAGCTTGGCAACTTCAGCACCAAAGAAGGACTTACTAGGGTATTTATAGGAGAAGATCAGTTAACTGAATCAAACAAAGGTAAACTAAATCCAACAAGTAACCGCACCTCCGAGAAAGTTTTAGATTTGCTGTGTAGCCTATGGAGTAGAGAAAATAATCCTAGCTGGTTTCAAGTGCAAGGTGAATTTTCTGAACTTGCTGCTGATATTTGGCAAGGTTGGCATCTTGATACTAAGCCTGGAGCAACGACAAAACATCCTATTGCCGAAAAGATTGAAAGCGAATCTTGGCTATGCCAAGTTAATTGAACTAACGAGCTAACAATAGAAAATATTCGTAGTTGCGCTTTAGCGCCTTCTACAATGAAAAATTTAATGCTCTACTTTAGTCAAGTCACGGTAGAGATTAGAGATATTCGGTGCGTTATGGACGATAGTCCTAACGCACCCTACTGGGATGGCAAGGCTAAAGTTGTGCATTAAATTTCTAATTGATAGGGCGCTAAAGCGCAACTACGAACTTTTTTATTGCAACATTTTAGTCTTGCCACGCCACTACCAGATGGAAACTCCCTGCGGTTTTAACGATCAGTCTTTCATCATGCATGATATCTAGCGATCGCATCTACCTCTAGATAGGCAATCAAAAATCTTCAGTCTATTTGTCAAGCTTTCGGCAGCTTTCTCGCGAATGAGCGAACATTACTCTGGAGATGGTGATTTGGCTTTGGCAAACAGTTCCTCCGATGGATAGACTCAAATTAGGATATCGCCTTAAAATTGGTGGAAAAGCAGAAAGAACCTACCAAAAAGCAGAATTCTGTTACCTCTAATTGCTGAAAAAATTACCAATAGGTCATTTGAGGCTGGATGATGAACGACATTCGCGTAGTTGTAATTGAAGACCACGACCTAACTCGTATAGGTATGCGTGCTGCTTTAAAGCAAAAAGCAGGAATTCAAGTAGTTGGTGAAGCTAAAGATGCTAAATCGGGTTTGACGCTGCTTAAAGCTATGCAACCAGATGTGGCAATAGTAGATGTGGGCTTACCGGATATGAGTGGAATTGAGTTAACGCAGATATTCAAAAATTCTGAAGTAGACTCATCTTTGCCTACTAAGATTTTAATTTTGACTATGAATGATAGTGAAGATACTGTTTTAGCTGCGTTTGCTGCTGGAGCAGATTCCTATTATATGAAAGATGCCAGCATTGAGAAATTAGCTGATGCCATACGAATTACTCATGAAGGTAATTCATGGATTGACCCTGCTATTGCTCGGATTGTATTGCGCCAAAGCAACAATGTTTATACAGAAGCAATTTCTCCTACTAAACCTTCAACAGTTGCGATTAACTCTTTATCACCATCAGAAAGTGAATTTATCCTAGCCTATCCTTTAACTGCACGCGAATTAGATGTATTGAAGTTAATTGTTGATGGGTGCAGTAATAGCCAAATTGGTGAACAACTTTACATTACAGTCGGTACAGTAAAAACTCACGTTCGCAATATCCTAAACAAGCTTTCGGTTAGCGATCGCACTCAAATTGCAGTTCGTGCTTTGCGAGCCGGATTAGTTCGATAATTGTTTTTGAGAACATTTGCCACAGAATTGATAAATTCAATCGGTTCTATTGGCTTGACCAAGTATGCCTGAAATCCGGATGCAAGTGCTTCCTTTTCAGAAGTATCTTGAGCATAAGCAGTCACGGCTATTGCAGGAATTTGTTTTACTTGTTGTGCGGACATTGCTCTAATTTTCCGTATCAGAGTATACCCGTCTATTTCAGGCAAGCCAATATCACAAAGCAGTATATCAGGTTGCGTTTGTTCTAAAACTGCCAGTGCTTCATACGCTGATGCTGTTACTGCTACATTGGCTCCTGAATCTTCTAGCAAAAAAGTCAGCAAGAGTTGCGTATCTTCATTATCTTCCACTAGCAAAACTCTTAAACCTTCTAAAATTAGAGAAGTTTGCAGAATTTCAGGATTTAGGCTATTTCTGGCCTGCATATGTTACCCTATCCTCAAATTTTTTCTGAAAGTTAATAGTTTCTTTAGGATTCTAACAGATAACAAAAATATGAGCAAAGTATAAAAATCTCGGCTGTAACTTCATTCTAAAAGAATGATTTTATATCTTTAGGTAGATGAACTAGATAGAGGACTTTAAAAATAGAATAGATTGTATACAGATATTATTGGGCTTGTTAAATAAAAAACATCAATAGCCTTAGAAGTTGCCTCTACCATATTTTATCTTCAACCTTGCAACACAGCCTCAGGGGCTACAAATTTTTAGATTCATCGTTCATCAGGAGGATGTCAATCTAATTTTAGATATTGGATTGTATCAACCCATCTATCGCATTATTTTTTCGACCTAGGATAATTTTAGGTTTCGTATGTTTATGATTGACTTGTCTAATGACAAAGATAAACTAATTTCTTTGCTATCTCTTTTAGTGGCAAAATCCAGTCTACAGCAACAGCAGTAATAGCAGCTTTTGGCATCACAGCATATTCAGCATCAGTAGGTTCTTGAACAATTGCGATCCCAAAATGGGATTTTACCATTTTTAAACCTTGCACGCCATCTTCATTGGCTCCGGTTAAAATTACCGCAATTACTTG
Organism: Aulosira sp. ZfuVER01; assembly: GCA_034530615.2. Lineage (GTDB taxonomy): Bacteria > Cyanobacteriota > Cyanobacteriia > Cyanobacteriales > Nostocaceae > Aulosira. The sequence goes on from JAVRCV020000019.1 coordinate 14,756, forward strand.
CTTACCATAAACCTCAGCAGCCGACTCAAACAAAACGTCGATTGAAGGACGAGCATAAGAAACAGGAGCATCAATAGAAAGCGCAAAGTACCCTGATTCAATTAACAAATGGTAATCAGCAGGTGCTAAATAAACATAGCCTGATAAAATTTCGTCCTTATCTTCAACTTCTCGCACTATTAAAGATGTATCTTGCTGCAACATTTCTCCTAACCTATTGCAAGAATCTCGATGGCGATGTTGCACTATTACAATAGGAGACTTTAAATCTTTTGGTAGATTTTGCAGCAAAATTTTTATGGCGGTCAAACCACCAGAAGATGAGCCAATGACGACAATCTTAAACACCTCTAATCCAACCTCCGATAGAGCTTTTCTCCTTTGACAAGTTCTTGGTATTGTTGGTCTTGAGTTGTAAAACGAATTGATTCTTGTCGTCCTAAACCTAAAATACCAAAAGGGCAAAGGCTATTATAAAAAAGTTCATGTACGCGCTTTTGCAAGATTTGGTTGAAATAAATTAAGACATTACGACAAATAATGATGTGAAATTCATTAAAAGAACTATCAGTTGCTAAATTATGCTGGGCAAATACAATATTTTCTCGTAAAGATGAGCGAATAATCGCACTGTCGTAACCTGCGGTATAGTATTCTGAAAAAGATTGCTTCCCACCTGCTTTTAAATAAAGTTGGGTATAATCTTGCATGAGTTTGAGAGGAAAAATCCCACTTTTAGCTATTTGCAGCACTTTTTCGTTAAAGTCTGTCGCGTAAATACGGCAACGTTGGTAAAGTTTTTCCTCTTCTAGTAAAATTGCCATTGAGTACACTTCCTCACCCGTTGAACATCCAGCGTGCCAAATGCGAATAAAAGGGTAAGTACGTAAAAGCGGAATGACTTCCTTCCGCAACGCTAGATAAAAGCTAGGATCGCGAAACATGGAAGTTACATTTACTGTAATACTCAGTAAAAATCGTTCTAAACATTCCCGGTTGTGTAGCACCTGTGCTTGCAAATTAGAAACGCTAGTAAAGCCTTCTTTTTTAATAAAATGATGGATGCGACGTTTGAGGGAAGATAAGGCATAATTGCGGAAGTCATAACCCCAGTAGCGGTACACTCCTTCAAGTAGTAACTGAATTTCGATATCTTCTAATTTTGGATTTGGTAAAGTCATAACAAAGGCGAAAGATGATTAATTAGTGTTCTTGCTATAAATGTTTAAAGACAAGTTTCACTAATTATTCAATAAATTGTTTTTGAGATATTCTTGCTAGTAAATTTTTGGCTTGTTATTACAGCTTGAAATGGATTAGCATTTTTTTGATTGAATATTTCCTTGGTTGCATACAAAATATCCAGGCTTTTCAGTCAATGGATTAATGGCTTTAACTCAATCAGCCAAAGCTGCACAAGAGTTTAATGCCAACTATTTCTTGGGGAGTATTCATGAGTTAATCTGTGACTTATACAAATATATTCATCTTTAAAAATAAAACTTTGATAATATTTTCACGCCCGTCTATAGTGAGATAAACAAATAATTCTATGGTTGTAATTTTAGTATTTTATGTTAAAATTTAACTTTAAATTAACAATTCATAAAATATTTAGAATTCAAGCTCATAAAGCTAAAAAGGCAAAACCAGGCTTATCAAAAAACCTGGTTATTATCTTCATAGCGATTCTGAGAAATAAAATCTCTTACTGTTATTGCCAAACAAAGACCTTAGCTTCAAACGGGCCTAAATCAGTCATTAAGGAGTTATCACCAGCTTCAACATCATAATTACCCGTCCATTCGTGCCAAGTACCATTTTCTGGAAAGTCGGGAATTGTATATCCTGCCAAAAATTCACCAGAAAAGTTGGCGACGACTACCACACGGGAACCTTCACCATTCCAACGGGTGTATGCTAGTACTTGAGATTCGGGATTCTCATGGAAAAAGTTAATATTTTCGGTATACAGTGCATGATTTTGTTTGCGCAGAGCAATTAAACCTTTGTAATATTCAAATAAGCCTCGATTATCGTCACCTGCCAGCAATGTCCAGTCAACTTTTGCCTGATCGATAGTTTTATATTTGAACTCACCAAACTCTTCACCCATCCAAATTAGGGGAACACCTACCGCAGTCATCAAAAGAACCACACCCAACTTGATGCGACGGAAAGCTTCTTCACCTAAAATTTCGCGATCGCCTAAATCTGCCATAACATGATTATGGTCATGGTTGGTGAGGTAGTTAACTACATTGGTTGCACCCATAAAGCCTTGACGCTTGCAATCCAAGACATCTTTCAGCCGTTCTAAATCAAAGGTATCTCCAGCGATATGCTCGAGAACGCAATGATAAAAGCTATCATGCCAGCAACCATCCATCGGCCCATCAACATTGGTAATGCTAGGCGTTTCGGGGATGTGTTCGGCAATATTGTAAAAGGGTTTGCTCCCAGCAGTTTGCTTGGCTTCCTGCACAATCCAATGCATAAAATCATAATTGGCGATTTGCCGTGCTGCATCGTAACGAATACCATCAATGTGGTACTCCTGAATCCAGTAACGCACAGTATCGCCAACAAATTTGCGTGCGGGGTAGATATCGAGATTTTCGTCGTAGTGTTCGTAGTTAAATTCCGGACCCCAGTTATTATCAGGGTCGCGGGGTTCGTGGTGATACCAATAATCGTGGTCTATTTGAGTTAAGGGTGCAGAGGCTTCGGAGTGGTTATAAATCCCATCCATCAATACCCGAATTCCTCTCGCATGACACTCATCAATTAACTGTTTCAAATCTGCGGTAGAACCATAACTAGATTCTGTAGCCAAGAAATGTCGAGGATTATAACCCCAACTGTAATCGCCAGGATATTCTTTGACTGGCATTAGTTCAATGGCATTAATTCCCAAATCGCAGAGATAATCTAGCTTTTCAATGACGTGCTTGTATTTACCTCGCGCCTTGGAATCATCTTCCCCGCCAGAGAAGTCTGCAACGTGTAATTCGTAGATAACTAATTCATGGTCAGCAGGTAAGGGTTTATCATCATGGTGCCAAACATAGGTATCAACTATCTTTTCACCATCTTTGATTCGCACAATACTATTTTCACTAGCGTTCATGCCATCAATATCGGTAGCATAAGGATCGGTGACATCTACCGACTGGTCTTCTTCAAAAAACCAGCTTTTGGACTGTACGCGAAACTTATATTCGTAAGTGCCATCTTCTAAATCTACAGTGGCGCGAAAATAACCATCTTCACCCTTTTCCATTGGGATTTCTTGCCAATCAGAAAAAGAAGCAATTAAAGATGCAGTTTTGTTATAAGGAGCAAACAAATTAAATTCTATAGGACTTGCCATATAATTCCTGTGTGTGGCGAACTCTTTATTAGCGTTGTATGGTTGCATTTTCTTACGCAGCTTTAAAGAAGCACATCACACTGGAGAACAAAAAATGTTGTAACTTGTTCTTCCTCAAGATTTACCGAGGTCATCCATAAGATAGTTCGTAATGTTATTTTTTACCGATATAACCAAACCCGCAGTAGTGAAAGTAATTGCTCTGTATCTACAGGTTTAGTAATATAATCTGAAGCTCCAGCTTCGATACACTTTTCTCTATCCCCTTGCATGGCTTTTGCAGTTAAAGCAATTATCGGTAGCGAACAAAATTGCTGTTGTTGACGGATTGCACGAGTTGTTTCATAACCATCCATTTCTGGCATCATCACATCCATTAAGATGGCATTTACATCAGGGTTTGCTTGCAATATTTTAATGCCATCTCTACCATTTTCTGCAAATAGTACTTGCATTTGATAGCCTTCTAACAAGCTGGTAATTGCAAAGATATTGCGTACATCATCATCAATAATTAAAATCTTTTTATGTGCAAGTATTGGGTCAGAGTTACGTAGCTGCTCTAGCATTTGCCGCTTTGGCTGGGGTAAATTGGCCTGGATGCGATGTAAAAATAAGGCAGTTTCATCGAGTAAACGCTCAGGCGATCGCACATCTTTAATAATTATTGTTTCTGCTAGGCGTCGCAGTTGAGTTTCTTCTTGACGGGAGAGTTCTTTACCTGTATATACAATGATCGGAATTTTCCGGAAACTGGCTTGTTTTTTAATTTGCTCAATTAGTTCTAACCCGGTCATATCAGGTAGACCCAAATCCAGCACAATACAATCAATCTGCTGGGATTGCAGTATAGCTAAAGCTGCGGCGGCTGTATTTGCTGCGGTACTATGAACATCACCATTGCCGATGAGTTCAATAATACTGGAGGCTTGTACTGGATCATCTTCGATTACCAGCAAATTTCTCACTTGACGCTCGATAAAGCCTTTAATATCGCTTAAAGCTGCGGTTAATTGTTCTTTAGAAACAGGCTTTTGCAAGTAGGCGATCGCTCCTAACTCTAAGCCGCGTTGCTGGCGATCGTCAACAGAAAATATGTGTACTGGAATGTGGCGAGTTTCCGCATCGTGTTTGAGACGGTCTAGCACCATCCAACCATCCATATCTGGCATACAAATATCTAATGTAATCGCATCGGGTTTAAACTGTTTTGCTAGGGCTAAACCTTGTTTAGCTTGTAAAGCGATTAAAACCTTAAACCCTTGTTTTCGTGACATTTCCAGTAAAATGCGGGCGAATTTTACGTCATCTTCGATCGCTAGCAGCACTCTGTCACCTGGTTGAATAATATCGCGATCGTCTGCGACTTCGGTTTGAATAGAAGGAGGTGGGTAAATTTTCTTTTGGTCTTCTTTCCTTTTATCCTCAGAAATATTTTCGTCTTTAGCTTCTGGCTTTGTCCAAACTTTCTGTAAGGGTAAATAAAGAGTAAAAGTACTTCCCTGTCCTGGTTGACTAACTAGTTCAATTCTCCCACCCAAGAGATGCGCCAGTTCGCGGCTAATAGATAAACCTAAGCCTGTCCCACCATATTTACGGCTGGTTGTCCCATCTGCTTGTTGGAACGCTTCAAAGATTAGTTGCTGTTTGTCTGTAGGAACGCCAATACCCGTATCTTTCACCGCAAAAGCAACCGTATCTCCTGCTGTCATGCTAACTTGTAAAGTTACTCCTCCCTGTTCGGTAAACTTAAAGGCGTTTGCCAATAAATTATTCAAGATTTGTTGTAAGCGTTTGATATCAGTATTAAAGCTTTTCGGCAATTTCTCATCAATTTCTATATTAAAACTCAGTTCTTTCTCTAGAGCAAGTTCGCGAAATGTTGATTTTAAATGGCTTTGTAAATCTGTAAAATCAACTTGTTTATTTTCTAAAATAAAAGTACCAGATTCGATTTTAGCTAAATCTAAAATTTCATTAATTAATTCTAATAAATCAGTCCCAGCAGCATATATGGTTTGGCTATATTCTATTTGCTTATCTGTTAAATTTCCCTCAGGGTTGTCTGACATTAATCTGGCTAAGATTAATAAACTATTCAGCGGTGTCCGCAATTCATGGGACATATTCGCTAAAAATTCAGATTTATATTTAGAAGTTAAAGTTAATTGTTTAGCTTTCTCTTCTAAAGCTAACCTAGCTTGCTCAATCTGTTGATTTTTCTCCTCAACTTCTCTTTTTTGCACTGCTAGCAATTCTGCTTTTTCTTCCAACTCCTCATTTAAAGCTTGTAATTCTTCGTTAGATTGTTGCAATTCTTCCTGTTGTTGTTTCAATAGTAATTGCGATTCTTCCAACTCCTGTGCTTGTTCTTGTAAAAGTTGATTGCTGTGCTTGAGTTCTTCTTGCTGGTTTTGCAATTCCTCCGTTAATGCTTGAGATTGCTGGAGTAGTTGCTGAGTTAGCGTATCGGCATTAATCGCATTCAAAGCTACGCCAATTACTTCACTAACTTGCTCCAAAAACACTAACTGTAATTCATTAAATCGCTGAAAGGATGCTAATTCAATTACAGCAGTTACCTGCTTTTCAAATAATACAGGTAGGACAACAATATTTAATGGCGGAGCTTCTCCTAAGCCAGAACTAACCCGAATATAATCATTGGGAACTTGTGTTAATAAAATTCTCTGCTTTTCTAAAGCACATTGTCCTACCAATCCTTCTCCTAAATGAAATTGATTGGCTAAATTTTTGCGTTCGCTGTAAGCATAGCTAGCAAGTAACTTCAATACAGACCGATCTTCTCCGCTATCCATTACATAAAAAACACCATGTTGCGCTCCCACTAAAGGCGCTAACCGCGATAAGAGTAATTGCGTAACTTTTGCTAAATTTCTGCGTCCTTGGAGAATATTGCTAAACTCAGCTAAATTTGACTTTAACCAATTTTCTTCCCCATTTTTTTGCTGATTATCTCTTAAATTAACAATCATTTGATTGAAACTACGTGTTAATATACCTACCTCATCTTGGCGTTCTGTATGTGGTAAGTTGGCTGACAAATCGCCATCAGCAATCTTTTCTGATACACGAGAAATTTCCCTCAGAGGTTTGGAGATATTGCGCGACAGCACATAGCCAATCAAAGCTATCAATATAAAAGATATGGGAATCCCATAGGTAATAGTAGCGAGAGTTTCTCCGGCTGCGGCTTGTGCTTTGCTAGAACGTTGATTTAATAATTGACGTTCCTGGGTTTTCATCTCCTCAATAAGATTGCGGATTCTCTCCATTAACCGCTTTCCCTGATTTTGCAGAACTACCTTCTGAGCAGCTTCAAAGCCTTGACTTTGTCGCACGTCAATCACACTTTGCATGACATTTACTCTTTCGGTAATTAGCGGCTCTAACATATCAAGCCGACGTTGTTGATGGGAGTCATCGGTGGTTAAAGTGCGCAGTTGTTTGATAGGTTGTTCTAGGGATTGTATTGCTGTTTGATAAGGCTCTAAATAAGGTTTTTCTCCTGTAATTATGTAACCCCGCTGTCCAGTTTCGGCTTGTTGAAGTCTGCTAGTTAGGTCTTCAAGCAGGCCAAGTACCTGGTATGTATGGCTTTCCCAGGATGAAGTTGTAATCAAGTCATTAGTAGTGCGATAGGATACTACACCAATCGCGCTTAAAATTGCTAGACCCAGAGCGAAACTAGCTCCGATTTTGCTTCCAATCTTCAAACGCTTTAACATTTCCAATGTCAATTTCGACTATATCAGTTTTCCAGTATTACTTTTTATGCTTTGTTTCTATAACAAAGACATTACATAATTAGTAACACTATATTTTTTAACAGTTTTTATAATATTTTAACAGAAAGTAATAACAATGCGATCGCTATGAAGATTCAGCATGACAAATCACTTTATAAAAAATAATATTTAATCGGGAGATTTTGGAAATTAATTCTAGAGAATTAACTGATTAATCTCTACATTTCGACTTTCGGTAGATAATGAAATAAATATCTTACACTATAAATTTAAATATACATAAGTTTTATGAAAAATGGTGGTTGCAATGAGTGCCAGAAATTTGACATTACCTAAATTTTCTCAAGGACAAACAGTAGAATTTATTGGCGGAGAGGGAATGATAGTTAAATGTAGCCCTAATTCTCAAACTTGGGCTTATCTTGTAGAAATGCAAATGGGAGAAGAGCCAGAAATGGGTAGGATTGGTTCTGAAACTACTATTTTGTTATTTGAGATGGATATTGCATTGTCAGTAAACTAGTACCGCTACGCGGGAGTAAAAAAATTATATTCCAGACTGACGCACTGTTTTTAATAGTAGTTTTATCGCAAATTAAAGGTTTTAAGCACCCTAAGTTTAAACTTGGGATTGGTTTGACTCTAAGCTTAAATTCTCATCCAAAATAGTCTTTAATTTTGAATTTTTAATTATTAAAAGCAGTCTCTAGATAGACTGCTTTTGTATGTCAGATGATGTCATGAAACTTTATTAATAACGTCACTACCAAGTGGATGATAAATATGGAAATCTTCAACTCCATTAGCCTGCAAAATAGTTCTTGCGGCTGCAATTTGGATCTCGGTACCACCTAGCACTAAGAGATAACCATCCACAGCTAAAAAACTTTTATAATGTTCGTTAATATTCTCAGGGATGTTGAATATTATCCAGTCGTCTTTACTAAATACCTTGACTTCCCTAAGAGTCTCATTAAGTAGCATTCCTGGAGCAACCAGAGAAACTTGATTCATTGGATAACCAGCTATTTTCAATTCAAAAATAGCTCGTTCTATATTTTGGCGATTAAAAAACAAACCAACTGCATTTTTATAGCGACCTGTAGAAATCGAAGACACTGAAGAAACGGAGCAGCCTTGAATGCTTCCTTGACTGATAATTCTTTCAGCTATGCTGATTTCTTCTGGTGTAGCTTTTACTATTACTAAGTAGTAACCTTGGGAAACTAAATCAGTAAAAGCCCTTATATCGTCTTCCGAAATTCCCAACCTTGATAATAAACTACCTAGGCGGCTAGTAACGGCACAAACTACAGATACTTTAATCATGGGTAAATTAGCAGCTATTAATTGAAAAACTGCTAATTCTACATCTGAAAATCTGGCAAAAACGCCTACTGCTATTTGCTCTTTTGCTAATGTCATTTTTTTATTATTGCGATGATCGCTAGCTAGATAAATTATCAGTTCTTACCTCTATACGCCGCCTATCTAGAGGTTCAAAACCCTTCATCTGCGGAAGTAACTGCTAATCTATCTGCTTCTATCTCAAGATTTTGGTTGTGAATCTTGAAGATGAATTGAGTTATGCAAAAACTATGTATTCCGAACAATAAAAAAATGATTAACTCTATTCTCAAGATAGAATCTTTTCAAATAAGAAACAGATAATCTATAAACATTGGACGGCTTGATAAGCCTTAAGTAAATATACAAAATCACAGGAGCATATTATGAGTCTGGAAAATAGAGCTAAAGCTGTTGCTAAAAATATCGAAGGTAAAGTACAAGAAGCCATCGGTGAAGTTACTGGCAATCCCAACGATAAAGCAGAAGGACAAGCAAAGCAAGCAGAATCTCAAATTCGCCATACAACCGAAAACCTCAAAGATGAAGTTAAAAAGGCTTTAGACTAATAACTTCAATTTTAGGAAGAAGGGATAGTAAAACATTGATTATTCCTTCTTCAAATAATCATGGTCTTGCTAACAATGCCTCTGGCTGTGATTGATTACTAACTTCAGGTTAAAAATTGATGATGAATATAGCTTTTAGTTACCTTTTAACACAAACATCTGTCGCAGCAGAAAGTAGTTCTAGTTATTCTATTGCTTTGACGACCGTTTTAATTGTAGGTTTTGTTGCAGCTGCAATTATTGGATCTATTGCTTGGTACAATTCTAAACGTCCTGTAGGTTGGGAAGATAAAGAACGTCCCGATTTTGTTCCTGATGTTGATCAGTAATTGAATTTAGTGTCTCCTTTTTTGCCATAGTGTTTATAGTGTTCGCTACTCTCCATAGCGGACACTACTTTATTGATGTGAGCAATAAATTCATATTATGGTAGTGCAAACCTAACCTTGTTTTCAGTAACAACCACGAATTGCTCAGGTAGTCTATCTGCATAATTTTCCAATAATATTTGAAGCTTTTTGATTTTATTTTTAGACCTTTCATTTTCCAATCGCAAAAAAATTACGCCTCTGTGTGAACTACCTTCTCGAAAGATTTTGTCACCAAAATCTTTATCATTGGTGATTAAAATCCAGTTTTCGACAAACGCTTTTTGTAGCACGTCATCATCGCTTATACCTCGCGCTTCGTCATACACAGAAAAAACTTCGTAACCTTGGTTATGCAACCAACGAGCAACTATTGACCCCGTACATTCATCTACTAGAAAACGCATTTAAGTATTTTGCACCAATAGCGGCATAAAAGTTGTATTTGATAGCGACTTACTAGCAAACAAAATACATGCTTGAATATCTTCAGGACTCAACCCGTCATACTCTTCAAGAATTTCTGCGAAACTTGCACCATAAGCAAGCAGGTTAAGAATATACTCGACACTCAAGCGAGTTCCTTTAATTATGGGTTTTCCTGCTAAGACTTTTGGGTTGAGGACTATACGTTCCAGTAATTGCTGGTCTGTCATGATTTGGGGTGTGGCGTATCAAGTTGTTTTAATTTTAATTGAATTAACATCGCTATTGACCATCAAAGCTTGATGTCGTCATACAAATGTCTATCTTCTACACTGACAATACGGTTATTTTGCAGATAGCGTTGTATCAAGCCACACCTCTGCACCAATAAATTATCCAAGTTGAACTTCTACAGAATTATCGTACTGTCAAGAGATGTTGAAGTAAGGGTTTTGCTATCTGTACTAAAGCTAACGACTACTGACTAAGCATGTATGCCATTTAAGAGTTTCCACTTGAAACTCATCTACCAAATCAAAAGGGACTGCTATATGGGTAAACTGATAGTAAATGTACTACCATGTCCGGGTTCAGACTCTACGTTAATTGAACCTTGATGTGATTCGATAATGCAGCGAGATAGATAAAGTCCTAAACCGCTACCTGAACCTGTATGTTTACCCGGACGAAACCGTTCAAATAAAAATCCTTGGTCTTGTTGAGAAATTCCCGGGCCTGTATCTTGAATTTTAATTAGTACATTATTGGCATCTATAGATAACTTTACATCTACATAACCTGTTGTTGTAAATTTAATTGCATTTCCTATTATATTGGTTAAAACTCGTCGCAACTCTATGCGATCGCCCATTACCATAGTTACTATCTCTTCGTCTAGTTCCGCCTTTAAGGCTAAGTTTTTTTCTTCTGCCAGTGGCTTCAATTCTTGAGTAACTTCCCGAACTAATTCTCGAATATCAAAGGAAGAGAATTTGAGATTTTTGGAACCAGCTTCATGTCTATAAACTTCTAATAAGGTATTTACCATTTCTAGCAGATCTTGATTGCTGCCAATCATAGTATGAATAACTTGGTCAAATTCTGGTGTAACGTAGCAAAATATACCTTCTCGCATTAATTTTAATACCCTATTTGCAGCCGCTAAAGGTGTGCGTAAATCGTGAGTAAACCGCGAAACAAAATCTTCTCGCAAATTAGTCATGTGGTCGCGTTCATCTATAGTATGCTTTAAACGCAAAAGAGAACGAACTCTTGCATTTAGCTCATCTGGATCAAATGGTTTACGAATAAAATCATCAGCACCTGCATCTAGTCCTTCCACAACACTAGAGTAAATGTGAGCAGTAATTAATAAGATGGGAATGTATGGCAAAGTTTGATTTTGGCGAATGCGGCGAGTGAATTCATAGCCATCTAATTCAGGCATCATAATATCAAGCAGTATTATGTCTGGTGGCGACTGCTCAACTATAGCCAAAGCAGTTTTACTATCTTGCGCCAAAATAATTTCGTAGTTATCTTCTTGTAAAACTGTTTCTAAGAGTATTAAATTGTCATACACATCATCGACAACCAAGACATGATCTTTTTTCACAGGATTTTTAAGTGACATGGCTAATTAAAAAATAACTGTTTAAGTGTGCTAACTTCAATTCACAATTCTCGGAATTTAAATTTTATGAGACTATGTTCTACAATTAATTATATTCAACAAAAAATCTGTCTATTGATAGATGCACAAAAATAATTTGGTAATAGTTTCAGCTTTTTGTGTTTCTGCTGGAGGTTTTACGACTTTAGTTAGATGTATTTTTCATAAAATTACTATCATCTCCCTTTTGAGATAAACTTCAAAGTAAGATAGCAAAGTTATTTTATTCTGTACTTTAGATAATCCTGGGTAGAGGTAACAGCCATGAGTGAGATTAAGGTCGTTGTGATTGAAGACCACAACCTTACTAGAATAGGCTTACGGGCTGCTTTACAAGCTGAGACAGACCTTAAAATTATTGGTGAGGCTGCTAACGCGACGGATGGATTGCAACTGCTGTTGCAGCTAAAGCCAGATGTTGCCACTATTGACATTGGTTTGCCGGATATGGATGGCATCGAATTGACGCGCAGATATCGGCAACACCAACAGGAGAATCAAGACTTAACAACAAAAATTTTGATTCTCACAATGCAAAACAGCGAGGAAGCTGTATTGGCTGCTTTTGGGGCGGGGGCGGATTCTTACTGCATGAAGGATATTGAGAGCGATCGCTTAGTAGATGCAGTCAAAACAACTTATACTGGTAGTCCCTGGATTGACCCAGCAATCGCAGATGTCGTACTCAAGCAAGTACGGCAAGATAATGTCACCGCCGGAACCAGTGGAAAAAGAGTAATGATTGATGGTATTGACTCAGAACTGGAGAAAACTATCGAAACTTCTCCCTTAACTCAACGCGAAACAGAAGTGTTGGAGTTAATTGTTGCTGGATGCGATAACGCAGAAATTGCTAACAAACTTTATCTAACTGTCGGTACTGTTAAAACTCACGTTCGGGGTATTTTGAGCAAACTCTGTGTTGCTGACAGAACCCAAGCTGCTGTTAGGGCTTTGCGTGCTGGTTTGGTGCATTGAAGCTTAATAATCAGTCACACCGCTTCTCCTGCAAAGACGCTGCGCGTAGCTTGCTTCCCCGCAGGGGTACGCTGTGAATTCAAAATCCAAAATCCAAAATCCAGAATTAATCTGACACGGAGAGTAGCTTGACATCTCTTCTCCATGTCCTCATATTAAATTCATTGGCTAGATGCCCCTGTAGGTGGCTTAGATTTCGTTGGCTGGCTTAACCAAATTTAAATCATAAGGACGCTCAGTATCATCCTCACCTAAATACTCGCCATTTTGAATTTCCAAAATCACCAGTGGAATCGAACCGGGATTTTCTACTTTATGTAGGGTTGCGGCGGGAACATAAGTAGACTCGTTGCGATTCAATAATATTTCCTTGTCACCACAAGTTACCTTAGCAACACCCGAAACTACAACCCAATGTTCATTGCGATGATAATGGATTTGGGGTTTGATGCCGTGCCGGGGCTTGATTTCTACACGACTAATTCTATAGTTTTCGCCCTCTTCTACAAGCTCTACGTTCCCCCAGTATCGTGTACCAGAATGAGCAGAGGATGGAGGATTGTTTGATTGCTCGTGGTTCTCGTGCTCTGTCATAAATAATTTCTCAACCTGCTATAGCTATATGTTTTGTCAATAATCTAGCGTAAAACGGTTAAGCTGAGGATAAATGAGAAGGTAGAAGTATGTTAGCGTCTCTAAAACCTTCTGCCTTCTGCCTTTCTTCTGTCACTTCTAACTTCCTGTGTACTGAATACGATATATGCGCTTATTGGCCTCTTCTGTCACCAATAAACTGCCATCAGGTAACACCAGTAAACCTACAGGTCGCCCCCAAGTAGTTGGTATAGAGGGATTTAGCAAAAATCCTGTCAGAAAGTCTTCATAGTAACCTTGCGGTCGTCCTTTAGTATCGAAAGAAACAAATACTACTTTGTAACCCGTACCGCGATCGCGATTCCAAGAACCACGAAAAGCTACAAAAGCTCCGTTACGATATTTTTCTGGGAAAGTCCGACCATCATAAAATTGTAAACCCAAGGCTGCTGAATGCGCCTGAAACAAAACATCTGGGGTGCGAGTACGTGCTACCAAATCGGGTCTTCTACTTCTATCATTCTTTTTCTGGCGTGGGTCAAGATTATTCGGTGTCAGGTAAGCATAAGGCCAGCCATAGAATTCTCCCTGTTGCAGGCGTGTAAAGTAGTCTGGTACTAAGTCATCGCCAATACCATCGCGTTCGTTAACCGTAGTGTATAGTTCCTTAGTGATTGGATGAAAGTCCAAACCAACAGGGTTACGCAAGCCATCAGCGAAAGTCTGTTTTTGGGAACCATCCAAATTCATCTGCTGTACCGAAGCCCGTGGTAGGGATTCTTCATCTACATTGGTTTCGGAACCAACAGAAACATATAGTTTGTTTCCATCAGGTGACACTACAACATTACGAGTCCAGTGCTGGTTATAACCACCGCCAGGAAGATCGGCAATTTTTTTGCCAGTACCAGTGAGTTCTTGTTGACCTTTAGTGTAGGGAAACTGTAGCACTGCATCGGTATTACCCAAAAAGAAAGAATTACCAGCAAAAGCCATACCAAAAGGAATATTCAGACCATTTTTGGCACTTGCAAAAGTCTGGCGCACATCAGCCACCCCATCCCTGTTGCTATCACGCAACAGCCGAATGCGATTTTGTCTAGTTTCTGTCACCAGTACATCACCATTGGGAGTTAAAGCCAGCCAGCGTGGTGCTTCTAAACCTTCAGCAAAGACATTAACTTTAAATCCTGGTGGTACGCGCAGCACCGGGTTTTGTGGAATTGGTACAACCTTAGGGCTTTTGGAAGCGCTTTCTGTAGCGAAAGGTGCTGGTAAATTACTCAGGTTAATCCGGATTTGTGTGGGTGAAAGTGGTTCAGTCCGGATGATATTGTTCTGCTGTGTCGAATTTTCTGCCAGATCAACTGAAGATGCAGATGGTTGCGCTGTGACATTATCTAAGGAGGCGCGAGTCTGGTTACAGGCTGTTAGTGTAGTAATTAATAACAATAGCGGTAATAAACGCTCAGGCAATTTCATAATTGGACGCTTCCGAGAGTGGCAACAGAAAAACAGCTTAGTATTTATTGCTGAGTTTACCTAAAGCACCGTAATTGCCCATCCCCCTGGAGAGTGGGGAGTGTGGGGAGTGTGGGAAGTGCGGGGAGAAATGGGACAAGGGAGAAATGACAAATTACCTTTGCCTTTTGACTTTTGACTCTTGACCCTGGACTATTGACTCAAAAGCAAACTCTTCTCTATTGATTCCCGCACATTAGGAGTGACATTAGCAGCACTATTGAGGCAATCTAATAGTAATTGATTGGCATACCAATAATGTTGTAATTCCTGCCAATCTTTTTGGTTAAACTGCCAAGCATGACCAATTTGGCGAGAATTAATCATCAAAGTCCGCAATTTCTCAATCCAAGCTTCTCCATAAGTTTGCCACCAAATTTTTAGTGCTTCTCGACTTTGATTCTGTGAGGGTAGCTGGTTTTTCAAATCTTGCAGCGACGTTTTTAAAGATGGTTGCTCTGTCAGCAAATGTTCCAAATCTAAGGCTAAACTCAAAGTAAACAAACGTTGGAAAAATATCTCAGCAGTCATAGTCAAGCTGACAGCAAGGGCATGAGTCAGAGCCAAATCTAAAGCTAAATCAATGCAGAGATTTCCTGCTAGACGCTGATCTAAAGATAAAGCAAAAATTTGGTTGCGGGCTAAAGGATGCTCTGGTGGTAGAGCAATAGTAATGTAAAAGGCACGTACACTAGCTGGATGATAAGATTGGTTTACAGCAGAAGATTTTTCCGCTACCCAATTGAGGAAAGCCTGCAATTTTTCATTGGCAGTTACTAAGGTATCTGTATGTTGCTTTATTAGCTGCAACAAATCATCAGCAGGCTGTAACATCCCTACACTTAGTAAAAATATTTCCCGCCAACGTTCTTCATAAATGTGAGTAACTAGTTCCTGTAGTGTTTGAGGATTGGCATGAGCAAAGATTTCTCTGGCTGTAAAATATTCTTGAAAAGTCAAATGAGAAAAAGAATAAATTCCTCTAGCTCTTTCGATCAATAACCCATGTTGAGCTTCAATGGCTTTTAACACAGCCGCACTTTCTAATTCCAAAGCATCTGCATCAGTTGTAGCTTCGGGAAGATGAGATAGATAATCGCCAATAAGTTGCCGCATTTTAGCTTCTGGGAGAAAGTAATCTCCTTGCGTAAAGGTAATTGCGGCAACGCGACTCAGCAATTTAATTTTTTGGAGTAGGGATAAATTGCGATAAATTTTATCTCGTTTAATACCCCTGGCTTCATCCCAGCGTACTAGGAGTAAATCTAATCCTTGCTTATATAATTCAGCACGTTGAGACGGAAAATCTTCCACAAACTGAAATAATAAACAGGTGAGATTTAACAAAATTGGTGTAGAGGCTAATTCTAAAATTCGTACATTTTCTGGTAGTTCTAATTTTTGAATAAATTTATGTGCTAACTCCTGTGCTTTTACTGGAGTTTTTTTAGCGACTGCTAAAAACCATTTTCTAGCAAAAGTAGCAATTTGCGCTTTAGCAAAATCAGCAATTTCTACTTCAGTAAATCCTTGAAATCTATAATATTGGGAAGCAATACGGCAAGTGATAATAATTTTATTTTTGGGAAAATTTTCAACAAATTGTCTGATTATTTTGATAATTCTTTCGCTATCTGTTTCAGCGACTTCATCTAAAGCATCTAATAAAATTAAAGCTTTACCTTGCGTAAATATTGTCAGAATTTGCTGTTCGCTAATATCAAAACTAAAAAAATAATTATGAATATAATTTACTAAAGTTGTTTGGGTAGATTCCCTAGTATCTTCAGCCAGATTTTTCAAATTGATAAAAATTGGCAAACAATCTGGTTGAAAAAATCCTTGATTACAGCTAATAGCGATTGACTGCAAAAATGTGGTTTTACCAGAGCCTGGTTTTCCTAAAACCATCAGCTTAGAATATTGTAAAATCGCCTCTAGCCCACCAACCCGCTTTTGGCTTACTTTACCTAAGCCAAATCTGTCAAATTTATCCCGATCGCATTTTTGTAAATCATTAATATCTATCCATGTTTGGCTATTCATTTCCTCCAAGATATTGACATCAACATAAAGTGCATTTAAATCTACAGGCTGGGCAATATCTAAAATATGTAAAGTACCGCACTGGGCTTGAATTTTGTCATAGTGAATAGACCGCAGCTTTTCTACGAGACTATGAATATCTAAAGTCAACTGAGCAGTCTTCTCTGCAAGCATTAATTCATCGTCAGTAGTCTTTTGCAGAATTTCTGCCGGATTTAGCTCTAAAACTAAGCAAATCTCATTAAAGGCTTGGCGGTCAATGGGTTTACCAGTGAAAAACTTCCATATTGGCTGACGAGTCTCTAAACCAACGGTTGCAGCTAAATATTCTTGCGTCCAGCCTTTGCGCTTAAACGCCAGTTTAGCTTTTCTAATACCTTCTACTGATGCTTGGAGCGATCGCTTTGCCATTCTCTTAATCAAAAACTACACACTTATTTTGCTGTTTGTATACAACTTATACAAGTTATACGTTAACTTATACCAAAAACATAACACAATCCCCGAGACTAGCTCTCTATAATAGTATTCAGTCAGCCAATTCTACATACCCAACTAGCTTATGGCATTGCTACACAATATTTTGCCTTGTAAAGCAATGCCCGAGCTTTTCATAGTAGATTAAGTCGTTGCCATTCAAAAAAAATTTTCTAGTTCTGCTGCTGGTAATGGACGGCTTAAGAGAAAACCTTGCATAGCATCGCAATGGTATTGGCGTAAAAAATCCAGTTCTGCTTCTGTATCTACACCTTCAGTTACTACTCGCAAATTCAGACTGTGAGCCATTTGAATTAAGGCTTGGGTCAGTTCTGATTTTTCGGAATTATTGTCTACATTATGAATATAATAGCGCCCAATTTTTAAGGTATTAATTGGTAATTCTTTAAGGTTAGTTAAAGAAGCATAACCAATACCAAAATCATCAATAGCGATTTTTACACCCAGAGAACGGAGTTTATTCATGATAGCGATCGCATTATTTATATTTTGCATAATTATGCTTTCGCTGATTTCGATTTCCAGACGTTCTGGTGCCAATTTATTATTCATAAACAGCGCAGATAAATCTTCGATGAAATCTGGAGAATAAAATTGGCTGCCAGAGACATTAACATTAATAGTCAATGACAAAAAATTGAGATTATCTTTCCAGATATTCATCTGTTTGCAGATGATTGTGAATACCCATTTTTCAATATGTAAAATTAAACCTGTAGATTCTGCCAATTGCATAAATTCTAGTGGCGGAACCGAGCCTAATTCAGGGCTTTGCCACCGTAATAAACTTTCGGCTGCAATTATCTTTCCTGAGGCAATATCTACTATTGGTTGATAATACAAATCGAATTCTTGAAATTTGTTTTCTTTTACTACTCGATGTAAATAGATTTCTAATAACTGCATTTTGGGTGAGAATGCCATACTTGCAGGCTGGTTTGATAATAAATGCTTTTTTAAAGCAGCCTGTTTTTCTAGACGGTTGACAATCGCACTTAATAGTTCAGCACGGGTAAATGGCTTAGTTAGGTAGTCATCGGCTCCCAAATCCATACCTTGACGAAAGTCAGCTTTCGCAGATTTGGCAGTCAGAAAAATAAAAGGAATTGTGGCTGTTAATGGGTCTTGACGTAATGTTGTTAACACGCCATAACCATCAACTTCGGGCATCATCATATCGCACAAAATTAAATCAGGAATTTCGGAGAATGCTAAATTTAATCCGATTTTGCCATTAGCAGCAGCAATAGTATCAAAATCCTCAGCTTCTAGTAAATCTAAAAGATTTTCCCGAACTAATTCTTCATCTTCAATTACTAAAATTTTTGTCATAATTATCACCTGGTTTTACTTGGTTATTTAAGTTGGCAGAGTGACCTTAAACTTTGATCCAACTCCCAATTTAGTGGATACAGAGATATCACCCTGATGGATATCAATACATTTTTTCACAATTGCCAATCCCAATCCAGTACCGAGTATATTACCAACATTACTAGCCCGATGAAATGATTCAAATAGATGCGGTAAATCTTCTGCCGGAATCCCAATTCCCTGGTCTTGAATTTCAAATATTGCTTGCCCATTTTCACAAGTTAGAGTAAATTCAACCTTGCTATCAGATGGGGAATATTTGATGGCATTCGAGAGTAAGTTAATGAGAATGTGTCCCAGCAATTTTTCATCCATAAAACATGGTATAGTTTTGGACTCGCTAGTAAAGGAAATTCGGTGCTGATTGTTGAGATCTAGCTCAAAGTCTTCTACCAATTGACAGCAGTATTCAACCAAATCAAAGGATGTTGGTTTATAGTCTAGTATTCCCGCATCTGCCTTACCAATAAACAAAACTTCGTTCAACATATCTGTCATGCGACTCACCGCAGTTTGAATCCGGCGCAGATGAATGAGTTGTTTTTCTTGAGTCCATTTATGCTGATAATGTTCTAGTAACTCTGCGGAAGAAAGGATAGTACTCAAGGGCGTGCGAAATTCATGGGAAGTCATAGAGATAAAACGAGATTTGAGTTCGTTAAGTTCTTTCTCTTTCTCCAGTGCGATGATTAACTCTTGTTCTAATTGCTTCTGCTCTGTAACGTCTGCTCTATAACCGACAAATTCTACTAAGTTACCAGTTTCATCTTTGACTAACCTACCTTTGTCACACACCCAACGATAGTTACCGTCTTGGTGCAAGAAGCGGTAATTCAACCTGTAGTAACCGCGATCTACTGCTTGCGCAAGTTCGGCAAACACATCAGCTACATCGTCGGGGTGGATATGTCTAGCCCAAAAACTCGAATCTTCAATAAATTCTCTGGCTTCATAACCCATCATCGCCTTGACATTTTCGCTGACAAAAGTACCACCAAAATCTCCTGACAATTTGCAAGTATAGATGACAGCAGGGGTTGAGGAAAGTAAGTATTGCAGCCGTTGTTGGCTGACAACTAATGCTGTTTCTGCTTGCTTGCGTTCGGTAATATCTGTTTGAATGCCGATGTAATGGGTAAGCGCGCCAGCTGCATCATAAACAGGAGAAATGTTTAACTCATTCCAAAAAACTCCGCCATCTCTGCGATAGTTCCGGAGAATCACGGTGCAGTCTTTACCTGCTTGCATCGCTGCATTGAGTTGTTGTAACTTTGGTTGATTAATTTCATCATTTGGGAATAAACAAAAGCTTTTCCCAATAACTTCTGCTGCGCAGTAGCTCGTCATGCGCTCGTATGCAGAATTAACATAGATAATTGGGCCGTTGGGAATGCTGGCATCTGCAATAATAATGCCATTGCTGCAAGCGGCGATCGCGCGATCGCGCAGTCTTAAACTTTCTTCTACGAGTTTGCGCCCAGTAACATCAGTATGAATACAAACGTTTCCTAAAACTTTCCCTGTAGCATCTTTCAAAGCATCAGCGCATAAATCTACCTGCGAAATCCTGCCACTGCGGGCTTGCATCGTCACTTCGCCTCGCCACGACTCACCACTTTGGATGGCACTCACTACTTGTTCAAACTCTGCTGGATACTTGAAAATTGCAGATCCTCCCCCAGCAGCCCGGAGTTCCTCTAAAGTGTAATCATATAGTTTGACGAAGGCCGGGTTAACGTAAATAGTTTCACCCAAAATATTACCCATACAAACAGCATCGCTGGTGCTTTCAATAGCTTTGCGAAACCGTAAGAGTGACTCTTCAACTGATTTGCGCTCGGTAATATCGGTAGAGATCCCACAAAGAGCGTAAACTACGCCATGAGCATCTTTTAAAGGAAATCTAATTGACAAATAAGTGTGTAAACCATCTGCGTGAGCAACGACTTCCTCGGTTGTTGTTGAAATACAATTTGTAATTACCTGTTGGTTATTAACTACAAACTGATCGGCAATATCATGACTCCAAATCTCGTAAACGCTTTTGCCAAATATCTGCTCTTGCTGAATATTACATATTTCTTCATACTGCCTGTTGATCAGTAAGTATTTATTTTGAGCATCTACTACATAAATCACTGCTGGGGAATTATCTAAAATTGCTTGTAACTGCTGTTGAGTATTCCGCAAAGATGCTTCTGCTTGTTGGCGCTGGGTAATGTCTCGGCTCATACCGCGATACCCTTGGAATGTACCTTCAGAGTCAAAAACTGGAACACCACTCGTTTCCAGCCAAACTAGCTGTCCATTTTGATGCATCTGGATATTCTCCAGACATTGGAATGGTTGGGGTGTAATAAAAATTACGGCAAATTCTTGAGCAATACTCTCTCGCCTATCCAATGGCATAAACTCCAGGGGGCTTTTTCCTAGCACTTCCTCTGGTTCATAGCCCAAAATATCCCTGATTTTGGGGCTGACATAGGTGTAGATGCCGTTTTTGTCAACTTCCCAAATTAAATCGCTGCTGGTTTCTACTAAGTTGCGGAACCGTTCTTCGCTATCTCTGAGTGCTTCAAGTGCAAGTTGGCGATCGCGCTGCGCCACTTGTTGTTGTCTAATATCTGTGGCTATCTTCCTATAAGCGATAATTTCTCCGGTATCTTTTTGCTCAGTGATCCTGGGCGCAAACAAGCAAGCTTCCGCCGCATTCGGATGCTGATACTGATTTTTTGAACAACATGTCAGTTGCGTCTGCATCCATTCTTGCTCTTCGGGATATATCGCAGTACCTTCGTGTGCTTGTTGCGCCAACAGTTGAGAGATGCTATCTAAGGCGATCGCACCAATCAGTAAACCTTGCTCATCCGCCACAGGAAGCAAACCCGACCCAGATTGACGCAATAGCGAAAGTACTGTTGGCAGATTGTCAAGTTCCGACAGCTTCGGCATCATTGTGAGAGTATGCATCACTTCAGCAATTTTTGTGGTTGTGAAGTCAATCCCAGAAGCTACAAGCTTGACTACATCTTTCTCTGTCAACCACCCAACTATCTCCCCGGCCAATCCGACTAAAGTGCTTTTACCTTGCTTCGCCATTAGGGCGATCGCATCTAATAACAGTGTTTCCGGCTCAACTGTCAACGGCGAAAAGTCAATGATTGACTTTAAGCATTTTAGCCACGGAAGTTGCGGTATGGCTTGCATAGATGTTGAGTATAGCTATGATTAAAAATTGTTCTTTAAAGTAAACTGTTGTCTATAGTTCTAATATTTTTTCGTCAGCCGATAATGATTGCGAGGGTATAAATACTGGAATTTTCCTTCATATATAAAATATTCTTCCTACTATATCTAATGAGTCTTTGAGGAGAAATGTCTAAAACCCTCAAGCTTAATATCAATCATCATTGCTATCTAAAATTAAGATTATTTAGACTCAAAAGTCTAACATCCAATCAGATGTTAATTGCCAATCAAAATCAAAAAATTATTTACCCAGTACAACGCGCGAACCCAATGTAAAAGTTAGGTAAACTAAACATCTATTGAAATTACCAGGGGATAAAGAAACCTCAATGGTCAAATTTAGTGAACCTGGGAATCCCATGAAATGGGTTATAGACAACGGTTAATCTTTTTAAAATTTACCATTTTCTCAATGGGAAAGTGTCAAATTTTATGAAAGCTGAGGCAATGGTCAAGGGGCATTGAGCAATAGTCATTAGTTATTTCGCCCCTACTCCCCTGTCCCCCTTGTCCCCTTGTCCCCTTGTCCCCAGCCTCCCTACGGACGCGACAGTAAGCGCCGTTCGCCGTAACGTAATAACCTTTCAATAGTTGCCAGACGATTTTCCCAAACTTTGACTTGATAAGGATTTTCCATAGCTTCTTGGTTCATCCAGGTTCTAAATTGTGTCTGGAAGCGAGTTAGCGTAGCTCGCGCTGTAACGAACTTACTGGCAGAAGGTGAGGCTGCAAGCTGATTTAAAGCATTTTGTAAAACTTGTGCTTGATTGTTAAACTCAGAAATCGTTGTTGCAGGCATCTTCATTTGGTCGTTTTGGACAATAAACTGCCATTCGCGTTGTAAGGCAGTATAACGAACAGCCGCAGTTTGAAAAGGTTTGCGGTGAGGAATAGGTTCGCTGGTTGTCGGTTGCACCTTACCTTGGGTATTACTGAAGAGTTTTTGTAACTCATTGCTCAAGTTTTCTGCCGCAAAGAGTGCGTAACCGCTTACTGGCAAGTCCCTCACAAGTTGCAATTGATCGAAGGCTCCGACTGCTGGCAAGGAAAGCAAGCGAATTCCCGGTACTAATAAAGTTGCTCCTAATTTTGTGGAAGCAATCCAAGGTTGTGCGAGTCTTTGGAAGCGAGGAGTATCCAAGGCGTAAGTCATGGGAACGATTAAATCTATATCTCCTTGTCTGGCCCAAACTTCCCAGTTTTGTTGGATCTTCTGAATGCGTTCTAATTCTGGCAGGGGAAATACGGCGACTGACATAATTAAATTTGGTCGCTTTTGCCGTAACTGTTGTGAAAGTTGATCCACAAAACTATTAACTTGCTCGGTGCGGAATGCTGTCCATTTTTGCCACATTTCGCGATCGCTTGGCGAAACCTTCAACGGATCTACGCCTGTAATTTTTTGAAACTGCTCTCTTGCAGCTTTCCCATAGCCGTAAATTCTACCTGCGGCTGGATCTTGGAAGGGATAGCGAATGTAGTCTAACTGAATACCATCTACTTGATAACGAGTGACAATTTCTTCGTACAGCTTCATTAAGTACTGACGCAATTCGGGGTTAGCTGGATCGAAAAATGGCTTGGTTTGACCAGCAGGAATCATGTTGCCACGATTATCATAGTTTGCCCAATCGGGATGAGCCGCCAGCACTGGCCCTGGATAATCAGGCTTGACGTTAATCACCTCATTGTGGCGCTGATTGCCAGCGGCGAAAACCCAAACCCAAGCGTGTAATTCCATACCTCTGGCATGAGCTAATTTGACTCCTGCTGCTAATGGGTCCCAGCCGCGAATTAATGGGTTTTGCTGCGGTGCAACTTGGCTGGGATAAATGGGATAACTGGCGTTGACGGTTTCAAAAAATACAGTGTTAATCCCAGCTTGCGCCAGTCGGTCAAAAATTTGGGCTAGTCCCTGTTCGCTACCAGCACGGACAATTGTCCCGCGATCTAACCACACTGACCGGATTTCTGGTTGAGCTAATTTGCGATCGAGGGGAAACTGCTTCCATAAACTCGCCTTGGCTGTTAGCCACTGCTGACGAGCTAGAGCATAGTTTTTTTGAGCAATTAACTGCGGTAAGTTTTTGGCAATTTCTCTAGCTTTAGCGATCGCTTGCTGGGTGTCTGGGATGGGAACACCAGATCTGCTGGCGACTAAGCTGGTGCGATCCACTTTCAGCGCTTGGGTATTGCTACTTACCGCTGCTTCGCCACCAGAGTCAGCAACTGCGGCTGCTAAATGGGCACTTTCCACTCGACCAATCAGATGTTCTAGCTCATGCTGGAGGGCGATCGCTTCATTGCTACCAATCGGCGCGTTAGAGTTGGGAACAACATCCAAACGCACTGCTTGTTCTAGTTGGTCAATCGGCTCTTGTAGATTTTGGGGAGTAACATTTGTCAGGGGTCTAGGTTGGGGCGCAGTGGCGATCGCTTTTGGTAATTGCGGAGTTTTGGGTGGAGTGTTTTGAAGCGGAAGTTTTGGTTTTGGTGCGATCGCTTGTAAAATCGTTGGCGATAAAACTGGTTGTGCTGGAGGCGTTTTGGATGCAACTGTCACTGAAGTAGAACAGACTGGTGAGCCACCCTCAATTTTTTTACTAGCACTGGGGGGCAATTTCATGTAACGGTCTAAGGAAGCTTTTAACCAAGCATTATCTACATCTGCTGTTGCGACTGCATCTACACCCCAGCGCCAGCCCAAAAAGGTGGAATTATCGGTTGTCACGACTGCGGCTGGATTATCTTTGGCATTCCAAACAGCAGCTGGTGTGCTTAAGTTATCAGGTATCACCACACCACCATGCACTTTACCAAACAGTTGATCTTGATTAGCCCATTGCTGTGGTAGCTTGGTTTTTGCTGGTTGCATCTGTTGTGTATCACCGAGGCTGAATCCCCAGTAACCCCCCAACAGCGTCCGCAACAACTGCCGGACTCCTGGTGCTGATAGACTACCGGCAGGGCCGCTGGCAATCAAGCGCCCGCCTTTACTCATCCATTCTTCTAAGGCGATCGCTTGTGCTGGTGTTAATGTCTCCACATTTGGCAAAAATAATACCCGGCGATCGCCCCAATCTGCCGGACTCCTCACAGCATCTAGAGGAATCACACAATACTTCACCCCTGCTGCCTGCAAGCGGTTTGTGATTCCTGCCCATTGACTAGTATTATCTTGACTATAAACTATACTCAATACAGGTTCTTCATCTGCGGCTATTGCTGGTAAGTTAACCAAACTATTTAATAGTAAAAATTGCAAATTAAAAATGAAGAATCCGGCTTTTTTAATTTTTAACTGTAATTTGGTAATACGGTTTTCCTGATTCTTCACTCCTCAATCCTCACTTAATTAGTTATTTGTTAACAGAAAACAATCGCGTGTGTTGAACAACTTGCGGTGGAAGGGTTTCCTAGCATAAGCAAAGTGGTGTTGGCGCAGCGCTAGCGACGCAGGAGCGTCACCCGAAGGGCTTCTCGCAGAATACTGGCTTTCAAAAATCAACTGTCAATAGTTGTTTTTTATACTTTTGTCATGTCGATTTCAGATTTTTTTGGTTCCTGACTCACCCATGTTTGGGTGAAATAAATCCAAAATCCAAATCTATTGACTTTTGAATTTCGACTGAGCATCTTTTAAGCAATACAAGTATTGATTAATTCATCAATTCCTGCTATGGGAAAGATTTTTGTTCCCAGTTTGCTAGCGACCTCTTCAATACTCATATCATCTAAAAATATCAATTCACCATGTTTAAGCATGACATTTGGCAGCAAAATTCCATCACCTAAATCTTGCCCTTGTAAATTTAAAAGTAGATCGTGCCCTGTTAATAAGCCTGTAACGCTAATATTCTGTCCCCAATAATCGCTAGATAAAGCACGCATATTTACCTGCAAACCTGCAACAGCATTTAACTGTTGGAGAATTGGTTGAAATGCTTGCTCTACTGCATTACCAACTACCCAAGTTAATTTTTTCTGGGGAGATATTTTAGTTGGTAGCGATTTGGCAGCTGTAGCAAATTGCTTGAGAAATAACCGAATGGAACCAACGCCATTATCAATTTGGGGATATTCTTCATATTCAGCTTCACTAGGCAATTCTGCTCCTGCAATTAAAAACCACTCATCGGCTAACCAAACAACGCTAGAACCGAACTTTTGGCGAAATTCTAAAGAGAGCGATCGCACTTGGGAAATCACTTCTTGAGCTTTCTCCTGCGTTACCGGGATCAGTTCGTCTTCTTGGGGACGAAACCGCGTTAACCCCACCGGTACCACAGCCACTGATGCGACTGTCGGCACTTCCCCAGTATAAAATGACGCTAAATCTCGTAGTGTTTGTTCCAAATGTCTGCCATCATTTATACCCGGACAAACAACGACTTGGGCGTGAATTTGCAGCCGTCTTTCTTGAAACCACTTCAGTTGTTGCAGAATTTGTCCAGCACGGGGATTTTTCAGCAACCTAGTTCTAACTTCCGGTTCTGTAGCGTGTACAGAAACATACAAAGGAGACACGCGCATTTGTTCAATCCGTTGCCATTCTCGTTCTGGTAAATTCGTGAGAGTTAAATAGGAGCCATATAAAAAGCTTAGACGGTAATCGTCATCTTTAAAGTACAAGCTAGAACGTTTACCAGGTGGTTGTTGGTCAATAAAGCAAAACGGGCAATGATTATTACACTGAATTAACGCATCGAATAAAGCAGTTTCAAATTCTAGCCCTAAGTCTTCGTCGTAGTCTTTTTCAATTTCCAGGTGATGGGTTTTGCCAGCAGCATCTAAAACTTCTAGTTCTAGAACCTCATCAGCACATAAATATTGATAATCAATCAAATCACGGGGAGGTGTACCGTTGATAGCAACGATCGCATCTCCCGCCTCAAAACCGATTTCCGCAGCAATGGAATCGGGTAATACTTTGCTAATTCGGGCCGGATGGATTGTACTCATGGGTCATTGGGCATTTGTTATTCTTACAAAGTTCTAAGTTGAGGTTTCCTTAGCTCAACGCCACTTGCGTTCCGACGCAAGGCGACACGCCACCCCATGCGGGGGTGGCTCAGGAACGCAGTGGCTAGACTTTGCGCTTTGTCATTTGCCATTTGTCATTGGTCGTTTGCTCTAAAAGAAGGACTAAGACAAATGACAAGGGACTATTAACTATTCTTCAATAAACCAGCACCGATTGACCCCAGTATTAATACACCAAATGCCAATCGATACCAAATAAATACCCAAGTACTCTGAGTTTTGAGGAAGCGTAGCAACCCGGCGATCGCAATATAGGAAAATATTGTGGCAGAAATCACTCCTACAACTAAGGGAAGTATTGCTGTACTACTTAACCCTGCTCCTAAAACATCCTTTAACTCAACTAACCCCGCTAAAGTAATGGCAGGAATACCTAGCAAAAACGAAAACCGGGCTGCGGTTTCCCGTTCTAATCCCATAAATAAGCCCCCTGTCAGGGTAGAACCAGAACGAGATACGCCAGGGATTAATGCCAAACATTGCGCCAAGCCCATCAATAGCCCATCATTCATCGTTAATTTTTCAAAATCGCGTTGACGCTTGCCTAGTTGTTCAGCCAATCCCAGTAACAGTGACATAACTATAGAAGCAACAGCGATCGCGCCTAAGCTTCTGATGGGAGAATTATCAAAATCGGGGATAAACTTTTTGATTAACAGCCCAAAGAAGATAATCGGCAAAGTGCCCAAAATTATCCCTAGAGCCAGCCGCAAGTCGTAATCATTGTAATCTTTACGAGCGATCGCTGTTGCCGACCCCCGCACAATTCGCATCAAGTCTTGCCAGAAGTACCACAGCACAGCTGCAATACTACCGAGTTGAATAATTGCTGTAAAAGCTACCCCAGGATCGCCCCAACCCAGAACTACAGGCACAACTTTTAAATGGGCTGTGCTACTAATCGGTAAGAATTCTGTAATTCCTTGAACGAAGCCTAAAAAAATTGCTTGCAAAATATTCATTTGTTGCACCCCGTTACCCGCTGGGTTAGGTTCGGCGCTGAGAACTTGAAGGGGAAATGCGGCAACTGAGACAGTAGCAGATGCTGCACTTAAAATTACGAACCATTGACGTTTTAATAGAGCCATTAGTTTACCTGCGATCGCTGACATTACAACCAATTACACAAACACTTACTTGGGGAACTTGCCAGGAAAATAACTCGTAAATATTCGGGTTGTCTTTTCTCCCCAAAAAGGCGCGCCATTAATTTACCATCCTCTGTTCGAGAGAGTGGCTGACAATAGGTAGAGTTTCTCAGAAATAGATGAAGCCTTAACTACAATCTTTTAAATTTAGTGTGACCAACTGAATGTTCCTGTTTCAAGGCAACATCTCAAAAAATCTCGGCAAAAACAAGCTAAGATAAATATG
Organism: Aulosira sp. ZfuVER01; assembly: GCA_034530615.2. Taxonomy (GTDB): domain Bacteria; phylum Cyanobacteriota; class Cyanobacteriia; order Cyanobacteriales; family Nostocaceae; genus Aulosira. The sequence continues at coordinate 42,958 of JAVRCV020000019.1, forward strand.
CCCCAGGGGGGGATTTTTGGATGTGGTATCTTAAGTAAGATAAAGTTTAGTAACAATTATTAAAAACATTGATTAATAATACATTGTCCTCTTACAGTGCTTCTACTACCTCTATAGATACTGAGTTACATTCCACTAACATGGGGCACAAAGCCATTAGTGAATTGGAATCTACACTTTCTCAATCTCCTAATCTGCCCATCTCTTCATCGTCACCGCAAGTTTGGCTAGTGTTAGCAGCGGCGGTGTTTTTAGTATCTGTACCAGTGTTTGTCGAAGCCCCACTAGTGCGATCGCTGCCAAGTTTAAGTTTGGCAATGACAGGATTGTGGGTATGGCTAAGTTTTACTTTAATGTCACGTCCTGCTACTTATCTCTGGGGTGATTTGCTGTTAGGGTTTAGCTGGAGTTGGCTAGCTGGGGCAATTTACTGGGGCTGGTTACGTTGGGAACCGATGTGGCATTTGCCAGTAGAGTCTATTGGCTTACCCTTTGCCTGTTGGTGTTTGCTACGGAATTGGGGCAAAGTCGGTAACTGGTTTTATTTAGGTTCGTTATTCGGTACAGTCCTAACCGATGTGTATTTTTATTTAGTAGATTTAATGCCCTATTGGCGGCAAATTATGCAGGTGGAACCTGAGAATGTTGCACCAATTTTGCAAACTGCCCTCATCCAAGTTCAAACACCGTGGGGTCAAGCCTGGGCAGTAATTCTCGCCTCAGCGCTGTTGACAATCGGGGTTTTACCTTTACGCCACAAACAAAGACATTGGTATGCTTTTGGGGGCGCAGTTTTAAGCACAATTTTAGTAGATAGCTTATTTTTATTAGCTGCGGCTTTAGCCTAAGAACTTGATGTGTTAACAATAGTGCGATCGCACTATCCCAATCTTCAATTCATTAAGTGCGATCGCATAATTTGTCAATTACTGTAAAAACAAATAACAAATGATTCAAAATCCTATCCCAAGAAGGAATAGGATGAGCCTACTAATCGTTAGTTACCGCTAGTCGCAGGCGCATCTGGTGGCGGAGATGGCTGGCGAGAACGACGTAATGAATCTATCAATTTGCTTTGACTAGGAGATGTAGGTTGTTGTGTTCGCCGCCGTCGCCTATTGTTAGCTGGTTGGGGCTGTGGTTTTGAGGTGTTAGCAACACTCTCACGCCGACGCCTTAGAGATTCTCTTAAATTGCTCTGATTAGATGAATTAGATACAGGGGTTTCTGTTCTAGGAAGAAGCAACCGTCTACTTGTGCGATTTTCCGTTGCTTCTGATGAAGGTGTAGGCGATCGCCTCTGTGTAGTTCTATTTTCTGTAGTATTTTCCCCAGTATTTTCTGTGTTTGTTGATGTGACAACCCGCCGCCTACGTCTTGGTGTTTCCTCATTGGAACTAGCATTAGAAGCTGCTGTTGGTTGGCTTTTTTGTGCTGCTTGTGCTTGTCTTTTACGTTCTTGAACTTCGCGGTGACGACGAGAACCTTGAATAGCAAATTCCGTAGCTATTGATACACCTTGCCGCCCACCCGCCGCAGGTTTTAATTTCCATTCACGGGCTTGTCTGAGGGTTTCTTCATCTAAATCACGATTTCCACTAGAGCGAGCAATCCGCACACTAGTGACATTACCATTATCATCGGTATCAACTGCTACTTCTACCCTACCTTCAATACCTCGCCTTCTGGCTGCTTCTGGGTACTTGGTGCGACATTCACGACAAGCTGCTCGACCATTACCTGAACCATTGGAATCGCGATCGCTATTTCCAGGTAATCTTGGAGATGTTGGTGCTGTTGCTACTGGCTTACCTGTTCCTGAGCCATTACCGATACCATTGCCGATACCGTTACCTGAGCCATTGCCGATACCGTTACCTGAGCCATTGCCGATACCGTTACCAATACCATTGCCAACACCGTTGCCTGAGCCATTGCCGATACCCTTACCTGTACCGTTACCGATAGCAAAACCCGTACCATTACCAAGGGCAACAGTGGAGCCACCGCCACCGCCTGGATTATTTGAGTTTCTAATCCCACTCAACAACTCTCTCAACTGTGGATCTGCTTTTTGCGTACCACCAGATGGTTGTACAGGAGTGGTTTTAACAGCAATGGAAGTAGAACGCTGGGGAGCTTGAACTGTTGTTTTCTCAACTAGCTTAGAATTATTTACTACCTTCCGTTCTGGTGTAGTTGGCTGCTGTATGACTGGTTTTTCAACCTTAATAACTGGCTGCGGTAGAGAAGTTACAGGAGGAGCGACAGACGCTTGAGTTTTAGGTGCAGGTTCAATACTACGCTCAATCTTACTAGGCGCGGGAGCCTCTGGAGATGGTTTAACCTCTTCTAGTGGTTTTGGCGTTTCCAGATCCGTTGGCTCAACGAGAGTTAATTCAATAGGTTCCTCTTCTACTTCCGGCACTCTAGTTAACAGATTAGTAATTCCAGAGGCTAGCACTGCTATATGTAGTATGAGTGAACTAACTAGACTGAAAGTCAAAAAAGACTTCAAAGCCTTAGCTTCTTTTTCTCGCTGTGCCACAGCGATACTGGAAAAACCCATAAGTTTATTTGCAAGTAATTAGCATTAATTTTGTTAGATTACGTCGCTAGGTTGCAAAAGTCAAGCAATATATTGTGTGTGAAATTTTTGTGCTTATCAAGGTAAATTTTACTAAAATGCTGTAATTGCAACTTTTTCAAGGTTTAAAAATTCCCAAAATAAGAATCAATCTTGATTATGAAGTAGCTAAAATTCGCCCTATATTGTGATTAACCTTATCTTTATTGAGAAAGTCTATTGATTAGTGGATAAGAACTGGTATTCTGAGTGTGGGTTGTTGATTAGTTAAGAAACAGTACATGGATATCAGTAAACTTTTTGAGGCTGGCGGCGTGGTAATGTGGCCGCTATTAGGGTTTAGCGTAGTAGCGATCGCCTTAATTATTGAGCGGGTTCGCTTTTGGTATCGCATCAACCATCGTCAAAACCGCGTAGTGCGAGAAGTTCTAAATCTCTACCGTCTTGATAACGTTGTCGGTGCTTTAGATAAACTACAAAAAAATGCTGATTTACCGATCGCACGTATCTTTCTTTCGGCTTTAGAACTTGAACAACCAACTCCCGAAGAGTTTCGCCTAGCCTTGGAAAGTGAAGCTCAAGCTGAAATCCCGACCCTGAAGCGATTTAACACTATCTTCGAGACAATCATCAGCCTTGCGCCCTTACTTGGATTACTGGGTACAGTTTTGGGATTGATTACTTCCTTTGCCTCCCTCAACCTAGGAGATGTAGGAGGTACAAAAACAGCAGGTGTTACTAGTGGTATTAGTGAAGCTTTAGTTTCGACTGCAACAGGATTGGTAGTAGCAATATTTGTGCTGTTATTTGCCAACACATTTCGGGGACTGTACACTCGCCAGATGGCATCCATCCAAGAATATGGCGGGCAGTTGGAATTGCTTTATCGTCGTCGCTATGAACGAGGAGAAATGACTTATGCGGCTACAAGATGAACCAGATATCCCGCCACAAATTAACATCGTGCCGATGATCGATGTGATATTTGCGATTTTGACATTTTTCATCATGTCAACGCTGTTTCTCACCCGCAGCGAAAGTTTGCCCGTGAATCTCCCCAAGGCAGCGACAGCTAAACAACAGCAAATTCCAACTAAAATCACCATTACGGTAGATGACAAAGGCATAGTGAGCTTGAACCGTCAGCCAACTACCATTGATGCTTTAACAGAGCAAGTACGTAGTTTAGTTGGTGCAAACCCAGAAGCCTTAGTGATTATCAATGCGGATGAAAACATCGGGCACGGTCAGGTAGTAGCGGTTATGGATCGAGTCCGGCAAGTCAAAGGAGCTAAACTAGCGATCGCTACTCAAAAACCTTAACTATGTATGGGGCATTGGGCATTGGGCAATAGTCAAGAGTCAAGAGTCATTGGTTATTTCTCCCCTGCTCCCTTGTCCCCCTTGTCCCCCTGCTCCCTGCTTTTTATTCCTTACTCCTGCTCCTCTGCATTCATTGAAAAATCCCTAAGTTCACTGCCTCTGCTTGTCCTCATGCAAGCACTACTTTAGAAAACTTTTTGCAAAAGTGTAGTCAAAGCCAGTAACAGTAAATATTGTGCATATTAATAAGCTGTATATTAGTTTCTGATGACTGCTGTGTGTTAATTAAGCAAACAGCTATCAGCTTATCCTCAATGGTGAATAGTCCAGACTATTGGCTGTTGAGTTTTGAGTGTTGACTGCTGAATGCTCTTTGGCTTAAAACTTTGATTTCAGTTTGATGGAAAGAGGTAGAAAAATCGTGAAAGGATTGGTGCGTTTATTAACAGTGTTTAGCTTGTTGCTTGGTTGTTGGGGATGGCTGGGAACAACTCAGATAGCCCAAGCTGCCAGTTTCAATAGCATGACTTTTCCTCAAGTCCCAATTCTGGCAATTGAACGGCAGAATCGGGCAGACGCTAAACTAGCAACGGAATTTGGTAAAAAAATTGATTTGAACAATACCAACGTCCGCGCTTTTCAACAGTATCCAGGTCTGTATCCTACCCTAGCTAAGAAAATCATCAAGAATGCTCCTTACCAAAAGGTAGAGGATGTCTTGAGTCTTCCAGGATTGAGCGATCGCCAAAAACAAACTTTGCAAGCCAATTTAGATAAATTTACAGTGACAGAACTAGAATCTGTCTTCAACGAGGGAGACGATCGCTTTAACAACGGTATCTATAGATAACTGCAAATGCAGTTATCTTAGTGAATAACAGCCTACTCCTTCTCGAAGGAAATGGCATTTTAGCTCGGAGATGGGCATAGTCAGGAGAAAAAGAAAAATATTTTCCCTCTCCTGTTATACCCTTCTCCCCTTCTCCCCTTTCCCCCAAAATCTTTTACCTTGCCTCCAATAGATATTCCAAGCCAATTTGATGTCTTAGTAGTTGGTGCAGGTGCCGCAGGGCTATATACGGCACTTTGTTTACCAGAATCTTTGCGAGTTGGTTTAATTACCAAAGAAACAGTTGCTCTATCTGCTAGTGATTGGGCCCAAGGTGGTATAGCTGCTGCGATCGCCCCAGAAGATTCTCCTACTTTACACATCGAAGATACAATCCGCGCCGGGGCTGGGCTGTGTGAAAAAGCCGCTGTAGAATTCCTCGCCCAACACGCCCCTAGCTGCATTCAATCTCTGGTGAATTTGGGCGTAGCTTTTGACCGTCATGGTAATGCTTTGGCTTTAACTTTAGAAGCAGCCCATTCTCGCAACCGCGTTCTTCATGCCGCCGACACCACGGGTAGGGAAGTTATCACCACCCTCACCGCCCAAGTATTACGCCGCCAAAATATTCAAGTTATCCAGCAAGCTTTAGCTTTGAGTTTGTGGATGGAACCGCAAAGCCATCGCTGCCAAGGAATTAGCTTATTTTATCAAGGCGAAATTCGCTGGATTCAGGCTGGTGCTGTGGTATTAGCAACCGGTGGCGGGGGCCAAGTATTCGCTCAAACTACTAACCCTGCTGTGAGTACAGGGGATGGAGTAGCGATCGCAGCCCGTGCTGGCGCTATCCTCCGCGATTTAGAATTTGTCCAATTTCATCCTACGGCTCTCACCAAACAAGGGAGCGATCGCTTTTTAATCAGTGAAGCCGTGCGCGGCGAGGGGGCACACCTCGTTGACAAGGAAGGGCGGCGTTTTGCCTTTGACTACCATCCTGCGGGAGAACTTGCACCTCGTGATGTAGTTAGTAGAGCCATTTTTAGCCATTTGCAACGTACCTCAGCCGACCCAGCTACGGCCCATGTCTGGTTAGATATGCGCCCCATCCCAGCTGAACAAATTCGTCATCGCTTTCCCAACATCATCAAAGTTTGTCAACATTGGGGCATTGATGTCTTCACAGAACCAATTCCTGTTGCCCCCGCTGCCCATTACTGGATGGGTGGAATCGTTACAGACTTGATGAATCGCACAAATATTCCTGGCTTATACGCTGTAGGCGAAACCGCCAGTACTGGAGTGCATGGAGCCAATCGCCTAGCAAGTAATTCTCTTTTAGAATGTATTGTATTTGGCGCACAGATGGCTCACATTGAGTTGCCTGTTGCTGAGTTACATTCAGAGTTGCCCGTGCTGCCATTACGGGAATTTCGGAGTGATGTTGCTGAGTGGCAAAGACAGCAAGCACAACTAGAAACACTGCGGCAGAAATTACCGCGTCTAGTTTGGCAAAGCGCTGGTATTTGTCGAGCGCAATCAGGATTAGAGGCGGCGATCACCACTGTTGAATCTTGGCAGCAAGATTTTGCTATCTTACCTTTGAGTAGATTTCTCCTATCTTTAAATCCGGCAGAACCCGCTCGTTTAAAACTACCAAATGTAGAACGGCAATTGCGACTTTGGGCAGAAACTCGTAATTTGTTAGATGTGGCTGATTTAATTCTTAAAAGTGCTGTTTTTAGAACCGAAAGCCGGGGCGGACACTACCGCTTAGATTATCCAGAAACAGACTTTGATTGGCAAGCTCACACCCTTGTCCAGAAAAACCATTGGTGGAAATCCCCAATCTCAAACCCTTAATAATCTTCAGTTTAATCCTGGATTCAAGCTGCTTATACCAACTATCTCAATCACTGGGAAAAATTATTCTCCCCTGCTGCCTATCTGTAGCGATCTTACACAGTGAATTGCTGTTAGTAAGGGGTAAAACAGTTTTTACTCAGCAATTATCCAGACTTACGCCTAATTTCTCGTAATTTTGAATCACTTAACGAGTACCACTACCATGCTGACTGTCGGGTCCACCATAATTCCGTGGTGTAAAGGTCTGCTTTAACTCTTGAGAATTAGACCTAGATGTAGTTAGGCTTTCGCTACTAGTGCCAAGGCTTTCCATAGGCACAGAGCTAAATGCTGCTGTAGTACTAGCTGTCTTAGGAATTATCAGGTAAACACTAATAAACAATATTGCAATACTAGTAATTCTTAGATGATTCGTTATAGATCTAGGTAAATTTACTGTTTCGGTTTTCATGCTCTTAACTCTAATGTTATTTTCGGTAAATGTACTCATTATCCCAAAAAAATATTAAATTTTCATTAATTTTTTGTTGCATACAAATGAAGTTGGCGGATAACAAACAGTTTTTATTAGGTGGTTAGTCTAGTTGTGGCTAGTTTTGGATAAATGTACCTGACATCTAGAAATACAATTAGGGTTGTGTTTATAACATCGGTCTAAAGTTAGAGATTTTGCTGCATTGCTTAAACACGTATATTTACTAAATTCTTAATCCTTAACACAATTTTAATATTCTAGTGCAGAAATACTATGTTGGCTGGACTACAAATCCGGATAAATCATCGTCAATTTCTTTTGTGTTAAGAAATATGTAGCAGTGAAGATAGTTAAACTCTAAACTTCGCATTCAAGATGTGTAAGCAAAATTAGTAAAAATTCTGGCAAGCATAAAATTTTTTTTAAGTATATGTGCTGAATAATTTACAGAGATGTAGTGCTTTGCTCACATAAAATATGCAAAAAAGATCTCAACAATCATCTACTAATTCTAAAGAATATTTTAATTTTATTGACAAAATGCCTATCTTTACCTCCTTAAACTACTAATACAGACTTTTCACAACACATTCCGGTTAATATGACGAAGTTATTACTAGAGCTAAAGAAGAATTAGCGTTATTGAGCCTTTTCTCAAAGAGAAACGAGAGTTACCCATACTGCACAGCAGAACTCGTTCGGTGTTCGCTCCGTTGCTGTCTGACGAAGTTCCGTAAGGTAAGCTACCGTTCCTTATTAGGCGTAGCCCTTGCCGCATACTTGTAGACGCCCTTTAGGTGATGCTTTCAAGGGTAGTAGGGTGGAAACACCTTTTCTGCGTGCTAGCTTACTTGTACAAATCAGTTCAGGAATCAAATTGGATTGCTATAGTAACCCAAAGGGATGAATTTTAATTCTTCATGACTGCTTAATTTTCAACACATAAGTCATGCAACAGGCAAGCGGTGAAATCGATTTACTAATAAATTAGCTTTTACGTTACATTAATCACATATTTTTTTAACTTTAAATAGTTCTAATGAAGTAGTTATTCATATTAAATAAAAGATATACTTTTAATATATAAAATTAATTACTTTATCTAATTACTCTTTTGAACGAACAAACTATTACTTCTAATTTATTAATCATCTCATAAATTTTTAGCTGCTTACTAATTAGCTATATAACTATGTTTTTGAGAATATTTGATCAAACCTTAGTTATTTTGAGTAAGGACTAATGGTTAATCAATAATGGTTTGCACTTACCAAAAATTTATCAGGAGTTTACCGATGACACAGATTAATCGAAAAGAGCTTGACACATTTCTTTATCCTCATACTCGCTATTACGGTTCTTTCAAGCCAGAAAGCCTTACCTTTAATGCCAACCTTCAAGAATTTGCACAGAAAGTTGGTTATATTAGTGTTTTAGAAACAGCGGGAAAACTCTCTCCAGAAGAAGCTTACAGCCAGATTAAAGAACTTTGGAAACAGTTAAAGCAAAGCAAAAAAGAACTGGGAATTGGCCAATAAATAGCTAAAAATTGGTGTTATACCATTTCACTTTAAGAATGTACAAATACGCGGTAGAGGGTTTAACAATGCTCACCTGTGTCAACTTAAGCTTAGATGTATACAGCGTAAGTCTTTGAGGTTATCTCTCTTAGCACCATAAACTTTCTATCCCCCCTAACCCCCCTTAAAAAAGGGGGGAAAAGAATCAAAGTCCCCCTTAAAAAGGGGGATTTAGGGGGATCAAATATCTAGAGCAACAAAGCCTTTCACGTTAAGTTGACACCAATGAACAATGCTAAACCCCTACGAAAAATCTATCTGTATCAGGATTTTCGTGAATTGGTATTACGTAGCCTTTCAGCTTAGGTCTACATCTTAATAACAATTCGCAACGATCTGTATACTTATTAAAGTAAAACATTATAACCTCTACTTAAGATTAAAGTATAGGTTTTGACCAAAATATATTTTGATAGCCAATTTATGTGATATAAATATTTTTTTGAATTTCTCTTATAAATTGCTAACAATTAATTAAAATCTTTCAAGATCATGTGTTTTTGAGAATCAAAAGTAATTAATCCTTGTTGTTTAAATTTGCTCATAAAGCGCGTAATTGTTACTCTATTCGCACAGCAGGCACTAGCAATATCTTCATGAGTCAAACGAGCACTTAGGCGCATTCCCCCCGGCACAGGTTCACCAATTTCTTGTTTGAGAAATTCCAAAAGATAATGCAATCGCTCTTGTACCTGTCGCTTTCCAGAAATCGCTAACAAAGATTCTGTTTGCTGTAACCGTTGATTGATTTTTGGTAGAAAGTTATGGCTGATGCTAGGAGAAGCTGCTATTTCTGACACGTGAATTGATACTAACTCTACCTCGGATAATGCTATTGCTTGATAAATCTTCAGAGAAGTCATACTAGAGCCAAAGATCATTCCTGCTCCTACCAACCCTATCAGCACTTCTTCACCTGTTTCACAGAAAGTACTCAGTTTGACCCAACCCCGACAAACATATAAAATTTGTAGTGGGTTAAGAGAAATATTGTCTCCTTTAGAATATTTATATAAGCGACGATCCCTAATAACACTGCTGACACTCTTGATTTCTGGTGATTCCCATTGCTTGCGTCCAGTGATATTACGTACTATCCACCGAAGAGATATTACCTGACCCTGTTGATTGCGAACAGCTGCTACTGTTAAAGCAGCATTAAGAGTATCCCCATGACGTTGCTGCAAGCGTACTAATAATTCTGTGTCTGTGTCCGATTCAGATAATCGGTTGATTTCAGTACGAATTTGCTGACGTTCTTCGATAGGAACAAAGGTGGTAATTGGTTTACCTACTAAAAATTGTTTAGAAACATTCAGTAACTTAGCTGCCACCTGATTAGCTTCGTGGATTGTACCTGATGCATTAGTGACTAAATAAGCATCTGGTGCTAAATCAAATAAATCTTGATAGCGTTGGCGTTCGCTTTCAAGAAAATTTTGTGTTCGGATTAATTCCTCATTTTGCTGATATAGTTCCTCCACCGCCAATTGCAAAGTTTTTGAACTGTGCTGAAGTTCCTCAAAAGCTTTTGGTAGCATTTCTGATGGTACCCAAGGCAAGACAGTAGCTGTTTGATATAAATCAGCTAACCGCTTGTGCAACACTTCTGTGCGTTGAAAAAACAGCTCCAGGTTCATCTGGAATTCTCTCCCTTTTTGCAGAGGTTAATCATCAAAGTAACTATTTTTAGTATTACAAAACTTCTATCTTGAGAAGTGTATCTGCGAAATCGATCAATATAATTAAGCAAACTCATAGCGATTTTTACCGAGGTTTTTGGCACGATACATAGCAGTGTCTGCCTGTTTAATTAAAGTTTCACTGTCGCGGCTGTTAAGAGGATAGATACTGATACCAATACTAGCAGATACTTTAGTAGTATACCCATCCAAAACAATTGGCTCAGTGATAGTACTTAAGATTTTTTCGGCAACTTTAGCAGCTACTTGTACGTTTGGAATTGCACGTAAAATTACGGTAAATTCATCGCCGCCTAAGCGAGATACCGTATCACTACCGCGCAAGCAGTTACTAAGCCTTTGTCCAATTGTTACCAAAAGGCGATCGCCAATTTCGTGCCCCAAAGTATCATTAACTTGTTTAAACCCATCTAGATCAATAAATAATAGCCCTAATAATAAATTGTGATCTTTTGCCCAATCTAAAGACTCGAGCAGTTTTTCATTGAAAAATTTCCGATTGGATAAACCTGTAAGGGGGTCGTGATATGCCAGATAACGCAAGTGGTCTTCTTTGCGTTTTAATTCAGTGTTAGAACGGTAGAGTTCAGCAGCCGTACGCTTAAGTTGTTCTTCCATTTGCTTGCGTTGAGTAATATCTCGGATCACTCCAACTAAAAAGTAATTACCCGCAGCATCTTGATGAAACGATCGCTTAGTCGAAATTAAGTGAGTCGAACCATAAGCATCTGTAAATTCTTCTTCACTTTCCTGGGTTTGCTGAGTTTGGAAAACCTTCTCATCTTGCTGGCGAAATACATCAGCTTCATGTTGAGGGAAAAAGTCATAGTCTGACTTTTCAATTAACAACTGATTGGGATAACCAATTAATCGGCTATAAGCTTCATTTAAGACAATCCACTGATGTTGTTCATTTTTGACAAAAATTGGGTCAGGAATTGTATTAATAACTTGATGTAAAAACTCTCTGGAGCGTTTTAACTCTTCTTGCATAGAGGCAAGATAATTGGTAATCCAAATAGCTGAACCGCCAAATGTGAGCAGTGGAGGAATCAGCGGTATCCACCAACCAGACAAAAAGGCAACATAGGTAAACAGAGCTAACAACAAGCAAAAAAGTAGAATACTAATAGATATCTTTGTTGGCTGTCGGATGCGCCATGCTGTTGTGGCTCCTAAATAAGACCAACCAAAAATCCACAAGTATTCCCATAGCTTTGGCAAGACTTTCAGTAAAGGTCTTCCTTCTAAAGCAGCAGCAATTAACTCATTGATAAAGTGTGCTTGTAGTTCAATTCCCGCAATGGGTTGTGCTGTACCCATCAGTCTGCTTGATTGAGGTACGAAAACAAAATCTTGTAGGCTAGGTGCTGTAGAACCAATAAGTACAATGCGATCGCTGAACCATTGTTTTGGTACTCTGTCTGCTAGCACATCTCTCATTGTTACTTGGCGATAACTACAGGATGCTGTCGATGAACTAGGACAACTTGGTTTGGGAAAGTTGGACAAAATTTGGTAGCCTCTAGCATCAGCTCCCACGTATGCACCATCATTAGCTTGAAATCTAGTAAACACTGCTTGACCCAACTGCAAGTACTCAGAGTTGTTGGCTGCGGTTTGAGGAGTAATGCCGTAGGATTTCAAATACACTAAAGCCAGCTTCAAGGCAAAACTTTCGTGTGCTTGATTATCAATGTGCCAATACAACAAGCTACGACGTATTTTGCCATCAGGGTCATATAAAACATTATTAAAACCCACTTGATCGAGTTGGTTCAGTACCGGTGGCGGCAAAACACTCGCATTTTTGTTATTTGCCAGTTGTTCAATCCCAATCAAGTTTGGCATTGACTTATAAGCTTTTACCAGATTTTCATAACCAGACTCCACTGGCAAATCCCGGTAGATATCTAAACCAACAGCACGAGGTTGATAAGCGTTTAATTTTTGTAACAACTGGGCGATCGCATCATCTGGAATCGGCCAAGAACCAACTTGGCGTAAAGAAGCTTCATCAATCGCTACAATAGTAATGCGCTCTTCTGGTGGTTCGTTTGGACGTAAGCGAAACAATTGATCTAACGCTGCCAATTCTAAGGATTGGAATAATCCAATAGAGCGTATAAGCAAAATGCAGACTGCAACGCTGGAAGCAGTAATTAATTCTCTATGCCCTCGACCAAGCGGTTTTTTCAGTCCAGATATGAACCTTACAAGACGCTTGCCTAGCTGCTTACTCATTCCCATTACCTAGTGGGGAGAAATATAAATATTTTTTATTTGCGATTTATATCAACTACTTGGCGAATATAGCTTACAGGTGAGCTATATTGAGTTTCTAAGAGTTTATTCAGATCCATTGAATTCCTCAAGATTAATCTTAGGTATTCATTATCTGATGAAATGGCAATTGGAACTCTTGCATCTAATAGCACAAGTTAACTATAAATAGTCTTTACTAAGTAAATTAGTATATCTATCGGAAGTATTAAAAGCTGAATATTGGAATTAAATATTTGCATAATTGCGTATTCAACTTATTTAAAGTATAAAAAAAGCGGATTTTTATAGTATTTTTACCCAAAATAAATTTATTGATTAAATTTGTAATATCTTTATTTATGAGATTATTACAACCAGACACGAAACGAATGGTGAAAATTACTAATTGATAAATAATACATACGATAATAACTGATGGTTCTATATTATTTATTACTAAAAATGAATAAGTCAACCGGAAGCAAATTTGCTTTATGCAACCAGTTGACTATTCAGTATCAGACATTAGCTTAGTTTACTAGCAAGCACCTTGCCAAAGCTAATTACTTGAAATATTTGAAGTTCCGCGGCCCTGTATAATTAGAAACTTTGGCTAGTTCCTCTAAATTTTGAACTCCGCTATAGCTTTTCCCATTAATTATCCAAGTAGGGAATCCTTCTATTTTGGCAGCTTTACATAGATCTGGTTGAGCCTTGAGTCCATCGGGAGCGCACTCTACCTTAATAGTATCATTGATGATATTGTAAGCCTCTTTACCAAATATCAACTTTTGTTCGTGGCAGTGCGGACACCAATAAGCAACATATTCTTTAGCACCTATCTTGACAAGATGGTTTGCTAAAGCTATTTCTGCCTCACCAGAAGTGGTGGTGATTTGCCAACCAAATGCGGGGTTAGGATTTTCTTTAGGAGTAAAGCTGATTTGTGCTGGTTTACCAGGAGTTGATTCAGGCGTACTGCTTAATTGATTGACATTACTAAAGACTGCTAAAGTGCCAATCAGGGTAATCATCCCAACAATAATAGCGGTAAAGAAGATTTGCCCAACATCTTCCCAAGTACGACCAATAATCGTCAGCACTAGAAGGCTTACAGAGAATAAAGCTGAGGCAATACAGTAAGGACAAACGGCTTTGATCTGAGTTGCCAGCAAGTACATTAAGTAGCCGCTAAAGATGGACATGGCGATCGTACCCACCAACAGCAACCACCAAGTCAAGTTTTCTATTTGTTTGCGGTTATTGTTTTCTCCAGATTTTAATGCTAGGGGAGCCAAAGCCAATATCAGCATCCCGGTGTAAGCCAAAAACCCAAACAAAGCCAATGGCTGACCAAACACTGTTGCCCAAGGGCTGGAAAGTACATCGTTACAGCCTTTGACACCAGCTTGGGCAACACAAGCTGCACTACCTCCGGTTAACTTTTCGATAGTGAGATAACCTGTTGTCAGGGCACCAAGCCCAGCGATCGCGGCAATCAATGGACGCGACCATTTATGAATCCAAGGAGTAGAACGGCGGCGAATCATAAACTGTGATTGGGAATGAGGAATTGGGTATGGGGCATGGGGTATTGGGCATGGGGCATTGGGCATGGGGAATGAGTAATTGGGCATGGGGTATTGGTTATTTCCCCCTATTCCCCTTGTCCTCCTTGTCTTCCCTGTCCTTAATCCCTAATCCCCAGTCCCAGGTTAAGAACGTATAGTTACTGATGAAATTGATTTAGTTTCACCCTTAGAGTTCCAACTCCGACGTGCGGCTTCGACAAATTGACTAACACGAATTGGGTCAATTGGTTGTTCAATCCGACCGTGGCGTTTTAGGGAACTAGAGACAATTACACCATCTGCTGCCTGCATCAGTGTAGCTATATTTTCCCAATTAGCCCCGCTGCCAATGAATACTGGCGTGCCATTTGCTGCGCCACAAGCCAGTTCCAAATCTTCTATGTTAGGAGGACTACCAGTAGCCCAGCCTGATAAAATCACTGCATCTGCTAAACCCCTTTCGATTGTATCTTTGACAGCCACTGTCAGATTGGGAGAACTTAAAGGGCGGGCGTGCTTGACCAATACATCGGCTAGAATTTTCACATCAGTGCCTAATTCGCGCCGATAGCGGAGTAGTTGATGGGCTTCTCCCTCAATTAATCCCTGGTCAGTTGCCATCACCCCTGTGAGGACGTTAACGCGAATAAATTGCGCCCGCACGCAACTGGCGATCGCCATTGCACTTTTAGCATCGTTCCGCAACACATTTAAACCTACAGGCAATGTCACCATATTCTGTATTCGCTGTACCACCACAGTCATGGCACTCACAACCGCTGGATCGACCTGGTTTTTGGTAAACGGCGCATCGAAAAAATTTTCTACAATGATACCGTCAACCCCACCACTTGCTAGTGCTGTTGCTTCTTGTTCGGCGCGGTCAATTACTGTTTTCAGGCTGCCTCCCCAGCGGGGCGAGGTAGGCAGTGGTAGTAGGTGAACCACGCCAATAATTGGTGTTCGAGTTTTAAATAGCTGATATAAGTCCACGTCTTTAATCCGCTTCGCGGAGTCCACAGTCCATTAGTCTAGAGTCTAGAATTGTTTGACATTGACTAATGACCAAATGACCAATGCCTAATTGATTTTATGGTGGTCGGTTTTCCGCCTCCTCCCTAGGATGGAAATTAGCGTTAAACCTTCCATAAGATATGTTAAGATAAAACTTGACTACAAAGAGGAGTTTGCCACTCACAAGACGCGAGGCAGCTTCCCAAAGTTTTAGGTTTCTCACCTGCGCATCTTCGTAGGCAAAACCCGATCTGAAGGGTAGCATTACTGCTTGATTAGGCATAGTCGCGAGCGCGATTTCCCTGAGGGTAGCGACTTCTCACAACCAGCCCTTTGGGCGGCTTCCCGATGGGTAAATTAACAACGCACACGCTGCGGTAATGTAAAATACCAACAGGCGAATTGTTAAAAAACATAACAAGTGTCAAATATACCCACGACACTCCATTTTACCCTGGGAAAACGGATTAATAAAAGCATCATAGCATCACCTTAACCTTAACTAAGGTCATAGGTTTGCGGACAGCGACGGGCAATGCTACTCTTCCACTTGAGTACTGTCCACGTATGGGTGCAGATTAAAACAGAGCCAAGCAAGCGCTGTTTATGTTTGATGAAAAGAAAAAAACGGAAAATTTTGGCAAAATAATGGGTGACAAGCCAACAATTGCAATTTCTCACCTGGGCTGCGAGAAAAATCGAATTGATACAGAACATATGCTAGGGCTGCTTGTCAAAGCAGGCTATGGCGTAGATAGTAATGAAGAGTTAGCAGATTACGTTATTGTCAATACCTGTAGTTTTATTGAAGCCGCAAGAGAAGAATCTGTTAAAACTTTGGTAGAGTTGGCAGAGGCGAATAAAAAAATCGTGATCACTGGCTGTATGGCCCAGCACTTCCAAGAACAATTATTGGAAGAGTTGCCAGAAGCAGTGGCCGTAGTAGGTACAGGCGATTATCACAAAATTGTAAATGTAATTGAGCGGGTAGAACAAGGGGAACGGGTCAAGCAGGTTAGTATTGAACCAACCTATATTGCCGATGAAACTACACCGCGCTACCGCACTACAACCGAAGGCGTAGCTTATCTGCGGGTGGCCGAAGGATGTGATTATCGTTGTGCGTTTTGTATTATTCCTCATCTTCGAGGAAACCAACGATCGCGTACTATTGAATCCATTGTCGCTGAAGCCAAGCAGTTAGCTAGTCAAGGGGTACAAGAAATTATTCTGATTTCCCAAATCACCACTAATTATGGTTTGGATATTTACGGTAAGCCAAAGTTAGCCGAATTACTCCGCGCTTTGGGAGAAGTAGATGTACCGTGGATCAGGATGCACTACGCTTATCCCACCGGACTGACACCTGATGTCATAGCAGCGATCCAAGAAATACCGAATGTCCTTCCCTACTTAGATTTGCCTTTACAACATTCTCATGGAGAAATTCTCCGCGCCATGAACCGTCCCTGGCAAGGGCAGGTAAATGATGGGATTATTGAGCGCATCAAGTTGGCGCTACCATCTGCGGTGCTGAGAACAACATTTATTGTTGGTTTTCCAGGAGAAACCGAAGAGCATTTTGAACATCTACTCAAGTTTGTCCAGCGGCACGAATTTGACCATGTGGGCGTTTTCACCTTTTCTCCCGAAGAGGAAACCCCAGCCTACAAACTGCCAAATCAGTTGCCTCAATTCGTGATGGATGAGCGCCGAAACCGCCTCATGGAACTCCAACAACCAATTGCTTGGCAAAAGAATCAACAGGAAGTAGGCAAAATTGTTGATGTCCTGATTGAGCAAGAAAATCCTGAAACTGGAGAATTAATTGGTCGTTCTGCGAGATTTGCCCCCGAAATTGATGGGCAGGTTTATGTGGTAGGCAAGGCCAAGTTAGGAACACTTGTGCCAGTAGAAATCCAAAGTGCTGATACATACGACCTCTACGGTCAAATTGTCAATAACTAATTGACTAATGACTAAATCCAAAAATCCAAAACAAAATCTAGGAGAGTTAATGAATCTTTCGTTTCAAGAACTAGGCATTTCACAAGAACGTGTTGAACAACTAGAGAAAATTGGTTTCACCACACCTACCAATATTCAAACCCAAGCAATTCCCCAACTGCTAGCGGGTCGTGATGTAGTAGGTCAATCCCAAACAGGAACCGGGAAAACCGCGGCTTTTTCATTACCGATCCTAGAACGGCTAGATGTTAATCAAAGAGCTGTGCAAGCATTGGTTTTAACTCCAACTCGTGAGTTGGCTATGCAAGTTCACGATGCGATCGCCCAATTTATCGGCAATGAAGGATTGCGGGTGTTAGCAATCTATGGTGGACAATCAATTGACCGCCAAATTTTACAACTCAGACGTGGTGTACACATGGTTGTGGGTACACCAGGACGGGTAATCGACTTACTGGATCGGGGCTGTCTAAAGCTCGATCAAGTCAAGTGGTTTGTGTTGGATGAAGCCGATGAAATGTTGAGCATGGGCTTTATCGATGATGTAATCAAAATTCTGTCCCAAGCGCCTGAAGATCGCCAAACAGCTTTATTTTCAGCCACAATGCCGCCATCGATTCGGCAATTGGTGAACAAGTTTTTGCGATCGCCTGCGACTGTCACCGTCGAACAGCCAAAAGCTGCTCCCAATAAAATTAATCAAGTAGCTTACCTAATTCCTCGTCACTGGACAAAAGCTAAAGCTTTACAGCCGATTCTGGAAATGGAAGACCCAGAAACAGCTTTGATATTTGTCCGTACCAGACGCACCGCCGCAGAACTCACCAGTCAACTGCAAGCAGCCGGACACAGTGTCGATGAATACCACGGTGACTTGTCTCAACAAGCCAGAGAACGCTTACTAAGCCGATTCCGCAATCGTCAGGTGCGCTGGGTAGTAGCCACTGATATTGCCGCCCGGGGATTAGATGTAGACCAACTGTCTCATGTGATCAACTACGACTTACCCGATAGCGTAGAAACCTACGTCCACCGCATTGGTCGTACTGGTCGGGCTGGCAAGGAAGGAACGGCAATTTCTTTAGTACAACCATTTGAGCGTCGCAAGCAACAGATATTTGAACGCCATAACCGCCAAAGTTGGCAATTGCTGTCAATTCCTACAAGGGCACAAATTGAAGCGCGGCACATCAATAAATTGCAAGAACAGGTAGGAGAAGCTTTAACAGGCGAACGCCTAGCTTCATTTTTACCGATAGTTAGCGAACTGATCGAAAAATATGATGCTCAAGCGATCGCAGCTGCGGCACTGCAAATCGCTTACGATCAAACTCGTCCTGCTTGGCTAAGTTCAGACATTGAAATTCCCCAAGAAGAAAACATCTCTGCTCCCAAACCAAAGTTGGTCAAGCGTCGTGATGCTTCTGGAGAACGCACCCGTTCCAATTGGAGCAAATCAGACAACATTGGTGATGAAGAAAGACGTGGTAGTCCCAAGCCAAAGCTGCGGACAAGCGGTCGTCGTGATGCTGCCCCTGTTAATCACAAGCTAGGTTCATCTACAGCTAGAGAATCGGCTTCCTAAGTCAAGAGGAGCCAGTCGTGTGTGGGGGTTCCCCCCGTTGAGTAAACTGGTGTTCAAGAGTCAAGAGTCAAGAGTTAGAATTGAACTGGAGTCGGTAGAAAGTTGTCTACTATCATCGCTAGCTTGCTAGCCTGGACTTCACAGTTTTGACTTTTGACTTTGGGCTTTGAGCATAATTAAAGGGTCAACTTTGAATATCGTAAAATAGATTCCTTGCGATTACTACTCTACGAGAAGCCGCTCCGCGTCTACGCTAAACTGCGTTCCGCTCGTAATGATATTTAATATCTAATTATTTTGATCTGCTTATTAGTTCTTTTTAAGGTTTACTTGATAAATGATCTGTAAAGTTTGAGTTGAAGATTTAAACTTCAACTCAAACTAATGATTGCCAACAAAAATCCTACAGCCAAGGGCGGCTAACTTTTTCTAACTCGTTAATTTCATCATCGCTCAGTCTCCAACCCAAAGCACCAGCATTTTGTTTTACCTGTTGCGCTGTCTTCACGCCAGCAATGGGGATGACATTACCTTGAGCAATTAACCAGTTAAGTGCAACTTGAGCGGGAGTGCGCTGATATTTTTCGCCGAATTGTTGTAGCAAAGATATCACGGGCGAAATTTTTTCTAGGCCTTCTTTACTAAATCGTGGATCTATCCTTCTAGCACCAGTAGGGATTTCATTACTATTCGCGGTGTATTTACCTGTGAGTAATCCCTGAGCTAAAGGGCTATATGCCAAAATTGTTACACCCAACTCACGAGCCGTAGCGAGAATGCCTTGGCTTTCAATTTGGCGAGACAGCAAGGAGTAACGCACCTGGTTGACAGCCAAAGGTACTCCCCTAGCTGCCAAAATTTGATGAGCTTCTCGCATTTGTGCTGCTGAGTAATTACTGACACCTACTGTGCCAATTCTACCCCGTTGCACTTCATCTGCTAGGGCGTTCATTAGTGTTTCTTGGCTCAAAAAGAAGGTGAACGGCCAATGTACTTGATATAGGTCAATTCGCTCTAATTGTAAGCGCTTAAGACTTTCCGTTAACGCATCAGACACAGATTCCCCTGTAAAGCGCCACGGTAGGGGGCCAAATTTCGTAGCAATTTGCACAGGTTGCTGTGTTTGTTGCAAAAATTCTCCCAAAAACTGTTCGCTAGTTCCGAGTCCGTATACTTCCGCCGTATCAAAAAAGGTAACGCCAGCCTCTAATGCTGCGGTAAAGGCTTCTTTTAACTGTTCTGGGCCGTAGCCATCGCCATAATTCCAAAATAGTTTATCGCCCCATGCCCAAGTACCCAGGCAAAGGGGTGTAACAACTGGGCCATTTTTCCCCAAAGAGATGGTTTCCTCGTTTGTCAACATTTTATTTTGTTACATTTATTTACATTTCTAGTGTATCGTTACAAAAAAACGCTGAGAACAAAAAATAGAGTTATACAAAAGATTTATTTCTTTGGAAGTATGGGTACAATCGCTGAACCGAAGAGTTATTCAACTTAATTAGCACCGATTAACACAATCATTTAGTAACACCAAATTTTTTATATTCCCTAATATATTTAAAGGGAAAAGGGATTACAGTACTTTGTCCCGTGCGGACAAAATCAACATCCATAGTTGGGAGAAGTTGTCTAAATATTAGTTTTGAGCCATCCACCGCAACGATTTTACGAAGATGACAGGCATCCTTGAAAGAAAATTTTACATTTTCTCTTCGGTCTCCAACAAAGTAATAAGCTTCTTTTTCAGTTTCACCAAAATATTTGATGTTGAGAGAAGCGTCAAACAAGTCCTCTTTGCTTTGGTTATCCTGGGGCAACTTCAATCGGATTTGATATTTATCGAGAAGATAATCTCTAAAATAAGTAGCCTCACTTGTGATACTGACATCAATCTCCTTATCTACTGTCTTCCTTTTTGTTCCCAAATATTGTGCGATTAAAGACTTGAAATCTACTTTTGATATAGGTTGGCTGCCAATTTTTTTCAGTTCCGATGAGAATGATTTCAATTTTTCAACATCAAGGTCAGATGCAGATGGTTCTTGCGAAAATTCTTCAACTATATCAGATAACTCATACCCATTTCGTTTATGTTCGGGAAGTTCAGTTTCGACTTCCTTTAAAATATTTTCAATTTTAGATAAGTTAGGAATACTGATTTCATCAGTTATAAATATCTGATTTATATCACCAGTATCAGAAATAACAAGACCTTCTAATGTCTCGATTTTATCTCCTGAGCTAACCTCTATCATAAATTTTCTATATTTATCAAACTTTTGCCAGTGAAGTAATACATCTTCACCATCTATTTCGTAAAATTCAAAATTACCATTTGGTTGAACTTCCATAAAAATTACATGGTCTGTATCTTCATCCCAAGCGGCAAAAGTCCAAATACCTTTTAGTTGCAGTTTAGCCCAATCAAACAAATTCAATGTTCGAGAACTAATGTCACGCTTTATCAGATGTTCCTTTATAATTGTTTTAACAATAGGATCAGGATCAGAAACACTTTTAGTTGATTCAATTGTCAGATGTTGTCGCTGATATTTATCTGTTGAGGGGAAATATTCGTCCTTGTGCCCCCTTGTCTCATAAAACTCAGCATCATGTATAATTCTAAAATTTAGAGCGCCTTGTTTGTCACGTTTACCGACTGTGATTAGTTTTTCATCAGTAATATAAGGAAGAAGATATTTATTCAGCGTAATTATTAGTTCAGCAGAATCTTCATCATTAACTCTATCAACTATATGTATTGCCTGACCATCAAGTTTTGAGTGAAGTTGGTTTCGATTTTTAAGTATAGTGTTTTTGAGTTCAATACTGTGGTCAATTTTAAGAGTAGAAAAATCAACGCTCATGTACTCAGACAGATATTCTTTAATACTGTTTAAAACTTGAAATAAAATACCTGCCCGGCTTTTCTCAAATTTTGCTATACTTCCAAATTCAAGAAAATTAGTATGAAGCTTTTTACCTTGTTTAGCGCATTGTATGTAAGACTTTGTAGGATCTGTTTCTTTACCGTCAGATGGAAGCCACCTTCTCAGCGTTCCTGTACCACTATGGAACACATATTCAGGTCTTTTAAGAATTTTTCTTAATTCTGCCGTACCTTTATATTCTTTTAATATAGAAACTTTTTTTCGATAAGAGATTACACTAACTTTCAATAAGAATTCGTTTGTTTTGCTATCATCACGACCAAGAGTGATTTCAGCAACGCCAATCGCATCATAAAGCTTATTTAGCTTATTAGTTAATGGAGGAACTTTAAGTAATGCTCCAGTCAGATTTGAGAAATGTAGATGTTTAAATCTAGAGCGTGATGAGCCTAGAGAGTTAATTAATAAGCGGGCAAGTGTTACTTCACATATACATTCATCATTTCCAATATAAACAGCCTGGGGTTTTACCTCAATTGCAGATACACTAGCAAATTTAGGATCTGTTCTAAGCTTTTGAAGTAATGCGTAAGTATCATTTGATTTTTTCTCAAACATAGCATAGGCATATTGAGCATATCCAACGGACATTGCTTGATAATCATCGCCTATAATACTATCTAGTTCTTCTGCTCCCCACCACTTGCCATTTTTGTCTCGTTTGAAGCGGATAAAAACAAAATCTCTTTCAATGGCATCAATATGAAAATTGACCTTCAGTCTATTTGTAAGAATGCTCATTTCAAAAATTTTTTCCAATAAATTTAAGTGCTGAATCATTGATTTTATCATTTTTACAGAGATAGGGAATCTCTATAATTTTTCCATCAAATGATGGAATCGGAATGAAAGGAGTGTTAGAAGAACCAAGAATGTTGATAACAAAAACCTTTTCTGCTTCAACAATCTCCATTTTTTCACAGATTTTTTCAATTATTTCATCAGCTTTGACTGCAACCCGATCATTCCATAGTTTGAAGTCTATATAGATATTTTGCTCTGTTTTAAAGTCAAAGAGTTCAAATTCATTTACATTCAGTTCTAGTAAGGGAATCTTTAAGATGTTTTGAAAAATATGTTTTCCACATACTTCGCCTAATGCCCCTTTATAAATATTGTTGAACATCGGAGGGGTCAGCATTAGTTCAGATTTAGGAAATGTTGTTGCCCAGCCAGAATCAGTGAATAATTTATGAAAAGTATCGATTTTCATCAACTCTGAAAGACGAGCAGTTCGTTCGCTTACTTCTTTTACTTCTCTTTTTCCGTAGTCATCAGAAAAGAAGACTTCGATATCATCATAGTCATTTTCATGTGAGAAATAATATGAATTGTCTGGGTTTGGCAAATGCAGGTATATATTACTCCAATTAATATTGCATTCTGACTCTTTTGCAATACCTGGTTGATAGAGAACTTGTTCTCTTAATTCTTGCCATTTTTTAACACTCTGATTTGTCCACGGCGTGCTCAGTTGGCGACGTATATAAGCAGCTGTTTGATTACTTTGATGAGATGCACGGTTTTGTGCTGCTATTAAATCTTCAGATTGGTTAATCGATTCACCTGCTGATTCAAGGAGAGCAGTATATTCACGAATAGGAATTACATCTTCTGGTAGAGAAAATCCAATTATATGTTTTCGGATAGAAGCGTCAGCAAGAATATGAATTGTTGTAGCTTTCATATTAGTACGACATACTCGACCTAGTGCTTGAATAATAATTTTATTTAAGTAGCGTGAATAAGCGTTTGTATTGTATGGGTTGATAAAGTCCTCAGCTTTGCGTCTAGGTTTATATCTGTTTATATATCTGTAAAACGCTTCATCCAACTTGCTTTTAAACTGGTTTAGTGAAAAATCTCCGTTCTCTCGAATAAATTCCAATTGAAAAATATATTTTATAAACTCATCGTCATCTATATTATTTCCAAATATATTAACAATAATATTTGTTGGGTTATCTAAATATATTCCGTTAATATCCATATTTGAATGCTTGGGAAAGCTATTAATATGTATTGGCTCTACCCCCAAAGGAATTGGAAATTGTAAATTTTGTCCAACACCAATGGTTTGGTATGCAGAAATAATAAATCGGCGTTTATTATCTTTTAGCTCATTGAGCAGTTTTTCCTTGTTCGCATCAAAGTTATTTCCACTAAGTACAAAGAATGTATCAGCTACAGAACTATCAATATTATTTGGATTGCTTTCTAATAAAAGTTCCGCATATTTATGCAATATATGCAGGTCGAATTTTGGATCGGAAGGCTTTGGTAATTTATTGAAAAGACAAAGGAACGCATGACAATCAGGATGATCTAAAAAATATTGCCATGCAGTTAAAGCTCTGACATAACGGCAAAATGCAAACTTAATACTTTCCTCCTTCTCATCAGTAATGGTATGAAGAAGAGTATTCCATAAATCCTGGGCTGCTTCTCGATCATTCAAAAGCTCTTCAAGCTGTTTGATTGCTTGATCTTGTGAATCTGTACCAATAAATTGAGTTTTTATAGAGACTTTATCATAGCCTTGAGTTGCTTCATTATATACGTTTTTCAGTTTAACAAGCGCATCATCTTTAATACGTATAAATGAATCTCCTAAACGAGATTTCAAATACTCTAGATCATAATTGCCAATATTTGTATAAAGTCCGGCAGTAGCTGAAATACCGACTACAAAACCCTTTGAGCAAACTCCAGCTAAAAAAGATTCGGGTGTACGGCTGAAGTTAAACATATATATTTTTGATAATGTATCATGCTCATCACTATCGACGATATCGTAGTAACGAAAGCCTGTATCATAAAAATTTTGACTTTGTATTGAGCCTTGATAAGGTTGCAAGCCATAAGGTAAATCATCTTCAAGAATTCTATTGGTTAAAAACTCGACATCTTTAAGGTGGAAATTATTAAGAACTGTCTGAATAGCTAATTTCAGTGGAAAAGTTTCCTTACCGCCTTTATCTTCTTCTTTTAAACGGCGATAGTTATTTGCTAAATATTTAACTCCTGTCTGAAAATAGGATAAATATCCTGTAATACTACTCAGCAATTCCTGTATGTCAATACCTGATTTTTGATGTTTAATATCAAAGGCTTTAATCCAATTTGTACGACTATCTATATCTCCAATAATCTCTACACGTTGATTACGATCCAGAACATTATGGAATTTATAATCATAAAAAAGAAAGTTTCTTTCCTTAGTTGGAAATTCATTATGAGATTTACAAATATGCTGTAATTCATATTTATTAAATATATAGTTGGCTTTTTCTCGCAATGATTCAATCTGCTCTCGTAGAGATGGCCAATTTTTGCCTGAAGATTTTTTCTTTCGCCATTTCGATTCTTGCAGGAGTACTTCAGGACATTCGGTTTGCATCAGATGATTATGAATATTCAAAAATAAATCAATAAGATCCACCCGATGCCGTAATCCAGACTTAATAATATTTTTGAGTACAGCGTCTTTGGTAGTATCGAACTCATCAATAAAAATAACTGACTCATTAATCAACCGCTCATAAAAGTAATATGATGGTTCCACAAGTGTTGTATTTTGAGCGACGAATTTATCTATACTAAGAAATAAAATAGTCTTATCGTCTGTAAATACTGCAGGATAAAGTTCTTTTATCCATTGATAATCTTGATTATTCTTTATAGCCGACAGACGGGCTTTTTTATTTTCAAAATTTTTTGACAATGTTTTTATTATAATGTCTCGGAATGCTGGCTCAATATTTTTACGAATCTCTGCTTTAATGCTTTCTTTAAAAGATATGGGAATTTGCTCTGTTTGGAGTATTTCTATATATTTTTTGAGTTGTAAATATATTTCATTCTTAAATTTGTCAGGAATTTGATGTTCAATATTTAGCAAATTTTTAATAACAGGATCTACATTAGAGTCAACAAAAAGAACATATTTTTCAAAATCTTCTTCATTTCCATTGTCGATAAATAGTTTTCTGAGTTCGTCAATGGGTAGATTTTTCTTAAGGTTGGTAATAAACAGAATCTTTTTCTCTTCTTTGGCAAACTCTTTATAATTAGAATATATAAACTTTAGAACGTTGTAGGTTTTGCCAAAACCAGTTGGCATACTGAGGAGAAGCAGACCAGGATTATCTTGTTTACAGTATTGGTTTAATATTTCTTCCATATCCCTGACATTCTTAAGAAAGTTTAAAATATTCAGATGTGAATGCTACATTTAGCTAGCGATCGCTAACTACGAAACCATTATTAGCAGTAAAAGGCAAGGATAAACAAATATCTCAGTTATCCTACTGTTAATGCACAGTAGCGTTTGATTCAGTTATGGTTACACAAAAAGTGCCAAAGTACAAAATTAAATTTAAATTTTGTCAAACGTTTTATTTTTAAATTAAAGAGAGACTAGATTCTATAAACGATACGAAAAAGTAGCTATGGGAAGCAGTGAAGCATTTGATTCCTCAAGTAACTCTCCGTCTGTGCCAAGGGTCAATCTGCTGACCATGTTTAGGCTAGGCTTGTTTCAAATGGGGTTGAGTATGATGTCTATCTTGACTCTGGGGGTACTTAACAGAGTCATGATTCAGGAAATAGCAATTCCAGCAACGTTAGTGTCGTTAGTTCTAGCATTACCAGCTTTTGTGTCGCCTTCGCGCATCTGGTTTGGTCAGATATCAGATGCCAAGCCAATGTGGGGTTATCATCGTACAGCTTATGTTTGGGTAGGAGCTGCAATATTTGCGATCGCGGCATTTTTAGCCATAAAAGTGATGTGGCAGTTAAATCTTGCCGCTAGTGGTGCTAATGGTTGGGCTTGGACAACTCAAACAATTGGCTGGACTGCACTGCTATCTTTGATTTTTGCTGTGTATGGTTTAGGAATTTGCGCCAGTGGTACTGCTTTCGCCGCTTTGTTAGTAGACGTATCTGAAGAAGATAACCGTCCTAAAGTAGTGGGTATAGTTTGGTCAATGTTGATGGTGGGAATTATTGTAGGAGCAATTATCGCTAGTAAGTTGCTACCACCAGAAGTAACTGCAACCAACTTAGAAGCAGCAGTCAATCGATTATTTATTATTGTCCCAGCTATCGTATTTGGACTGGCGATCGCATCTACACTTGGCGTTGAGAAAAAATACTCGCAATATACCAGCCGTTCCACGCTGGTAAACCGAGAAGACAGCATTACCTTAAGTGCTGCTTGGAAAATTTTAACAGCAAGCCCCCAAACAGGTTTGTTTTTCACCTTTTTGGTGGTGATGACGCTGTGCTTGTTTATGCAAGACCCAATTTTAGAACCTTATGCGGGTCAGGTGTTTAAGATGCCGTTAGCTGAAAGCACCAAATTAAACATTTACTACGGTATGGGCTTGCTAATTGCTTACGCCGTAGCTGGCTTTTTGATTGTGCCGCGTTTAGGTAAGCGCAAAAGCGCCCGTCTAGGCTGTATGTTGGTGGCATTGTGTACAGTATTGCTAGGTATTTCGGGATTCACCGCTAATGCAGCTTTTCTGAAACTGGGTTTAGTTTTATTTGGTTTAGCAACTGGTTTCTTAACAACAGCAGCAATTAGCTTGATGCTGGATTTGACGGCAGCCGAAGCCGCCGGGACATTTATTGGCGCATGGGGACTAGCACAGTCCATTTCTAGAGGAGTAGCTGTGGTGATTGGCGGTACGCTTTTGGATATAGGGCGCAGAACACTACCCAGTCTAGAACTAGCTTATGGATTGGTATTTGCCTTAGAAGCAGTGGGAATGGTGGTGTCGATATGGTTTCTTAACCGCGTCAACATCACAGAATTTCAAACTAATACCAAACAA
Source organism: Aulosira sp. ZfuVER01 (assembly GCA_034530615.2). Lineage (GTDB taxonomy): Bacteria > Cyanobacteriota > Cyanobacteriia > Cyanobacteriales > Nostocaceae > Aulosira. The sequence goes on from JAVRCV020000019.1 coordinate 70,515, forward strand.
GCGATCGCTTCTGTCTTAGAAAGCGATCTAGACTAATTAATATTTGATGTATGGGTAATAGGGGCTAGAAGTTACAAATTCCATCCCCACTCCCTACTCTCTATTCCCTACTCCCTAGTAATCAAATGAATGACTTTTGGACGACAATTCTCGATTTTGCCCAAACTACCACTACCAGAGTGGGTAAGCAACTAATGCAGGATTTTGGGCAGGTGCAGGCTTTACAAAAAGCTGATGGCAGTTTGGTGACTCAAGCTGATAAATGGGCGGATCAAACAATTCGAGATGCGATCGCTTCTACTTTCCCCGGTTATGGCATTTTAAGCGAAGAGGCGGATCGCGTTTTTCCTGGTACAGAATGGTGCTGGGTAATTGACCCTTTGGACGGTACAACTAACTTTACACGGGGCATTCCTATTTGGACGATTTCGTTAGGGTTACTGTATCAAGGAACACCAGTTTTTGGTTTCGTCTACGCGCCAACACTGAATCAAACTTTTCACGGTTTTTGGGCAGGTTCATCTGGATTAGCAACGCCAACTGGGGCTTTTCTTAACCATCATCCCATCCACACAAGCCCTGATGCTCCTAGCAATAATCACTTTTTTAATCTCTGTTCTCGCAGTACGGCAGCTGTACAACCAGACTTTCCCTGTAAAATTCGGATGCTGGGTGTAGCTAGCTATAACTTCCTGACCGTGGCGACTGGGGCAACCTTGGGTGGTATTGAAGCTACGCCCAAAGTTTGGGACTTAGCAGGTGCTTGGGTAATTGTCCAAGCGGCTGGTGGTACTTGGTTATCTCTAAAATCCGAGCCATTTCCTTTGGTAGCAGGGGAAGATTACAGCGATCGCTCTTTTCCTACCCTTGTTATTAGCCGTTCCGAATTGGTTCCAGTGTTTACACCGTTTTTAGAACGTGTAAAAATTTAAACACGATATAAAAAATCTTTAGGTTATAAAATATACCAGTAAAACCCTTGCCCAACAAGGGTTTCAATATATTGAAAGTTGAGTTAATTATGTGCAGCTAATTTATACTGTGTTGGCATCCCATAATGTTGCAGTGGGGCACTGAGTAAAATAGCCATGTTGTCCAATTTAGATTTGATGCGAGTCTTTGTTTATAGCTCCATCCAGAAACAAGAAGTCTTACTGTCAAACCCTTTTTTGACAGCGCAAACAGTATATAAAAGTAACCAAGTAATAGCCAAAATAGAAGGTGTCATTGCTACTTCAGAACTCACTGACACGGTATCATTATTTTCTATTAATGCAACTTCATCCTATTGGGATGTGATGAATGAGGTATTGGCTGACTATAGCTATATTCTCACAGGCGAAATCGATCGTCGGGGTTTTTATGAGTATCGCTACTGCCAAGTACCTAATGGTTATAAAATGCATGGCACCAAATCGGTCTACCTATGGCGAGCCTGGTGGAAATATCGTAAATATTCTTTACAATTGGGAATTCCATTAGAACTGCTGATCCGCACACGAGATGCATGGTATCCCATCAGAGATTTAACTATTAGTGACGGACTTCTCTATATTAAAACCCTAGGGAATGAGATAGCAGTACACGCAGATGACCTAGTAACTTGGTTAAGCAAAACTCAGCCAAATTCAAACAATACAACCTCCACTGCAATTCGTGAGAAAAAGCTAGAGTAATACCAATTCAAAATTCAAAATTAAGAATCCAGACAGGACAATGGTTTGGGGCTGTGTATCTGTCGCATTCTTTTTTAAATAAGTACAATTTTATACTTAACTATTGTTTTGTACTGTTCCATATCAGTAATTTTTGCTAACTCAAATGTAAAATGATAGCTGCTACTGCTTTTTAGTTAGAGCATTACCCGTCCTGAATCTTATTGGTCAAATACAATGAAAGGACTCTGGCTCGAAAACAACCAATTACAATTACGCACAGACATACCAACGCCGGAACCACCACCAGGAGAAGCCCTTGTGCGTGTTCTACGTGCAGGGATTTGTAATACTGACTTAGAACTGCTCAGAGGCTACTATCCTTACAGTGGTATTTTAGGACATGAGTTTGTTGGTGTTGTTGAACAAGGGCCAGAAAACCTACTTAACCAGCGGGTAGTGGGAGAAATTAATGCTGTTTGCGGACATTGTCGATTTTGCCTTAGCAGCCAATCAACTCACTGTGAAAACCGCACTGTACTTGGTATAGTTAATCGCTACGGAGCTTTTGCTGAATATCTATGTTTGCCAATAGCAAACTTACATCCTGTACCTGAGAATGTACCAACAGACGTAGCAACATTTACTGAACCCATAGCAGCAGCTTTAGAAATTCAGCAACAAGTGAAGTTAGGTACTAATGACCGAGTGCTGGTTGTGGGAGATGGTAAGCTGGGACAGCTAGTGGCACAGACAATAGCTCTGACAGGCTGCGAACTTTTGGTAGTGGGGCGTCATCAAGATAAACTCGCTAACCTAGAAGCACGTGGCATTAAAACGAGTTTAGCCGACGCTGTGACAGATAGATTTTTCGATATATCAGTAGAGTGTACTGGTAATCCAGAAGGATTTGCGATCGCCCGCCGCGCCTTACGTCCTAGGGGTACATTGGTACTTAAAAGTACTTATGCTGGAAACCTCAGTTTAGATGCATCTTCTTTGGTAGTAGATGAAATAACTCTAATTGGTTCCCGTTGTGGCCCCTTTGCTCCTGCACTCCAATTGCTAGCAACAGGACAAGTGGATGTACAACCCCTAATTCATGCTCGCTATCACCTCAGCGAAGGGCTTGAAGCATTTAAATATGCTCAGAGTCGAGGTGTTTTAAAAGTTTTGTTAGAAATTAGTTAATTGTCAGTTGTCATGGCTCAATAGTCCAAAGTCAATAGCCAATAGTCAATAGTCATTCGTTATTTCCCCCTTGTCCCCCTTTCCCCTCTCATCTGTTTAGTAATACATGGGGTTGGTTTTCGGTTGATAATCAGAACAATTGATAGCTTCTTCTGTATTTGCTAAAGAAGGATGTACGGTGCATTTCAGGCGGTAATCGTCAGTAAAAAATTGGCAACCAGTACAAGGAATTTGATGCATTTGCTTGGCTTTACTGACACTATCTCGCGCCGCTGACCATAGACTCCAAGCGCCAAGAATGATGACAGACCAAGCAACAACAAAGCAAATAGGGACTAAAAGAAGTTGAATCCCATAAATCAGGGTAGATGTTAGTTCTAACACGGCTATTTTTGATAGTAATTAAAAATTAGGAGTTAGAAGTAATCTTAACTCCTAACCCCTAACTGTTAACTTCTGGCTGAGGAAGTATAACTTAAATTCCTGCATGACCTAATGCTAAACCAGCCACGAGCATTCCCAGGACTAGGAATGGTTGAGCGCTTGCTTGGTACTTCACGTCATTCTTTAAGGGATCGCGCAGGAAATACATATCTTGAAAGGTGATTTGCGGCAGGATTAACAGTACGAGAATTGCTGCGTACAAATTCTCATGGATAGTAACTAGATAGGCAGCTATTAATCCCTGAAATAAATCAATCATCACTACACATATCCAGGCCGCAGTGGTAACACCAAACATTACAGGTAGTGATTGTAATCCTAGTTGGCGATCGCCTTCTACACTTTTGAAGTCATTGACAATGGCAATGCCTAATCCAGCCAAGCTGTAAATTAGGGTGAGAACCATAATTTTCCAATTTAGTTCTCCAAACAAAGCATGACCTGCCCACCAAGGTAAAGCAATATAGCTGGCTCCCAAGGCATAATTTCCTAACCAGCCGTTTTGCTTCAGTTTCAGTGGTGGTGCTGAATATATGAAGGCAATAAAAGTACCAAATATTGCCAGTACTGTGACATTGGGGAAGTCATGACCAGCCCATAAATCCAGTACAAAGGCTAAGGCAATACCTGAAAGAAATAATACAACAATTTGCGTAACTACCTGGGGTACAGAAATTGCGCCAGAGGGAATAGGACGGTAAGGTTCATTGATGGCATCAATTTCGCGATCGTAGAAATCATTCAAGGTTTGGGTGTAACCCGTCAGTAGCGGCCCTGAAAGCAACATACAAGCTGCTGCCTTCAACACATTTTCTAGTGTCCAAGTATAGTTCCCAGACGAAGCCGCACCGCAGACTACGCCCCAAATTAGGGGAATCCAGGTGATCGGCTTCATCAGTTGCAACCGGATTTTCCAAATAGAGGTTTCTCCCGGTGCTGCGCCTTTCATCCCCAGTAGTTGCCTAGTTTTAGCACTGCGATCGGCAACTGCTGTGATTTCTTCACTGGTATTAACTGCGTCTAGTGCTTCCGCTGAGTTGGAATTGGGGGTAATGGGAGATGAATCAGACATAAGAAATACTTATGAATTGGGCATTGGGCATAAGGATTGGGGCATTGGGCATTGGGCATTGGGCATTGGGCATTGGGCATTGGGTGGTTGGGGTATTTTCTCCCCTGCTTCCCCTGCTCCCTATCTCCCTTGTCCTCTCTGTCCCATTCCCCAACCCTCCTTACCTATGATTTAAAACGAAATTATCAAATAACTATTCTGAAACTTGGCCCCAGTAATGGGTTTGCCACTCAAAGAGGGGGGTAGGGAAATATTACGCCGCTGGTCTCCGGCTTCGACTGTCACTTCTGGCCCGTACTGGGTAAGTTTGACTTGCTTTTTGTCAAATCCAGGCAAGAATAAGCGTACCTGACGATTGTGGATATCTATTTCAATGGGTTTGGGAGCTTGTAGTGATTGCTGTGCAAAGTTGGGTAGGGCATCTATTAACGATTGCCACTCACCAATTGGTGCATCAGGAACCACACTTACAGGTAAAGGACTAAATTCCTCTGCTAGATTGTGGTGGGTTTGGGAAGAGACCAGGATAACGCCGCCAACTGTAATACCGACTTGCTGCGCGCTACCCCACAAATAACGGGTGCTTGCTACCTCAATTGGTTCTGGAGTAGTTACCAAAAAGGCAGCAACGCGCTGGGGGTCGGCCAGGGCAGCTTTACCCTTTTCTAGGAAATTATTGACTTGATTAGTAGGTTGAGCGAAGTTATCTGCTGTCCAATTGAAATTGAACAAAGTGCTAATCAGCGGTTGAATCAAAGGCGATTCTGCAATTGTTTTCCCCAAATCGGAGTTAACAAATAATTGCCGAAAGCGCCGCACATACCAACTCAATGACTCTGGCAATCCCAACATTCGCAATGTAGAAGCTTCACCTGTGCCATCGTAGACGATCGCATCATATTTGCCGCTGGCATCATATTCACGGATTGCATTGAGGGCAAGGGCGCTGTCCATCCCCGGCAATACCACCAATTCTTCACCATAAACGTCTTTAACGATTGGTGTGCGGAGGTATTGTGCCTCAAGTTTTTTGACTTCATCCCAGTTGCGCTCTAGTAGTACAGATGCTTGAAACTGTACTACTTGTAAATTAGGAGCAATTTCTTGGGGGTCGCAAGTTAGGGTGGTATTTAGCAGGATGGGTAATGCTGGTTCAGCAAGTCCTGCTAGAAGTACACGCTTGCCTTGGCTAGCTAATAGCTTGGCAGATGCGATCGCAATTTTGGTACGAGCAGTGCCGCCTTTGCCCAAAAATGTCAATATCAGAGTCATTACTTGATTTCCAGTTACCGCCGATGTTGTCAATTCCAACTTAGCACTCGGCAAATCCTCTCAGCTTCCGCCTACTGTACGAGTTTAAGTTCATCTTCAAAAAACCAAGTGGAGAATTTATCATCAAATTGCACCACTACACCAACACCGCTACCATCCGTCATTTTGTAGCCGAGGATAGTGCCAACTTGTCCTAATCTTTTGACAACAGGGGGAGATACGCGATCGCGCAAACGATAAACCTTAACCTTCTGTCCGATTTCCATGCCTAGATACAATGCAATAAACCAAGTCTCAGTTTAGCTGAATCCGTGACTCAGCTGTAACACATTTGCGATGATGGAAATGAGGAAAAAAGACAAGGAGACGGGAGGACTCCGAGACACGGAGATAAATGACAATTAACTAAGAAACTCACTTTGTAATTGAAAACGAGCAACCATGTACGATCAAAATCCGCCTCGCCCACCTCAAGAAACCATGCCAACGATGCATGATTTACCTAGTGAATTAATAGGGGAATCAGGCTTGCCGGACGAATTTCACTGTATTCAAGCTGATTTATTAACTGAAACTTGCCAACCTCCCAACTATTTATCTGAGGAAATTTTACTTGCCAGTGATTTGAACCTTTACTACGATCCTCGCCATACTTTATGGTACAAGCGACCTGATTGGTACATGGTTTTGGGAGTAGCTAGTGCTAGCCAACAGCAAGACTTATGCTTAAGTTATGTCATTTGGCAAGAGGGAATCGATCCATTTTTAGTAGTTGAATTACTGTCACCAGGTACAGAGCAAGAAGACTTAGGAAAAACGCTTAGGGAAGTCAATCAGCCCCCAACTAAATGGGAAGTGTATGAACGCATTTTGCGGGTTCTTTACTATGTTGTCTATGACCGCTACGAAAATCAACTCCGGATATTTCCACTCATTGGCGCTCATTATGAAGCCGTTTCCCTACCAGAAAACCGCTTTTGGCTAGAAGAGTTAGAACTGGGATTAGGATTGTGGCAAGGTACTTATCAGCAGATAACAGGTTTATGGTTGCGTTGGTATAATGCACAGGGTTGGGTGCCGACGCTAGCAGAAAAAGCAGAACAGGAACGGCAACGAGCAGAGCAGGAACGGCAGCGGGCAGAAAGATTGGCAGAGTATGTGCGATCGCTGGGAGTTGATCCTGATACTTTAAGTTAAATAAAAATGCTTGCTGATAAATTTACAGGTCTCGATATTCAAAGGTTAACTATTCTAAGAACTATATCTAGCTGGAATTAAAGCTATGAATATAGCACTAATATTTATTGGTAGCGGGTTCTTGGAACTAATTTATAAATTAACTAGTCCTCTTAATTTAAGATGTTCTAAATGTTTATATGAGGATTGATAATTTTTTAATGCTGATTGGGAATTTTAAATTTTGGCAAAAAACTTGTTTTTTAGTTTTAAATCAACGTCATCGCCATCTTACTAGTAACAAAAGTTACTTTTTTATAACTAAGATATCGGTATTTTAGCCTGTATTTTACTTATACTAATATGGATTTTGTGTTAGGCTGATGCAACAAAATATCTCTTATAGTATAAAATGCGCAAATTAGCGGTTTGTGGTGTGAGTGGTTGTTAGGATGACTCTTTTGCTTAAGGATAATTCAACTTGGTTGCCAGTGCAGCGTTATTGGGAATTGCTGCAAGTTTTGGTATCGCGAACCTTAAAAGTGCGCTATCGGGGTTCCTTCTTGGGGGTTTATTGGTCGTTGTTGAACCCTTTAATTATGACAGGTTTATATACTGCAATTTTCGGGGCGACTTTTGCATCCTATTATGGCAATTCAATTCTCAATTATATTTTGGCAGCATTTACCGGGCTGGTGGTCATCAATTTCTTTTCAGCTTCGACCTCTCAAGCATTAGCTAGTGTAGTTAATAATGGTACCCTTTTAAATAAGATTCGTTTGCCTGTGAGCGTTTTTCCTGTATCAATGGTTGCAGCAAATGTATTTCAGTTTACAGTAGGAGTATTACCTCTACTAGCAGTTATTACTTTAATAAATTCCAAGAGCCTCATCAATGTATTCGCACTGCTACTACCATTTTTTGCACTAATTTTAGTTTGTATTGGGGTAGGCTTTTTTGTAAGCGCCTTATATGTATTTTTTAGAGATTTACCTTATTTTTATGAGTTAGTTGTCTTCTTTATCTGGATCAGCAGCCCTGTGTTTTATCCAGCAGCTATTGTACCGAAACAAGTTAAGCAATTTTTAGGATTGAATCCCTTATCACCGATTATTGAGAGTATCCGTCAACTTACATTATCGGGAACGCTACCAGATTTGAGTTTAATAGGGAGCGCTTTACTCAGCGGTATAATCATTATGTCATTAGGCTGGGTTTGTTTTCACTTGTGGCGGCATCAATTTATGGATTTGCTCTAATGGAAGTAATTCGCCTAGATCAAGTTTCGTTGTGGAGACGAACACAAGAAGAGTTTTCTTACGATCTCAAAAAAACCATTCTCTCTGTTATTGAAGGTAAGTATCGCAAGCCTGCCAAGAAATTAGTTTTAGATAAAATTGATTTGGTAGTTGAAACCGGAGAAAAAATAGGTATTATTGGGGCAAATGGCTCTGGTAAATCAACTCTTTTGAAAGTAATTTCTGGGATTCTGCAACCCACAACCGGATCGGTTAGGGTAAAAGGGCAAATTGCACCATTGATAGAACTAGGAGCAGGGTTCGATGCAGAAATTTCTGTTATGGATAATATTTTGCTGTACGGTGTCTTATTGGGTTTTTCCAGAGCAGAGATGCAAGCAAGAGCGCAGTCAATTTTAGAATTTGCAGAATTGCAGGATTATAGATTAGTTCCAGTAAAAGCTTTATCTTCGGGTATGGTAGCGCGGTTGGGGTTTGCGATCGCCACAGATGTACAGCCAGATATTTTAATTCTAGACGAGGTATTGTCTGTAGGAGATGAAAAATTTAAGAATAAATGTCAGCAGAGAATAGAAAAGTTTTGGAATATAAATGCAACTGTATTAGTAGTATCTCATGATTTAAACTTTATCCAACAATCATGTCAAAGAGTGATTTGGCTGGAAAGAGGTGTCGTTAAATTTGTTGGTGATGGACATGAAGCAATCAATCTTTATCTGAAATCAAATTAATTTTGCAATTCCCAAACAAAACAAGGATATTTCAGAAATAAAATAACTCAATATGATTACGTTAATCAGAAAAATAAATTAATATCCTGTTGATTTGCATAATTATGGTGGTCAAGATGCTAAAAGTAAAATAATTGAAATATTAATTGAGTTAAAACTGTAATATTCAACAGTTTATTATGTACGATTTTTTATAAAAAAATCAATAAAGGAGATTAAATCGAATGAAAATTGTTCAATTTAGTACTTGGAATGTGCCTTGTGGTATTGCTGGATATACAAAAGGATTGGTTCAGGGAATGTTAGATAATGGAATTACTTGTGAAGTAATTCCACTAGAAGAAAAAAAAACTAAATATATGACGCGAGAGGAAATTAAAAATTATTTTCAATATTGTTCACAGCAGTTAATTAAGTATGATGTCATACACATTCAGCATGAATTTAGTTTTTTTGCAGGTTCTTACGGATACAATGAATCAATTATTAATTTTAACTTTTTTTTACAAGAGCTATTAAAATCCAATAAACGAGTGTTTGTAACTTTTCATACAGAACCATCTTTTTTACACGATCCTTTTCCTGGAATAATGGGTATGTTAAAAAAAGGGGTTAAAAATTTTAAGTGGAAATATTATATTACTCCTCTATTTAATTCCAAAAACGCATTAAATGCTGTTGTCCACACAAAAAAGACACGTCGCATTTTCATAGATAGTGGTTTTAAAGATAAATCAATAAATCTTATAAAACAGGGTGTTACATTATCTGACAATCAAAATATTGATTTTCAAGATAGAAATGCTCTCAAAGAAAAGTTAGGATTTCCTGAGAATGCTGTTGTGCTTCTAATGTTTGGATTTATATCAGCATATAAAGGTTATAACACAGCGTTAAATGCCTTAAAAAGTTTACCTGAAAATTATTATTTGTTAATCATAGGCGAACCACACCCTAATTCAAAAGACACCGCATTGGATAAAATAGTTGGATTTATTAATAAACATAAGAGCTTAAAAGAACGTGTAAGATTAACAGGTTATTTAGAACTAGACCAATTAAGAAAATATCAGTATGTAACTGATTTTTGCTTAGTTCCGTATGCACCTGATACAATATTATCTTCATCTGCATCTATTACTTGGGCTTTATCGTCTGGAAAACCAGTTATTGCAAGTAAAATAGCATCTTTTGAAGAATTAAACGAAGATAATGATTGCTTGCATTTATTTACACCTGGCTGTGCTGAAGAATTAGCTTATAAAATTCAAAAATTATATGAAAATCAGGAACTAATTCAACAATTAATTACTAATGGGTTAACATATTGTCAGAATAATCAATGGAGCAAAATTGCTAAATCTCATATAGAACTATATGAACAATAATTAAGGCTAAGATTATAAAATTAGGCTCATAAACAAAGTAAAGTTTTCATAAATGAAAAAAGCTTTAATCATCGGTTTGACCGGACAAGATGCGTAGGTTGTGTTGTAGTTTGCTTCCCCGTAGGGGCACGGAGTGAAACCCAACAATTACAAGACTTTGGAGTGTTGGGTTTCGTTCCTCAACCCAACCTACTGGCGTGTCTAGGCTAAAATGATGCAATAAAAAATATTTTTAGTTGCGCTTTAGCACCTCCCAAAGAATAAATCTAATGCACAACTTTAGGCTAGACAGTCCCCTACGTCCACATCATATTTTTTGTGAAATCGTATAAGAATAACTTCTCCATAACTAAAAATAAACAAATAAAATTATCTTGGGCAAGAGCTTTGTCTGAGAACTAAATATAGATGAAACATGGAGTATGACAAGAAAAAAAGCACTCATAACTGGCTTAACTGGACAAGATGGCTCTTATCTTGCTGAACTACTACTAACCAAAGGCTATCAAGTATTTGGCTTAGTCCGTCGCTCAAGTTCTAGTAATCTTGAGCGTATCAATCACCTTTCTGGAGATATCCACATCCTTTCTGGCGATCTTTTAGATCAATCTTCTTTAATGGATGTGATTACCGAATCTCAGCCGGATGAAATTTATAACCTCGCCTCCCAAAGCTACGTTCCTCTCTCTTGGACACAACCAGCCCTTACAGCTGAATACACAGCCCTTGGTGTTTCCCGGCTTCTAGAATCCATCCGTCGTTGTAAGCCAGATGCTAGATTTTATCAAGCGTCAAGTAGTGAAGTTTTCGGTCAACCGGACGAATCGCCACAAACCGAACGCACCGCTTTTCGTCCCCGTAACCCTTACGGCGTTGCTAAAGCCTACGCTCACTGGATGACTGTCAACTATAGGCAAAAATATAATCTTTATGCCTGCTGCGGTATCACCTATACTCACGAATCGCCTCGACGCGGCACAGAATTTGTGTTTCGCAAAATTACAAACACAGTAGCTCAAATCAAACTCGGTCTAGCAAATGAACTAAAATTAGGCAACCTAGATGCCCGTCGTGACTGGTGTTACGCTAAAGATGCGGTTTACGCCATGTGGCTGATGTTACAGCAAAAGCAACCTGAGGACTACATTATTGCTAGCGGTGAAACCCACTCTGTCAGAGAATTAGTTGAATGTGCATTCAACTGTGTTAGTCTCAATTGGCAAGACTATGTCTCAGTTGATCCTGCATTCTACCGTCCTGATGAACCTATACAGTTGATTGGTTGCATTGATAAAATTAAAACAGAGATAGGTTGGCAACCTCAACATTCATTTCAGAAGTTAGTTGAGTTAATGATTGATTCTGATTTGAAAAAATTGAACAGTTAAATTGTCTAGTTTTTTTCAATATACTTACTTTATACTCTGACAAAGTATACAAAAGTAAAAAACTGCTCATACCATTTCACTTTAAGAATGATACAAATACGCCGTAGAGGGTTTAGCAATGCTCATTGGTGTCAACTTAACGTGAAACCCTTTGTTAATCGAGATATTTGATCCCCCAACCCCCTTAAAAAGGGGGCTAAGATTCTAATTCCCCCTTTTTTTAAGGGGGGTTAGGGGGGATCAAAAGTTTATGGTGCTAAGAGAGAGAACCCTAAAGGCTTACGCTGTATGCTTCTAAGCTTAAGTTGACACGTATGAGTAATGCTAAACCCCTACGAAAAATCTATTTGTATCAGAATTTTCGTGAATTGGTATCACAAATACATTCATTTTATGAGATAGATAATTCTGAGCTAGCTTTCCATGCATAGATTCAATAATTTTGTTGCCAAATAATATATTATAAAAAACATAAATGAGAATATTTATAGATTGTACTCATACAGCAAACTATACATATAAAAATACTGGAATTCATCGAGTTGTGCGTCAACTTACATCTGAGTTAGATAAGCTCAGTTCAAGTTCAAGCTACACAAATATAGAAGTGGTAGCGGTTATGTTTGATGGGAACTTCATGCGTAAAGTTACTAATTTAAATCCAGAAAATAATAGTGAGGCGGCTATAAGGAACCCATATATTTATGCTTTTAGTAAAATAATTATGAAATTCCAGGTATTCTGGACTAAACTAAAGAATAAATTTTTGAATCTATTTCCATTTATATTAATTCAATGTATTTATTTAAATTTAAGTAAAAGCAAAAATGGCTTACTTGAATTTGAAGGTCTAAAAATATTACCAGGAGACATTTATATAATTGCTGATGCCAACTGGGATTTGCCTAAAACCTACTATAATTTTTTAAAAAATTTAAAAAAGCATGGAGTTGTAATTGCAATTATATGTTACGATCTTATTCCTATCAAATTCCCAGAGTTTTGTAACAAAAATTCTGCTGCGGCTTTTACTAAATTTTATAGAGATTATTCAGACCTGTTTGATAAAGTTTTATGTATCTCTAAAAATAGTGCTAAAGACTATAGGAATGCCCAAAATGCAGGTATTATCTCAATTAATAATAGCAATTTAACAGTTAAGAGCTTTCGCTTAGGATGTGACTATGCAAATCTGGAGCTTTTAGCAAATATAGAAAATAATAGTTTTGATAAAAATTTCAAGGAACTACTAAATAGCAGATATATATTAGTAGTTGGTAGTCTGGCTCCTCATAAAAATATTAAAACTATTATGGCAGCCTTTGATTTATTAGTAGATTCAAATAATAAAGAAGTAAATTTGTTGTTTGCAGGTAATAGAGGCTGGTATTTAGAGACTGATATGCTGATAGATTCTAATAAAATGTATGGCAAGCTTATACATATATTAGGTGCAGTAACAGACGAGCAACTCAGTATTCTTTATAGAAACTGTTACTGTCTAGTTCAAGCCTCATTTTATGAAGGTTTTGGATTACCAGTTGTGGAAGCACTTCAATATTATAAGCCTGTAATTGCAAGCAATGGAGGTTCTTTACCTGAAGTAGGTGGAGATTTTTGCCTTTATTTCGATCCACATCAACCATCAGAACTTTACCAAGCTTTAAAAAAACTAGTTGATTCAGATATTTACTATAATCAGTTAGTAGAACGGATTAAAAATGAGTATAGACCATTTTCTTGGCAGGAATGTGCTGAAGAATTTCTGTATAATCTTTGTAATTAAGTAACTTTATCTATAAAGATTAAAAATTGTTAGTCAATCTTTCTTTTTTATCTAGAAAACCAACAGGTATATCAACCTACGCTAGTAATATATTTCCTTATTTTCAATCACTGAATCCAAAATTACTAGTTGCAAAAACAATTCCCAACTACAATTGTTATACTGTTCCTTCAAATTTGACACCAGACCAAGGCACACTAGGTCATTTTCGTCGCCTGACCTGGACAGAATTTCAATTACCAAAAATCTATAAAAAGCTAAAATCTCATCTATTATTTTCTCCTCTACCGGAAGCGCCTCTTTATACCAATTGTCGTTTTGTAGTTATGTTTCACGACTTGATACCGTTGCGCTTTCCTAGACGCTTTTCACCTCTAATACCTTACCATCGCTACTACACTCCCCAAGTTCTTAGCCAAGCACAACATATTATCTGCAATTCGCAAGCCACAGCTAAAGATATTATCGATTTTTACCAAATTCCAGCTAGCAAAATTACACCAATTCTCCTCGCTTACGATCGCACTCACTTCCAACCTCTGAATCTACCCACGCGCAACTACTTTCTCTACATCGGCCGCCAAGATGCTTATAAAAATGTCCATCGGCTGATTAGCGCCTTTGCTGCATTACCTAATTGTCAAGACTACGAACTTTGGTTAGTAGGGCCTAGCGATCGCCGTTATACTCCAACTTTACAAGCGCAAGTTGAGGAATTGGATATTACTAATCAGGTGAAATTTCTGGAGTATGTTGCTTACAGTGAATTACCAAAAATTATCAATCAAGCGATCGCACTTGTTTTTCCTAGCCTCTGGGAAGGTTTTGGCTTACCTGTCTTGGAAGCAATGGCTTGCGGTACTCCTGTGATTACTTCTAATATCTCATCCCTTCCAGAAGTAGCTGGCGATGCGGCTATACTTATAAATCCCTACAATACAGGGGAAATAACAGCAGCTATGCAGGCTGTCGCAAATGATTCAAACTTGCGATCGCATCTTTCTACCCAAGGTATCGCTAGAGCAAATCAATTTAGCTGGGAAAAAACAGGACAAGCCACCGCCGAAATTTTATCCCGTTATCTGTGAGTGCTAGGCTAAAGTAAACTTGCTAAATATCTATCTAATAAACTTCCGAAGGTAACTGGCTGTTTAAAGAATCTGACGATGAAGATGGAGTTTTAACTTTAGCCTCAGCAAACTGCCAAATTCCCCATCGCCAGATTTATGAGCAAGTTAAGTTTGAAAATCAATCAGAGTAAAAATTAATTAGTTCCAAAAATTCAAAACCCAAAAAATAATTTTGAATTTTGAATTTTGAATTGTCTATGGTGTACCCACTGCGCCAGAATAAATCAAACCTCGTTGCATATCGAGCGTTAAAATTGCCCCATCCCGAATGACTTGCGTCGCCTTCTTCACCCCAACAATCACTGGTACGCCAAGACGCAAACCAATTACTGCTGCATGGCTGGTAAGACTCTCTTCTTCTGTAATAATCCCCGAAGCTTTGCGAATCGCCTCAACAAAATCGGCAGTGGTACGGGTAGTAACTAAAATATCTCCAGGATTAAAGTTACTTGCATCCATACCCGTGTGGGCAACCCTGGCGCGACCGCTGACAGAACCTTGCCCCAGTCCAATCCCCTGGCCGAGAATCGCCGTTACTACTTCAACTTTAATTAAATCTGTCGAGCCGGAAACGCCTTGGAGTGTACCGGCTGTCATCACAACCAAATCACCCTCAGTTAATAGCTTATTTTCCTGAGCTACATTAATCGCGGCTTGAAAAGTCTGACCAGTAGAAGGTAGTTCTAGCACCAACAACGGTTTGACTCCCCACACCATTTGTAATTGTCGCGCTACATTCACGTGGGGTGTAATCGCCAAAATCGGTGTTTGGGGCCGGAACTTAGACACATTCCGCGCTGTTGCCCCAGTTTGGGTTAAGGTCATAATTGCTGCTGCACCCAGCTGTTCTGCAATTTGTCCTACGGCTTGGCTAATAGCGTTGGGAATGGAACGCCGCGTATCTCTTAACTGACGATTGGCGTTTTGCCGTTCTTCCTGTTCAATGCGTTCGGCAATTCTGGCCATCGTTGCTACAGCTTCCACAGGGTAATTACCTACAGCCGTTTCATTAGAGAGCATGACAGCATCTGTACCATCTAAAATCGCGTTTGCCACATCCGACACTTCGGCACGAGTTGGACGGGGGTTACTCACCATGCTGTCTAACATTTGCGTGGCGGTGATGATAGGAATCCCCAAGCGATTTGCTGTAGCAATCAGCCGCTTTTGCAGTACAGGTACGTCTTCTGCTGGTAGTTCTACACCTAAATCCCCTCTAGCAACCATAACGCCATCACACAAAGCCAGAACTGCTTCCATTTGTTCAATGGCTTCGTGCTTTTCTATTTTGGCTACTACTGGCACATTCTTACCTGTGCTAGAAATTAGCTCTTTAATTTCGATGATATCCTGAGGATTGCGGACAAAAGACAGCGCTACCCAGTCTACGCCCTGATCTAGACCAAACATCAGATCCTCGCGGTCTTTGTCGGTCATTGCCTTAATGGAAAGGTAGACTCCTGGGAAGTTGACACCTTTATTGTTAGAAAGTTTACCGGCTACGGTAATCCGACAATGCAAATCACCTTTATCGCGGTTAATGTCCTCAACTAGCATTTCTACTCGTCCATCATCGAGGAGGATTTTTGCTCCGACGGGGACTTCTTCTGCTAAATAGTCGTAGGTAACACAGCTAATATCTTGTGTGCCGATGACTGGGCGATTGGTTAAAGTAAAGCGATCGCCTTTTGCTACAACTATAGACCCATTTTCAAACCGCCCCAAGCGAATTTTTGGCCCTTGCAAGTCTTGGAGAATTGCCACTGGCTGATTTAGTTCAAAAGCAGTTTGCCGAATTAAGCGGATATTACGCTGATGGTCGGCATGAGTTCCGTGGGAGAAGTTTAGCCTTAGTGTCGTTGCACCCGCTTCAATAATCGCTTTGAGCATTTCTGGACTGCTAGTGGCAGGCCCAATCGTAGCGACAATTTTTGTGCGGCGTAGAGAATCTCTTAATTGCATAGGGGCTGATTCTAGGATCTATCTAGGAAACCATCGTAAATTAAAGGGCATTTTCATTTCCGTCACTGCTATATCAATCAGATGGCAGCAGTTAGAAAGGGGAATAAAGGCTAATACTGCGGCGCGGAATTCAAAAGTCAAAACTCTTTTATTGTAAGTTTTTGCGCTGTTTTGAATAGTATATTTATTTGCGCCAAGCTGCATTAGTAGTCAGCTACTGAAGACTCCCTCTAGCGGAGGCTTCAAAGGAGTGGGATAGACTTGTTATCGTACACTAATCTTGGTTCCATCCATCCCCAGGATGATATCCTGACCATCCAATTCTGGTTATTGCTACACCCCTACTATTAGCAAATACTCAAGTCTTGTTTGGAATCATAGCTTTATTTATCTACACTATCCGCAAAATTGCCGATCGAGCTTACTATACAAAATTTTATAAAAGTTTATTATTTACTAATCTTTGTCGTATATTCGTAATATTTGATAAACAAGGAGATCAGAATGCTCACGTCGGAGGCAAAGAAGCCACTGACAGTCCCTCCCAAGGAATTTTTAGCACCTCCGGGTGATTTTAACCCTACACTGCTGCTATTTTTGGCAGCAGTGACGATGCTAGTGTTATCTAACTTTGGTTATTGGCTGTGGGAATGGCCGCACTGGCTCTGCTTTAGTGTTAATACTTTAGCCTTGCATTGTTCTGGGACGGTGATTCATGATGCTTGCCACCAAGCTGCTCATCGCAATCGGGTAATCAATGCGATGTTAGGGCATGGTAGTGCGCTAATACTGGCTTTTGCTTTTCCGGTATTTACGCGAGTACATTTACAGCATCATGCCCATGTCAATCATCCCAAAGACGACCCAGATCATTATGTCTCGACTGGCGGGCCGCTGTGGCTGATTGCAGTACGGTTTCTGTACCATGAAGTATTTTTCTTTCAGCGGCAACTTTGGCGTAAATATGAGCTACTAGAATGGTTCATCAGCCGCTTGATTGTTGTGTCGATTGTTTACATTTCAGTTCAGTACCACTTTTTGGGCTATATTCTCAATTTTTGGTTTATCCCAGCATTTATCGTGGGCATAGCACTGGGATTATTCTTTGATTATCTCCCTCACCGTCCGTTTGTAGAGCGCGATCGCTGGAAAAATGCTCGCGTCTACCCTAACCCAATTCTCAATATCTTGATTTTGGGACAAAATTATCACCTAATTCATCATTTATGGCCTTCAATTCCTTGGTATAACTACCAACCCACCTATCATTTAATGAAATCGCTGTTAGATGAAAAAGGTTGTTATCAAACTTCAGGATTATTACAAAAGAAAGATTTTTTTGAGTTTGTTTACGACATATTTTTGGGAATTAGGTTTCATCATCACAAACCAACTGAAAACTAGCAAAACATAGCAAACAGACTAATGGTTAATGGACTTTTCCCTTACCAATTAACCATTGGCTGACTCCACAAGTTTTCTGCCTAAATGCTTACTTGTCGATTGAGATTGTGTCATTAAAATAGGTGTAAAATAAGGTATGCTAAACTAGGTTGTTGTAGAAAATAACCATGAACCGCAAACCCTACCCAACTGAATTAGTAGATAACCCAACTGACTTGGGAAATAGCTCAAAAACGAAGCTTTGGATATGGAGCGCTGTGGGACTGCTAATTACTAACTTAGTTGTAGTTGGGATTGTAGCGTTTTTAATCCACAGAGATAGCTTGCAATATAAGCCTAATCAACCAGCAACCCAACAAAGGCAACTACAATCTCAGGTTAACGAGATTCCTCTGGCATTTGCAGGCGCAAATCTTGGACTTGAGGCGCAGGAGTAACTATCTGTACAGACCAGTAGCTAACAATCATTAGAACTAATCCAGAAAACACGCCTACTACTAAGCCAATCAACAAAGCAGGTTTCCTGGAAAAAATAGAAACAGTAGTATTGGTCGATGAAGGATTGTAAGATTCTTGTATTTGTGGGTAGATATTAGTTGTCGGTAACAGCGTCTCCGATAGTGTAATCTCGCTGGTGTCGTCGTTAATCGATGGTGTAAATCCCTCATCTCCAGAAACTTGATTATTTTCTTGCCCAGTAAAGGCTAGTTGATGTTCTAATTGAATGTTGATCGATGCTGGAGAAACATCTGATTGCGGCGTTGAAATATAAAAATTGCTTAGTGCTAAGAGTGCTTCTAATGCTTCTTTGGCTGACTTATATCGGTCTTGAAAGTGGTAACGCACCATTGTATTCAGTACTGAGGCTAGTCCAGTACTAACTTGTGCCAAGTTTTGCCAAATTATCTCACCTGTATTGGAATCTTCTGGTAATTGTGTCGGATGTACCCCCGTTAGCGCTTGAATACCAATCATCCCGAGAGCGTAAATGTCACTATTTAGCCGGGGTTTACCTCGCTGTTGCTCATTAGGCATATAACCAGGTGTACCGATCGCAATCGTAGTGTATTGTTCAATGGGGGTAAAGATTGCAGTTTCTTCTTGACCTCTAATTAATTGATGCCAAATTGGCTTAACAGCGCCAAAATCAATCAAAATTAAGCGATTATCCTGCTTCCGCCTAATAATATTATTCGGTTTGACATCTCGATGAATTAGCCCATTACTGTGAACAAAATTGAGGATACTCAATATCTCGTACAAGAGTTGAAAAACTTTGCTTTCCGACCAGCAGCGACCAGGGGTTAGTTCTATACTTAGGGGATGTCCTTCAATGAACTCTTGTACCAAGTAGAACTCCAGGTTATCTTCAAAATTTGCTAAAAGATGAGGCACTAAATCATAGTTGCTCAGTTTTTTCAGGGCCTCTACTTCTCGGGAAAATAGCCGTCTGCGTATTTCTATTGGAATCGAATATTTATCACTCGGCAAGAAGTGTTTGACGACGCGGGTAGGATGATTGGGAAGATAGATGTCTTGAACTCTGTAGGTTTGACAAAACGCTCCTTGACTCAAAACTTCAACAACCTGGTAACGATCGCCTAGTAACTTGCTGCTTAACATGTTACGTTATGCCTAACGGTTGTATTAAGTAATTTCACCTAAAAAATATCTTTATATAAATTAATATATAGTTTTATTAAGGAAGTTCACCGTAATTTACCGGAAGTCTTATCTAAACTTTATGAAGAGTGCATTTAGCAGTTGTTAGAAGATTAGAAAATAAATGAAATAATTCTGATTCTATCTTACTGAAAACCAGCTAAATCACAGGAAGATAAGCAAGATGACTAATGATAGCAAAAAAAGCGTCCCACTCAGCCAAGATGCCGTACAGATGATCAGGGGTCTGATTATTGGCGAACTGGTGACTGTTGCCATCATTGGTGGACTTTGGTTATGGCTTAGACCTCGCCTCCAAGTCGATAACGGTGCTTTTGCTTCCTCTGGCCGAGGTACAGCTACGACTTCTGCGCTTGCAACTTCAAACTTTAAGACTGTTACCAATGTTCCCATAGGATCGTTTAACTACGGTGGTAGCACAGCTTGGGCACCAATTAGGCAACTTGTGGATTCTCAGATCCAAATCACTCGTCCGGAGCTACAGTTACGCTACGTTAACCCTGCTACTACTAGTCCTGGTTCTAGCTCTGGTATTCAGATGTTGCTTGAAGGAAAATTAGATTTTGCTGAGTCTTCCCGTCCTCTTACAGATGAAGAAAAAGATAGAGCTAGACAGCAAGGCTTCATACTTGCGGAACATCAGGTTGGAATTGATGGGGTAGCAGTAGTAGTCAACCCAGCACTCAAAGTGTCAGGCTTAACTGTTGACCAATTGCAACAGATTTATTTGGGACAAATTACGAACTGGAAGCAGGTAGGCGGGCCAGACTTGGCTATTATTCCGTTCTCTCAACATCCAGAAAATGCCGATGTGGTATTAATATCTGGCAAGCAGGTTTTAGATAAGCAAGCTCTTAGCTCTAATGTCCAGTATGTTTATTCCACAACAGAGGCGCTGCACCGGGTAAACCAAACCCCTGGAGGTGTATATTATGCTTCTGCGCGGGGAGTTGTGCATCAATGTACGGTTAAGCCTCTACCTTTAGGTATGACTTCCGCAGAGCTAATTCCTCCCTATCAAGAACCCTTCGTACCACTAAATGAGTGTCCGCAAAAGCGCAATCAGCTGAACACGGAAGCAATCAAAAATGGTAGTTATCCCATAACCTCTAAATTATTTGTGGTAATCAAGCAGAACAAGGGTAAGGAACAACAAGTAGGGGAAGCATATCTCAGACTTTTAGCAACTGAGCAGGGACAAAAAGCAATTGAGCAAGCTGGGTTAATTCCAGAAAGGAATCAAGAGCCAATAGCCAAAGGTAAGTGAAGTTAAACTAGTATACTTACTTTGTCGCTACGCCAATAATATGAGGGCTAACAATTGGAAATGGTGCCTCAAAATGTTCATAATTCACATGGGAAAATCCAGCATTATCTAAAGCTACCCAAGTTTCTCTGTCTGGATTACAACCATCTCCTAACACTTTCCAAATTGGGCGAACTGTAGTTTGTAACCTGCGCAGAAAAGTGCCATTTGGTGCGGCGACGTGTTCAATAAATAAAAAGTGTCCACCTGGTTTGAGAACTCTTAAAACTTCTTGTAGCGTAGCTGCTAAATTTGGAACTGAACACAAAACTAAAGTACTCACCACAGCATCTATACTGTTATCTTCTGCATCTATATGTTCAGCAGTACCAGTCCGGATATCGATATTTAAACCCAGCTTTTCTGCTGTTTGCTGGAGGTAAGAATGCATGAATGGGTTTGGTTCAATTCCTATCCAGTGAATATCTTGAGGGTAGTAGGATAGGTTGGGGCCAGTTCCGGGGCCAATTTCTAACACATTGCCGTGGAGGTTAGCAAAGAGAGAGCGTTTGCGATCGCTTACTACTTTCTCATATCCATCGCTAACTTTAGCCATCATCCAAGCAAATAGGCGTTGTCTACAATTGCCACAAATATGATTTGCTGATTGTCTACAAGCTTGGTTTTGAGTCATTTTTCACTTTCCTGAATATTTGAGCCTCTCTTATACAATTTTAGATTTTAGTTTTTGGATTATAAATCCTATTTGTTCAAATTCTGCCTTTCTGCTAACCAAGTAAATAACAAGATACCGCAAAAGTCAGCAGCTAAGTCAACTAAGTCAAAGGAACGGTAGGGTACAAAGAATTGAATTATCTCATCAACTACACAAATAAATATCACAATCATTGGAGCCATTGGTATAGCAATATTTAAAATTTGAAATTTCCGCTTATTAACTGCTAAATGGCTCAAAAAAGCTGCGATACCTAACAATAAAAAATGCAAAATTGTATCGTAATGTGGAAATTGTGATAGTTCAGTTGGGATAATCTTTAGATAGGCTGATAGAGATATGGACATCAAAATTCCAAAGTAAAGCCAAAATGCAAAAATCCAAGGCTGATTAGCTTTCATTGTCAGTGGAGAAAAATGTAATATTTTTCACTTCAATAAAAATAAAAAGCATTCCATAATTAGGAACGCTCTATTGGAAGATAAATTATTAAGATAAGCAGAAGTTAAGTTAAAGATTTGACATGAGCAAGATGCCTTATTTATCGCAAAATTAGGCATGAAGATTAATTTGTTCTTGTAACCACGGATCTACAGGCTGTCCATCTTTGCGACGTAATTCAATTTCCACTACCATGACTTCTTTTGAACCGGGAGGAGCAGGTTTTTTATGAAAGATAACATCATATTCTAGTGGATCGTGATTGCGTTCTTTCAACCAGTCATGCACTTTGGTTGTGGCGAAGAATGATTGCCCTTGCTCAAACATCCGAGTAATCTGCATCTGTAGCGTGTAGGGATTTATGCGACCCATTGTCTACCACCTTTCTCAAATAATTCGTAGGTTTAGCGTTGCCTACCCTACTGGATACATTTATGTTAGTTCTATCACAAGCAAGATTCCTACCTCAGAAGATATTAACTTAAACTTCATATTTAAAGCCTGCGATCGCCTGGGCGGTTCTCTCTGGAAAATACGGTATGCAGTATATAGCTCCCAACCTTGCTATGGTAAGGAGTTCGGTAAACCTCATAATCTAGGGTTGATGAGTACGAGTCAAAGTTAATCTATCTCAAGAGAAAGCGCTAAAACACCTTGAGTACGGTAAACTCCAATACTAGATTTATTAAGTAACCGTTACAATCAAAGCTATAAAGCAAGTGGAGGAGCGACCAGGATGCAAGTTACATACGACCCTGATAAGCGTAAATTGCTATCCTCTCTATCTCATGGGGCGATTTTCTTCAGTACGACATTGTTCTCAATTGGGGTTCCCATTGTCATTAACTTAATTTCTGATGACCCAGTTGTGAAAAGCAATGCTAGAGAATCGATTAATTTTCACTTCAATGTTTGGTTCTGGGCAACTGTAATTGGAGTACCAATTGCGATTTTATCTTGGCTTACCTTTGGTTTGGGCGGAATTCTGTTCTTCCCTGTTGTGGCCTTTGGCTTTGCACTGCACTGGGGACTGACAATTTGGGCGCTGTTTCACTGTCTCACTAACCCAGATCAACCATTCCGTTATCCATTTATTTTTAGAGTTTTTTAATTACACTGGCTACCGATAAAATATATTTTTGCAAAAAGGGATTGAGGATATCATCCCTTTTTTTATGCATTATGCGATCGCTCTTTGCTGGATTGCAAAAGCTTATTCCTTAACTTTTCCAAAATCCAAAATAGTACTTAGATGCTCACCTTAGCCAGAAATTAAGCTAATGGAATTTGAAGATTTTCTACTTTAATCAAAATTTTGAGTAACGCTGCTATCCCAATTTGCACAGAAACAGCATTAGCATCCCATTTACCATCGCTTTTGTACTTACCTTTAGAGTAGAGATTAGTTCCTGACCATAGGTAAGGAGTCAGAACTTCTGGATGGTATTGCCTATGGCCAAAACCATTGTATCTCTCTAACTGCCAAAGCTGTGCTGCTAAGCTCCAATCTTTTACTTGATCGAATTCTTTAAGAGTTAAAGCATCTATCGCACTTTCCTCCCAAGTATATCCTGCTTCCCAGCCATTGATTGGCTTGGCAATCGGTCTGCCTGATGGGACGTTGATGGTGCGTTTTTTTAGTGAGTCGCCGTTGTGCAGATGTCTGGTGAACAACAAAGATGATTCCATGTTGTGGATAACTGCAATGAAGTACCAGGGCACATTTATTTTTTGTTGCAATCCTTGGTATCGAGGGCGATTTAAGCCGATTTGCGCAACTATCTCTTGAGTCTGATTCAAATTCTCGGGTTTGATTTCGCAGCTATTCCACAGTCTTTGATATTCTGGTTTGAGATCGCGAAGACGAAGTAATATTTCTGTGGCCATGTCTGTAGGTACTAAGTAATAGCACTGGATTTTTTGTGCCACAAAGCTAACTTATTTTCCTAAATTTAAAATTTATTGATACAAAAAATTAAATTTTTTTTTAGGGTTGAGTCGGTGGCTAATGTTACGATGTTTAAGAGCTTGGCTCAACCTGAGAAATTGTAAATTTATTTATACAAGTAATTAGTTTTTTGACAATACTAGTCTTCAGCTATTACTTAGTTTTATAGCAATAGTTGATTTACATTACGTAACTACTGAAATATTGTACTTAATAACATTCTTCTAATACACTATATAAGTGCTTTTTCTGCATTAAATATGTACTTATATATACTAAGATTGTATATGATAAGTCAGAATTTTGACGAGAATTTGTATCCAAGGGTATGTTCTCAAACAGAATTAATCTACACAACCATGTTTGTACCTACCTAGTAAATAGATAAATGGAGGCAACTACGGGATGAAACTACAAGATTTCTTAGGAAAACAAGAAAAATGGAACTTTGAGGCGATTGGTCAAGACACAGAATTAACTCGTCAGATTCAGGTACTTTTAATTGGCTTGGGTTTATTAGATCCTCCAGCAGATGGAAAGTTTGGCCCAGTCTCAGCAGCAGCTTTGACAACATTTCAAGAATTAACTAAGTCTGGAGAAAGTGATTATTTAGGAGCAGTCACAGCCAAGAATTTAATTGAAACTAAACCAGAGGAACTACCAGAACCACCTTTAAAACTAAGCAATAGCATTGCCAGCAGAATTGTAAAATATTTGCAGGCAAAAAATTATCAGGTATTTACGGGAGCCAGACAATACAACATTGTTTATATAGAGGGAATGAATGAAGATTGGAGTCTCAATAGTGATACACCCAATCAATTTAATGACCGTCGAATTGTCATTGAAATAGTAGAAGGTGTTCCCAAAATTGTGAACCATTGGCAAGCTACCACAGAACCAGGCAGCTATTATACCTACAACCCGATGAATCCGGCAGGTGCTGCCAGAATTAAGTTTGGGCAATACAAATCTTGGGCAGTCGGCTACCACGGGAATGCAGACCGCCACGAAGCCTTAATCCAAGTTGCGCCGATTACTGTTCACCGAGATTTCAACAAAGATTTTCAACGCACTGGCGATAAACTTGATACAGGCCTTTTCCAAGTTAATCAACACTGGGGTTATGATGCTCCAGTAAACGATATCAAGAATGCTAGTGCAGGTTGTTTAGTGGGGCGTAGACGAGATGGACATCGAGAATTTATGGCGATTATTAAACAAGACCGACGCTATTTAGCTAATAAAGACTACGTCTTCTACACTACAGTTATTCCTGGGGATGACTTCTTAAAGACTGTCCCCGCTTGAAGTCTGGCATCTTAAAATTTTGCTTTAATTTAACTACCTGACGATTTTATAATATGTGCCCACCCTACCAAGTAAATCTGGTAAAGGTGGGCATTGCTTATTCAATAGATCCTCTTGACAAGAGTGCGATCGCATATCGAACTTAGATCGAGTAGTATGATCTATCGATCCATGACTGCTGCTGTCTTGCTAGAAAACGTCTACAAGTTTTACGACAAACGCCCTGTCGTTAACGATCTATCATTCACAATTGAACCAGGAGAAATATTTGCTTTGCTTGGCCTTAACGGTGCAGGTAAATCAACCACAATTCGGATGCTGACTACGACGAACCGACCGTAGGACTAGACCCCCAAACCAGGCGACGGCTTTGGGAAATTACTCGGGATTTGAATAAGCAAGGGATGACAATACTACCGACAACTCACTATATGGATGAGGTGGAGTATTTATGTGATCCTTTTGGTTCGCTCAAGCCTGGACGCATTGGAATTATGGATAGTGGTAAGTTAATTTCTTTAGGAACTTTGCAACAGTTGCGTTCTGCTCATGGTGAAGGTTTGGTGATGAAGCAGCTAGATGCTACTGAAGTGCAAGGTGATAGTGCTAGGCGCTGGGAATATCTATTTTTCCCCACTCTAGAAGCAGCTAATATTTATCTGGAACAACAGCCCTATAAAACCGGGATGATGGTGCGTCCCTCTAACTTAGAAGATATTTTTGTAGAACTAACGGGACGCCACCTAGATTAACCTCATCCTCCTAAATCTCGCAGTAATGCTTCTACTCTGGCGACGCCATCAAAGTCATTGCGTCGCTGGTATAAGTCACGCGCTTTATTTAGCACGTTGCTAGCTTGCTTAGCTTGCCGTCTTTGCTTATACATTGAACCCATTAACTCATAAGTTTGGGCATTATTGCGATCGAGGTTAATTGCTTGTTCGTATGCCCAATTAGCTGCTTCGTAGTCTCCCAAACGAGCTTGAGTGACCGCTAATCCCAAATAAGCATTAACATTGTTGCGGTTTAGTTGAATAGAACGGCGGTAAGCGTCCTTTGCCCCGCCTGTGTCTCCCATATTACCTTTGATGTAGCCAACAGCGTAGAAGAAATCGCCGTTGTTGGGGTCGAGACCCAGCGCCCGACGATAAGCTGCTAGTGCTGCTTGAAAATTTCCTTGTTGAGCATATAAGTAGCCAATCCCCGAATGAATTTTCGCATTCTTAGGTTCTAGACTTGCTGCTTGTTGATAAACAGAGATTGCCCCAGTATAATCACCAGCATTCACTAGCCTCCGCCCATCTTCTAGCATTTGCTTTACTTCTGGAGTCCTAGCTTGGGCAAACAAAACTTGAGCTTGAGCCGCTGGGGATATAGTGGCGGCGAAACTGCCTAATAACAAAATGCTTACTATAAATGAGATCCGTTTGTACACAGTAAATTTCCTGAGATTGTAAGGAGCTTTTTTCTTGTACATTAAAACAGAAATGTTCATTTTTGAAAACTGTATTTATTCACTTTTATAAAATATTAATAATCTCTTATAAGTATTGTCAGTACTAGTGATAAAAAAACCGAGTTTTTACGGAAGTATCAACTAGGAAGTAGCTGAATTAACGTATATTCCACAGTATGGTGAAAACAAAACACTGTGTTGGCACATAATTGGGTTAAATTTATACCTTATCTAGCAATCATATTTATGTGAGTTGTGAACTTACTGTAGGAAGCTGGCAATAGGCAATAGATTTTTTTCACAAATAATTGAGAATTGCTATTCACGATCCCTGTATCCAATTTGTAAGAGCTTTTGTGCTTTAAATTCATCCTCATCTGGCAATCATCAGGATAAGATTGCTTTCAACTCCGAAATGTTCCCTTACTTCCTGCTCTCAACTCATGACTATAAATGATGTAAACACGTGTAAGCGCATAATCTTGGAAGACAGGCAATAGGCAGCAGATTGTTTCTTTAATGATTTAGGATTGCTATAGTTAATCAACTGACAGATTATGTATGAGGCTAAATTATGATTTTGACGACAACTGATGTAATTCAAGGAGCCGTTATTCAGTCATATCTGGGCATTGTAACAGCGGAAGTCGTCTATGGCAGCAATTTCCTGCGGGATTTTTTGGCTAGTATTCGCGATATTGTCGGTGGACGTACTGGTAGCTATGAACGACTATTCGAGGAAGGTCAACGCAAAGCATTACAAGAATTAGAGCAACGCGCACAGCGTTTAGGAGCGGATGCTGTAATTGGCATTGAAATTGATACGGGTACAATCAATGTCGACCAGTCAGGAGTGCTATTACTGATTACTGCCACAGGAACTGCTGTGAAGATGCGTTAGTTTTTTTATGCTGATAAATTCAGATACCGTTTTTGGCTCCGAATTAATAGTAAATTTTATAAACCAACTGTTATTTATTAAAAATTAAATAACTTTGGAGAATTAAGTAATTGAATTTCACATAATAAAATTAAATCATTTTGATAAACTACTAAGTATATTTAAAACTTAATATAGGATTCATATTTGATTTTTGAAAAAAACTAAGTACACTTTTATTTCTTCTTTCCTGTTCCCTATTCCCTCCCTACGCAAATCCTTTTCAGGAATCAAAGCAGATTCCTATATTAATAACTCAGAAAATATGTAATAAATTGAAATGAAATTTTTATATAAACATAATTCTAACTTGTTAGCACAAAACAATTAGCTAAAATTTATTACTACTAAAGATAGAGTATGTAACTCTTTCTGCTGATAGATAGAAAAAATTATATTTAGCAATTTAATTTTAATCACAAGCAAAAATATACCTGGAAAAGCTTTGCTGAAGTAGTAAGGGAGAAAATAGTTTATGTCATATGCAAATAGGGTAGGAGACCAAGTTATTCCTCCTGAGCCTGTGGTAGCGGGTCGAGTCGCTGAATATCATGACCTTGTGCGTTGGGGGCCAATCATTTCTGGGGTGTTGATTGCCTTAGTCACACAATTAATTTTAAGTGCATTGTTTGGTGCCATTGGTGCAGGCAATGTTGCAGGTTCAGGTGCACCAAGAACGATCGCACCAAATGTTGCTAGTAATGTAGGTCTTTGGTCAACGATCGCTTTGTTAATTTCCCTGTTTACTGGTGGTTGGGTAACAACTCGCGCTTGTGGCCCGATGAATCGGAACACAGCATTACTTAACGGCGCAATTCTTTGGGCAACCACCCTAGCACTTAGCTCTTGGCTATTAGCAAGTGGAGTATCGGGTGCTTTCGGTGTAGCTGCTTCTAACGCAGCAGCAGTTCTGAATCAAGCACAACAACCGATTGGCAATGTGCAACAAAATATACCAAATGTATCTGCTCAACAAGCTCGTGATATTGCTGCCGCTACCTCTAGAGCCTTGTGGTGGTTTGTATTGGGTTCTTTGTTAGGTTTAGCCGCTTCATTAATAGGAGCTATTGCTGGTGTTCGCAAACCTAGAACTACTACTTACAATCCATAAAAACGTGTTTGAAAAAGCACACTCAATAAGACTTTTGTCGCACCTTTTTTAAGGTGTTTTTTAACATCTAAGCTTTGATTTGCCTATTGTTTTACCATCTCTTTGATTAACTGAATGATTATCAAGACTAGAGAATACATAATTATCCTATAGCCCCACCTATGGCACAATAAAGAACGGTAATAAGAAAAATCTTGATAAGGTAATTTAGTGAGTCCTACTGCTCAAACCACAGCGAGTACGCGACGTGTGGTATTTCCGTTTACAGCAATTGTTGGTCAGGAAGAAATGAAACTGGCTCTGCTGTTGAACGTGATTGACCCCAAAATTGGTGGTGTAATGATTATGGGCGATCGCGGCACCGGCAAATCCACAACTATCCGGGCCCTGGCCGACCTGCTGCCAGAAATCCCCGTGGTTGCCAATGACTCCTTCAACAGTGACCCCAAAGACCCCGATTTGATGAGTGATGAAGTCCGCCAACTGTTAGAACAAGGGGGAGAAATCCCTGTTGTTCTTAAAAAAGTGCAGATGGTAGACCTGCCTTTAGGAGCCACAGAAGACCGAGTTTGCGGCACAATCGACATCGAAAAAGCTTTATCTGAAGGTGTAAAAGCCTTTGAACCGGGACTGTTGGCAAAAGCTAACCGGGGTATTCTTTACGTAGATGAAGTCAACTTACTAGATGACCACCTAGTAGACGTGTTGCTCGACTCCGCAGCCAGTGGTTGGAACACAGTAGAACGGGAAGGCATATCTATCCGTCACCCAGCACGTTTTGTACTTGTGGGTTCTGGGAACCCGGAAGAAGGTGAACTGCGTCCCCAACTTCTCGACCGCTTTGGGATGCACGCCGAAATCCACACGGTCAAAGAACCAGCCTTGCGGGTACAAATTGTAGAGCAAAGGGCAGAATTTGACCAAAATCCCCTAGCATTTGTTGATAAGTACCAACCCCAGCAAGAAGCACTACAACAGCAAATTGTCAACGCGCAGAACTTGTTACCACAAGTTAGCAGCGATTACGATCTGCGGGTGAAAATTTCGGAAATTTGTTCGGAATTGGATGTGGATGGTTTGCGAGGTGACATTGTTACTAACCGCGCCGCCAAAGCCTTAACCGCCCTAGAAGGACGTACCGAAGTCACAATTGATGACATCCGCCGTGTAATTACGCTATGTCTGCGTCACAGACTGCGGAAAGACCCCTTAGAATCAATTGATTCTGGTTACAAAGTAGAAAAAGCTTTTGCGCGAGTCTTTGGTGTAGAACTACCGGATGATACTGCACAAAAAAACGGCACAGGTCAAAAGTTAGGAGCGAGGAGTTAAGCATTTTTAGTTATGAGTTATGAGTTCTACATCAAATTAGCTTCATAACTCCTAACTCCTCACTCTTAACTCAGCACTGAGAACTCAACACTTTTTATGAGATTTTGGCACTTTTGGTTAAATAGTTTTATTGTATCTAGCCAATACAACCCGCCTCGGTTTGTAGAATTATTAATGTTAATGGTAGCGATCGCTATGTTAGGAATTGCTACCCTGTTACCAGATATGCCTTATATGGTACTGGGCTTGAGCTTAGTAGTTGGGGCATCTCTTTCCATTTTAGTTAGAGAAGCGATCGCCCCCTCACCCCAAACGCGAATCACCCAACTCACCGCATTGATATTACTCTTTATTAGCCTTTATGGTTTTGCAGATTTGCTGCAAACTCTTTAGTCAGTCAACAGTCAAAACCTAAAAATCTATTGACCATTGACCATTGACTATTAATTCCATCCTTGCATCTCCACTAGTTCCATAGACAATTCATTAATTTGTTCTAAGTCTGGTTTGTGGGGGAGGGTTGATTGTTCGTAAGCAGTTTCCATTTTGGCAACCAATTCCTCCGCCATTTTCATCACCTGGTCATAAGAATATGCACCTTGAAGAATAGCTCTCAAATCCTCTGCATCACCAGCTATTCTTCTATCAACAGTTATTTCTCCTTGTTGCAAAATTTCAAGTCCACTGCGTAACAGTCTAATGCAGTGCATCCCATGCTTCAGGTCGAAACCCGACTTTCTTTCCATTTCTGCTCTAGCGGGATTGCGATTTTCTTGCCATGATAAGTAAGCTTTCCATTCTCTTAAAGCTACTTGATAAGTTTGGCTTTTCTGAAGCAAGCGAATAAAGTCTTTGCGGCTATTAGTTAGCTTTTGTGTGTATTCCAGTGTTTCATCGGGTAAAGTGTACTGTTTTAGTACTCCCTTGAAATCAATATCGGCTGTCAGCAGTTGGTATAATTGTTCAGCTTCTTCTAGAAACTCAATCCGCCCTCTAATTAATAGATAAAGATATTCTAGGAAAGCATTTAGCTCATCTTTAATTAGCGGTAATTCATCTTCTATGCCAAAATCAGATGGTAGTGGTTTCTTTTGAGGTGGATTTAATAACCACTTGCGATGAGTTTCCATCTTTTTAATTTGGGCAAAAGCATAACCGGAGTAAGTATGTTTTACTTTCTTAGTTAAAAATAGCCGTTTGTGGTTAATTAAATGCTGCCCAACTGAGGTGACTACAGGATAGTTTTGTAACCACAGCAATTCTAAAACATTAGGATTAGCTCCAGCTAATAAATGCAGGATTTTTCTTAATTCGTAGATAACTGTATCTTTATTGTTATCCAAGAAAGGAAATATTCCTGGTTCATCCCAGCCATTTTCTTTTTGTTCTATGCTATCAAATCCCAAGTAATATCTTTTAGGTGCAATAAATACACCCCGATAATCAAAGTCAGAATCAGGACGATTTAAGCCATAGCCGTGACTACCTGCTAAACCCAGCAAAATTGTTCTTTGTTCAACTTCTATTCTTTTCATCTCAAGTAATTAAAATATAGCCATCCTAGCTCATGCGCGATCGCGCTGCTATATCTTTCTTGCACCTCAACTCAGTGGAGAATAGAGAAAGTCCGAGCAACGGGATCTGCTGCTCAGACTTTTCGGTGCTGTTCTGTGTCTCATCTAACTACATCAGCACAAATCTCAATTTCGCTAAACAAGTCAAATTTTTTGAGAAAAATCCGATCATTTTTTGCTAACCTACACAGCGATCGCTCAAACAGCTTTGATAACAGGGCTTTTAAGCCAAAATCTAAAATCCAAAATTGCTAAGATGTCTTGACTCTATCGCAGTTCATAAAATATGATTTTAGATTGTCTGTCTAATCTAATTCCTGCTCGGATCAGGTAGACATACCGCAAAAGCTGGCAAAAGTGCTAAACCGCTTCTCTATATGAGAAGCAAACCAGCTACCTGTACGGCAACCTCAAGGACAATTTCATGACTTACGCAATTATTGAAACTGGCGGCAAACAACTAAAAGTTGAGGCTGGTCGCTTCTACGATATTGAGCTACTGACTGCCCAACCAGATGAGAAAGTTACAATAGACAAGGTCTTATTCATTCAGCACGATGGCGAAGTTAATATCGGACAGCCACTAGTGACAGGGGCAACTGTAGAAGGGACAGTTATGCGACATCTCAGAGGTCGTAAAGTCCTGGTATACAAAATGAAGCCGAAAAAGAAAACCCGCAAAAAGCGCGGACATCGCCAGGAAATCACTAGACTGATGATTAACTCTATTAACCTCAATGGTGCTGTGTTAGCAGCGGAAGCCGCAACAACCGCTGAAAGTTCCACAGAAGAAGCTGCTGCTGAATAATTAATAAAAGTTAGCTCACAAAAGGAAATTATGGCTCATAAGAAAGGAACAGGTAGTACACGTAACGGTCGTGACTCTAATGCTCAACGTCTAGGCGTAAAACGCTACGGCGGTCAAGTTGTCCGGGCGGGAAACATACTCGTGCGCCAACGCGGTACGAAATTTCACCCAGGTAACAATGTTGGCATTGGTAGTGATGATACTTTATTTGCCTTAATTGATGGCATTGTCACTTTTGAAAGAAAGGGCAAAACCCGTAAGAAAGTTAGTGTTTACTCACCAGCTGCGGCTGCTGAGTCAGCTGCTAGCTAGAAAAATAGGGTGGGCATTGCCTACCCTAAATAGGTAAGTTCGTAGTCAATTAGCGCGTCCCGATTGGAATTCCCGTAAGGGTTTAGCAATGCTCACACGTGTCAACTTAAACTAAAAATAGCCTCTCTCGTAGCTTTGTCGCCCGCCTGAGAATGAATTCTCAGACTGATAGCCCAAGTCTACTTCAGTAGACTCAAGATTTTGAGGATATTTAGTTATCTTCAGATAAATTTTGCTATTAGCAAGGAACTGAAGTTCCTTGCGGTAACAAGGTTTCGCATTAAGTTGACACCAATGAGAAATGCTAAACCCCTACATTATTGGGGTAATACTCAGCAATTGGGAATTAATGGATAAACAAGTGGCGGAATAATAGCATTTGCATCCATGCTCCAAAGGCTAAACCTGCTAATGCAAGAATAGATATCATCCAAAAAGCGTGCCATTCCTTAAACCCAGCTGTTTGAAAGTCTATTCTCACCAAAATAGCCGCAGCAAAAATCAGCAAGGTGTCAAGAAACATCCGAAACCAAGCAAGCATTATAAAGAACAAGAAGGCTGCGAAAACTGCAAAGAAAAAAGACCTGGTACTTGATTTAAATAGGAGACTAGAAACATCTGTCATCCTAGTCCAAGGGATAGTTAAACTTCCTACAAAAAGTAAAATACCCAGTACCGTTACTGGCCAGACAAATATTGGGGCTTTCGTCTCGGCTATAACCCAGCCTAAAGTGCTGTAGCTAAATAGTAATAGTGTCAGGGAAACCCAAGGAACTCGTTGCACAATCGACATGGGTTAGATTTTTGGTAGCAAATCAAGCCATAGTTCCACAAGTATATTGAGGTAACTAAAAGCTTTATTTTAGAGAGTAGGCGTATTTGCTGACGATCGTTTTCCCTTAGTCCCCTCCTTTATGCAGGAATGTCTTAGTTTGCGGGTCTAAGTGGATCGCAAAGTCAAGGAACGTCTAAAAGTCGATGGTATAGATTTTTAATCTAATGCCGTAGACTATAACTTTATCATCTTATATTTTCTAGCTTCTAGCAATCGTTGATTATGCTCTTGTGAAAATAGCGAAGCAAGTTTACAGAGAATTTGCAGACAAACTAGTTAAATTTTTTCTTAAACATTTGTAAACTGTTAGCAGCCGAGTAGCCGCGTGTCACATCTTGTTAAGGAATTATCATGAGACAACTTGTTATTGTTGAGCGCGTATGCCTGATTGGTCATATCGTGTCGATGGTGTTTGGACTTGTAGGCATACTACTAGTCGTACCGAATGCTGAAGTAATTATGAACCTAACCGAGGTTGGGCAGACCGCCATGCAGTGGAGTATGGCTGGAGGCGGTGTGGTTTATATGATTTTGGGTGCGGCGGCTGTGTTTTTGTATGCCTACCGGACGTTAGGATTGGGTCGCGCATTGGCATTTATGCTGCCATCAGTGTTTATTTCCTTAGGAAGTGAATTATCGGGAACCAGCACTGGCTTTCCTTTTGGTCACTACAGTTACTTAAGTGGGCTGGGATATAAAATTGCAGGTTTAGTTCCATTCACAATTCCTTTGTCGTGGTTTTATGTGGGATGCGTTTCTTACTTGCTGGCGCGTGCTGGTTTAGAAGTAGACAAAAAACCCAGCTTGTGGCGTCATGTAGGTGCGATCGCCTTGGGTGCTTTATTATTAACTTCTTGGGATTTTGTGCTTGACCCCGCAATGAGCCAAACCTCTCTTCCCTTCTGGTATTGGCAACAACCAGGCCCATTCTTTGGGATGCCTTACCAAAACTTTGCTGGCTGGATGGGTACTGGATCGGTATTTATGACTGTGGCAGCATTGCTATGGAGAAACAACCCCATCAAATTAGAGCGATCGCAACTTAATGTACCTTTGGTAGTTTATTTAAGTAACTTTGGCTTCGCTACCGTGATGAGTTTAGCCGCAGGCTTCTCTATCCCTGTATTGCTGGGCTTGGTGCTAGGTGTAGCTCCGGCTGTGGCACTTTGGTGGCAAGGTGCAAATGGACAAGCTGTTGCGATGGAAGCAACTCAAGAAATTTCCGTAGCAAAGGTCAAGGTTGCTTTGAAGTAGAACAGAGAACAGGGGACAACGGGGACATGGAGGACAAGGGGGACAAGGAAGCAGAGGAATAGAGGAGAAATAACTAATGACTCTTGACCCTTTACCCTTGACCAATGCCCCATCCCCAATGCCCCATCCCCAATGCCCCATTCCAAATTTAAGAACAAAATATTTTTACACTGGATGATGCTTTGATATCAGTTAGCGCTCTATCAGTTTTATTACTATTACTTCAATTACCAGCAACAGCGATTTTACTTTCACGCTTGGTAAAGGGGCCAAGACGGCATCCACCAATTCAACCTCAACAGCCCACGCCAGATATTTTGGGTAGCGTTAGCGTTGTGGTTCCTACACTCAATGAGGCTTTGCGTATTAGCCCACTGTTAGCTGGCTTAAGTCAGCAAAGTTATGAACTTCGGGAAGCGATTGTTGTAGACAGCAGATCTCAGGATGGGACACCTGAATTAGTCAAAGCAGCCCAACAGCAAGATCCTCGGTTTCGCTTATTTACAGATGACCCTTTACCATCTGGTTGGGTGGGTCGTCCTTGGGCTTTACATAATGGCTTTTTGCAGACTGCTACAGATAGTCAATGGTTTTTAGGAATGGATGCCGATACCGTACCTCATCCTGGTTTGGTGGCTAGTTTGGTGCAGACAGCCGAAGCAGAAGGTTATGATTTGGTATCGCTTTCACCTCAATTCATTCTCAAATATCCAGGAGAATGTTGGCTACAACCGGCATTGTTAATGACTCTGCTTTACCGATTCGATCCGGCGGGTGTCAACACAGAACAGCCAGAACGAGTCATGGCTAATGGGCAGTGCTATTTATGCCGTCGTTCAGTTTTAGCTGCTGTGGATGGTTATACCAGTGCTAGTAGTTCTTTTTGTGATGATGTCACCTTAGCCCGGTATATTGCGGCTCAAGGCTTTAAGGTAGGCTTTTTAGATGGGGCGAAGGTGCTAAAGGTACGGATGTATGAGGGAGCCATAGAGACATGGAAAGAATGGGGACGTAGCCTCGACCTAAAAGATGCATCTCCCCGTGCTCAGATTTGGGGAGATTTATGGCTACTCTCAGCAGTACAAGGTTTACCCCTGCCAATTGTACTGAGTTATTTGTTGCTTGCGCCCCAATTAGCCCCGCTCCTCCTACAACTGTTGTTGGGGCTAAATGTATTTCTGCTAGCGATTCGCTTTGCCATGCTATTAGCGATCGCACCTTCTTACGATCGCACAACTGCTAAAGGTGGCTGGTTATTCTGGCTTTCACCTCTAGCCGATCCGATAGCTGTGTTGCGAATCTTCCTATCTGCTTTCCGCACTCCACGGGAATGGCGGGGGAGAAAGTATAGTCAATAGTCATTGGGTATTGGGCATGGGGCATTGGGCATTGGGCATTGGGCATGGGGCATTGGGCATTGGGCATTGGGCAAGAGTCAATAGTTATTTCTCCCTTGTCTCTTTTGTCTCCCTTGTCTCCCCACACTCCCCACCCTCCCCACACTTCGTGTTGCGTCAGTCCAATTACTCCTCCTCTCCTCCAACCTGATCGCCGCGTTCCAGTTCCCAGAGAATTTGATTACCTTCACGACGTACCCGTGAGACGATCCAGTTGCGCCAGCGCCATTGATCGCCGCGACTGGTGACGGCGCTAGCGTGAACATCCATGAGGTCAGCGAGTTCGGAACTGGTGATTAAGTAGCCTTTGGTGGCAATTTCGTCAGCAATGCGTAGCGTTTCTACTAGGTCGCGCAGTTGTGCCACTCTCATCTCAGGCGGCTTATTATCAATCGAGGAAGTAGAGTTTGTGATAGTTGGCTCCATAGTGGTTAGATGTGATGCAAGAGTACTGAGTTCTTGTTGCCTTGTGTCAATTATTGTAGAGGTTGCTGTATATTCAGTGACTTCTGCTACATTCAATTCATTAATTTGTGGTAAAGATTGATCCGCATCTGTCAGAGAAGATTGCTTGAGAGATGGTACTTTGCCACTAGCAAAAGTACGCGCAATTACATCGCAGCGCTCGTTACCTACGTTACCAGAATGACCCCGAACATATTCCCACTTTACTGTATGGCTATTAAGTTCGTCTAAAGTTTCTAAAAGGTCTTGGTTTTGCACGGGTTTACCATCGGCTTTTTTCCAGCCTTTCTTTTTCCAACCTTTGATCCACTTGGTAATGGAGTTGATTAAGTATTCGCTATCGGTATAAAGGGTGATTGGTTGAGTTTGTCCAGATGTTTGCAGAAATTGCAGAGCTGCGATCGCCGCTTGCATTTCCATTTTATTGTTGGTGGTATGGGAGGATGCACCGCCTATTTCGTGAACTGAGCCATCACTAAAGTAGACGACAACACCCCAACCTCCCGGGCCAGGGTTTCCCGTGCAAGCGCCATCAGTGTATATGCTTTGGATTGTGCGTTGGGACATGGTAAACGAACCGCGTTGGTACATTCAGTAATTTAGCGGCGAAAGATGCGAAGAACTATATATGTTAGCGAAAGAAAAATCAAGTCTTAGCGGCGAAGGCGACTAAGAATCATATATGTTAGCCAAGCAAAAATCAAGCCTATAACCAAACTCCAAACAAAGGCTTCGGCTCGGTAAGCGAGAGGATTTTTGTCATTCGGGGGTTGTGCCAGGATAACAGCAGAAGCAATTTGACTAGTTGCTAGCCCGATACCTGCGATCGCTATTGTAGTGTTGAGAGTGCGATCGCTTTTGGTTTGCTCTAGGTCGATTATCCCCTGGATAGTGCTGTTGAGGTTTTGCAACATAGTTAAGCCAGGACTGAGGTTTGCTAAGTCTGCTTTTATTTGGCTTTGATATTTTGGTGCATAAACTTCACCCTCACTGAATTTCTTGAGAAATTCTAAGTCGCTACCGGGATATTTCGCCTGGATATCAGCTAAACGATAGCGATAATTTGTGAGGTTTAATTCAATAGTGCGGCTTTGATTTTCGAGATAGTTTAAAGCTACAGAATAGTCTGATAGATTAATTAAGTTAGTTGTCAAGGTATTTTGTAACTCGTTTAACTTTAAGCTATTATTTTGCAGCCGCCTCGGTAATTCAGTTGTTTGTTTAATAGATGGTTGAATTTCTACATATTCTCTTTTGAGTATATGTTTTTGATAGCGACTTTGATAATATGACCAAACTACCTTATGGCGGTATTGCCATAACCGCATAAAATCGTAATAGAGATTTCTTACCTGTTCTCTCATTTCATCTGGTGTGATATTTTCGGGAAACAACCAGATTAAGAGATGATAACTTGATTCTCTAAACTTATCCCAGAATTCTTTACCTTCTCCTGCTAAATTTTGGGGACAATACCACAACTCAAAAATTGTTCCGGCTGCTAGCTTACCCTTACCAATAAAATCTCGCTGCCAATTATAATCGCTAACAATTTGAGTGTAACATTGTTTGGCTATATCCTCGATTTCTGTCTCAGTTTTAGTACTGGTTAGCTTGCCCCAAAGTAACCAAGTTTGACCAATTGTACCTGTTTGCTGAGATAGTCGGTTAGTAATTTCTTGTTTGAGTTTGCTAAAAGGTTCGCTGTCGATATCTTGTACAGCATCATTTGGTTTACCATTAGCATCTAATTTGCCAGAAAAGTTAACTTGTAACCCGTAGGTATCATCTAGTTGCAGGGGATAGTAATAACCATCTAGCGATGCGGAAAATTCTTTAAAATTTCTAGTTCTGGCTTTTCCCAACAATTCAACTACATCTGCTCGACTATCTTTATACTTCAGGAATTCTCTCTGCTTCTCCAAGAATTCTATGGGTTGCTCTTGCAAGTTAGCTTTATATAAATCACCATATATTTTGCGGCAAAAATCTTGGCAGTTACTACTGATTTTTTGCTCATCTTCCCCTAAACCATCTCGGATGTCATAGAGGAATAAATTAATACTAGGATAAATAATATTCTCAGCCATTTGCTGTTCTGCCAATAATAAAGTTCCGCATCTTTTGTAAGAGATTGGGTGTTACAGCTTTCTTAGCAGCAGCTACCGAATCATCGTTACTAAAAGAGTTAATTGCTGCGTTAGTCAATTCTTTAGTTGGTTCTTCTGGTAGCGGTAGAGGTTCTAATCCTTTACTACGTTCGCCAATGTTGCGATCGATTTCTGCTAGTTCTGCTTGATAAATATTATCTAAGGGTGGGTAACTCTCAGCAATCTTATCCAAGTTGCCAATGTTGTTGGCGTCATGGGTGAGTAATTTACCAATATCGTTTAGTTGGATTTGGATGTTATTTGGTAGAGGTTCGTCTAATTTTGTCAGAGCTGTAATAAAGGCTGTAAGGGTAATTAAATCGTTAGGTTTCATAGAGGTAATTCTTGTGGGGTTATTCAATTGTGGCAAATCATTCTGAGAAATGATATACATCACTTATTCGCTACGTTGTCAACCCGCCCTGAACTAAAGTTCGGGCTAATAGCTGAAGTCCACTCAAGTGGACTGAAATCTTTGTGCTGAGTCTACTTCAGTAGACTTGAGCTATTAGCCTTGGAATTAATTCCAAGGCGGGATAGGAGCGAAGCAGGAGATTTAAAAGATGTGGGTAACGACAAGGCTTTCAGCCTGATAAATTTAACGATAAGCTTTACATAAAAATACTATTACAATTTATCAATTCAATCCGCCTGTAATGATAAAACCTGCCCAATAATATGGATGTTCAAAACGCTTTTGCTTCTTACTTGATACCTCCATTGCACTTATTTGATTTAGCTTTCTTCTAATAAAAGGGCGAATAACAGTTTCATCTGATGGCAATTTAGCAAAGATTACTCGATAAATCCTTTCAAGTTTCCTAAATGTTAAATTACGTAACCATTTGGCTGCTCGATTGAGGGCGATGACTGGCGATTTACCTTTTTTTATTTGCCAGTAAAAGTAAATCATCAAAAAACTGCTCGCCTCATCAGTTACACTCCATAACGTGCTAACAACATCTGTCACACCTTGAGCAAGAAAAGCACTGACTAAACCTGCATATTCGGCGGTGATTGTTTGGTTGCCAGTAATTGCAGTTTCACAAGATGAAAGGCTAACTAGTTGATATGTGCTGAGATTCTCAATATTGCAAATCTCCTCCAAGGTGAGAAAATCTTCACCGCTAAGAGCTAAAGCAGATTCTTTGGGATTATGGAAATTATAAGTGCTGTGTCCTGTAAAGTGAAATACGTTATAACCGTCTTTTAAAGATGCTTTAACTGCTGTATTTGTCGCATCTTTCCCAGAAATTTGTAGCGTTTTTGGATTGTTAAATAGCTGGGTAATGACAGCAGATTCTAGAACTGCATGAGGTAACTGTGGCAAATCTTTACTGTTGGGATATTCTACACTCAGTAAAGGTAGTTCGTGAATTTTACCTAAGTTTGTTTGCCGCAATTTTTGTAAGTTAATACCAATTTGGGCGCTGGGTAAATAGCTGATGGTAAATTCTGGGGGAAATAGCGCTTGGAGAGGAAAGCGGTGTAAGTCGCGGTGAGGAATTAGAATTAGCTGGGTAATATCTGAGATTTGGGAGACAACAGCGTTGATATCGAGAATATTACCCAGTTCATCAAGTATGGTGGGTAACTTGTCGCGCCAAGTTTTTGCGTCTTCACTCTGCTTGCCTTTACCTTTGTGATAATTGGCGTATTCTTGATTCCAATTTTTCACCCAGCTTTCAAAGTCGCGTAAGCGTTGCACTGGACTCAGAAGAGTTTCTGCCAAGACAATGGGTGATGGGGCGTTGTGCTTGACGATGAAAGTATGTAAAGCGGCTGGGCTTAGATGCCAATAAACTATGGCAGTATTAGGATTGAGTAGTTGTTTCATCTCCAGCCATTTGGGAGAATCATCACTCCACCCATCCAGCAGCCAAGACAAGCAAGCATTTTTTCCCTGCTCTGCTAATTCCAACGCAGCACACCAGTTTCCTGACTGAACTGCTAAATCAACAGTAAACTGCTGAAAACCTGCAAACTTCAAAGCTAACTGCTTTTTCTTAGTAGGACTTTTGCACTCATCCAGTAACCGCTGTAAAACATCTGTTCCTCGTCGCTCTATTTCTTCAGCTTTGGCTGTTTCTCCCAAATCCAACTGAACGCGAATTAGATCGCGCAAAATATCCAGATGCAACTCAGGAAAATCTTCT
This sequence comes from Aulosira sp. ZfuVER01, assembly GCA_034530615.2. Classification (GTDB taxonomy): domain Bacteria; phylum Cyanobacteriota; class Cyanobacteriia; order Cyanobacteriales; family Nostocaceae; genus Aulosira. The sequence goes on from JAVRCV020000019.1 coordinate 111,528, forward strand.
GCTGTGAGGGTTTTTAGTGCCTCATTGTAGCTTTTAACAGCTTTGTACCAATAGTTGCGGGGATGAGAATCTCCTCTCCCTCGAAGGTAGTGAGTATTACCCATTTGTTGATTCAAGATACCCCAACCTTCTGGATGCGTGTCTTGCTGACAATACTTCAAACCTTCTTCAAAGCTTGCTAGCGCTCCATTATAACCACGCTGGTTAAGGGCGGGATTTTGTTTGGCAATAGCACTCAAAGAACTCAATAGAGGATCGCAAATTATTGAATCCATTGCAGCAAAAGCCCTATTTTGCCAAGGATGATGGTAGTCGAGCTTGATTTCTAAGGTTTTATCGTAGGATGCGATCGCTTCTTCATCTCGGTTTAAGCCACGTAAAGCTATTCCTCGCTTATTCCAAGTTTCGTAATATTTTTCAAACTCACATTCAAGTTTTAGTGCTTCGTTGCAAGATGCAAGGGCTTCTTCATACCGCCTTGAGTTATTCAATGCTTCGGCCCTGTTAATCCAAGCTTCGCAAAAATCAGATTTCAGTTTTATAGCCTTGTCAAAAGAAATTACTGCTTTTTCATATTGCTGCAAATAATCACATTGCACACTACCCAACCAATTCCAACCTTGGTAATAGTCAGGTTTAATTCTTATTGCTTCTTCACAAGATGCAACAGCTTCTTCGATTAGACCCAAGCTGATTAAGGCTTCGGCTTTAAAAAACCAAGCATCAGGTAAATACTGAAAATTCAATTTAGATTCTATAGCTTTTTCAAAAGATGTAACTGCCTCTTTACAATCCCCAGCCTGGTATTGCTGAAAGCCTTGGAAAAAATATGCTAGTGCATCATTATTCTTCAAGCGTCGAATAACATACGGTTGTGTATCAGCATTTGTCAATTCATCACCAGCTACTTGATTCATTAGCGCCTTCATAATTACTTGTGGATCACTTGTCTCAATTCCTAGCTGTTGAGCAATTTGCTGGACTAAATTGACATCTTGCTGCATCATCACCAACAACTCATCCGACGTAACAATTACTTCTTCCCCAATTTTTCCTTCCTTAGAGTCTTTAGCGTCTTGACGGTTTATTTCTTCCTCTCGCTTCAACAATCGCCTACCGATATCATCAGCAATAACACTAACATCACCAACAGCCAATTCACCTAGCCGCACCATCGCCTGTGCTAACTCATCATTTGCTATAGCTGAAGCTAGCAACCTTTCACCAAAGCCACGCAACCACTCCACCAAATTCGCCTGATTAATGCGTTTGCTATCCAAAAAACCTTTTACCCGTCCCCGACTCCAGTCTTGATCGTTAACTCCCGCCAACAACTGGAGAAATAACGATTGATACTCCGTATCTGTCAATTGTCTGCGTATTTCTCCTGTCTCCTGTGCTGCTAATGGTGGAGAAACATTCTTTTTTCTGCCAAATAATTGCTGAATCAACTCTTTGAACCATCGCCAAAGCCGCTTGAGCATCTGCCGCAACCTTGTATCGCTTTTATCAAAATATTGTACTTCAGCAAATTGACTGAAATAATCATGTCTTCACAAAAACACGTTGATCACAAATGCGATCGCATTCTCAATGAATGAGTACTCGTTGATAGACAATCCGATCTCGTTGGTCAGCAATGAGTTAAGGTTCTCTATGGATGAGTACTCGTTGATAGACAACCCGATCTCGTTGGTCAGCAATGAGTTAAGGTTCTCTATGGATGAGTACTCGTTGATAGACAACCCGATCTCGTTGGTCAGCAATGGGTTAAGGTTCTCTAAGGATGAGTACTCGTTGATAAACAACCCGATCTCGTTGGTTATGAATGCGATCGCGTTCTCTATGAATGAGTCCTTGTTGGTAACTAACTTCTGCCATCTGCCCTCTGCCTTTCTTTGTAAGCGGATTGCGATCGCACTCATGGCTAGATTTGCACACCTCCAGCTTGAAAAATCTGTTCGGCGGTTAAATTCAATTCCGGGAAGGTGGGTGAGATGATGCGTTCCCCGTTTTGGAACTGTCGGATTTGGTATTCTCCCTCAACTAACGAGTAAACCGAGATAGTGGGTTGTTTGGGATTCCCAATAAACCGCCTACCGCCTAAAGCAGCATAATCTACAATCCAGTATTCGGGAATTCCCACAGTTTCATAAGCAGCCACTTTTGTCAGATAATCATCACGCCAGTTAGTGCTGACTACTTCAATCACCAAGGGTATAGATTCAGCATGGCTTACAGTAGAGTCTTTTTTCCAGAGTGGTTCATTGGCTAAATTGGGGCGGTTTAATAACAGCACATCTGGCGAGTAAGCTGATTCACTCTCTAATGGTTTAACCAACGCTGTTTTGGGAATGATGTAGCTGAGATTTAAACGGATACACTCTCTAGTAATTTCAAAAACTAAAAATCCTATGACTTCTTCATGGTCGCCTGTTGGGGGTGGCATTTCGATTACTACTCCATCATGCAGTTCATAACGTTTGCCAGAGTTGTCTGGGTATTTGGCAACGAATTCATCGAATGTAACTAGTTTGCGTAAGGTTTGAGCCATAAATTTATTGCCTTCTATATCGCTTCATTTGTCATTTGTCATTTCTCCCTTCCCTCATCCCCCTTCCCTTGTCTCCCTTGTCTCCCTTGTCCCCCTTATCCTCCTCATCCCCTGTTCCTCTCTTAAATGCTTGCAATCAAAACATCGCGATCTATTATTGTTGGGTATCTTATCGTTGGCGATCGCATTAGACCGATGATTGAAGTTGAGCATCTGAGTAAAATATATGGTTCTACCCCAGCGATTTCTGATGTGACTTTTAACGTCGAACCTGGGGAGATTTTAGGGTTTTTGGGGCCGAATGGCGCTGGTAAAACTACTACTATGCGGATTTTAGCCGGTTACTTACCGGCAACTAAGGGCACGGCGAAGATTGCAGGCTTTGATGTCCACGATCAATCGTTAGCTGTACGCCAACGCATTGGTTATTTACCGGAAACACCGCCGTTATATCCAGAGATGACGGTGGAGGGATTTTTGCATTTTGTTGCCAGAATTAAGGGAGTATCCGCAGGCGATCGCAGTAATAAAGTGACAGCCGCGATCGCGCGTTGTAATTTAGATGATAAGCGCAAGGTAATTATCCGCAAGCTTTCTAAAGGATATCGTCAAAGAGTCGGGATTGCTCAGGCGATCGTCCACGATCCACCAGCGATTATTTTAGATGAACCGACGGTAGGACTTGACCCCCGGCAAATCATTGAGGTGCGGAATTTAATTAAAAGCCTCGCCGGCACTCACACAATCATTCTTTCTACGCACATTCTCCCAGAAGTGAGCATGACTTGTAACCGCGTTGCCATTATCAATCGCGGTAAGGTAGTCGCCACCAATACACCAGAGAATCTTATGACACAGTTGACAGGTGGCTCTGGGTATGAATTGGAGATTGAAGGAGAAGCTGCCCTAGCAAAACAAGTACTGCAAAATATATCGGGTGTGAGTCTGGTAGAATCAATTCCGACGGCGGGGATTTATCACCCACCGCAAGCAAACCGCGCCTATTTGCGGATAATATCGCAACCGGGAACCGAACCGGGAAAAGATATCGCCACAACATTGGTACGTTCGGGATTCGCTTTACATGAAATGCGGCGTGTCAGCGCTACCTTAGAAGATGTGTTCTTGCAACTGACCACAGAAGAAAAGAATTTAGAGTCTATACAAGACTCAGCAACCACAGAAGGAGAAGCCGCGTAGATGGGTATAGTACTGAGTAATATTATCGCCATTTATCGCCGGGAATTGCAGAGTTACTTTGTATCGCCTTTAGCTTATGTAATTGCTGGCATATTCTGGTTTTTATCTGGGTTGTTCTTAGTCATGATTTTGCTAGGGCCAGATGGGATTTTGCCAACCATCGCCGCCATAGAATTACAAGGACAACAAATGAGTGTACCTATACCGCCAATTGATGTCCCTTATGAATTTCTGCGAGCATTTTTAGACCGCATGGGGTGGCTATTATTATTTGTGCTGCCAATTCTCTCAATGGGACTTTATGCCGAAGAACGCAAGCGGGGCACTTTAGAACTGTTAGCTACGTCACCAGTTACAAACTGGGCGGTAGCTGTTGGTAAATTATTAGGGGTGCTGACTTTTTTTATCACAATGATTGTGCCCTTAATAGCAATTGAAGCGTTTGTGATTAGCGGCTCAAATCCACCAATGCCACCGACAATTCTTTTGTTAGGCCATTTTGGATTAATCTTGCTAGCAGCAGCAATTTTATCTTTGGGAATGTTTATTTCATCATTAACAGACAGTACAATTCTCTCTGCGGTTTTCACCTTTGCAGTCATTTTACTGCTGTTATTCGTTGAATTAATTGCTAAAACTGTCCCTGGCCCTATAGGCGAAGCTTTGAGCTATATATCTTTACTGAAGCATTTCAACACTCTTATTCAAGGCATTTTTGATACCAGCGCCATAATTTTATTTGCTAGTTACATTTTTCTAGGTATCTTTCTGACATCTCAATCAATTGATGCATTGCGTTTTCAAAGGCAGTAGTCAATAGTCCAAAGTCAATAGTCAAAAGTCCAAAGTTTAGAGTTAATAGTCCAAAGTCAAATGACTAATAACCCTTGACTCTTGACCATTGACCATCAACAATTGACCCTTGACCCTTGACTCTTGACAAATAACATGAATATCGTCCCTAAAAAGAAACTTTGGAAATATCTGTTTTGGCTTGGCCCTTTTCTATTAGTTGCGGGCTTAACTTCGGGGTTAGTTGCATCAAACTGGGGGCCAATTTCCTTAGCATTGCTAATTACTGGAATTGCGATCGTTGGGTTGTGGATGATCGTGCAAAGCCAAGAAAGTCAATGGTGGAAGCAACGTTCAACCCAAGCAGGAACTAATGCTTTGGTGGCGACCATAGCAGTATTGGCAATTTTGGGTCTAATCAACTTTTTGGGTACTCGTTACCACTATCGGGCAGATTTAACAGAAACTCAATTATTTACCTTGGCTCCCCAATCGCGGGAATTAGTGAATAATTTAGGACAACCCGTTAAAGTCTGGATTTTTGATGTTAATCAGAATCCTCAAGACCAAGACTTGCTAGAAAATTATCGCAGGCAAAGCTCAAAGTTTCAATTTGAGTACGTCGATCCGCAAGCTAGACCAGGATTGGCAGAAAAGTTTGGCGTCAAAGATTATGGAGAAGTTTACTTAGAATCGCAAGATAAAAGACAGTTAGTACAAGTAGTAAATCAAAATGAACGACTGTCAGAAATTCGGTTAACTAATCGCCTACAACAAATCGCTACTGCCAACTCAGCTAAAGTTTACTTCCTCCAAGGTCACGGCGAACACCAACTTAATGCAGCTGAAGGTGGAATCTCTCAAGCAGTCCAGGGATTAACTGATAAAAATTTCACAACCTCGCCATTGAATTTAGTAGAACAGTCCAAAGTTCCGGATGATGCGGCGGTGGTGGTAGTAGCAGGCCCAAAACGAGAATTATTTGAGGGTGAAGTGAAAGCTTTAAGCGAATACCTCAATCGCGGTGGTAACTTATTGCTGATGATTGACCCTGGTAGCGACCCCAAACTCGACAACTTACTCAAAGATTGGGGTGTTCGCCTGGATAATCGTTTAGCTGTTGATGTTTCTGGGAGTGCGGCAAAATTTGGGCCAGCAGTTCCAATCATTACAGAATACGGACAACATCCAATTACTAAAGATTTCGGTAACGGCAGTTCTTATTATCGGTTTGCACGTCCTGTAGAAACTACTCCGGTAGCTGGTGTTGAATCTACTCCCCTGTTACGGACTAAACCCTATCCCAACAGCTGGGCAGAAAGCGACCTGCAAAGCGAAAAATTAGAGTTTAATGCTGACAAAGACATGAAAGGCCCCTTAACTTTGGGTGTGGCTTTAAAGAAACAACTACCAGCACCATCAGCAACTCAGCCTAGCCCCACACCTTCACCATTACCATCACCGACAACTCAAGGTAAAGCGACACCTTCAGCATCACCGATTGCTAGAGGTCAAGCAAAACCAAATACCACTGCTTCGCCTACGCCTTCCGCGCTACCATTACCAACCACCGCTAGTCAAGCCAGCCCAACTCCTAATCCTTTACCTAGTCCCACTCTTTCTGCACCCCCAACCGAGAAGCCAGCAGGAAAAACTGCAACTGAATCAAGGTTAGTGGTAATCGGAAATTCAGATTTTGCTACCAATGGCTTCTTTGACCGACAACTAAATGGCGATGTATTCCTCAACTCAGTCACTTGGCTAAGTCAACAGGATCAGCAACCCTTATCAATTCGCCCCAAAGAAGCCAAAAACCGTCGCCTTGATATCTCAGCCCCGAAAGCTGGTCTTTTAACATTATTGTCTTTACTACTTCTACCCTTGATTGGGTTATTGGGAGCATCTTTGATTTGGTGGAAACGACGTTGAGGAGGATGAGGGGACAAGGGGACAAGGGGACAAGGGGACAAGGGGACAAGGGGGACAAGGGGGACAAGGGGGAAATCATTAATAACCATTGCCTATTGACCAATACCCAATGACAAAGGACAAATGACAAAAAATGAAATTTTCGCGAACGACTTTAATTTTGCTATTGCTAGCGCTGGGTTTGGGTAGTTTTGTTTACTTCTATGAAATTCGCGGGGGGACTCAGCGAGAAGAAGTTAAGGAGAAACAGCAGCAGGTTTTCTCTTTTACAGCAGATGATGTGCAGTCTTTGTCAATTACGACTCAAAAGAATGCCTTAACTCTGGAACGGAACGCCCAGGATAGCCAGCCGAAATGGTTGCTGAAATCTCCAGTGTCAGAGCCAGCGAATGATGCTATTGTTTCTTATTTGATGGATTTGTTGGTTAAGGGTAAGAGCGATCGCACTTTATCAATCCCAGCTAGTCAAAAGGGAGATTTCGGTTTAGATCAACCCCAAGCCACTATTAATATCAGCCTGAAAAATCAAAAAAGCCATCAATTACTGTTAGGGAAGTCTGACTTTAACCGCCGTTTTTTATACGTGCAAGCTGACCCAACGGTAAAACCCGATGGTAATATAGATGTTCTGTTGGTATCTACAGACTTTGAAAATGCAGTAAATCGTGATTTATCAGAGTGGAAACAACCCGCAGCTAATAGCGATAAAACATCTCTTCCAAGCCCAGGTGAACCGACTCCAGCACCCAGCAAATAATGGGGTACAGGCAGGAGACAAGAGGGACAAGGAGGATGGGGGAGTGTGGGGAGAGAGGGGAGAAACGAACCACACTTTCTTTATTAGCTCCCACCCGTCTTCCCTATCCTCCCACACTTTCCACACTCCTTGTTTGCCCCATGCCCAATGCCCAATAACAAATGACAAACCCAACAGCAACATTGCTCATTTCCTGCCCCGATCAACGGGGTTTAGTAGCGAAAATTGCTAACTTTATCTATGCTAATGGCGGCAATATTATTCATGCAGATCAGCACACAGATTTTGCCGCCGGGTTGTTTCTCACGCGGATTGAATGGCAGTTACAGGGGTTTAATCTGCCACGGGATTTAATTGGGCCGGCATTTAATGCGATCGCGCAGCCTTTAGGCGCTAAGTGGGAACTACACTTTTCTGATACCATACCACGCATTGCTATTTGGGTCAGCAAGCAAGACCATTGTCTATTTGACTTGATTTGGCGACAACGTGCTAAAGAATTTGTCGCAGAACTACCTTTAATTATTAGCAACCATGCCGATCTAAAAGTAGTAGCAGAGCAATTTAATATTGATTACCATCACATTCCCATCACTAAAGACAACAAAGCAGAGCAGGAAATTAAGCAATTAGAATTACTACACCAGTACAAAATTGATGTAGTTGTCTTGGCGAAATATATGCAAATTGTCAGTGCGGATTTTATTAATAAGTTTCCCCAAATTATTAATATTCATCATTCATTTTTACCTGCTTTTGTGGGAGCTAATCCTTATCACCGAGCTTTTGAGCGTGGCGTAAAAATTATTGGTGCAACGGCGCATTATGCCACTGCTGATTTAGATGCCGGGCCAATTATTGAACAAGATGTAGTGCGAGTTAGCCACCGCGATGCAGTGGAAGATTTAATTAGAAAAGGCAAGGATTTAGAGCGAGTTGTGTTAGCCAGAGCAGTGCGATCGCATTTGCAAAACCGCGTCTTGGTGTATGGAAATCGGACAGTAGTCTTTGAATAATGCAGATTTATTCTTTTTTCTTAAGCAAGAATGGCTACTCAGATCCCCGAATTCTTCAAAAAGTCGGGGAGCTAAATCCACTTACATATATTTAGATTTTTTCAAATATAAAATTGGCTGGCGATAAATCTATGCTGATATTTGCAATGGTAGTTGAAGTATGAATGTTGTCAAACTCTGAGTACTTGTAACTTCAATTGTACCTTGCAGATGTCCCACTAGCTTTTTAACTAATGCTAACCCCAATCCTGTACCTGTCTCTTGTGTAAGCTCGCTTTGAGCTATCTGGTAATCTGATTCAAATATAGTAAATTTTTCTTTTGTCTTACTTTTGAGAATGCGGTAAAACGGTTCAAAGATGAGAGATTTTTCTTTTGCCGGAATTTCAACACCAGAATTGCTAATGATAATTTGTACACTAAGAACTTCCGATTGTGTATTTTCATCGGGAAGTTGGACATTTACCGTAATCTGTTCGCCAGCAGGAGTGTATTTACAAGCGTTGTTGAGCAATTCCGATACAATTCGCGTTAGCAGCGCTAAGTCTGAAACTAAAGGTGGTAAATCTGGAGGGATGTTAATTTCTAGAATTTGTTGTTGAGCTTGAGCTAATTCCTGAAAAGTCTCAGCAATATGAGGTAGCCAGGATTGCAGCTGAATAGAAGTTAATTCTAAGGGACAGATATCTGCGTCAATCATCCGCATTTCCAGCAAATCATCTACGAGATTTAGCTCCCGTTCGCACTGGTCACGTAAGATATTTAAATATTGAGTTACAGACTCCGATGCAGCAACTCCCTTTGAGTTCAAAATGCTGGGCTTATCCAGAATATTTTCTAGCATAGAAATTGCCATTTTGATGTGTGACAAAGGTGTGCGCATTTCATGAGAGGTGGTTGCTAAAAAATCCTCTTTTAACTTGTTTAGCCGTTGGATTTCTGCCATTTGAGTTTCTAGTTGCAGAGCGCGTTCAGCAGCAAGATTGCGTTCTTCGGCTAGCCTTCTTTGGGTGTCATCCCTAAAAACCATGACGGCTCCTGCTACTGCACCATTGTTGTCTCTCAGCGGAGTAGCGCTATCAGCTATTGGGGTTGTTGTGCCGTTTTTGGCAATAAGTAGGATGCGATTGTTGACATAAATCGGGGTTTGGGTTTGCAGCGCTGAGATGATGGGATTCTCTACTGTCACCTGAGTTTGTTCATCAATGAGTTGGCAGACTTCGCTCAACATCTGGTCTTTTGCTTCCTCTAATCGCCACCCTGTTAGGACTTCAGCTACTTGATTGAGGTATTTGACACGTAACTCAGTATCAACAACAATTACTCCATCTCCCATTCCCCGCAGAACAGTACTCAAAAATTGCTCGCGTTCATAGCGATTGAGCGCTGTTTGAATAGCAACATACAGTTCTTGCTCTCTAATTGGTTTGAGAATATAACCAAAGGGAGATGTCAGCGTTGCTCGCTCTACGGTACTTTGATCGGAATGTCCAGTGACATAAATTACGGGAATTTGTAAGGTATTCCAAATTTGCTCTGCTGCTTGGATACCGTCCATTTCCCCTCGTAACCGAATATCCATGAGAATCAAGTTTGGTCGTAGCGCAGTTGCTTTTTCAATTGCTGCTGTTGCTGAATCTGCAATATCTATGACTGTGTATCCAAGGGATTCTAAACTTTCTTGTAAGTTGATAGCAAGAATAAATTCATCTTCAACAACAAGGACTTGAATTTTCTTAGATGTATCTTTGTTTGAAGAGATACTTGTCATAATTTATGTCCTGCTTTTTGTAAAAGTAATTTTAAATTCTGTTCCCTGTTGGCAGTTAATTTCGATGCGTCCTCTTAATTGTTTTACTAAACCGTGGACAAGGGTAATACCTAGAGTTTTTGTTTTGTTTCTATCAAAATCCTCAGGTAGCCCAATTCCATTATCTCGAATCATGAGTATCAAAGTGCGTTGATGCAAACTTGATTCATAAGAGTCTTGTTCTTGATATAAATTAACCTGAATTTCACCTTGGCGACGCTCGGGAAAGGCATATTTTAAAGCATTAGAAACCAGTTCATTAATAATTAAGCCACAAGGAATTGCAGTTTCAATATCTAAGCTAACATCATCAACTTTGATATTCAGTTTTACAGAGCCAGAACTGATGTTATAAGAATCAAATAAATGAGTTGTTAAATCTGGAATGTACTGAGCAAAATCAATATTTGCTAAGTCTTCAGAACGGTAAAGTTTTTCATGAACTAAAGCAATGGAGGCAATCCGGTTTTGGCTATCGCGGAGAATGGCTGTAGCTTGAGGATCTTGTGTACGTCTGCATTGCATTTGGAGCAAACTACTGACAATTCCTAAGTTATTCTTCACACGGTGGTGAATTTCCTTGAGCAATACTTCTTTTTCTTTTAAAGAAGCTTTGATTTTTTCTTCTGCTGCTTTATGCTCGGTAACATCTTGTTGAACACAAACTATCACTGTTCCATATTCAGGATGTTCAAAAATAGATGCAGTCGCACTACACCACAAGGGAGTGCCATCTTTCTTGACATTATGAACTTCATAGGTGGCTGCGCCATGTTCGATAACGGAAGCGATAATTGCTGCTTTTACTTGTTCAGCATGAGTTTGTTCATCTTCATAATTAATAATCGAAACATTCTGACCGAATAATTCCCCAACATCATAGCCAAACATCTGCTCGAATTTAGGGTTGGCATAAACAATCATTCCATCAGTGGCTCGTACTAAGCAAATTCCTTCTGCCATGCTGCGAGTAATAACTGCTTGTAACTCCAGCATTTTTTGAGCGCTTTTATGTTCAGTAATATTAACGCTACTACCAACAATCCGGTATGTGCGTAAGTTTTCGTCTTTTAGTGGAGTTAGGGTGGTAATCCACCAGCTTTCCTGTTTGTTTTTAAAAGGTAAACATTCTTCATAGGTAATGGTTGTTCCTGCATTGATGCAATCTTGATAGTGCTGTCGCACAACTGCTGCTGCATTTGGAGGGAGAAAATCCTCTGGAGTTTTACCTTGCACATTGTCACTACAAAAACCTGTGATATCTTCGTGAACTGGGTTAACACTCACAAAACGAAAATCATCATCCAGAACATCTACAACAAAAATCGACTGTCCTACCCCGTGGTAAATACTGCGTAAAAAGTTTTCCTGCTCCTGAAGGGTTTGTTCTGCTAGTTTACGATCGCTAATATCAAATGCTATTCCTTGCAGAATTGGTGTTTTGCCATCTGGTGCTAGCACAAGGCTGGCTTGATCCTTCACCCATATCATGTCACCGTCAGCTGTGAAAAGGCGATACTCCAGATTCACAGGTTTGCCAGATGCAATTGCATTTTGAATGCTGTCTATGACGCGATCGCGATCTTCTGGATGCACATAGTCCGCCCAACTGTTAAAGAAGCCAGCATTCCACTGTTCGGGGGGAATCTTGAGCATTTTCTCAATTTGCGGGCTAATGTAAGTAAATTCCGTAGTGGCTGAGATTGGTGAAGTGTAGACCACGCCGGGAATCTGTTCGACTAAAGTCCGGTATCGTAACTCGGCTTGTCTGAGCTTTTCTTCTGATTCTATGCGATCGCTAATATCAATGATCACACCCAGCATTCTGATAGGATTACCTGCTTGGTCGTAAATCCCGCGTCCTTTGCCTAGCAGCCAACGAACTGTGCCATCAGGATAAATTACCCGAAATTCTGCTTCATAATTTGTATGCTGTGCCAGTGCATTGAATAAACTTTGTTCAACTCGCTTGCCATCTTCTGGATGAACGCGATCGCGCCATAGTTGATATGATGGTGCTGCGACTCCCGGCTCTAAGCCTAGTAAGCGATAATGGTTGTCATTCCAAATCACTTCTTGGGTTTGCATATTCCAGTCCCAGATGCCGATAGCGTTAAATTCTAACGTTAGCCTTAATTGTTCTTCACTTTTGGCTAAGGCGGCTTCGGCTTGCTTACGAGCAGTGATATCTGAAATTCGTACCAAGATCGTTACTTGACCAGCAACAGTTATTTGCTTGACAGCGATACTTCCCCAAAAGGAATTGCCCTGCTTGGTGAGATATTCAATTTCTCGACTCCAAAACCCCTGCTGGTTAATTTCTGCGATAATAGCTGCTGATTCTTCAGGAGTGAAGTCACGTTTTTGCAGGACTTTACCATTAATCCCCAGAAGTTCAGCTTTGCTAGAGGCTTGAAAAAGTTGTACTGCGCGATCGTTGCAGTCAGTATTCAGTAGCGTTTCTGTATCAACTAAAAATAGAGCATCAGTGGATTCATTATAGATAACTTCTCGCAAATCGCGGCTCTTGGTAATTTCTAACTCAGTTTGTTTACGTTCTGTAATATCGATAATGGCTCCCAAGAATTTAACTACTTGCCCTTGAGAGTCATGAATTAACTCGGCTCTAGACTCTACATGGCGTACTGAACCATCAGGGCGAATAATGCGATACTCGAAATTGAATGGTATTTTGTGAGCGATCGCCTGCTGCTGCTGAGTTTGCACGGCTGCACGATCTTCGGGGTGAATCATCTGGAAAAATTCCGCCGTGGTTGGTTCTGACTGACTGGGATCGAGACCAAAAATGCGGAAAGTTTCTGCTGACCAATGGCGATCGTGAGTTTGTACATTCAATTCCCAACTACCCACATGGGCTATTTGTTGGGCAGTGGCTAATTGCGCTTCACTCTGGGAAATTTTTTCTTCAGCTTGTTGGCGTTCAGTAACATCTTGAGCTGTGCCATAGAGCCGAATTACCTGTCCATCGCTGTTAAATTCTACATGACCGATCGCCTCCATATACCGATGAGAACCATCTGGCTGGGGTACGCGGAGAATTAATTTGTAAGACTCGCCAGTAGCGATCGCTCGGTCTACGACTTGGTGTAGTTTTTCTTCATCCTCAGGATGGTAAAATTGGAAACTTTCTTCTTCATTAGGTTCTCCTTGGGCTGGATCGCGATTGAAGAGGTGAAACAGCTGCTTTGACCAAGTAACTTTCCTAGTTTCAACATCAAATTCCCAACTCCCAAGGCGGGCAACTCGCTGAGATTCTGCCAATAAAGCTTCACTTCTGCGGAGAGTTTGTTCAGTGTGTTTGAGGTTAGTTACATCTACTACCAATCCATCCCAAGCCATACGACCATCTTCTAATTGGCGGGGTGTAGAACGAAAATGTAACCACTTAAGTTGACCGCTAGGTGTGCGGATTGGCAGTTGAATGTCTACTACAGACAGATTTGCCATAGACTCAGCAAGAACTGCTTGCAGGCGGGGCATATCTTCTGGCATAAACTGGCAATACAGCAAACTTGCATCTCTCAGTGCATCTTCAGGGTTAACTTCCATGAGAGTGTTAAATCCAGCACTGAGGTAAGAAAAGCGATCGCTACCATCAAGTTCGCGGATAGCTTTATAAATTGCGCCATTGGGTAAATTATCCCCAATTCGGCGTAACATGGCTTCCTGTTCTTGCAAGGCCAGTTCTGCTTGTTTTTGCGCAGTAATATCTTTGATGAGTGCAAATCTCGCTGGCTTTCCTGCCCAAGTGATGAAATGGGAGTTAATTTCGACATTAATCGCCGTACCATCGCGTAGACAGTGTTTTGTTTCACCGACATAGATTGAGTCAACAAAAATACTAGGCTGGGACATGATGCGGTGAAAATCAGGTATACCTTCAGCGGGGCGGATATCTCTAACTGTGATGGAGAGAAATTCTGCCTCTGAGTAGCCATATTTTTGAATTGCGGCTCGATTCACAGCTAAAAAGCGGAAAGTTTCTAGCTCAAAAATACACATAGGACTGGGATTATTTTCAAACAGCAGTCGATACTGAGCTTCCGACTCTGCTAACGCTGTTTCCATTTGTTTGCGTTCAGTAATATCTGCTATGGAACCAACCAATCGCACTGGATTTCCCTGCTCATCCCAAACAGCCTTGGCCCGAGAGTAAAACCATCCGTAGCTGCCATCTTTGCGGCGCAGACGATACTCAATGTTAAAATCTGGGACTTGCCGTTGTAGATACGCCTGTTTTGCAGCAATTACCCGTTCACAATCATCAGGATGAATGCGAATGCTCCACTCATCACGTATATTGCTAAGTTCGTCACGTTCATAACCCAACATCTCAAACAAACGATCGGAGCGGAAGGTTTGATGAGTCTTCATGTCACAGTCCCAAATGGCTTCATTAGTAGCTGCGATCGCTAATTGCCAACGTTGTTCGCTATACCGAAGTGCTTCTTCCATGCGTTTGCGATCGCTAATATCATTAGCAGTACCCGTGACAATCCAGCAATTATCTGTTGCATCATAACGAGAAGTATAAGTACCTGCTATCCATCGCCAGGAGCCATCTTTATGCTGAAATCGGTACTCTACCCTTGCCGTGCGTTCAGCCAAGATATCCTCAATTAGAGGCATAATAACTTTTTCTTTATCTTCTGGATGCACTCGCGACATCCACAAGTTTTTATCCCCCAAAATTTCCTGTGATGTATAGCCGAAGATAGTTTCACACCCAGGGGATTGATACTCATATTGCGAGTCACGATTGGGGAATAGGCGAAAATTGACAATGGAAGTGGCGATCGCACTATCTAGAATCTCATTTAGTCTAGTTTGGGATGCTTGATAGCTAGTCTCCTTTTGGGAGAACAACTCAGCCATTTGTTGTTTTTCAGCCGCTGCTTGTGCCAACTCTGCTGTTTGGGTATCAACTGTTTGGCAGAGTCTTTCCATCACTTCACGCCAAGTCACAACACTTATTACTTGTCCGTGACTGTCAACTATGGGTAAGTGGTCAATATCATGCTGGCGAAATAGTTGCACAATGTTGGGGAGATTCTCTGCATCTCTTTGGTTCAAGCTAATCACAGGTTGGCTCATCAGTTCGGCAATGGTCGTATCTGTGAATACAGTTTTATTGGCAAAGATACCTGGCTGCTTATTGTGATATGTCTTTTGAAATACATCTTTAACAGTAAAAATACTAACTAATTTTTCTTGCTCTAGAATTAGGGCGCAGCTGGTTTGAGCTTGACTCATCTGATGGATAACGTCAAGCACTGACATATTTTTACTAACTTTCAGCAACCTTTTTTGACTGTTTTCATCAAACCAACGCATTCTAGGACAATACATCTGAGTCATTCCTCCTTAAACAGAAGAGGCGGAAATCAAGAGTAACAAGTAATTTCTGTGTATCAAAAATCACTTCAAATCAATATTGGTGATGTCAAATTTTTTGCCAAAATACTGCTTCTTCAGAATTTCCTCAGAATTTTGATTTAGTGTTTTTGCTAGAGTGTGATGCCTTGTTTGGTATTAAACTCTGAGCTTCTACTATTTCAAGTAGCTAGCTACTCTCTATGTTCTCTTAGAAAAGCAGAATAGCAATTAGCTCAAAAAAAACATAGAGAAAGTATCAATTCTGTTACAAGGCAAATAAATTTATGTCAGTTCAAGTTGGGTTGGAGAAGGCTGCTCCTAGTTTAATGTTTTCCTATCAAAGCTTAGGTTTGTTAACTCAAAAGCAAACCAGTTTTCCCAAGCAAAAAATCAAGTGTCCTTTATGTGGTTATGACCGGACTCGTAAACACGGTAAGACAAGTAAAGGTAGTCAACGCTACTTATGCCCAAGTTGTCGCCAAACTTTTAGCGAGACTTTAAATACCCTTTATTACCGTCGTCAAGTGAATAACGAAGATGTACAGATTGTATTGCAATCCTATGCAGAAGGTATGAGTTTCAGAGCTATCAGTCGAATTAGTGGTTTAGCTTACAATACCGTAGTTAGAATTATTCAGGCTGCTAACCAAAAGGCTCATACACCGGAAGCATAAGTTAAGTAACATCTATTCTGGCTCAAAAATCTCACAAATATGCCCCAATATCTACCAGGAAAAGTAGTCATGTTGTTTGGTACCTGTCCCTGCACTATACAGCTACCTGCTGCTTCACGAAATGAGCAATTAAGTTTTTTACGTGAACGGATTATTCTTCATGCTAATAACCTTGTGGATTATGGATTATGGGATGAATACCTAACTGATGCTGAACTAGATGAAATAATGGCTGATGTTGAGATTGAGCCTGTATATTTTTCAGGTTTTTCCCGTACCTTGTTGTCGGGAAGAATCCTAAACAAGATTTTCAAAAAAATCTCCAGAAAACTAAAAAATAAATAATTTAGATAATGTTTGGAAGAATTAATACTAATTAAAAGGAACAGGGAACAGGCGATAGAATAAAAAACTGGACGGTTGACGAAGAAAGGCAGAGGGCAGATGGCAGAAGGGAAGAAGGGAAGAAAAATGCTTGTTGGGTTCAAGCCCTACCCCCGAAGTTGCTCCACTTGGGCAAAGACGACACTTGCTTCAACCGGGGGAACCCCGGCAACGCAGTGTCTTCCCAAGACCGCACTTCTCTTCTTGTGGGTGGCTTTCTCCTCCTTCTGCCATCTGCCTTCTTTTGACTTTTGACAAATAACCAATGCCCTATGCCCCATGCCCAATACCTAAATCACTAGATCCATAAACCCTAAGATCGGCTAATAATGAAGAAAGATTAAGTTGCACCGATCAAACTCGCAATGAGCCAGACTGCCCTAAATTTAATTGCAATATCTATCTTCTTGATGACCCTATCGGCGTTGTTGGGGCCATTATTGAACATTTCGCCTACATTACCGGCAATTGCCACCTTCACTATTTTGGGACTAGCTACTTTCGATAGTTTCAGCTTCCAAGGAAAGGGTGGTTCTATCGTTCTAGATTGGATTTCTGGCTTTAAGAGCGAACATCGCGATCGCATTATCCACCATGAAGCGGGGCATTTTCTAGTTGCACACCTATTAAATATTCCCGTGACGGGCTACACTCTCAGTGCTTGGGAAGCTTGGCGACGCGGTCAGCCAGGGCAAGGTGGTGTTACTTTTGATGATGGCGAATTAGCATCTCAAGTAGAAGTAGGCAAAATTAGCGCGCAAATTTTGGATCGCTACTGTACTGTTTGGATGGCGGGGATTGCTGCGGAAAATTTGGTTTTTCAAAATGCTGAAGGTGGATCGGACGATCGCCGCCAGCTAGCAGAGGTATTGACAAATTTAGGATTTTCTGAAACAAATTGGCAACAGAAACAGCGGTTTCATGCGCTACAAGCCAAAAACCTATTAGAAGCAAATTGGTCGAGTTACGAAGCCTTAGTTAAAGCCATGCGGCAACGCGCCTCAGTAGCAGAATGTCAAAGTGCAATTGACAGTGCTGAGTTAACGTAATCTTACTAAACTAGATTGAAATCCCTGCTTCTGCGAAGATGCTGGTGATTCATAATTATCCCTCGCTATACCGAAATCCCGCCGTCATCATAGAATAGTGGAGCTAATCGAACAAAGCCTGTCTGCGCAGGCTAGATTTATAGCTTTGTAATGATAGCCCCAGGCTTCCAGCCTGCGAGCGTTATTTCGGGTAGATGAGAGAACTTCTAGGAATTTAAAATTCTTTTGATAAACAGGTTTTAAGAAGAAGCAGCTTTGAGATATGGAACATGGGATAAGTGATCCCAACCGATCACTTTATTTCTGCCAGTAGCTTTGGCTTCTAATAAACATTGATCGGCACGATGCAATAGACTGATGCCTTGATCGTCATCATCGCTTTGTAGGGAGGCGGTACCTAAACTAATCGTGATGTTAATAGTATGTTGATTATTGATTGCAAATGGTTGTTCGCTAACTATGCGATTCAGGCGACGTGCTACAATTAATGCCTCTTCACCAGTTGTATTGGCTAGAAGAATCACAAATTCTTCGCCACCATAGCGGAAAGGAGTATCTTGAAAGCGTAAATTATGTCGGACACGAATACACAGCAACTGCAAAAGGCGATCGCCAACTAAATGTCCGTAAGTATCATTAACTTTTTTAAAAAAATCTACATCTAAAATTATTAAACTCAAGGGCAGTCCTTGATCCTTGGCTTTTTGAATTTGCCTAGGTAAGTCCCACTCCAAAGCGCGACGATTATTGAGTTCCGTCAAAGAATCAGCTAAGGCGATCGCTGACAATAAATCATTTGTCCGAATCAGATCGCGGTACTTTTTCGCTTTACGTAACCCAACTGTTAATTGAGCTAGTATCAGGCGATGGTTAGCAGTTAACTCTGCCAATGTATAGTCTGTTGTTCCCTCGGGAAGCTGCCAAATATAAGCGTCAGCTCCTTGTTTTAATGCCGAGGAAGTCATCTCTAACTCCCATTCCCAGCCATACTTATCTCTATCCGTTATCTGCTGAGAGCGATCTTCCAAAAGAATACAGTATATCCAGGATAGCTTTGCTTGGTCTTTTAACCAGCTACACAGTTCCATACTGCCATCTAGGCTAGCCTGTACAACTATAATGTCGGGTGGCGTTGCTTGAATATGGGAAACTGCCCGATCGAGATTGGCAATAACTTCAACGCTAAAAGCGGTTGCATAACGGATCTGATCTGGAAGTGTGGTGAGAAATTTATGACTCCCGAAGACCAGAATGGAAATATTCATTGCTTTGCTTTTTGCCCTCTTTTTATTTTAAAAGTATGACTTTGTAAAACTGCTTTGATTACTTAATTAATACTGAATACGTCGGTATTTCTGGTTAGGGAACATTACCCTATATTTAATTGTTTTACTATTAAATCTATAATTTATTGGCAATTTTAATCTCCTTTTAAGGATTTACCTCAACTATTCTTGCTAGCAAATGAACTTATGAACATACTTTCTGCTTTTTCGTATTTTTTTTAAAACAGTAAAAATACTGAATATTCCTTCTGGAGACAAAAGTCTTTCTGTATTTTCCAGGTATTGCTCATTGGGAATATTTATCAATCATTAGATTGATAATAATAAGCATATAATGAACCCAAAAAAAATACTAAACTCGAATATTTAAAATTTTATAAAGTTTATATTTCCCAGTAAAAACCGATAGTTTAGCGAAAGATAAACAATTCCATATCCCTTAAAATACTGAATCAAATTACTCAAATAGAACAGATTTATATGTCAGTGCAGGAGTAGTAAAAGCCGCATACAGTAAGTATTAATTGATATTATTCCTAAATGAAGAAATGACGTATTACGCATATTTTTTACTAAGTCATATCTTAATGAAAACTTTGAAAATACCTCAGTAATTATACACAAATACTCGAGCAAAATCTCTGAATACAACCGAATTAATCCTGCCCAAATACGTGATTATCCGCCCTAGAACAAGACGGAAAATCACAGCAACACTTTATGTAAATGTAAAAAGTTCTGAATCTAACTTTGTCTGAAAGTTAGAAAATTATCAATAACCTGCAATTTTGTACCCAGCAGCAACAATTATCTGTTTGATAGATTCCTCAGATGCTGCGGATTCTACAGTGACGGTTTTAGCATTGACATTTACATCCACTTTTGCATCTGGTTCCATTACATGAATGGAGTTGCTAATTTTGTCAGCACAGTCTTCACAGGTAATATTGGGTACATTCAGTTTTAATGCCATTATTTAACTCCCCAAAAAAAATTTAATCTATTCTTAACGATTAATGCTATCTTCTCTGGTGAGATTGCTCATCCTACCAGAGTTAGGTGATTCTACTAGTACATAGCTACTTTCACGGATAGATGGACTGGCTGCAAGATTGCCGAAAATGTCACAATATATAGATATAAAGGTATATATGCAAATATACTTAGTAATGCTGAAAGCAAGTCCACATTCCCTGCGGGTTCTAAATTAGTCGTCTTTTGGGCATCTACTAAAAGATTTTGATTTCAAGCTTATGGGCTTGTGTTCTCCTTACCCTCAAAGGATTAGACCTTGATTTTCGCCAAGCTTTACTAACGGATTAACTCGGAAGCAAAAAACTTGTAGCACAGATGTCCTGGACTGCGGCATACTTTGTCTGTAAAGCGAAGTAACGATCCTCTGTCGGCCTTCCCAAGTTTATTGAGATTAAATTTGTAAAAACCCATGTCTTCAAATCCCCAGTACCTGAGCGGTAACGAAATTCGCACCTTATTCCTTAACTTCTTTGCCCAAAGGGGACACCAGATTCTCCCAAGTGCTTCTCTTGTGCCTGAAGACCCGACCGTACTGCTGACGATCGCGGGGATGCTACCATTTAAACCGATATTCTTAGGGCAACGCACGCCAGAATTTAAACGGGCTACCACATCCCAAAAGTGCATCCGCACCAACGATATCGAAAACGTTGGACGCACCAAACGCCATCATACGTTCTTTGAGATGCTGGGTAACTTCAGCTTTGGAGATTATTTTAAAGAACAAGCGATCGCTTGGGGATGGGAAATCTCCACCCAAGTCTTTGGTTTCTCCCCCAACAACCTTGTCGTCAGCGTGTTTGAAGACGACGACGAAGCTTTTGCGATTTGGCGCGATCAAATCGGCGTTGCGGAAGCGCGAATCAAGCGCATGGGCGAAGATGATAACTTTTGGGTATCCGGCCCGACTGGCCCTTGCGGCCCTTGTTCTGAGATATATTATGATTTCCACCCCGAACGCGGCGACGAGAACATTGATTTAGAAGATGATTCGCGGTTTATCGAGTTCTACAACCTGGTGTTCATGCAATACAACCGGGATGCAGAGGGGAATTTAACACCACTGCAAAACAAGAACATCGATACTGGCATGGGTTTGGAAAGAATGGCACAAATCCTGCAAAAAGTAGCGAATAACTACGAAACAGATTTAATTTTCCCGATTATCCAAACAGCAGCGCAAATTGCGGGGATTGATTACCACAAGAGCGAAGAGAAAACTAAAGTATCGCTCAAAGTAATTGGCGATCACGTGCGTGCTGTTGTTCACATGATTGCTGACGAAATCCGCGCTTCCAATGTGGGACGGGGTTATGTTTTGCGGCGATTAATTCGGCGGGTGGTGCGTCATGGGCGATTGATTGGCATTTCTGGGGAGTTTATTACCCAAGTTGCTGAAACTGCGATCGCGCTTTCGGAATCAGCTTACCCCAACGTGCGGCAACGAGAAGCAGCAATTAAAGCAGAACTGCAACGAGAAGAAGCCAATTTCCTCCGCACTCTCGACAGAGGCGAAAAACTGCTGGAAGAAATTATTCAACAGGTAAAACAGCAAGGAAAAACCGAAATTAGCGGTGAAAGTGCGTTTACTCTTTACGATACTCATGGTTTCCCCTTTGAACTTACTCAAGAAATTGCTGAGGAAAATAACCTAACAGTTGATGCTGAAGGATTCCGCAAGCAAATGGAAATTCAACAACAAGGCGGTAGAGATGCACACGAAACCATCGATTTAACTTTGCAGGGTTCCCTCGACAAACTAGCAGAACATATCCACGCCACCGAGTTCTTAGGTTATACCCAACCAGCAGCAACCGGGAAAGTTGAGGTATTGCTAGTCAGTGGTGTTGCCCAAGAAGAAGCAGAAGCCGGAACAGAAGTGCAAATCGTCCTCGACAAGACCCCATTCTATGCTGAATCTGGGGGACAAATAGGCGATCGCGGTTATATCTCCGGTGATGGTGTTTCGACTTCGCTCAACACAGGCGTCATCGTTCGCATTGATGACGTGAAGAAAGAATCAGATTTCTTTGTGCATTTCGGACGCATCGAACGCGGTACAATCCGAGTAGGAGATGCTGTAAATGCCCAAATCGATCGTGCTTGTCGGCGTCGTCTGCAAGCTAACCATACAGCAACTCACCTGCTACAAGCAGCGTTGAAGAAAATTGTCGATGAAGGGATATCGCAAGCAGGTTCCTTGGTTTCCTTTGATAGATTGCGCTTTGACTTTAACTGTCCCCGTGCTTTGACAGCAGAAGAAGTCCAGCAAATTGAGGAACAGGTAAATACTTGGATTGCTGAGGCACACTCTGCAAAAGTAGAAATATTACCTTTAGCAGAAGCCAAAGCGAGAGGTGCTGTTGCCATGTTTGGGGAAAAATATGGTGACGAAGTGCGGGTGATAGACTTCCCTAGCGTATCAATGGAACTGTGCGGCGGAACTCATGTCAGCAATACTGCGGAGATTGGCGTATTTAAGATTATTTCTGAGGCTGGTGTGGCTTCGGGAGTGCGACGGATTGAAGCTGTTTCCGGCCCAGCGGTGCTAGATTATCTTAACCTGCGGGATAAGGTTGTGAAGGATTTGAGCGATCGCTTTAAAGTCAAACCCGAAGAACTACCAGAGAGAATCACAACTCTGCAAAACGAACTCAGAACCAGCCAAAAACAACTGGATGTATTGAAAGGACAATTGGCGATCGCAAAATCTGACAGCTTGCTGCAAACAGCCGAATCTGTGGGTGACTATAAGATACTCGTCGCCCAATTAGATGATGTCGATCCAGAATCCTTGAAAACCGCAGCCGAACGCTTATTACAAAAATTAGGTAACGGTGCAGTGGTACTGGGTTCAGTTCCCGAACCTGATAAAATCAGCTTAGTTGCAGCCTTTAGTGCAGAGGTGAATAAGAAGGGCTTGCAAGCAGGTAAATTTATCGGTGCGATCGCCAAAATTTGCGGTGGTGGCGGTGGTGGAAGACCGAATTTAGCCCAAGCCGGCGGACGCGATGCAAGTAAGTTACCAGAGGCGTTAACGCAAGCGTTGACTGATTTGAAGTCAGCGTTGGGTTGAGAATAATCTCCTGAAAGGAAAGGGAGAAATCCTTAACTGGCTTTGCTCCCTTCTCTAACACAATTCCACATTCTGACTATTTACAGCGCAATTAAGTAATTGAAAATTATCTCCCCTTTGCTAAAACCAAAATATTTCAATGCAAAAAATCACAGTTGATGAAATCCAAAAAAATCCATTAAAGTACCTGAATCAAGTTGAGGCTGGTGAAAGCTTTGTCATTATTCAAGCAGATAAACCAATTGCTGAACTAAAACCAATTCAAAACCATAACAAGCAACAGCGACCATTTGGTTTGTGTGCTGGAGAATTTAAAGTTCCTGATGATTTTGATGCACCTTTGCCTGATGAGATTCTGAGTGCATTTGAAGGCGGATGAAAATTCTTCTAGATACTCATATTTTCTTATGGTTTATCAGTGGTGATAATCAGCTATCAACAGAGGTTTGAGAGGGTGCATCCCAGTTTTTATTTTGCGGCTAGAGAATAAAAACTTAATCTCCGCAGAATGGATGGTTTGACAATTAGTACTTTAGCACCACTCAAAAAAGTGGGATGCTCCCGGTTTGAGATGCCATTTGCGATCTAGATAACACAGTTTATCTTAGTGTTGTCTCAATATGGGAGTGTATTGTCAAATAACAATTGGGAAAGCTACCATTACCAGAGTCTCCAGAAATATATCTTCCTAAACAACGAGATCGCCATCAAATTGCAAATCTCGATCTAGATGAAGGTAGTGTTGCTCAACTGGCTAGACTACCAGCATTGCATAAAGACCCGTTTGATAGAATGCTTATTTGTCAAGCTTTGCATCACGGTTTAAAAATTGCAACTGTAGATCCAGAAATCCTCAAATATTCAATTGATGTTATTTAATCCCTCTTTTGTTACTACGGGAGGAGTATAATCAGGAAGGAAATCGGAAAC
>JAVRCV020000020.1:0-6739 GCA_034530615.2 Aulosira sp. ZfuVER01
TTGGTGGATTAAAATCGGAGCTTAATCATAAGTCATTTTCCGAACATGATATTACGGGCTGCACAGCTAGAATTGCTCAATAGCAGCAACTATGAGCGTCCTATGTATTGGGCGGCGTTTGTTCCTTCTGGTAATTGGACACCGTTGAGCTATAAGTAGTGAAACTTAATTGCGATCGCATATTTTAGGCGACTTACAGCAGTTTCCAGCTAATTGAACCACATATCTTTGTAGGGGCACGGCACCAATAAGATTATTGTATATACCAGAAGATTGTAGATGCCGTGCCCTTGCTACCGCTTATTTCTCTCTTCTTTTCTCCGGGAGATTTCTCGGTGGAGTTTCTTGGCCTTGGTAAAATCGCTTCTCTAACCTGCCCAAGCCTAACCAAATCCCCCCGCTAAGTAAAACAGCTAGGCTCGAAATAGCCGCAGTTAAGGGCGATACTTGACCCTGAATCAATACTAGTAAGGGAAGCAATCCCCAAACAAGTGCTGTAGCCACAGCTAATCCCATCCGCAACCGTTGCAAGTTGCGCAGGGCAGGGCGGCAGCTAGCACATTTTTTTGTGTGAGAATGATACCTATCGAGTAATAATTCCTTAGACAGTGGTGATGAGACAGTCTCGCCTGGGAATGACTCGGCACTATATTGATTAACCCAAGAACGCAACTGAAATACAAAAAGATCGGCTTTGGTTGGTAAATAAAACGCCTTGTTAAAGTTAGCACTACCACCACGTTTTTCTAGATACCGTTCTTGGTGATGAAGGAAAATCTGATCGTCTTCTAGCACCTTATTTTGATTCAGGTGTGAGTACCAGCGTGGAGTCAGTTTGAGAAATAGCCCTGGTAATTTAGAGGAGAATTTGAAAGGAAAGCGGGCAAATAGCCGACATTCTCCTTTGCGAATTGGAGTTGCATAAACTACTGTCAGTGTTCTGCCAAATTGCTTGGAAGTCAGGTCATGCCACATCAATCCCGGAGCAATAAAGGTAGTATACTGTTTTCCTAAAGTTCCTTTGCGAGGGCCTTCTTCCCAAATGCCTTTAAAGCCCCATTTCCCTGATTCTACAACTTCCAATTCCACAGCAGACACGTTAGCTCGGTTGCCGACGGTGCGGTGGTGCGTGTAAGGGATATGGCTGGAGTCGAGAACGTTTTCCATCAATGTCAGCGCATCATAAGGTATGTCTCGAAAAGTATTCAGGCAAACCCAGCCTTCAGATTCTTCATCAAGAATATCGACAATCGGAACTTTGGTATGGGGTGCATTCTCTGCACGACCAGCATATACGAACAAAAGTCCTTGACGAACTGTAGTCGGTAGTGAAGTCACACAGGCGCGTTGAGAAACTTCTGCCTTTCCGCCTTCCTGTTGTTGCGGAATCAATTCGCACTTACCCGTTCCCGAAAATGCCCAACCATGATAAGGACATTCTAGCCATCCGTCCTCATTAATTCTGCCTTCCGAAAGTGGTGCTAAACGGTGCGGGCATTGGTCTTCAAAGGCTCGCCAAGTCTGTTCGTTTTTATCCCACCACAGTACGATATCGCGCTCTAGTAAGGTGAAGCGAGTTAGCTGAGATTTATCTAAATCTTCGATGTAGTGCACAGGATACCAAACCTCCTGCCAGTCAAAGCGTTCTGGATCGAGTCCACCAGCAGGATGCTCTTGTACTGCTTGAATTTCGGATGTTATGTTCCGAGAATTTTCCTCTGACTGTAAAACAGTGTTAGACATGGTGGGAGCTTTAAACAATGATTTAATCGTCTATCCACACAAAATGTAACAATTTTTTAAGGGCGATCGCATATCCTCAGAGAATTATTGTGTTCGGAAGAGCGATCGCTATTTTGGCCTAATCTACCACCCAATCCACTATATGAGCTTCAGTAATATCTGGCACTTCTAGGCGAAGTTTCATTCGAGTCGCCTAAGCTGCCGATTAATTCCCCTACTGTCACTTTCTCGTTCTCCAAAAAGCGGTAATAACCTACTTGTTCAGCTCTATTTCTACTGATTTGACGAATATTGACCGATTGATGTTTTCCCAAAGCTTCGTACAATGCTGCCCCCTTTTTATCAACCTTGGGTCGCCAAATGCTTTTCCTGACCAACGTTGAGCATGAATAATAATTGGATTTTCCACTCTCCCTAGGCTAGCGACAAAGCTACGAAAGAGACTATTTTTAGCTTAATTTGACACCAATGGGCATCGATAAAATATTGGTTCAACCTTGAGAGGTGTAAGCTTTATGTCTTCTCGGTCATTTGTTATTAGACTAAGTACGAGGGACTAATTCTCAATCCAGACTCATAACTTATTTATTATGACTACGCAAACATTATCAGCCCCAGAAGTTTATCAAGGTCAGTTTGGGGAATTTACAATTAACCAGAGCGATCGCATCGGTGTAATTATTTATCGCGCTGGCTTAATGATAGCAGCACTTAGCTTTGCTATAGGTAGCGCTTTAGTGTTGTTCAACAATCAGCCAACAACTTACACAGTGCTAACTCTGCTATTTGCCTGTTTTACTCTTGCTCTCGGTGTGAGTTTATTTACCATCCATATTTACATGGCAGTACTGCACCGAATTTTACAGGTGTTTTGGGCGATTGGTAGCGTTGCCGCAGTGGGATTGGCGCTGTCTAGTAATGAACCTTTAGCTGTTACCGTTTACAATCATCCTCTGACTTTATTTGGTATCGGATTTACCTTTGTGGCGCTGACTGGTATCTATTTCAAAGAAGCTTTTTGCTTTAATCGCCTGGAAACAAAGATATTAACCTTCACAGTACCGCTGTTGTTGTTAGGTCATTTAGTGGGGATTTTACCAATTCAGGGGGAACAAGTTCTATTGGGAATGTGGGCAATTTTATTTTTAGTATTTGCCTTGCGTAAAACAGTGCAAGCAATTCCTGCGGATATTGGGGATAAATCTGTGTTTACTTATTTGAAACAACAGCGTTCACAAAAGGTTTAATGCAGAAGAGAAAAAATCGCTGGCGGCTAAAACTTCCCAAATTCAGATTAATCAAACGCCAAGAAATGTGGATATTGACGGTTCAGGGATGGATAATTGCGATCGCATTAATTGCTGCTTTGATAATTTTCGCGATTACTCATATCCATCCATTTCTGGCCGTTACTTCTCCGATCAAATCAGCAGAAATATTGGTTGTAGAAGGATGGCTACCAGACTATGCACTACAACAAGCTGTAGCTGAATTTAAAAGCGGTAATTATCGCCAAATCATCACCACTGGAGGAACTTTAGAGCAAGGAGCTTATTTAACGGCATACAATAGCTTTGCAGATGTAGCCGCAGCTACCTTAAAAAAATTCGGTTTGGAATCAGAGAAGGTGGTAGCTGTACCTGCACCTTATGTAATTAAAGACCGTAGCTATACATCTGCTGCCGAATTTGGTCGCTGGCTATCCAAGTCAAATTTTCAGCCAAAATCAATTAATCTGTTCTCTTGGGATGCGCATACTCGCAGGAGTTGGTTGTTATTTAAAAAAGTACTGGCTCCCCAGATGAAAGTAGGTGCGATCGCAGCCAAAACGCAAGATTACAATCCTAAACAATGGTGGCGTTCTAGCCAAGGTGTACGCACAGTCATTGATGAAGCGATCGCTTATATTTATGCACAGTTCTTTAATTGGAAAGCTTGATTTTCCGCAACACTTCTACTAAAGTATCGATTTCCTCATAAGTGTTGTAAAACGCTAAGGAAGGTCGAACTGTCCCGGTAACACCAAACCTTTGCATTGTGGGTTGAGCGCAGTGATGGCCTGCACGCACGGCTATACCTTCTAAAGCCAGAAGCTGTCCCACTTCCGCCGGAGAAATATTCTCGAACACAAACGACAACACACCAACCTTCTGTTTTGCTGTCCCAATCAAACGCAATCCGGAAATTTGGGCAAGTTGTACCATCGCATAATCGGTGAGTTTCTGCTCATACTGGGCGATGTTGTTCATACCCAAATTAGTAAGATAGTTGATTGCAGCACCTAATGCGATCGCATCAGCAATACTGGGAGTCCCGGCTTCAAATTTGGCGGGTGGAGCCTCATAAGTGGTTTTTTCAAACGTTACAGTGCGGATCATGCTGCCGCCACCATGCCAAGGTGGTATATCTTCCAGGATTTCTTGTTTCCCATAAAGCACGCCAATTCCCGACGGGCCGAACATTTTGTGACCGGAGAAAGCATAGAAATCGCAGTCTAAGGATTGAACATTCACACTGAGATGGGGGACGCCTTGAGCGCCATCAATCACTACACGCGCACCATATTGGTGTGCCATTTCCGTCATTTCTTGAATTGGCAAGATAGTTCCCAATCCATTAGCAACATGAGCCAAAGCAACAATGCGAGTGCGTGACCCCAAAAGTTGAGCGTATTCTTCAAGTAGAATTTCACCGCGATCGCTAACCGGAATTACCTTTAAAATTGCTCCTGTTTCTTGCGCCAAAATTTGCCAAGGAACAATATTAGAGTGGTGTTCCAGGGTTGAAAGAACAATTTCATCTCCCTGACGAATATATTTGCGTCCATAGGTTTGAGCCACAAGGTTAATTCCTTCTGTTGTCCCGCGCATAAAGAGAATTTCTGACGCAGAATTCGCTCCTATAAAATGTTGTACCTTCTCTCTGGCTGCTTCATAAGCATCTGTAGCTTGTACTCCTAAGGTGTGGACAGCGCGGTGAACGTTGGAATTATACTGCTCATAAAACTTTGCAAGTGTGTCAATCACACATTGGGGTTTTTGAGTTGTGGAAGCATTATCTAACCAAATCAGTGGTTTGCCGTAAACTTGCTGCTGTAAGAGTGGAAAGTCTTTACGGATGGCTTTGACATCAAATAGATCGCTTAACTCTAATAGCATAATATTGCACCATTATTCTATTTACACATTGCCAGTAACCGTTCTTATGGCATGTGATTGTGACTGTAATAATTTAAGATTCTTCTACTACAAAACACCAATGCCGATACTGTGTTTCTAGATTATGTTTTCCCTTACACAGCCAGTAGTTTTATCAACTTAATTCTAAAATTTTATACTTGTTTTTTAGCAGAAAATTATCAAAAGTTTAATCAAATCATTTTATAACTTTCCCTGGAAAACTGAAGTTAAATAAACTATTGAAGGCTTAGTAACAAGCTGACACAGCAGTCTTAAGGATTCATAGTTACGAGTCAACTTAATTACAACGAATTTGGGAATACTTAATCAAGTCGGTGTGAGGATGGATAAGTGACAGAAGAACGCGCGTATTGGTTAGCTTGGTCGCAAATTTCTGGGATTGGCCCGGTATTGCTACGGCGCTTGCAACAGCATTTTGGCACGCTGGGAACAGCCTGGAAAGCGACTGCGGCGGAATTGGCACAGGTAGAGGGTTTTGGTGGGCAGACATTGGCAAAAGTGGTAAAACAGCGATCGCGTCTGCATCCAGAACAACTACTTATCAAACACCAGGAAGAAAACCCGCATTTTTGGACGCCAGCAGATGCAGATTATCCCCGTTTGCTATTAGAAACACCCAGTCCACCCGCTAGTTTGTACTACCGGGGTGAAGTCGAATTACAAGAAAATCTCGGACACAAACCCCTAGTTGGTATTGTTGGAACTCGCCAACCCTCAGATTACGGTATACGTTGGACTCGCCAGATTAGTACAGCCTTGGCAAAAAACGGCTTTACAGTTGTTTCTGGGATGGCTGAGGGAATCGACACCGAAAGCCACTTAGCCACAATGAAAGCTGGTGGACGCACGATCGCAGTTTTAGGTACAGGTGTAGATGTTATCTATCCACCAAAAAATCGGGATTTGTACAAACAGATTTTGACTGCGGGATTAGTTGTAAGTGAATATCCTGCAAAAACCCCACCAGATCGCAGCCACTTTCCTCGTCGCAATCGGATTATTGCAGGTTTAAGCCGCGCCATCTTAGTTATAGAAGCACCTTTAAAATCAGGCGCACTAATTACTGCGACTTATGCCAATGATTTCGGTAGAGATGTTTATGCATTACCTGGCAGACTAGACGATTACCCATCCCAAGGGTGTTTAAAATTAATTAGTCAAGGCGCTTCTATGATTCTTAAAGAATTAGACGAACTCTTAAAAATGCTAGGAGCAATACCACAAATCGATGTAGTTGCAGAATCTTTTCCACCTCAGCAGTTGACTTTGCCAAATTTATCACCAGAATTGCAACAGGTAATAGATACTCTGGCTGTTGATACTTTACCCTTCGATTTTATTGTTCAACAAACAGGCTTGAATGCAGGCTCGGTTTCTAGTGCATTGTTACAGTTAGAATTGATGGGTTTGATATCGCAACTTCCAGGAATGCGATATCAGAAAATATAATACTGAGATGATGTTCGATCGCCTTGAGTGTAGATTGGGCGAATCGCATTAACTTAATCAAAAAGCGATTATATAAATGGGAGAATGTGCGAGCACATTTACTTAATGAAGGAGTGATTGCATTATTCACAATAAACAATCAGTCAACCCAATTGACAACTCTTACACCAGGTATCTGTTTAAAATGACGGGTATTCCGCGTTACTAATATGGCTCGATTTGCTAGTGTAATACTCGCAATCAATAAGTCAGCTTGTCCAATTTTACGTAGTTTTGAGACTGCTCGCAAACGTTTAATATCATGTTCGTATAATCACTTATGATAAAAGTAGGTAGTAAAATTATAA
>JAVRCV020000021.1:0-24870 GCA_034530615.2 Aulosira sp. ZfuVER01
CGAGCCTAGAAACCTTGTATTTTCGTTGTGCAATATTTTATTTCTAGTTATAGTCATGATTTTAAAATCTAGGAATTGCCTTTGATGCAGTTTCTCAGTACACCTTGGCTGACTAATCTATACAGAATAATTACCTAAAAGCGTAGTCTGCGATCGCATTTCAGAGTCATCCTGGCAGCTATAAGGTTTTAAGAGTACATTTGTTACTCTATGTACTTGGCATGGGAATAATACAGATGAGCCTTTCCCGGCAAT
This sequence comes from Aulosira sp. ZfuVER01, assembly GCA_034530615.2. Lineage (GTDB taxonomy): Bacteria > Cyanobacteriota > Cyanobacteriia > Cyanobacteriales > Nostocaceae > Aulosira. The sequence continues at coordinate 256 of JAVRCV020000021.1, forward strand.
ATTTTCAGATGAGTTTAACAACAACAATCGTGTAGACTGGTAGTGCCAAACTTAGATGATCTCAATCAATTTCAGAAAGCTAGTTACCCAAAAAGAATTCCAGACCATCCTCAACCACCTAGAGAGGGAGATGGGCACTACTATCTGCATTGAAGATATAGATGGCAAACCACTAATTGGTATTAATAATGATGTCAGCGCTGATAAATACCCAGTCCATCTGTCAGAAGAAGTTATCGGTTGGGTGATTGGAGATCAAAAAACTGCTGGCATTGCAGCTCTAGTTTCTTACCTAGCACAACAGCAACAAGACAAGAAAATAGTTGTTAGGGAATTGCTAGACAAGTATGAAGAAATCGATCTCTTTCAAGATCTGTCTACACAAGTTACAGCCAGTTTAGATGTCCAAGAAATTGCACGATTGGTACTTGAAGAAGCCAGAAACTCAATTGACTCTACCAGTGGTGCAATTTTGTTGCTAGATGAAAACACTGGTTGGCTGAAAATTCTTTGGGAATATGGTCAGATTGACACGTTAGCAGAACCCCTGAAGTTAGGTCAAGGTATAGTTGGTACAATTCTCCAATCAGGTAACGGTGAGATAGTCAATCATGTCTGTGCCGATCCCAGATTTATGGAGTTTCACACAAAAGTAAATTCTCTGATTTGCGTACCCCTAACTTCTAAAAAACAGCTGATTGGGGCAATTGTTATATGCAATGATACTCCAACCACATACTCTACTAAAGACTGGAAACTACTGAGTATTTTGGCATTACAAACCGCAGGTGCGATCGAAAAAGCGCTACTTTATGAGCAAAGTTGCACCGCCGCGCAAATCGCCCAAGAACAAGCACAGCAACTCCAGCGCACTCTTTTTGAACTCCAGCAAACACAAACTAAGCTGATTCAAAGCGAAAAAATGTCTTCATTGGGTAATTTAGTTGCAGAAGTTGCCCACGACATGAACAATCCCATTAACTATGTCAGTGGGAACCTCAGCCATATTCAAGAATATACAGAAGAACTGCTGAATTTGTTGCAACTTTATCAACAGCATTATTCGCAGCCCGTCTCGGAAATTCAAACTGTCCTCGATCATCTCGATTTAGAGTTTCTAGTCGAAGACTTGACTAAAACCCTATCCTCCATGATTTTAGGCGTGGGACGGATGCGCCAACTTGCCTTGTCTTTAAGAAACTTCTCTCGCTTGGATCAATTAGAGATGAAGCCGGTTGACATTCACGAAGGTATTGATAGCACATTACTCATCCTTCAAAGCCGACTCAAGCCCAAAGAAAGAAATTTAGGCATCCAGGTAATCAAAGAATACGGCAATATTCCCTTGGTTGAAGGCTACGCCAACCAGCTAAACCAAGTATTTATGAATTTGATTGCTAATGCGATCGATGCTTTGGAGGAGTCAATGATCAGTTGCCAATGGCCAATTACCAAAGCAAAAATTACTGATATTTTCCAACTTCGCATTTCTACCGAGATAGTTGACTCGCATTGGCTAAAAATTCAAATTGCTGACAATGGCCCGGGTATCCCAGACAGTCTGCAAAAACGTTTATTCGAGCCTTTTTTCACCACTAAGCCTATCGGTAAGGGTACAGGATTAGGTTTATCAATCAGCTATCAAATTATTGAGAAGCATGGGGGATTGCTGCATTGTTTATCTCAGCCTGGAGAGGGAACCATTTTCTCTATTGAAATTCCAGTTGTGCAAAACCAATTCAAATTTGCTAACACAGGTATCAGCACAGATTAACTGAAGTAAATGAAGCCAATATTTTCATTATGACTAGTATAACTTCTTATGTAAAACCGTGTTTTACTCTTCATTGCACAAGATAACAGAGGCTATACCTTAGCCATCGACAATTAAATAATAATAGCTAGAAAATATGAGAGTCATACTCTAGCCAGTACCATCCGATAAGGATTGTAGTAGTCAATAAAAACTCTTCAACCTTAAAAATACTGACAGACATATTACAGACACAGGTATACAATATTATTGAAACATCTAAAATACAATAATTTTTCTGAAAAATGCTAACAATTTTGCGAACCAATATTTTTGGTTTTTCCTAAAGGATAAATAGCTATTTTTTAATAAAAAATCTATTTGTCTAGTGATTTTATGATAAATGCATGAATAGGAGACTCTTGAGTTTATATGAATAAAAAAGTATTAATTGTCGATGATGAAACTAGTGTTCGTCTGCTCCTAGAAGAGGCTATTGAAAGTTTAGAAGCAGAAGAAGTAGAAATATTAATAGCTAAAAATGGTGAAGAAGCATTAAAAATTATTCAAACAGAAAAGCCAAAGCTGGTATTTTTGGATGTGATCATGCCAAAAATGAGTGGGATAGAAGTTTGTAATACTGTTAAGAATCAATTAGAAATGCCAGATGTTTATATTATTATGCTAACTGCTAATGGGCAGGAAGTTGATAAACAACAAGGGTGTGAAGCTGGTGCAGATTTATATATGACTAAGCCTTTTCGTGCCAAAAATGTTCTGAAAATTTCTAGAGAGGTGCTTGGTTTGTCTGCTGTTAGTGAATAACTGTAGATAAGAAAAAAGAAGCTACGGCCAAGTAGCTTCTGGATAATCTCAATGAGAAATGATTGTTGATTCTGCTCGTATAGCTGTGAGTATGTCAGCTATATTTGCAATGAGGAGTGAACTAGCTTTAACCGAGGAATTAACAGCTACTACTTTTTCATGTCCTGACCCACTATTAAGTAGTAGCTGCTTTTAGCTCCTATTAATTATTAAAACTATTTTTCTTCAAAAATGATTCAGACGAAAGTCACGAATCAACCATGACTTTGGTCACGAAGTCCCACTCCATACCTGATTCAGACACGCTTCTTAGTCAGCGATCGCCCATCGGACATAAGGACGAGAAGCTGTGACAGTTTTGTAAGTTATTTCCTTAGCAGGTGCATCAATTTTTCGCAAATCTACACGAAAATAGGCTTGCTTATTCTTAAATTGCACGAGATAGAAAGGATATTCTTTTCCTTGTGTTTGACCAACACAAGAAGCATAATCTTCACGTAAAGGTGATACAAATTCAGCAAACTGCTTATTAGATGAAACTAACTTAGTAGAATTTGCAAATGCTCTAGTATCTGCAATTACTGTATGTTCAGAACCACCTTCATAAGGTAGTGTTAACCACCATAACCCAACTGTTTCGGGACAAGTACCAGCAGTACGTTGGACATTGAGTTTGACATTAGGTGTGGAAATTGGCCCTGGTGGTGACTGTGGTTGTGCTTGTGCAGTAGCATACATTGTTCCTAATACCGCCAGCGGGCATAAAATACCGCCGATAATTTTTAGTTGTAACAAATTACTCATAAACTAAAGTTTTACCCATCCAAGCTATCTACATATATTGACTTGTAGCATCTGATAAAAGTGCCGTCTGATTTGAGATTACAGTGTTGTCAGCTACAGTTATAGCCAAGGAAAGTGGGCAACAATATGAATCAATATCTAAGAATGCAGCCCCTTCTCAAATAATGCTGCTATTTCATGAAACCTCGAATTATTGTTTGTGGCTTAGGACGTACTGGATATAAAGTCTTTCGGTTGCTAAGACAGCAGGGTGCGTTTGTCGTTGGTATTCATCACAAACCCATCCCTAGCGAAGCTGCTGGAGATGTAATTGTTGGCGATTTACATACAGCTGCTACCCTAATAGCAGCGGGAATTGAGCAAGCTCATACTTTAGTGATTACTAGTTCGGATGATGCGCGTAATTTAGCAATTATGTTGCAAGCGCGGGTACTGAATCCCCAAATTCGGATTATCAATCGCTTTTATAATACAAGTTTGGCCGAGCGTCTCGACCAAACTTTGTCAGATCACTTAAGTATGAGTGTTGTCGGTTTGGCAGCACCAGTGTTTACTTTTGCCGCACTAGGTAATAAAGCGATCGGACAAATCAAGTTATTTCAAAAAACTTGGCCGATTCAAGAAGAATATATTGATGAATATCATCCTTGGCTGGGGCGTAAACTGAGCGATTTATGGGAAGAACGTTCCCGGATGCTAATTTATTACTTGCCAGTAAAAGGCGAGATAGATTTAGTAGCTGCGGTACTATCTGGAGAAGAATTAAAAGTAGGCGATCGCATAATTGTTGGTATCCAACCCCGCATCCGTCCTACCCGTAAATCATGGGTAAGAAAATTACTAAAAGTCTGTACTAGTATTAAGCACTTTCAAAAACACGCCCAATCGGTTGTAGCGATGGCAGTTGTTTTATTAGTAATTATTTTACTTGCTACGCTTACCTATGTTTCTGCTAGTTTAAATATCTCTTTTGTTGATGCATTATATTTTGCTGTCGGTATGATTACCGGAGCCGGTGGTAATGACAAAATAGTAGAAAATGCTCCTAATAGTATTAAGTTATTTACCGTTGTCATGATGCTGGTTGGCGCAGCGGTAATCGGTATTTGGTATGCAATGCTTACCGATTTTGTTCTGGGAAACCGCTTCAAGCAATTTTGGGATGCAGCCCGTATTCCTCAGCGCCATCACTATATAGTTTGCGGCTTGAGTGGTATTGGCGTGAGAATTGTCCAAGATCTCCATGCTAGCGGGCATGAGGTGGTAGTCATTGAAACCGATAGCAACAACAGATTTGTCAACACTACTCGCGGACTCGGGATTCCTGTCATTCAAGGTGATGCCAGTTTCCGAACTATACTCAAAGCCAGTAATATAAATACCGCTGCCGCAGTGCTAGCTGTTACCAGCAACGATGCAATTAACTTAGAAATTGCCCTGAAAGCTAAAGGATTATCACCTAGCATTCCGGTAATAGTTCATTATGCTGACCCGGATTTTGCGGGTATGGCACAACAAGTATTTGATTTTGAAGCTGTTCTTAGCCCCGCGGAATTAGCCGCCCCAGCTTTTGCCGCCGCTGCCCTAGGGGGACGCATTCTCGGTAATGGCATCACCGCTGATAGCCTGTGGGTAGCCTTTGCCACGATGATTACACAGGTACACCCTTTTTGCGGTCAATTAGTCAAAGATGTAGCCATGTCCGCTGACTTTGTACCTTTATACGTAGAATCGAGTTGTCAAACCTTTCACGGCTGGGATTTACTAGAAACCCAACTCAGTCCTGGGGATATTTTATATTTGACAATGCCAGCAAATCGTTTATATCAGTTGTGGCGCGACGAGCGATCGCAGGTGATGGTAAGTTAATGTCTCAGCATCAAAGTAAATTAATTACCTGCCTGCCATGCCCCATTCTGGGGAAACGCCGATGGTAAAGATGGACGCACACAAAGATAAGCCAGAGAACCGAATAGAGGGATAAAAGCAACTGCCCAAAAAACAGCAGAATTGTGCCACCGCCGACGCGCCATATCATCGCCAAGAACTGTAGGAAACAAAACGCAGAACAGGCAGAATGCCAAACTCATGCCATGAATAAAGCGATCGCTTTGAAATTGTTGCACAAAATCTGCCCAATTACCTAAGCTCAAACCATAGGCAAGCAGAATAATTGTACTCACACTCAATCCAATTCCGAAAAAACGAGAATCTAGCAGACGTAAAAAAGCGTTTTTCTGTCCCAAAAATTCTTGATTGGATTCACGAGAAGCCAAATATGGCAATAAACCCAGTACACCTGAAACTAATGATGCTATAGCAAAAGGCCAGAATGGGATCTTTTGCATTCTGCCATCAATAAATAAAATCCCACTATAAATGAACAGCCAGATACCAACTAGGGAGAATAAGGTTAGGATAATCGGATTGATAACATCCCAATGCAGAGTGAGGATATTTTTCAAAAGTGTGATTGTTTCCTGTAAATGTAGTGGTGGAGCCAGTAGCACTAAGTAAGCAATAAATCCAGCCCATACCAACCACAAGGCAATTTTTGGAGTCATAATCTTTAGCTGGTGTCTTCAATTAATTTAACGATGAAATTATTCTGTTCCCATCAGCTGAATATTTAAATTATTTCCCTGAACTACAAAGTATGCACAGTACACAAAGATAGAGAAATAACAAGTATTTCTCTAGTAACTCTGTTTAAACTTCTGCCATAAGTTATAAGTGGCTCACTAAAAAACCGCTTAATAGCAACAGGAAGTTTAAGCTGATTCCATCCACTCAATACACTTGTGCATTTGCTGGCGCATAGTATTCACATCAGCATGAAATCGTCGCCCATGTCCTGGTAGCACCCACTCAAAAGAGTAATTAGCTAATTTCCGCATTGATTTAATTTGTTCTGACCAGGAATACCAGCAGTAATCGCGGAACGCAATCAATTGGTGTATATCTTCTGACCAAGCAAGATGATCGCCAGTAAAAAGAAACTTGTTTTTATAAAGTAAAACAGTGTGTCCTTTCGAGTGTCCGGGAACTGGGATAATTAATACATCTTCAGTTAAAGCGAATGGTTCAAAACCAGTTAGTTGTATTTCTACATTGCGAGTACTTCCAGAAATTTCATCAGCATGAAGAATGCGCTGACACTGAAAATGCTCGGCAAACTTTTGATGATCTGCTATATCATCTCTATGAGTTAGGTACATATAACGAATTCCGCCCATCTCCTCTAAACGCTTAACTAAAGGCGGTGTAAACCTGGGGGAATCTACTAAAATATTACCTTCAGGATGTTGAATAAAATAGCTAGTAGCAGCATAAGATTTTTCCGAATGATAGCCACAATGGTAAACATTATCTTCTACTACAATCGGAAAATTTTCTTGGGCGTTTTTGATATCTTGTGGCTTTTCAACTGTGCCGATAGAACTAGTAGGACAAGCTAAAAGTGCTTGCAGCGCTGCTAATCTTTCTTTTTCATTTGTAGGTTGGTGGTAAACTGCCGATTGTTCATCAGCACTATGAAAGACTTCAGGAGTCATCCAGCGACAGGTATCACAATCTATACAGGTAGTATCTACATAAAAATCGCCATTGACATTTTCGGGGCGACGAAGTTTTAAATTAGCCATCTTAAACCTCTTGCTGCCTAGCTATTCGCTGGGATGTAATAAAAATCCTATATGAATACGCTAGCAAAAGTAACTTCAGACTATGGAAGTCGCTAGAGGTAAATTTATTCAACAAATAGAAAATTATTTCAACCCAGCAGACAGAAATGGGAAAACTGAACACATCACCATCTGCTGATAGATTTTCGGATATGCTTTACTGTTCCAATTCTAACTGCTTGAATACGTTTAATCCTGATGGAAATAAGTTTTGCATTCACTGTGGACAAATACTTACACTGCTATTCCGAAACCGCTTTCGCGTGATTAGGCTTTTAGGCGAGGGTGGATTTGGTAAAACTTATGAAGCAAGGGATACAGATAAGATGAATGAACCTTGCGTGATTAAGCAATTTTTCCCGCAAGTGCAAGGAACAGCTGCACTAGAGAAAGCAACGGAATTGTTTAAGCAAGAGGGGAAGCGTCTGTATGATTTGGGAGAACATCCGCAAATTCCTCGCCTCATTGCTTATTTTGAACAGGATCAGCGATTATATCTTGTACAAGAGTTTATCGAGGGGCAGAATTTACTACAAGAATTGCAACAGGAAGGAGTATTTAGCGAAGCAAAGATAATACAGCTTTTGGCTGATTTATTACCAGTTCTTCAATTTATTCATGAACGAGGAGTTATTCACCGAGACATCAAACCAGAAAATATTATGCGCAATCAAAATGATGGCAAATTGATGTTAATTGATTTTGGTGTTTCTAAACAAGCAAAGGGAACAATTTTTAGCCAAGTAGGAACTTCAGTTGGGACACCTGGATATGCACCATTGGAGCAAATGCGTGGTCAAGTGTTTCCGGCTAGTGACCTTTATAGTTTGGCTGTTACTTGTATCCGGCTATTAACTGGATGTTTACCAAACGAAGAATATTATGATGCTCTTTATGATGCATTGAGAGGTCGATGGGTATGGAAAGAACGCTTACCATCGACTACCAGTATTACTCCTACTTTGGTCAATCTTTTAGATAATTTGCTTCAGGATTATGTGAAAGAACGCTATCAATCCGCCCATCAGGTGATAGCAGTTTTAAATATCCAAAAAGGTTTCTCTAATATTCTAACAGAGGGAGCTGAGTACACAAGGCTCGAAAATTTACTAGCAGTCAGAAGATGGAAAGATGCTAATGAAGAAACTTTAAATGTAATGCTCAAAATAAGTCATCGCGAGAAACAAGGTACACTCTACTTGGAAGATATCAATAAATTCCCTTGCATTGACCTTCGCGCTATTGACAAACTCTGGCTTAAATATAGTAATAACCGCTTTGGCTTCAGTATACAACAGCAAATTTGGCAAGGGATTGGTGGTACTAAGAATGCCGATTACGAAACTTGGTGTCGTTTTGGATATGAAGTTGGGTGGTTGAGTGGTAAGCCGATCAGGAAAAAATTCTTATTTTTTATTGATGTTGTAGAGGAACTACCTGCTGTCTGGTTTGATCAACTGATCTTCAATACAAATGCTCCTACTGGTCACTTACCTTGTGTTGAAACCATCAAGATTGTTGGCATGACCTGGGTATCTGTACTTTTCTCGCGCATTGAAGCTTGTGATATTTAAATAATAAATTTAACTAATTAAATAATTATAATTTGTAGATTACTACTATCAATTTAAATTGTATCTACAGTCCGAATAAATTAAGCTAGCTAGTCAAGAAGTGTCTTTAGTGGAAACAAAATTTCCTGAGTCTAAATGTAGAGATTGAGATAGCGAAAAAGCGATCGCACTTCATTGCACTTGATAGGGTGAGCTTTTCTCATTCAGCACTAAAGCATTTTTTCTAAGAATTGCTTGGCGCGATCGCACTGGGGATTTTTAAAGAACTGGCTGGGAGTGGTATCTTCTGCCAACATTCCGCGATCGAGAAACATAATTCGGCTGGCGACTTCTCTGGCAAATCCCATTTCGTGGGTAACAATCGCCATTGTAATTCCTGTGTGGGCTAAAGTTTGCATGACTTCCAGCACATCTTTAACCATTTCTGGATCTAAAGCTGAGGTGGGTTCATCAAATAAAATCATCTCTGGTTCCATCGCCAAAGCGCGGGCGATCGCTACTCTTTGTTTCTGTCCCCCTGATAATTTGGATGGGTAGACATTTGCTTTTTCTGCTAAACCTACTTTTGTTAATAACTCCAATCCTTTAGCTTCGGCTAACTGTCGATTTACTCCTTTTACCTTAATGGGCGCATAGGTGACATTCTGCATCACTGTCATGTGGGGAAATAAATTAAAGTGTTGAAACACCATCACTAACTGTTGCCGAACTTGAGCAATATTTATCTTGGAATTAGTGATTTCTTGTTTGTGAAAATAAATTTTCCCTCTAGTCGGATGTTCTAACAAATTCAAGCAGCGCAGAAAGGTAGACTTACCCGAACCAGAAGGGCCAAGAATCGCTACAACTTCACCTTGGCGAATCTCTGTAGAAATATCTTTGAGTACATCGAGTTTGCCAAAGGATTTGCACAAGAATTCTGTCCGAATTATGGCTTTACTCACTTTGTCTCAACCTCCTTTCTAAAACCGATGCACTCCAAGTCAGTCCCATAACTAAAACATAGTAGATGAACCCAGCAAACAGCAGTGGTTCAAAGTAAATATATTTATTTGCACCGACAATTTGGGCGCTGCGTAATATTTCCACTACACCAATTGTTGAAACTAAAGCCGAATCTTTCAATAGTCCAATAGTTTCATTTACCAATGCTGGGAGAATGTTCTTCAATGCTTGGGGCAAAATAATGTCCCACATCATTAATCGGTAAGGAACACCCATAGACATCGCCGCCTCAGCTTGTCCTTTATCTACAGCTTGGATTCCACCCCGAATGGTTTCTGACATATAAGCCCCAGAGTTGAGCGTAAAAGTTAATACTCCTGCTTGTAAAGCCGAGATATCATAGCCTGTAAGCTGGGGCGTTGCATAATAAACCAACGCCAACTGTAACAGTAAAGGTGTGCCACGAAATACAGAGGTATAAGCGTTAGCCAGCCAGGTAAGCGGCTTGATACCAGTGATTTTGCATAAAGAGAGAACTGTACCCCAAATTAACCCTAGAAATACGGAAAAGAGGGTAAATAATAAAGTTAATGGGATACCTTTGAGGATAAAGGGAAGATCTGGGAGAATTCGGGTAAAGTCCAGATTTAGCCCACCTTTAGCAGGTGAAGATAAAGTAGGGGCTGAGGTATTCTGCGTAAACCACTTAGTGATTAATTTTTCGAGTTCACCATTGTCCTTCATTTGTTGCAAACCTCGATTAAAAGGTTGTACAAAAGCCGAACCCTTAGGAAATGCGATCGCAGATCCACTCGCTTCTTCAGAAGGAATGACGTTAAACTCTAATTCTGGGTTAGCTTGAGCAAATCCCCTAGCCACAGTATCCTCAACAATTGCGGCATCAATTCGCCCTGATTTGATTTCTTGAATAATTTCCGGTACTTTATTCAGTTGCTTAAGTTGAATCCCTGTAACTTTTTGGGCAATTTTTTTGGCATTTTGCTCTTGAATAGTTCCCAATTGAATACCGATTTTTTTGCCAGCTAAATCTTGAGGCTGTTTAAGGTTGCTATTTTTAGGAGCGACAATAGTATCTTTTGCTTCGTAATAAATAATAGAAAAATCGACATTTTTCTTACGTTCTGGGGTAGGAGTCATCCCAGCCATCACAAAGTCAGCCCGATTTGCTTGGAGTGCAGGAATTAGTCCATTAAAATCAGATTCCATGACTTTGAGTTTAAACCCCAGTTTTTGAGCCAGGTTCTTGGCAATATCTATATCAAAGCCAACAATTTGCCTTTCACCGCCCTGAGTATCATAAAACTCATAAGGAGGATAATCTGGGGAAGTAATCATTGTCAGTGTGTCCTTACCTAAAGATGAGGTCGCTTTTAGAGAATAGCTCTGACCTGCAATGATGCTGATTACTAGCATTGCTGCAAACAGCATCGTTAACAGCCTGACTTTTCTTTTGTGCATCACAATCTCTCCGGTGTTGGGTAAATCTTGTACATAATTTACGATTGACTCCCCGTTAAATAAATAGTCGGCATTCGTGAAGCAATCAAGCAATGCGAGATGCTGCAATGAAATTTATTTTTTAAATTGTCAAACCCATGAATGTGAAACTTCGCGAAATTACATTTGAAGATAAATTTAGTGGAATTCTTGGTGTGGTAATTGGAGTGGTGTTTATTGGGGTAGGTTTTTGGGCAAACAACAACTTTATACACGAGCGTGCCACACTAACAGAAACACAGGGTACAGTTGTAGATACCGCCCATCGTCGGGAGCGCGATAGTAAGGATAAGCAAAAAGATACCTATGCGCCAATTATCGAGTTTCTTGCGAAGGGCGATCGCGTTCACTTTACAGGTCGGTATGATTCTTACAGAGTTAGTAACGGCAAAATAGTAGCTGTTCGTTACGACCCCAAGCAACCAGCAACTACCGCGCGTGAAGTGCAAGATTTTGAATCATTGGCACCTTGGATGGCGTTTGGTATGGGCGGGTTAAGCTTAGTTTCTGGACTGCGCCAGTTGTCGCCTATACGCTTATCTTTAGGTGAGGGTAAAGCGTAAACATTCAACAGTAATACAAATTCAAATAATGTTTGCAAAACATAAATTATTGCTAAGGGCACAACAATGTTGTGCCCTTATCTATCTGTTATACCAATTTTGGATTTTAGATTTTGGATTTTGGATTGACAATCTTTACCATCAGACAGTTCCAGATATCTCAAACAATACTACTTATCCCAATTTGGTATCATATTCTATGTTCAAATTGGTGTCATAAAATGAACATCTTGCATAAGTCGATTTTTTGAATATACAACCACAGATAAACACAGATAAATATCGGTGTTTATCTGTGTTAATCGGTGTTCATCTGTGGTTCCTTTTCTTTTTCCTGTCTAAGTTGCTGCTTCTGCTTTTTGTCTGTTTTCTTCAGCCGCTTACGAAACGATTCCATGTAGGTGTAGAAAACAGGAGTAATATACAGCGTGAGTAGTTGAGAGAACAATAATCCGCCCACAACTGCTAAACCTAAAGGACGGCGAGATTCTGCACCTGCACCTAAACCGAGGGCGATTGGTAGAGTACCCATCAATGCTGCCATTGTGGTCATCATGATCGGACGAAATCGCACCACGCAAGCTTCATATATGGCATCAAACGGCGTTTTACCTTGATTTTGTTGGGCATCCATTGCAAAGTCAATCATCATAATGCCGTTTTTCTTGACGATACCAACTAGCATGATAATGCCCACAAAAGCGTAGATATTCAAATCAACACCAAATAGCATTAAGGTGAGCAAAGCACCAAAACCAGCAGAGGGTAAGCTAGAAAGAATTGTGATTGGGTGAATAAAATCTTCGTAGAGAATCCCCAATACAATATAAATTACTGCAATCGCAATTAACAGCAAAAATCCCAAGCTAGAAAGCGAAGATTGAAACACCTGTGCTGTCCCTTGGAAACTGGTACTAATGGTTGCGGGTAATGTTTCACGCGCTAATTTTTCAATATTTCCTGTAACGCTACCAAGTGATACTCCTGGTTTGAGGTTAAAGGAAATAGTCACCGCAGCAAGTTGTCCAGAATGGTTAACTGTTAACGGCCCAACGCCTTTACTCAAAGTTGCAACTGCATTTAATGGTACTTCTTGACCGCTACTAGAACGAATTGTTAATAAATCAAGGTCATTGGGACTGAGTTGATACTTTGGATCTACTCCCATAACTACTTGATACTGACCATCTGATGCATAGATAGTAGAAACCTGACGAGTACCATAGGCGTTATTTAATGTGGTTTCTATTTGATTGGCCGTCAATCCAAAGGTTGCAGCTTGTTCGCGGTTAAATTGGACGTTAATTTGGGGATTTTTGATTTGCAAGTCACTATTAACATCTTGCAATTCTGGCATTTGTCGCATTTTCGCTTCTAAAGCTGGCGCGTATTGATACAACTCTTGTAAATTTGGGCTAGAAAGTCCAAATTGGTACAGCGCTTTTGTTTGTTGTCCACCCAACCTGATAGATGGCGGGTTTTGCACAAAGGCTCTAATGCCCGGTATACCAGTCAGTTTGGGTCGTAGTTCATCCGCTACTTCATCAGCACTTTTGTGGCGTTGAGAATGGGGTTTTAATTTAACAAAGATACGCCCTGAGTTAGATGTGGCGTTGGCTCCACCTGCACCGACACTGGAGTTAATGGATTCAACATTAGGGTTGCGACGCACGATGTTGGCTACTACTTGTTGGTGCTTTACCATCTCAGCAAAGGAAATATCTTGAGCCGCTTCTGTGGTGACGCTTAACTGTCCGGTATCATCATTGGGAATAAATCCTTTGGGAACGATCGCAAACAAATATATGGTTGCGACTAAAATCACTCCCGAAAGAATCATTGTCGTGCGGTGATATTTCATTGATAGCTTTAAGGTGGCTTCGTAACCCCGCAGCATTGTATCAAATACCCATTCTGAAGCATTATAAAGACGACGTTTCCAATTTTTAGATTTCTGTTTTTTGGGTTTATTTATTTGATGTCCATTACCATCGTTGGATATCGTATTGCCATTGTCTACAATATGATGTCCATTATTGAGTATGCTATTGCCATTGTCTGCATGATTCAATTCATTGTTAGATATAACATAGCCATTGCCTGGATTATCAAATTCATCTTTGGATATAACAAGGTTATCGCCTACGCGATCGTGTCCATTGTTTGAATGTTGATGCTCGCCTTCGTGATTAAGAAAACGGCTACAAAGCATCGGTGTCAGGGTAAGAGAAATAAACCCTGATACTAAAATTGAAACGCTAATAGTGACAGCAAACTCGCTAAATAGCCTTCCCAAAATGCCACCCATAAACATAATGGGAATAAATACAGCTACCAAGGAAATCGTCATCGATAAAATCGTGAAACCAATTTCTCTGGAACCGTTGAGGGCTGCTTGCATTCGATTTTCGCCCATTTCCATGTGACGCACTATGTTTTCTAGCATCACTACTGCATCGTCTACCACAAAGCCAACTGCTAGGGTAAGTGCCATCAATGAAAGGTTATCCAAAGAATAACCAAGTAGTAGCATTACCCCAAAGGTGGCTACGAGTGACAAAGGTACAGCCAAGCTGGGAATGATAGTAGCTGAGATGTTCCGTAAAAATAGAAAAATTACTAAAATCACCAAGCAAATAGTGAGGAATAAGGTAAATTTGACATCATTTACTGACTCGCGAATAGATTGGGAACGGTCATATAGAATTTCCATATTTACCGCTGCTGGAATTTGCTCTTGGAAGCTAGGCAAAATTTTATTAATAGCATCTACAACTGCAACGGTATTACTTCCTGGTTGGCGTTGAATTGCTAAGATAATTGCCCGCTTACCATTAAACCAACTTGCTACTTTATCGTTTTCGACGCTATCAAATACTTTACCTAATTCTCTTAATTGAATTGGTGCACCGTTACGGTAAGCAACTACTAAAGAACTATAGGCTTCAGCATTATTTAATTGTCCATTTGATTCAATAGTTAAGTTTTGGTTTTGTCCGTAAAGATTACCGGTAGGTAAATTAGAATTCCCTTTGGAAATTGCATCTGCTACTTCATCAATTCCCAAACCTTTAGCACTCAAAGATTGGGGGTCTAGATAAATGCGAACAGCATACTTTTGCGAACCATAAACCTGTACCTGCGCCACACCATCAACCATTGAAAGGCGCTGCGCTAACATTGTTTCGCCGTACTTATCCACTTCTGACAACGGTAGTGCTGTCGAGTTTAAAGATATATATAAAATAGGTGAATCTGCGGGGTTGACTTTGCGGTATGACGGCGGATTAGGCATACTAGTCGGTAACTGTCGCGCTGCTTTTGCGATCGCAGATTGCACATCTTGAGCTGCACTGTCTATATCTCGGCTCAAGTTAAATTGCAGCGTAATCTGTGCTGAACCCAGAGAACTTGTCGAATTCATCGAATCCAAACCAGCAATACTAGAAAATTGCTGTTCTAATGGTGTTGCGACTGACGAAGCTACTGTCTCAGGACTAGCTCCCGGTAAGCTAGCTGACACCTGAATTGTCGGGAAATCTACGGTAGGTAAGTCACTTACTGGTAGTAATTGATAACTCATTAAACCAAACACCATGATGGCTAACATCACGAGTGTGGTCATGATCGGTCGGCGGATGAATAGTGCAGAGATGTTCATAGGGTGTCGGGGAGGCTGGGGGACATGGGAGCAGGGGGAGCAGAGGAGACAAATGACTCTTGACCCTGGACTCTTGGCAAGTTTAAGTATAAATATTTACAAAATAAAAGTTATTGTGAGGAGTTTTGATTTCCTTGGTTAACGTCTCCTGACCTCTGTCCTACAGCTGGCTTAATTTGCACTTTGGCTTTTGGTTTGAGGTTAAATTGTCCGTCAGTGACGACTTGCTCGCCTTCTTTTAGCCCTTGCTGAATGACTGATTCATTGCCAACTGCGTTACCTACGACAACTGAACGCATATCTACGGTTTGGTCGGCAGTATTTAATACATAGACAAACTGTCCTTGTTGTCCTGTCTGGATGGCTGTGGTTGGTACAACTATGGCGTTGGGTTCTTGAGTTAGCCTGACAACTACGTTGACAAATTGACCTGGTGATAGCCGTCCATCGCTATTAGCAAAGCTACTTTTCAGTTGAATAGTCCCTGTTGTCGGATCTACACCACTATCTACGAAGAACAGTTCGCCACGTTCGGGACGCTGTTCATCTTTGGGAATGTAGGCATCTACTGCTATTTTTCCCTGTGCCCGATATTTATTAAGTTCTGGCAGTAGGCGTTGGGGTAGGGACGTAGTAACGTAAATTGGGCTAATTTGACTAATTGTGACCAAGGGGTTGGTGTCATTGTCTTTGACCAAGTTGCCCTGATTAACCTTTAAGCTGCCTGTACGCCCGGTAATTGGAGAAAAAATCGAATTATAAGATAGTGCGATTTTAGCGCTGTCAACTGCGGCTTCTGCGGCACTAACTTCTGCTTTCGCATTATTTAAGTCTGCTTTTGCGGCATCAACTGCGGCAATGGTGTTGGCTATACCTTCCTTATCTGCGATTAATGTTGCTTTTTGAGCATCAGATGCGGTACTAAACTGCTCTGCTTGCTCTTTGCTAATCGCGCCTTGTTTGAAAAGCGTACCATAGCGTTGTGCTTGGGCTTGGGCGTTTTTCGCTTGGGTTTGGTCTTTGAGGAGATTAGCTTTGGCTTGATTGACTTGCGCTACAGCTTTAGAGAGGTTAGCCTGCGCTTGTTTTACCTGAGCGATCGCTTTTTCTCGGTTTGCTTGGGCTTGCATTAAGGCTGCTTGTTGCGGTCTAGAATCTATTTTGAATAGCAGTTGCCCTTTCTTAACATTCTGACCTTCTTGAAAATAAACTCCTGTGAGCGGCCCTGCAACTTGCGACTTCACCGCTACAGTTGAATACGCCACCACAGTTCCTGTTTGTCGTAACTCAATCGGGATGGTTTTGCGGGTTACTGTCGCTACGACAACAGGTACAGCACGCTGCTGATTTTTGCCTTGTTGCTTATTGGACTGTGCTTCAGTTGCCGTACAGCCACACAGAGCAATCAAGCTGAACAGCACGATTCCCTTGCTCAACTGTTTTGGCAACATCAGCTTTTGAGCGTCTAAAGAAGGTCTAGTCTTACACTTAAGAGATAAATATCTCATACTGACCAGCGACAGCATTGATGAAAGCCTCTAATAAAGGTTTAACAGATGTTGAAAAAACACACACTCAATATTAGCTAAAATTAGTTAGCCATGCTAACAGTTAGTCAAACATCTATCGTCAGAACCATTTCTGGTATAACCTGCCAAAAAATTACTGGAAGCTTCCTGCTGCCATCTAATGCATAAAACATAAGGTTTTTACAGATTTGGTTAGGTAGAGTGAGTAAGAGTAACCGCAGCGTGACAAATGACAGTTTTGGCGCAAAATCTCTTACCAAATCCGCCTTTATAACTCCGCTTTGTCCTGACAACTTTATCAAATCGGAGTATTTAAACGGGATTTGGTACTCAGTCATGCGATCGCCTCAACTCTTCGCCAAATTCCAAATCTAAAATTGTATGATTCCTAAAAAACTAGCTCCCGAAGTCACTCCAGAACAATGCGCTGCCAAAATGATGGAAACAATTCCGACCATCATCAAGTTCTTTCGCACAGAAATGCGACGGAATGCTTCTTTTCTGCCAGAATCGCTTTCAGTCCCGCAATTTCGGACGCTGGCTTTCCTCGACCGCTATCCAAGTTCTTCTCTTTCTCAAGTAGCAGAGCATTTAGGGGTAACTAGAGCTACAGCTTCAACTCTTACAGACCGTCTCGTACAAAAGAATTTGGTCAGTAGGGTAGAAAATCCTCAAGAGCGCCGCCATGTTCTCCTTAATTTAACGGATGCAGGAAAGTATCATCTACAACAAATTCGCGCATTGACGAGTGCAAGAATTGCCTCTGTTTTAAGTAACCTACCAGAGGAACAAATGCGAAGTGTGGTAGAAGGATTAACAGTGCTGAGTAGTACTTTTGAACAAGTAATGCCGGAATAGTAGGTTTTTAACTGAAAATATTTGATAATTTAGAATTTTTTAGCAACTGAATTCTTGAATTTCTTGCTGCGATCGCGCTTTCAAAATTAACAACGCGATCGCTATAATTTATGACAGTTTCCCCGACAAGCTTCTAGTGTCGCAGCATTTGCCCATACACCTGGACAATCAGGAATTTCGCTATAAAACGTTCTATCTTCCAGCAACTCATAAGTTGCTTTGTGCATTGCTGTATTGATGTAATCTGTTAACATTTCTATTTTTGAGACTGAATATAATTACTATATTCTCTTGAAAATAATGTCGTACTATTCAGGCTTAATATTTAGGCGATCGCGCTTTTAATACTAGACAACGCGATCGCGACAATTTATAACATCTAGCCAATTAAATGCAGCTGACCGACTACAGCATTTATTAGATGATGGGTAATGGGGAGGCTATCAACTACCATGCCTAGACACAACAGCATCATGTAGGAAATGGAATAGAGAAATAGCTGTCTTGCAATACTCCGATCTTCTGGATTTTGCAATAAGCGCCAAGCTTTGTGGATGAATACGGCTCCTAAACCAAGAGCGATCGCTCCATATACAATCCCACTGGCGTTTAAAGGATAAACCAGTAACAGCGTTGTAGCTACTGTTACCAAGGTGTAGTACCAAATTTGCTTAACTGTGGCGGGATCGCCGACAACCAATGGTAGCATCGGAATTCCCACTTTGGCGTAGTCATCCCGAATCATCAAAGCTAAAGCCCAGAAATGAGGCGGTGTCCAAAGAAACACGCTTGCAAAAATTACCCATGCTGCCCAGTTTAACGTACCTGTCACAGCCGCCCAGCCTACTAATGCCGGAATTGCCCCAGCTGCCCCACCGATCACAATATTCTGGGTAGTATGGCGTTTTAGCCAGTGGGTATAAACTACAACATAATAAACTATTCCAGCGAAAGCTAGGAGGGCGGCGAGGAGGTTGGCAAAAACTGTCAGTATCGTGAAAGAAATTACAGCTAGAGCGATCGCAAAAATCAAAGCGCCTCTTGGCTGTATCTTCCCGGAAGGAATAGGACGATGGCGCGTCCGTTCCATTTCATAATCAATATCGCGATCGTAAATACAGTTGATCACCTGGGCACTAGCAGCAGCCAAAGTGCCGCCAGTCATAGTTACTAGCAACAACAATAGGTCTACTTGTCCCTTAGCGGCAATCCACATACTGCCAGCAGTGGTAATTAACAGCAACGGGATAATCCGCGGCTTGGTTAGCTGGTAGTAACTTTGAATTACCTGTAGAAATGTTTCGTGGTGGCGAGAGACATTAGTCTCAATCATTTTGGCTCTAATTCCTTATTTTTCAACAAGTTATGGATAGCCCTTGCTCATACCGAATTCGCCACTGAGGCTAAGGGAGGATGAAGGGGGGCAGGGGAGTGTGGGGAGTGTGGGGAGTGTGGGGAGAGGGGGGAGAAACGAACCACACTTAGCTCTCTGCCATCTTCCTCATCCTCCCTCTCCTCCCACACTCCTTGTTTGCCCTATGCTTAATACTTATGAATGCGATTCATTGGTTGGTGTGTTGGTCGCAGTTACTGTTACAGCTACAGGGTAAGGGTTGGTTTCACGATTAGCAATCCAGTCGCGTAATGCTAGCACTGTAAAAGCAACTAAAGTTCCCAGTAAAGCTGCACCTACAGCTTGGTGAGTGACGGTGAGAAGCTCAACTTGCAGGCGTAATCTGAAAGTGGCTACTCCCAACAGGATTTGCAGGAGCAGCAACCCACCCGCCATATTTGCCAGTCGTCGCAAAGCTGGATGGAGTGCTGGTCTTTGCCAGGATATCAAGACCACCGCTAAGGTTGCTACTGTCGGTGGTACTAAGCCGAAGATGTGGCTATACATCACAGTACACAGTTGGGATGTACCCAAACATTGGTGTAGTGCCCAGCGAGAGCCGACTAAGGCACCGAGTAGACTTTGCAGATAAACCAAAATAGCGGCTGTTAGACCCAACCAAGGCAACTTACCAACATTACCAGTGCCTTGATAAGGGGTGAGTGCTGTACCTACAATCAGTAGGGTGATGAAAAACAACAGTGCTGTTCCCAAGTGGGCAGTCACAATATCAAACCGTAATAGTTGAGTAACGGTAAGACCCCCCAAGATGCCTTGGAAGACGATTAAAAATAGGGCAAATGTCGATGCCCAAGGCAGCCATTTTGGTAAAGCGCGACGATGCCACCAGGATAGACCAACAAGTGCGATCGCGCTGACACCAATCAAAGCTGCATCCAATCTGTGAAACCACTCTAAGAATACTTGGAAATTCATTTGCTTGGCTGGCACTAATTCCCCATAGCACAAAGGCCAGTCTGGGCAAGCAAGTCCGGCGTTCATCACCCGCGTGGCACTGCCTATTGCCATCAAAATTAAGGTGGCTATGCAGATCTTCCAAACCAAACGTCGAATCATTTCCGGTGGTTTGCGATCTGCTGCTTCATTTTGTTGTTGTAGGACAAATTCGCTCATGAACGATACCTTCTGCCCACTCTTGAGTAGAGCTACTTATAAATTATTAGTTTGTCAGTCACGACCCACATCCACCCTAGCGTATACGACTAGGGTTGATAGATTAGCTTTCAGTTATACCTTTCACTTATACTTTGAATCACTCAAGCTACTTTTTGCCCAAAACTTTAGGTATTTTTCAAGTTGTTAAGAGTCATTTAATGGCAATAAATTTTACTATCTAAAATTATTCTTAAATTTTTCCTATGATTCACATCTATCCTCAGCAATATCTGATAAAACTCTTTTACTCAAAATTAGTTATGTAGCCAAAAAAATTAATAAAAATTTCAGACCAAAATAGCCCAGACCTGATGGACTGCACTACCTTAGTAAGTGGGCAGCTTTGAGATAACGTAGTAAATTCATTTAAGTAAGCCGTGAAAATTCCAAGTTCGATCTGGACATTACTCATTGGCATTGTGCTAACGCTAGTCAGCCTTTGGTACGGTCAAAATCACGGTCTGTTGCCAACAGCAGCCTCCGATGAAGCCGTCTTGGTTGATGGTTTGTTTAACGCAATGATGATTGTATCCACAGGCATATTTCTCATTGTCGAAGGTGTGTTGATTTACGCCGCAATTAAATATCGGCGGCGACCTGGTGACAATGAAGACGGGCCACCAGTGGAAGGTAACGTACCTCTAGAAATACTCTGGACAGCGATCCCAGCAATTATAGTTATTGGTATTTCTGTATACAGTTTTGATGTGTACAACTCAATTGGTGGCTTCGATCCCCATGCTATCCATGAGGCTCCGATAACTCAGAATATGTCGATGAATATGCCTGGATCTGCGATCGCAGCTACATTAAACGATAATCAAGCAAAATCTGATGAGGCGATGCAAGATCCAGCTACCGCCGCAGTCCGCAATGCTGACCAAATTCCGCAGAAGCAGAATGCTCCGGGGATGGGGATTGTTTCTCCCACCATTGGCGGAAGTGAGGACAAAGCAGGGAAACCCCCAGCGTTGGCAATTAACATCACCGGTCTGCAATACGCTTGGATTTTCACTTATCCAGAAACAGGTGTAACTACTGGTGAAATGCACGTTCCAATCGGGCGGGAAGTGCAAATTAATATGACAGCCAACGATGTGCTTCACGCTTTTTGGGTACCCGAGTTTCGCTTGAAGCAAGATGCTATCCCCGGTAGACAGAGCGAGATTCGCTTCACACCCAACAAAGAAGGTGATTATACCCTCATCTGTGCGGAACTTTGTGGCCCCTACCACGGCGCAATGAGAGCACCAATCGTTGTTGAGAAACAAGAAGCATTTGACAAATGGCTGCAAGAGCAGCAAGTAGCCAGCCGCGAAACCCTTAATCAAGCTGTTGCTCTTAACCCCGCCGATCTATCCCCTCATGAATTCCTTGCTCCTTACACCAAGGACATGGGAATTAAACCTGAAGTACTCCATCAAGTTCATCATTAGTCATTGGTCATTAGTCATTGGTTATTAGTCATTAAATAAATGACAAAGGACAAATGACAAAGGACAAAGGACAAACACCCTTATGACCCAAGCTCAAATACAAGAAAAAGCCAATATTCCTGCCCGTATTGAAGAACCAGGGGAGAGAAAATGGCAAGATTACTTTACCTTTAATACTGACCATAAAGTGATTGGGATTCAATACCTGGTCACTACATTCATTTTTTACTGTATAGGCGGCGTTCTCGCTGACTTAGTACGTACAGAACTGCGTACCCCAGAAGTAGATTTTGTCACGCCGGAAGTCTACAACAGTTTATTTACCCTGCACGCCACAATCATGATTTTCTTGTGGATTGTGCCAGCTGGTACAGGGTTTGCTAACTACCTAATCCCCTTGATGATTGGGGCTAAGGATATGGCATTCCCTAAATTGAATGCTGTGGCCTTTTGGATGATCCCGCCTGCTGGGATATTGCTGACTGCCAGTTTATTGGTAGGGGATGCACCAGATGCAGGTTGGACTTCCTACCCTCCCTTGAGCTTGGTAACAGGTCAAGTGGGTGAGGGAATTTGGATTATGAGTGTCCTAACATTAGGTACATCATCAATTCTGGGCGCAATTAATTTCCTCGTTACTATCCTGAGAATGCGCACACCAGGTATGGGCTTTCATCAAATGCCCTTGTTCTGCTGGGCGATATTTGCTACCTCAGCATTGGTGCTGGTATCAACGCCAGTGCTAGCGGCTGGTTTAATTCTGCTGGCTTTTGACTTATTCGCCGGCACGACCTTTTTTAACCCAACTGGGGGTGGCGATCCGGTTGTGTACCAGCACATGTTCTGGTTTTACTCCCACCCAGCGGTTTACATCATGATTTTGCCTTTCTTTGGGGCAATTTCTGAGGTGATTCCCGTCCATTCTCGCAAACCGATTTTTGGCTATAAAGCGATCGCCTATTCATCCCTCGCGATCAGCTTTTTAGGACTGATCGTTTGGGCGCACCACATGTTTACCAGCGGTATCCCTGGCTGGTTGCGGATGTTCTTCATGATCACCACCATGATCATTGCCGTACCCACAGGAATTAAAATTTTCAGCTGGTTGGCAACCATGTGGGGCGGAAAAATCCAACTTAATACTGCCATGCTGTTTGCAATGGGCTTTGTGGGCACCTTTGTGATTGGTGGGATTAGTGGCGTGATGTTGGCATCTGTACCCTTTGACATTCACGTTCACGATACTTATTTTGTTGTCGCACACCTACATTACGTCCTGTTTGGTGGTAGCGTGCTGGGCATTTATGCCGGGATGTACCACTGGTTCCCAAAAATGACAGGGCGGATGATCAATGAATTTTGGGGTAAGGTTCATTTTGCTTTGACTATTGTCGGTTTGAATATGACATTCTTACCGATGCACAAGTTAGGGATGATGGGTATGAACCGCCGTATCGCTCAATATGACCCTAAATTCACGTTTTTGAACGAAATCTGCACTTACGGTGCTTATATACTGGCAGTTTCCACATTCCCCTTTATCATCAACGCGATTTGGAGTTGGCTGTACGGAGAAAAAGCTGGTAATAATCCTTGGCGAGCACTAACCTTAGAGTGGATGACTACCTCACCACCAGCGATCGAGAATTTTGATGAACTCCCGGTACTGGCTACAGGCCCCTATGACTACGGCTTGGAGAGGGCTAAAGAAGGTGTACCTTTATCCGATCCCAATCCAGTTTTGTCTGCCGGTGTTAATTCGGTGTTAAGAGCCGAACCAGACGAACCATATCCAGCAATCACTGCTGAAAAAGAATAGTGCAGGGCATGGGGCATTGGGCATTGGGCATTGAGAATGTGCCAGTTGTTCCTCTGCTCCCTTTCCCCTTTCCCTCTAGTCCCCAATCTTCAACTATCCTCTAACATTCAAGATTCATGCAAAGTCAAACTATTTACACAGCAAACGCTGAACTGAATCATCACCACAGCGCAGAAGCCGCCCATGCTCATGAAGCACATCCAGATCATCGTCTGTTTGGGCTAATTGTCTTCCTGATTGCTGAAGGGATGATTTTTATGGGGTTGTTCGGAGCTTATTTGGCTTTCCGTTCTACCTTACCTGTATGGCCACCAGCAGGCACGCCAGAATTAGAACTGTTATTACCTGGAGTTAACACCGTCAATCTTATTGCTAGCAGTTTTGTCATGCACAATGCTGACACTGCTATCAAAAAGAATAATACAGGTAGTGCCCGTACTTGGTTGGCAATTACTGCCTTAATGGGTACTATTTTCTTGGTAGGGCAAGTATATGAATACACCCATCTAGAATTTGGTTTAACTACTAATTTATTTGCCAGTGCATTTTATGTGTTGACTGGCTTTCACGGTTTGCACGTTACTCTTGGTGTTTTGGCGATTTTGGCCGTATTGTGGCGATCGCGCCGTCCGGGTCACTATAGTAATGAAAAGCACTTCGGTATTGAAGCTGCGGAAATTTACTGGCACTTTGTGGACGTGATTTGGATTATTCTGTTCGGATTGTTGTATTTACTGTAAGTAATAGTAAGTAGTTGTTCACTCCACGCGAATAACTACCCGACCCCCACCTAGGGGGTTTTTTTATATCAGAACTCTAGCTGGTAAGGCGATCGCGCTAATTCCCCAGTGTCCAATCTTCAAACTGCAAGCCAGGTACACGAGAAAAATCGCGATCGTTCCGCGTTACCAAAATGGCATTATAAGAAATTGCAATTGACGCTATTCTTAAATCTTGCGTACCAATACGGATTTTTTGTCGCAGCAATTCTGCGTAGCAATTAGCAGCTTCTTGGGTAAAGGCAAGTAATCCCTCTTTTGTTACTTCAGGGAAAGAAAAATAGTCAGAAATTCAACTG
>JAVRCV020000022.1:0-106499 GCA_034530615.2 Aulosira sp. ZfuVER01
TCTGAGCCTCATTAATGAACTTCTGAGCCTCATTAATGAACTTCCGAGCCTCATTAATGAACTTCCGAGCCTCATTAACGAACTTCTGAGCCTCATTAATGAACTTCTGAGCCTCATTAATGAGGTTTTATAACTCACGAACCAGAAGCGGCTTTAGTCGTTCTACCTTTAATAGCTTTGAAGCGTTCGCCTAATTGTTCCGCGACAGTTTTTAAGCCTGGAGTCTTTTTCGCTGCTGTTTTTACGTAGTCATAAACTGTCAAGCTGCTGCTCATCGCTTCACTACCGACTGCTAGTAGAGTATCATCTACTTGTTCGGTAATTTGGCGCATTGAGGTTAAAAGTTCGGTGAGTGCGGAAGCTAATTAATAATCCCGAACAAGTTCTTCAACATCAAAGCTGGCTGGGAGAATTTCACGGTTCGACTGAGCAGCAGTGACGCTATTATTTACAAACGCCAGGCTTTTATCACCCATTTTTAACAATCTCCGTCGTTCCTCGTTGCTGAGAGTGACTAAAAAGGGTAGCTTTTTTTGGATAGTCTGTAGCGCGGCTTTAATTTCTTGGATATCTTGTGGTGAAATGGAGCCTGTAATGTTTTGGTAAGCCATCGTATTGTTACTGAGGTAATTCTAGGTTTAGGTAGCGATAAATGCTAAGTATAGAATGCCCAGTAAAGGATGCGATCGCACATCTTCTTCTAATTTTCGGTAATAAAATCTAAATTTATCAATATAATTTGCGGATTTTACCAGGAGTAGATTGTGGTTAAGGGATAATAAATGCATTTGCCCATAAAAGCACAGTCATGACTTGCTGCCTAAATCCAGCTTGCCACAACCCACCCCATTCTGAGTCCACAACGTTTTGCTCTAACTACCAATTTCCTTTGGTAGTGCTGAGAAATCGCTATCGCCCAATTCAATTAATAGGAAATGGGGGATTCGGGAAAACTTATTTAGCAGAAGATTTAGACAAGCTGAATGAATATTGTGTAATCAAGCAATTTGCGCCGCGAGTACAGGGAACTGCGGCTATAAACAAAGCTACAGAACTATTTGGGCAAGAAGCAAGGCGACTGCAACAATTAGGAGAACATCCGCAGATTCCCACGCTGTTGGCGTATTTTGAAGAAGAAAATAATCTGTATTTAGTGCAGCAGTTTATCAACGGGCAGAATTTATTAGCTGAATTAAAACAACAGGGAACTTTCAACGCAGAAAAAATCTGGGAAGTTTTGCTTGATTTATTAAATATCCTGAAAACGGTTCATCAACACCAAGTTATTCACCGCGATATCAAACCAGAAAATATCATTCGTCGCAGCACTGACAACAAATTAGTCTTGATAGATTTTGGGATTTCCAAGCAACTCACCATGACAGTTATCAATAACCCAGGAACAATAATTGGTTCCCCAGGTTATGCGCCATTAGAACAAATGCAGGATGGTAAAGCTTATCCAGCAAGTGATTTATATAGTGTTGGTGCAACTTGCTTTCACTTATTGAGTGGAATTCATCCTTGGATTATGTGGGAACAACAAGGTTATGGGTGGGTTTCTTCTTGGCGGGAGCATTTGCAACAACCACAAAGCAGCGAATTAGAGAAGATTCTTGATAAGTTACTGCAAAAAGATTATCAGCAACGTTACCAATCTGCTGAGGAAGTTTTACAGGATTTTAGTTTACCGTTACCATCACCTTCACCAGTACACCCAACTGAGGCAGTAGATGTAACTCAACCACCTTCATCATTCCCTGCTACATTACCCCATCAGCCTCAAACTGGAACATCACCAGCACCAGTAAAGCCAAAAGTAGCGCTACAAAAGGCATCTAGACAAAATATTAATTGGAAAACAAGATTCCTGGTAGGTGCTGCTATTACTTTAGTTGGAACTCAAATATATGGTTATGTTCGTTATAGCTTGTTTCCAACTAATCCCATATCTATAATTGCTAGCAAAGATAGCGATGTTTTCTTACAAAAAACCCTCATAGGGCATTCTAGCTCGGTTAATTCCGTCGCCTTCAGCCCAGATGGCAAAACCCTTGCTATTGGTAGTGACGACAAGACTATCAAACTGTGGAATCTGGAAACCGGAGAGCTAATCCGCACCCTTACGTGGCGGGATTTTGATTTTGACTTTGTTACTTCCATCGCTATTAGCCCAGATGGTAAAACCCTTGCCAGTGGTAGTTTTAACAAAACCATCAAACTGTGGAATTTGGCAACCGGAGAGCTAATCCGTACCCTTACAGGACATTCTAGCTATATTAATTCCGTCGCCATCAGCCCAGATGGCAACACCCTTGCCAGTGGTGGCAAAGACAAAACCATCAAACTGTGGAATCTGGCAACCGGAGAGCTAATCCGCACCCTTCCTGTGGAACGCTACGTGAACACAGGGCATTCTGAATCGGTTACTTCCATCGCTATTAGCCCAGATGGCAAAACCCTAGCCAGTGGTAGTGACGACAAGACTATCAAACTGTGGAATTTGGCAACAGGAGAGCTAATCCGCACCCTCACAGGGCATTCTAGCTATGTTAATTCCCTGGCTATCAGCCCAGATAGCAAAACTCTTGCTAGTGGTAGTGATGACAAGACTATCAAATTGTGGAATCTGGCAACCGGAGAGCTAATCCACACTCTCACAGGGCATTCTTCGGAGCTTGCTTGCATCGCCATCAGCCCAGATGGTAAAACCCTTGCCAGTGGTAGTTGGGACAACACCATCAAACTGTGGAATCTGGCAACGGGAAAGCAAATTCGCACCCTTACAGGGCATTCCAATGGGGTTCGTTCTGTCACCATCAGCCCAGATGGCAAAACCCTTGTCAGTGGTAGTGGTGACAAAACCATCAAAATTTGGCGGCTAAATTAGTGAGTGCTGAGTGCGCTGTTTTGAGTACCATAGCAGATTAATCAAGATAGTCTGGATCTATGGCATCTCAGTTCTATGATAGAAACAAGCCACTCTATGGTTTAACTTATGTCTTCTCCTGTCCTGGAAAAACCTTCGATTTCTGAGACTTCCTACGTTCTTCTGTACAATGTCAGTTGGGAACAGTTAGAACAGCTTGATGTCGCCCTTGCAGGAACAAGCGCACGACTAACTTATTTAGATGGGATTCTCGAAATTATGTCCCCACTTTCTGACGACCATGAGGATTATAAAAAAACTCTGGCGATGTTGCTGGAAGTCTATATGCTGGCAAAGAATATCCGCTTTTATGGTCGGGGAAGTGCAACTATAGGTAAACAGGAAGACAAAACGCGACGGGAACCAGATGAGTCTTATAATTTAGGCACAAAAAAATCTATTCCCGATTTAATTTTGGAAATAACTGTTACGAGTGGCGGAATTAATAAGCTAGAAATTTATCAGCGTTTGCGAGTACCTGAAGTTTGGTTTTGGGAAGATGGTTTATTATCAGTTTATTGTTTGCAAGGTGACAGCTATATAAAAGTCTCTAAAAGTACTTTATTGCCTGATTTAAATTTGGATATATTAGCAAAATGTGCGCTAATGGCTGACCAATATGATGCTGTGACTGAATATAGTCAGATAATAGCTAAGGAATAGTAATTCAGGATTGAATAATCACAACATAAACTTAATCAAGATTAACCCAACAAAAACAAGACTTTGATCTGTTGGGTTTCGTTTTTCAACCCAACCTACATCTGAGTAACTTTTTATTTATCGTCGCTATCTCCCGCATCAATTCTCTGTCTAATTGCTTCTTCAGCGATGCGAATATTTTCCTCTAGTTGTGTTCCATCTGCTGTAGCCAGTGGAGGCATAGTTTTCCATTTCAGACTAGGATGCTGAAACAGCACACGCATAGCTTCCATATCATCACGGTGTTCTAATACATATTTTCTTAACTCAGGTACACTCATCTGTTCAAAGTTCGGTTTCATCTACAAACCTCCAAGGTTCATGAGAGGGTACGATGATTTGTATGTCTGTGGTAGTGGTGACAATACCATCAAAATTTGGCGGCTAAAGTAGTGAGTGCTGCGATCGCAGTTTTGAGTATTGAGCTAAACACAGATGCAACTACAGCGAAATAATAGCTTCATTAGCACGTTTACCGGAGATGCAAGGGGAGCGATCGCACTACAGCAAAATTATAGTTTCATTGCTGCCATACTCCGTGGTGGTGTTATGCGATATTCCTACGGAACGCTGCGCGATCGCTTACTGAAAATTGAAATTGAGTATCAAAAGCGTCGCTACGATAATTACTATAAAATTTCAAGTTAGGATGAAATGAGCGAGAGAGATTTTGTTGTCATGAATAAGAGGACTCAACTGCTCGAAGTAATTGCAGCTTTACCAGAGGAATTAGTTGACCAAGCATTGAATTACGTGCAAATGTTGCAAAATCCGATTCAGATTACACCTGGAATTTGCGGAGGACAAGCACGAATTAGAAATACACGAATTCCCGTATGGACTTTGGTCGCATATCGTCAACAAGGTGCTTTGGATGAAGAATTATTGGCAAATTATCCTGGATTGACTAGGGAAGATTTAAGTGCTGCTTGGAATTACTACGAACAAAATCCCGAACAAATCGACCGAGAAATTGCCCAAGATGATTTAGTTTGATGGCATTACAATTTTACTCCAATGAAAACTTCCCGATCGCAATGGTAAATTTACTCAGAGCAGAGGGATATAATGTATTAACTTCCTACGAAACAGGTCAAGCAAATCAAGGTATTTCTGACGATGTTGTTTTGCAGTATGCTACAAAGATAGGTCGCATCTTGATTACGGAAAATCGCCAGGATTTCATAGATTTGCATCGTATTGTATCAAATCATGCTGGCATAATTATTTTTAAAAGCGATCGTGATTATGCTGGGAAAGTCAAGGCAATAATTGATTTTCTGAATGAAGATAGTCGAACCTTAGAGAATCGTTTGTTGCGGGTTATGAAGCAAAATATAAAAGCAGTCGGACAGATTTTTGTCATACAAGAGTATGGTAAAGGTTGATTGCAATCTCTTCGATGTCTCTAATTGCAGGTTCCACAATTAATTCATTTTCAAACCAATCTTGAATATTCTTTTTTCGTAATACCAAATGCAGATATTTACTTACGTCTAATATCAGAAATTGCTTTATACTTACGCCAAAATAAACCTAAAAATCCTTGGCGAGGAGTAGTGATTTATCCCAGCAGAGATATAGATGTCGGGGATAAAGAACATTTCTTAGAATTATTCCAAAGCCAGCGTATCAGTATAATTTACTTAGATGAATTAGGCGAATCTGCATCCTTACCAATAGGTATTGCTACGATAAAATTAGTAATTGAAGGAGAAGATACAGCAATTAACACCGCTAGGGAATTAATCAACCGCACCCAGCAAGCAGAAAATTTACAACTTCCACAAAAACAATTACTAAATGGCGTATTTCTTCCCATCCAAGAAGAAAGCCCGATTTATTTTGTAGAAGTCCAATTTCAACCAGACTCAGATATTTACTTACGCCTAATATCAGAAGTTGCTTTATACTTACGCCAAAATAAACCTAAAAATCCTTGGCGAGGAGTATTGATTTATCCCAGCAGAGATATAGATGTCGGGGATAAAGAACATTTCTTAGAATTATTCCAAAGCCAGCGTATCAGTATAATTTACTTAGATGAATTAGGCGAAGCCGCATCCCTGCCGCTAGGTATTGCTACGATAAAATTAGTAATTGAAGGGGAAGATACAGCAATTAACACCCCCAGGGAATTAATCAACCGCACCCAGCAAGCAGTAAATTTAGAACTTCCACAAAAACAATTACTAGAATTGATTGAGACAATCCTAGTTTATAAATTTCCGCAAATGAGCCAAAAGGAGATAGAAGCAATGTTTGGTTTAAGTGATTTAAAGCAAACGCGAGTTTACCAAGAAGCTGAACAAGAAGGTAAACAGAAAGGTCGTTTGGAAGCAAAATTAGAAGCTGTACCTAAGTTTTTAGCACTGGGTTTAACTGTAGAACAGATAGCGCAGGCGTTGGATTTGGATATTGCACAAGTTCAGCAAGTAGCACAGCAAACACCTCCAAATCAATAAATTAAGATTAACGCGATCGCTATCTAAACTAGAAATATCAGCAAAACCCCATACTTGGAGGTGCAGCAGTGGTACAACAAGTCACACCAGAAACCACCATTAAAGTTATCTACCCGGAAAGCGACGGACAGCCAATGGCGGATAATACAGAACAATTTACCTGGATTGTCAAAATTAAAGAAAATTTAGAAATCCTCTTTGCATCGCCAGCTGATGTATTTATCGCCGGAGATTTGTTTTGGTATCCAGTTCAAGGAAACTCGAATATTAAACAAGCGCCCGATACGATGGTAGTCTTTGGCAGACCAAAAGGAAAACGCGGTTCTTATTTACAGTGGGATGAAGATAATATTCCCCCACAGGTAGTATTTGAAATACTCTCGCCTGGTAATACCCTCAAAGAAATGACCAAAAAATTACAGTTTTATCAGCGTTACGGCGTAGAAGAATATTATATTTACGATCCAAATAAAAACGATTTAAATGGCTTACTCCGTTCTGGCGATAGTTTTGAAGTCATTGAAGAGATGAATGGCTGGGTAAGTCCGCGTTTGGGAATCCGTTTTCAACTAACAGCAGAAACTCTGGAAATATTTTCACCCACCGGACAAAAGTTTTTGACACCTGTAGAAATTGACTCCTTACGGGAACAGGAACGTCAACGTGCAGAACAAGAATCTCAACGTGCAGAACAGGAACGCCAAGCCAAGGAAGCGGCTTTACAAGAATTACAACAAGAGCGCGATCGCTATCAAGAATTGTTAGCTAAACTCAAACAGCAGGGAATTGACACAGATAATTTGTAATTAGCGATCGCACCTGGTCAATCGTAGCTACTTTCCGATAAAATTGATCGCAATTTTGCCAACTGCACGTTCTGTTTCACTTTCTGTATGAGCCGCTGCTAATTCTGATAACGGATATGTGCGGTGAATCACAACACGAATTTTACCCGCTTCAATCAACTCTTTTAAATAAAGCAAGTCTTTAGTATTGGGTTTTTCTAAGATAAATTTGACTTTTTGACCAGGTAGGAAAGTTGTTAAAATACTTTGCACGAAACTTTCAGCGCTGGGTAGGGTTGTGATATATACACCATTGGGTTTGAGGACTCGTTTGCATTCAGAAGGCGATCGCTTACCAACAGCATCGAAAATAATGTCATACTGCCCTGTTTCTTGGGTAAAGTCTTGTTGCTTATAGTCAATTACCCTATCTGCTCCCAAAGATTTGACTAAATCCACGTTTTTAGTACTGCAAACTCCCGTTACCTCTGTCCCCAAAGCCTTGGCAATTTGCACAGCAAAAATGCCCACACCGCCAGCAGCACCATTAATCAAAACACTTTGCCCAGCCTGGATATTACCCTGGTCGCGCAATGCTTGCAAAGCTGTGAGCGCAGCTAAAGGAACAACCGCTGCTTCTTCATAGCTCAAGTTCGTAGGTTTGGGAGCCGCTAAATTTTCCGGAATAGCAGCAAATTCTGCATAAGCGCCTCCAGGTAAAGCAGTACTACCGTAGATTGCGTCTCCAGGTTGAAAACGCCTGACACTAGCACCAACTTCGACAACTTCTCCCGCCAAATCAAACCCCAAAATCATCGGGAAGTTGTAACCTGTGAGCAATTGCAACATTCCCTGGCGAATTTTCCAATCAACAGGATTTACGCTACTGGCGTGAATCTTCACAAGTATTTGGTCAGGTTTAATTTTTGGTTGCTCCACATCCTCATACTGCAACACCTCAGCAGAGCCATATCGGCGGATGACAACAGCTTTCATTCCTATTCCTCCGGCTACCCTGTTTTTCTCTCTGAATACAGTTTACTGGGGACTGGGAATTGAGGATTAAGGACAAGGAAGACAAGCTGATATCTTGTACTTCTCCGTACACTCCTTGGGTTAGGGAGACAATTAATAATAAAGTTACATTATTTTTATCGATTATTATCGCTAAATCAAAGACTTTGGTTTTTTTACTTAGTCCTTAAATAACATCAACTTTTTTTAGAAGATATTAACAAGGTAAAAATACTTCCTTGTCTTCCCCCTTTTGAAAGAAAGAAAAATTAAAGGTGAAAAATTAAATTTTTTGAAAATGATATGCATTAGTTCACTTGCTCTTACTCATCTATAAGCTTGATATAGCAAGCTTTAGAAGCCTTATTGAATATCATTCTTAATGAAATATTAAAAAAATATAAATTGCATTTTTCCCTCAAAAAAAATGATAGGTTGGATACAGAATTGAATTTCGCACGTATCTGGAGTAGAACAACGTAGCCTACTCCAGTTTTTCCCCTCTCAATCCCCTATCAGTACTAGCTTTGGGAGAGTTTCGGGGAAAGTTTGAGTACAAGCTCAAACATCTAAAAATAATATAAAATGTCGCCCAAAGTATTGCAGGGACTTAATTTTAGCTGAGTACAAACAAATCCTGTACCCCACTTCAAAAATACTTGTACCCCAATCAGAAAAGACTAGAACCCCTACCCGAAAAAAACTTTTTTAATTCTTGTAATGCCTAATTTATCAAGGTTTGAAGATTTGAGTACAAACCTAATAAATCCAATAAATTCTATTCCATATATACATATCGGCAACCTAAGAAACGGCTGATATAAATCATATATCGCCAATCACTTAACGCTTCTACACAAAATAAAAGCGAAGAGTGAGTGGAGGGATGAGATAGCACCATGCTCCTGTGAATAGAAGTCGCGGCGTTATGCACGAATTCTACCCACGACCCAAACGTTGACACACACCAGCCGAAAATCAAGGATTGTAAGCCTGCCCTACTCTAAAATTGGATGTTTTAATCAGCATCTACGCTACCGCAAAAGAGTAAGTTCCTGCGAGCAACATGAGTAGAAGCTGCGACTTCGATTCCTGGGCATCAAGAGTAGCAACGGCATCTCTCACAGTGGCAAGCCAGTCCACCGACCCTTGCGAAATTCAATGACACTACCGTCTACAGGACTCCTCACCTCCTCCAGTCAGGAACCGACCACTACCCAAGCCAAATCAGGTGGTTGCGGATGCGACAGCAAAAGCAGCGCCACCGTAGAAATGGATGAAAAACTTAAGGCACGCATTGCCCAACATCCCTGCTATAGCGAAGACGCACACCACCACTACGCCAGAATGCACGTTGCAGTCGCTCCGGCTTGCAACATTCAATGCAACTACTGCAACCGCAAATTTGACTGCGCTAATGAAAGTCGTCCTGGTGTAGTTAGCGAGTTGCTAACTCCAGAAGAAGCAGCGCATAAAGTATTGGTGATTGCAGGTAAGATTCCCCAAATGACAGTCTTGGGAATTGCTGGTCCTGGCGATCCACTGGCGAATCCAGAAAAGACATTTCGCACCTTTGAGTTGATTGCAGACAAAGCACCAGATATCAAACTTTGCCTTTCAACCAATGGTTTGATGCTGACCGAATATGTCGATCGCATCAAACAACTCAATATAGATCACGTTACTATTACCCTTAACACAATCGACCCAGAAATCGGCGCACAGATTTATTCTTGGGTTCACTACAAGCGTAAGCGTTATAGAGGTGTTGAGGGAGCCAAGATTCTGCTCGAAAAGCAGATGGAAGGATTGCAAGCCCTCAAAGAAGCCGATATCTTGTGCAAAGTCAACTCGGTAATGATTCCGGGAATCAATGACCAGCACTTGGTAGAAGTCAATAAATTCATTCGTGAAAACGGCGCATTCCTACACAACATCATGCCGTTGATTTCTGCACCAGAACACGGCACGCACTTCGGCTTAACCGGTCAACGCGGCCCTACAACCAAAGAACTCAAAGAAGTTCAAGACAACTGCGCCGGCAATATGAAGATGATGCGTCACTGCCGCCAATGCCGCGCTGATGCTGTAGGATTATTAGGAGAAGACCGCAGCCAAGAATTTACCAAAGATAAATTCTTAGAAATGGCTCCCGAATATAACCTCGAACAACGCCAAGAAGTTCACGAAGGTATTGAGAAGTTTAAACAAGAAATTAAAGCAGCCAAAGAAAAGGCACTAACTGGCAAGAAATTTGCTAATAATCCCAAAGTCCTGGTTGCAGTCGCAACCAAAGGTAGTGGATTAGTTAACCAACACTTCGGTCATGCGAAGGAATTCCAGATTTACGAAGTAGATGGTAGTGAAGTACGCTTTATCAGTCATCGCAAAATAGACCACTATTGCCAAGGTGGATTTGGAGAAGAAGCCACTCTAGACTACATAATTAAAGCGATCGCAGATTGCAAAGCGGTTTTAGTCTCCAAAATTGGGAACTGTCCCAAAGAAGAATTGCACAAAGCTGGCATACAGACTGTTGAAGCTTATGACGTAATTGAAAAGGTTGCTTTGGAATTTTACGAGCAATATGTCGAAGGACTAGGCAAATAAGGTATGGGGCATGGGGCATGGGATCATAATGATTTTCGATGCCCACCCAAAAAGCCCAATCCCCAATGCCCATTGCCCAATCCCCAATGCCCAATCCCCAAAAGGAGAATAGTCATGGCTTACAAAATCACTAGCCAATGTATTTCCTGCGATTTGTGTCTGTCTATCTGTCCTACTGGTGCAATCAAAATAGTTGATGGTAATCGCTGGATTGACCCCGAACTTTGCACAAATTGCGTCGGTAGTATTCATACAGTAGCTCAATGTAAAGCTGGTTGTCCTACCTGCGATGGTTGCGTTAAACAACCTAGCGATTATTGGGAAGGTTGGTTTGCCAACTACAACCGCGTTTTAGCGAAATTAACTAATAAAGAAGATTACTGGGAGCGTTGGTTTAACTGTTATTCTCAGAAGCTTTTACTATCAAATTAAAAAGATGCATTGAGGACAGTCCATCGCAAATGAAATGGCTACTCAACAATAAATGAAAATTGTAACTATTACTTACTGAAAAATGAATTTAACGCCAAAATGACGACTGGAATACTCATGCCGCCCATAAATTCTTGTATAACTAAACTGGTTAGCTGACACTCGCGGTACAAAAATATCTTGCTACATGACAACTGAAAGTGCAAATATAAGAACTAGAAATTTCAAAGAGGTAATTATGGTTCCGCTGGAATGGGTTGTCATGCTGGCGTGGAACAAAGAGTGTGGCGAAACTCTAAAATTATTGCGTGGTAAAAGGTCTAGACGCGAAATTGCAGATGCTGTTTCTCAGCAAGGTGTGGAATGCTCACAAGAGTACATCAGAAAACTGGAAAACGGTGAAGCCGCCTCTGTTTCCACAAAAATTATCATTACAATTGCTAAAACCCTTGATGTTGAATTGATTGAGATAATTTCTGACTTGCGTGTTGAAGTCACAAAAATAGTTTGTACTTAGAGTTGCTTTTTGTACTCTGAGTTGTTATTTTAGATAATGTCAAAGCAAAAGGCGATCGCTCAGAGCCTGGAAAACTTGTGCGATCGCCTTTTAATCCTTTAACAGGAAATACCATTATGACTCAAACCATCTATAGCTATCAACAGCTGCAACACAAATCCATAGCTCGACTTAAGCACATCTACAACGAAATGATCTGCAAGGTTGAGGTACTTGACAAGCGGTGCAAGGATGCTTGGATTAATGCCATAGCTGAGTATCAAGCTAGCAGAGTTCAGACAGTGGTTGATACTACCCTTGAAGAACATGCCACAGCCGAAGCTATTGCTCCGCAACTAATAACAGTAGCAATCAACTTCTGCCACCATGAAGTCTACGTAGGTAAAAAACTTATAGCTTACATGGTCTACGATGATGACGAATTTATTATGCAACCTTGGTTGGTTATGGTTAAAGGCAAAGAAATTTTCCGCGCCACTACATCTGCCAAATGCTTGCGCTACATTCAATGGCATTACCAGGACGGCACACTCAACCCATTCGACCAAGTTGAATTGGCTGAAGTCCCAGAAGTCCCGACAATTATGAAAATTTCTTTTTACGAGCAAGAAGCATTTGTTGGTGAGCAACTGATAGCTAGGATTAGCTACGACTATGGAAATTATGAGAATCTATACTGGCGGGTGATAATTAACGCTAATGAGATTTTTCGAGACATTAGCCCAGCCAGATGTCACAGTTACATTAAACAACTGTACCAGCAAGGTAAACTCCCATTACAAGAGTAGTTAGACCTAGAAAAACATTTGCTATCAAATAGCAATTTTTTGCCTACGACTGATATATCTCTGCAATACTTGAACTCTTACCCCTAGAGAATAGCGATCGCTTCTTTCGGATGAGGCGCAAGTTCAGTAATTAGTAACAGTCTCAAACTAACTGTGAGCAGTAATACAAATTACTGCTTACTCCTACATGCATTTTTTCAAAAGTGATATTGCGTCAACGAAGTTTCACGTTGGCAAGGAGGTAAAAGATGAGTGCTATTGTCTCATCGAACAAAATATCTGTGCTTGTCATATTACGACGAGAGTATCTGGAAATTACTGGTAACTTCTGTGCTGCCAAGTTAATTGAATATTTCAGACATTGGACAAAGTGGAAGCTGAAAAATCATCGCACTCCTTGGGTATATCAACCACTCAAGAAAATCTATGCTGACCTCATGGGTGAACATAGCTTACATGTTATTAGGAGTGCGATCGCTTTGCTTGAGAGTATGGGTATTATCGAGAAACAGAAAAATCCAGGTAATAGGCAGGATAAAACTTGGCAGTATAAATTACACCATGATGTACTCAATCAGCTATTGGAACATCGCAAGGGCAAAACTGAACCTTCCAAATTCACTGTAGAATCACATCTTAGATCAGATCCTGAAACTTCTAAACCACAACAACATGCTGTTGAGGAAAAAAAGCATGAAAACGTGGAAGAAGAAGTTCTCTCACTCCAAACCGATATTTGCGATTACGATCAGGAGTCAGTTCGCCACGCTGCACAAGCAGAACAAACTAAAATTACTCACTTTGTTGATGAATCAGAACAAGATGACTCAACTGACGAAATAGATCCTGATAAAGACATATTTTCCGAACCGGAAGTTGTTAGCGAAGCGGTAGCGAGTCTTCTCCCAAGGGGAGACGCTAAGAGCGAACGAGCGTCAGTCGATTCAAGTATGGATAAGCCCAGCAAGCGCGAGATTGCAGATATCTGCACTGAGTTGCGGCGACTGCGGATTAACCCTGAACCTTGTTTGGGGGTAATGAAGAAATATTGGAGGAATGTGCAAGGTGCGATCGCTCGTGTAAAGGAAGCAATTCACGAGGAATGGTGCGATAATCCGACTGGGTTGTTTATCAATAGTTGCAAGAGTGGGGCTAAGGGGAAGAATACACTAACAAACGATGTGAGTGCTTGGTTTGAGTGGGCAAGGAAGCAGAGGATTGCGATCGCAATGTCACAGGGATTTGTGTATACACCTTCGGGGGATGCAGTGAAAATTGAGGAGATGATGAGTCAGTATCCGTTGCAAGAGTAAGCTCGTATGAGTGGGTAGTCAGTTTAGATCTGGTTAAACTTAACAAAATACTAAATGACATCAGACAATTGATATACCACAAACCGCAAGTGAGGATATCGATACGCAGCAACAGTTACCAGTATGGCTAAAATTTCCATCGTAATAAATAGCAACCTGAACCCACGCCAAGAACTTGTTCAAGGCTTCCAGGCAATAAACTATCAACTGCCATCAAAGGTTCAAAGATTCACTCGGCTACATCAAGAGCGAAAACTTGTATCTACTCTTTGTGTAACCTCTCCTCGCTCTACCTTCACCAAATTATCCCTGGCAGCAATAGTAATATACAAAGCAATTCCACAATCAACTGCTGCCATGACCAAGGCTGCTGATAAAGTTTTAGTCCCTCCAGTGTAATCAGCCATAATCTCATAACTTGCTTCTTGCTGCAAATTACGGATGAAAGTGTAAATCTTGGGATAGCACTCGCTTAAATTATCTGGATTTTGTACCAGAATTAAATCTCGTTCTTGTTGAAAGCGATCGCCCAAGCTCACTTGTGTGGGAATATTGGGTAATCTTTCGATAACTTCTGTACCCCGACGCACTTCACAAGGAGTTCCTTCGCCGACGACTTGCGATTTACTACCTTTTTCACCATCAGAAGCAATAAAAATTACGCGATCGGGTTGCAAGCTGCGAATGGCTGTGATGATGGGTTGGAAGGAACCGCCAACGGTAACGAGCAGGATTTTGGGCATTTTTATAGATAATATTATCAAATACTAATAACGTGAGGGAATTGCACTGACTGCAATTTTAAATTGCCAGGAACAACCGCAGCAATAGCAACCTCAATAAATGGAATGACAACCTTGCTAAAACTTTGATAGTCACTATTATTAATAGGGCGCAAGCCATGAGCTAAAATTGAATAGTTACGGATTTTTAAAGCGTTAAGAATAGCATTTTCTTTTTCTTGATACATTAGCCCCAATGTATCATTACTAAGTTCGCTTAAAAGTTCATAACTTTTTCTTAATGCAAGTTCAATTTTATTATTGCTTGGAGAACGCATAAATTTATATTTTTCTTGTACTAATTCTGGTAATTTTTCAATATTTACATCTCCAGTTTTGATTTGATATCTTTTCCACAGATGAACCTGAGCTAATAGCTCTAAAGCACGGTATAATCTTGCCACAGCATCATCATAGCGTTCTAAAATAGCTCGACGTTGTGCATTGAGGAGTAAGTCTTCTACAATTTCATATTCATGCCCTCTTATTTTATCAGGAGCTTGAAATTCATCATCAACAGCTTGGCAGAATGCTTCTCTACTACCCATGACTCGCTTGAGGAATAGTGCTGCTGGTTTAATTTCTTGGTTTCCTATGTAACGACTCAAGTATGTCCAAGCTGTTGCATGATCAAATCTATCCCAAGCATCAAATCCACTACAACAATCTAGTAATTGTTCTACTCTTTTGGTATCTTCAGGAGATAATTCAATTTTCTGTAATAGATATTTAAGTTCTGCGATCGCTGCTGGATAATTGTATTGTTCTAAATAACCTGGTAAAAATTGCTCTATTTTGCGTTGTACTGTAACTGAAGCAAGTGCAACCCTTCTGCTACGTTCTCCCCTTTCTACACGAATTATATTTTCACGAGTTGAGCTAGTAGTTAAATAGACAGTTAAAGCATAGTCTAGAGATGCTATAGCTAAAGCCACAGACATTGATTTAGTTCCACCTGTGTAGTCAGCAAAGATATCACTATCTAAAACTTCCACTTTTAAACTACGTATCTTTTCAGAGATAAGACGATAACATTCTGATAAATCATCAGGGTTATTTAACAAAACTAAATCTTTGTCTGCTTGAAAGCGATCGCGTAAATTGAGTTGTGTGGGAATATTTGGTAATTTTTCAATAACTTCGTTTCCACGTCTGACTTCGCAAGGTTTACCTTCACCAATTATTTGCGATTTACTTCCCTTTGAACCATCAGAACAAATAAACACAACTCTATTAGGTTTTAAGCTAGAAATAGCTGTAACAATAGGTTGATGAGATCCACCAACAGTAATCATCAAAATTTTTGCCATACCCACACCTTAACTTGTTGATTCTTTAAACTTCAACTCTGTATGTCCCATGCCCAAGCGTGTCTTAATTCCTGTCCCTGCAAATTGAGAATATTGCACCAACAAATTCGCTACATTCGCTAGTAAAGAATCTGATCTGTTAAAAATTTGCAGTGTGACATCACCTACAAAGCCATTGACATAACCTCTTTGTAATTGCCAACTACGTGTTTGAATCTTATGATTTTTCAGTAAAACTGCATTGCTTAAATAAGCAATTAGTTCATCACCGCCTAAATAAACAGGTGCAAAATTATTCCATCGCTCTAACCAATTGCGAAACATTAATGTTGGTATGGGAACTGGTAAGGTAACACCGCCTTGAGCGAAAGCGGTAGGTGTGGTAAATTGCAACTTAAAGTTTCTAATCGCTTCTGGTTCATTTGCCACTAAGGTTGTGTAGAGTTCTTCATAACTATTGATGTTATCTTCGCGGTTAATAACATTAAATTTAGCCCCAATAAATTCGAGTGATTTATCTAAATTAAGTGATAATATCGCTTTAGCAGCAGGTTCTTGTAATCCAGATAACGATAATTGATAAAATTCTTGTGGTTGAAATGTTAAAAAATCTCTAGAAGTACTATATAAACCGCAAATTGCCGAACAAGATACGGAAGGAATTTTCTCTCCTATTTCTAAGTTCATTCTATTATGTAATAGCTTTACCAATTCCAAATGGTAGGAACGGGGTAATACTGTTGGTTCGGATACTGTTAGCGTCCAAGTTGAGCGAATTATCATATATATTATTAATTTTATAAAATTTTAAATTTAACCCATCCTGGTACAAAGCGAATTTCCCCATTGGAATTAAGTACAGTTCGTCGTGACTTTGGAGCTTCAAATTTTGGAGCAGCAATACCGCATCGATTGCGAATTTCTGCGCGTAATTCATCGTCAAACAATAAATCAACTGTTGTTCCTGTCATCCCGCTACCCCAACCTAAGCGCAGAGTAAAAGGACATACTTCTGGATGATAAAATTCACGAACATAGTTAAAATCTAAGTTTCTTCCAGATGCTCTAGGATTATTTTTAATATCCTGCCAATAGTCATGTTCATGATCCCACTGGTCTTGACTGAAATCTTGACAAATTTTCAATAGTTCATCTAAGGTATTAAAGGGTATTTTCATGCCTTGTTTATGCTTGAACCAAGCTAGCATTTCTGTATCTAATCTCAGAGTGAATTCGGTCTCTACATTACGTACCATCTCTGCATAGATAGGAGCTTTATACTTAGCTAAAAAATCAGGAAATCTGCTAGAAACTATGACTTCAGGAACAATTGGTAAGTTTACAGGAATTTTTTGACCTTTTTTATTAGTTATCTTTTTTTCTATGAGTGCTTCACAATCGCTGATTTTTAGCGCTCGGAGAAAATCAGTATTTTGGCTGCGACCAGTGAAAGTTCTATCTTGATATGTTAATGTAAATTCTGAAAATAAACTCTCCATGAAGAGATGATCGTCAACAAATTTTTGGCTGTTTTTATTGCTCAGTTCTCCCAAGCGGGAGCGTAATTTTTTCTCTATCTCGCTTATCCGATTAGAAGCTGGAACTTGATAGCGATCGCTATATTTGAGAAGATGGTAAACAATCGCGGTTCTGATCGCACCTTTAATAGAAGAACCTGGAATAAATAATCTTCCCATGCCATTGCGAATCATCGGCCTTAAATCTGTGATTCTATCTTCGGTGAGCTTTTGGCTAACGGCATATTTAGGGAAAATTAATTCACCATCTGTATCTGTTGCGTTCCACCACTGTTCGCCAAAGGCTTGTTTAAGAAGACTACTAATATCCTGACGTTCGTTAATTGCTTGGATATAATCATCTAAAAACCTTCCTCCCTGTTTCTTAAATGCTTTTGCTAGTGATTCTTGGTTAGGGAGATAGACTTTGTTGGCTGTCTGTACATATTCAAAGGGATTTAATCGGGATACTGCGGAGCCAATATGTAAAATCGGACTAGTCAGTCTGATTCTTTTTGACTCATAAACTGCTGGTTTTGTCAGGATAGGAGAAGCAAGCATAGTGTTAGGAGTTTTCTACTTTAATTGGTAGGCTTAAACTAATACCACTGCGATATATAGGATGGGTTTTATAACTACCATCTTGATTTTGCAGTTCGCTTGGTGTAACGTTAACGAGTCTCCCTCCGGGTTTTTCTGGAAAAACAGAGCCTTCAGTAAACATTCGCACCATTTGACGGCGAATATTGCTTTGTATAATCCAGCCACCACGTTCTTGAATTTCGTAGTTACTTTTAGCGGTAATTAATTGCTCTAGTTGAGATATATCGTTTTCCCAAAATAAACTTATTAGGTAATGATGAGCAGATGCTTCTGAATATTCAACAATCTGCTGCCAATCCTCAGATAAATCTTGCCATTCAACTTTAAATCTACCAGCACCACTAGAACGTTCGCCTCCCAAACCTTCATCGCCTAAAAGTTCCAATGCGTATTGCAATTTTGTTGCTAGCTCTGCATTTTCTTGAGAAAGTTGCAATAAAAAATATAGGCCTGATAAACTATTAATTTGGCTATTTTCTTGCTGCCATTCAAACTGGACAAATGCGGTGTGATAGAGGTTTGTTGCTCTTGTAATTCGGTCTATAGCAATTTTGGGTATTTTCTCAATTTTAAAAGCTTGTTTGTAATCAAAAGTGCCTTCATCATCGAGTTCGCCACCGTTATCGCCGTTAGTTCTAGAAATCAGCTCATCGCGGTCTGCTGATGTAAATCCAACGCCTTGATACCAGCGCTTCCAGACTTTAAGTGGTAAGTAATTAAGTTTCTTGTAAGTCTTGAAAAATGCTAAATCATCACCCTGGGGATAATTAATAGGCGGTTTCAAAGGCCGAGGAAGATAATAAACTGTTCTTTTGTCAATTTGCCGATAAATAAAAGTGGAACTAATTCGCATTGGTGGGGGTGATTCGTGACAAAATCTGTTTAATAACCCATCAATTTCTTGTGAATACAACCTTGCATAGGCACTCATCCAAGCACTAAATAAAGTATCAGAATGTACTCGTTCAGTAGTTGATTCCATCCCGATACCCAATTCCCCAAAATGCGCTGAACAACGCTCAAAATTGAGTTTAACTAGTTTCCAAGTTGTCATACCCTTAGTTTTTCTGTTGAGTTCGCGTTAGGCGTATTTAGATTAATTGCTATTTCCGTCTGCTGGTGGTAAACGCCGTAGAATATCATCACGCACACGAACGAAGTTATCTAGTAATGCTTGGGTGTTAGCAACGGGTTCAATTGTGGCTAAATCTGAACTACCGCCAGGGGTGCTAGTAATACGGCGGTATTGATCTAAGCTACGGTAGGAGAAGTTAAAGTTTTGAAATTTGACTTTACCGTAACCGCGAGAACCATGTCCGCCAAGTGCATCGTCTTCTAGAATAGCGAGTGCGATCGCAATATTTTGTAAATCCTCTACAGCTTGTTCTCTATCTTCAACAGTATAAATTAATTCAAAGTTAAACTTTGAGCCAGCTGGCACACGTTCTAACTGACGAGGGTTAGCAGCCGCAGTTACACGATCGATGCCGTTTTCAAATTTCCACTCTGTCATAAACAAACCTGTGTCAACTTTCTTGAGTTGTTCGGCAGATTCGGTTAACAAATGACAATCTCGGATAATCAACCGTGCAGGACAGTTGCGTCCTTTAACTTTGAGAAACTCTTTGACAACTTCTCCTGTATTTAGTTGTGCCTGATTATTTTCTACAAATCTGCCTATTTTAGCTTCATTAACCCAAGCAATATAACGGGATGAGCTATTTGGTATGCGTTCTAATGCTTGCAATTC
This sequence comes from Aulosira sp. ZfuVER01, assembly GCA_034530615.2. Classification (GTDB taxonomy): domain Bacteria; phylum Cyanobacteriota; class Cyanobacteriia; order Cyanobacteriales; family Nostocaceae; genus Aulosira. The sequence continues at coordinate 19,518 of JAVRCV020000022.1, forward strand.
AACTTGTTCTTTTTCTACCCAACAATTGCTACCAGTTGAACCAAACAGCCGAGATACTTGGCAGCTATTCGCGCCTTCATAACGTATTAATAGCCTCTCAATCTCTGTAAATCCATGTTCTAAATCATCGCTTTCATAACGATAAGTACCACTACCTCCGGTACGATTTAGAGGTTTATTTAATAACCGTTCTAAGATGGAGCGCAATTTGCCTTTGATAGATGAACCTGGGAGATAAGGATATTGAGTAATTGGGTCACGGATAACGGGTTTGTCTAATCCACCAATATCCAAATTTTCACCACCACCACCAATGTGTAAGCCAGTTTCAACTACTAATTGAGTGTTGATTGTGACTTTACCAAGTAAAGGTTTTTGTTCGATTGATGCAGGCATGATTATCTTCCACCTTCTGCTTTATGATAGGCAATAATTGATTCAAGCAATTGAACTAGACGTTCAAAATCTTCTTTACTAGAAACTTTATCAATTGCTGCTGACATGACATCGCCTAATGGTTTAGCAGCCTTTTGTCTAGCAGCAGCATAAGCCAGTTTTGGTTTCAGTAAAACTACTTCTGTTTCAATGGCTGCAAAGTTATCTTTTTCTGTTAATTCAGCTTTTAAACGGTTGATTGCATCTAAAAATTTTCTGACCTGGTTTGTTTCTAGCCGTTGTTGTTTAAGATATGGGCCAAATTTCTCAGCATGTTGTACTAATTCACGAATAGGATAGGATTTCAGTCCATCATTCAAACCTTTAATTTTTGCGATAATTTCTTCAACAATTGTTTTTTGCGTATTGGTTTCTGCCATAATTATGAATTTCTGTTTAAGAGTTCTATCCAAGTTGCTATTGCACGGAAATAGGGAGCATTATAAGGATTCTTCAAGGAAGTCCGAAACTCTTCATCCTTTAATATACCCTGCGGTAATCGAGCGAGAGTATAAGCTATTTTTGGTAAATGTAAATAGTACCTTGTACCCATTGCCTCCTCTGACTTCCTGTCTGTAAACTTTCTCAGCGATTGTTCTTGTATTTGGGCTGTAATTAGTAAATTACGGACAAAATTACGCGAATAGTTGATGCCGATATTCTCCTGTTCTAATCTATTGACAAAAGGTAGTACACCTAACAGTTTGGGCTGATTTTGTACTTTGAGATATTCTTTAATTTCAGAATCGAATAAATTAATATTTTCAATGCCTAACCACTCATGCCATTTAAATACTTCACCAAACAAGCCTAAACTATCCCGACCATTTTGTTTGGCTGCTTCTTCAGCTTCCCCTGATTCATCCGCAGCTTGATATAGGGGAAATTTATTATCTGCAATACTGATTCCTCCTGACAGAGTAATATCTGGGTTATATCCGGTGTAAGCACGGAAGCATTGATAAACATCAAATCCAAATTCTACAACTTGGTTCCATGCGCCACTGATAAATAGATCGTCACCACCTGCATAGATAAATAGCAAAATTCTAGATGGATTTTTTGATGTGGATTCATTACTCTGAGTAGTTTGAGAGTCTTTATTTTGAGGTAACCGTTTAATATTTGTGGGTATATTTTTTTCATTATTAGCTGCCAAGCTATTCAAATATACTTTGAAGAAATAACTCATTTGCCGAGAGAGTCCGGCTAATCGAGGTAATGTTTGGTTCTCACCTAATCCTTTAGCAAAAATTTGTCCCAGTCTATCTACATCCATTCGTAAATAGCCTAGTCTTTTGATACCATGCGAGAGTTCCGCCATTTCTTCAGCACGCATAAAACCTGTTTCTTCAGGAATTTGCGACTTGATAGCATAATTACCTAACAATAAAGGTGCAGAATTTAAATTACGAAAATGGCGAAATCTATAATGGTCTAATTCCCAATCATTTACTAATAAAATAGTGTCTGAATCTGGAACTATTTGTTTCCAGTTGTCAAAAAGACAGTAGCGGACATTTACAGCCTTTAAATCTTCTGTGGCTGGTAGCTTAAACTCGATTGCATTATTGTCGTTTGCTTGTGCTTCGCTCAATTGCGATCGCACTATTGCATCTACTCGTAATAGCTGTCCCCCAAGTTTATACATCCGGCGACAGGTTCCGCAAGCTTGTACCGCACCCGGTTCTTGATTCAAAGGTTGTAAATTTTCTTCATCATCGCGGTGGCAGACTTGGCAGGGTGTGTGTGCATAATATTTCTCTAGTAGGCGAGAAAGGTCTGAAAGCTGGTCGCCAAATTTACGGGATTTATACTTAGCTAGTGTTTTGGTAGCGTTTGACCAATGATCGGCAAACTGTTTGGTGGCAATATCTTCTATAGGGGATGTTTCTGAACTATCTAACGCTAAATAAACTTTGCCTTGAAATTCATCTATTAGCCATTTATTAAATTGTTGGCGAACTTTGCGAACAGTATTTTTCGTTTCCTCTGTTCCTGGTGCCAGAATATATAAGTTACCACCACCTGCATAAATAACGTTAGTTCGAGGTAGTTTTAATTTCTCTAGTAGTTGTTGTACAACTTCTTCCGTAACTAATTCTAAATAAAAACTCCGCGCACGTAATGATTTCAGCGCTCCATCAGAAGATATAGTGTAGATAAATTTTTGAATACCTGATAAGTCACCTGCAACAATGCTCAATTTGTAAGGTGCGGATAGATTAGCGATCGCCGCCGCAACCGCAGCTGTAGTTCTGGCTTTATCTATCAGTGCAACATCCGATTCCCCATAGCTGATGAATGAGCCAAATTTTTCTAGAATCAGCGTTAGCAATGAAAGATTTTGCCAATCTTGCGGACTTTCTTTTAAAAAGCTTATTTCTTTATGAATTTTTTCTTTTAGAGTCTCTAGTTCAGTTGTTGGTTCTTCAAGTTGGGGGTAGGGAATAGTAGGATTTTGAGATTCAATCTCACGCGATCGCCAAAAATATTGTTTATCTTGACCTAGCGACAGCTTTACAGAGTCAAATAATAATCGTAACGCCCTGGGTGTGCAATCGCTCGGCCACTGCAAATATCTTTTAGCTTCTTCAATAGCATCAGAATCATTAGGTCTATTTAACTCCAAGCCGGCCCAGTTAGCTAAATCTGATACCGCTTGCTGAATGACAGTTAAAGCTTCTTGATGTGACGAATTTTGCAAATTTGTCATGATAAAGAGGGACTGTATACCTACATTTTCCGGGAATTCGGCTTAATCAATAAAAATAATTAGCTTTTTGATACAAAAATTGACTTAGTACACTTAAGTATACTCTCGGAAACAGTTTTGACTTGTCCTCGCACCCAAGGGCCACTAGTAATTTCCAAGTACGGTTGTACTTGATGTACCTCTTCTACTTCCGCTAGGCTACTGTGAATTACTGCTACAGGTACTAAATTCCCCCGATCGCGACAAAATTCATGCCATGCATTCACGGCTTCTGGCTTAGAACTAATAATCAAGTAGTGGGTACAAGCTTCTAAAATTGGTAATTTTTCTGGCTGCACCATTCCACCTACATCTACAATTACCAAAGATTTCTGCCGTCGCAGTTGTAATATTGCTTGAGCGTGATAAGGAAAAAACCTTTCTGTTAATGCACCCTTATTGCGTAGTTTGAATGCTTCGATTTCTTCATCTGTTGCATCTTGCCCTAATTCTAAAACATAGTTTCCTTCTCCATCCCAGTGGGCGCGTTGCAGGTAAATATCAGGATGCTCAAGTAATAAAGCTTGAAACAAAGCATGGGATAGTACGCTTTTACCGCTATCTGGTGGCCCTACTATCATCAATGCTGGACATAAGCTCACTTCTAAATTTTTTGGCTGAACCGACTGATGATTTTGCCTTCCGTTTGGTGGACTAATGGGAATTACTTGCCCAATGCAGACTTGACGAGAGTTAGTAGCAGATACCACTGCTCCCAATCGCGGATCGTAGCAAGCCACCCAAGCAGTAGGATGCAGTTCATGAGTTAAGTAGGAATAAAGCCACATGGGGGCGCGACCAGAAATTACCACCCCACCATTAGTATCAATACCAGGGGGTAGTTCCAGGTTTTTGATATCCTGTGGTTCTATGAGGCGATCGCTTTTGGTCAACTCAATCGATAGTACTTGGTACTGTAAATCTTGTACAAGTAGCGATTCACTTAGCTGTAAGCGCAGAGATATAATCTTGTCCTCCTTAAAATCTCAGTCATTTTTATTTCTCTGCCATTATGTCATTCTTAGTAGAAGACCCCTCTTCTATTACATTTGCTAGTGTTAGATGTAGCACTAATACAAAAGTAGCTACTGCAATGATTCACTCAAAAATACTAAATTTAGATGATTTTCTCCAGTTTACCAGCTTTTTATAGCCGTAAATCTTTTTTATTAAGTATAATGAAATACTTTTGCTTAAGACAAATTCAAACTTGTTTGTACTGAGTATTTGGATAGGTAGGTTTTAAATTTGACCAAGGAATTTTATCTATCGCCTACACCACAAACTTTACAATGGCTGGCAGCCGGACAATTAGGGAATCGGCTAGTGCGATCGCTGCGGTTATGGGTGCTGATCGATAAACTCTATAGTAGTCAGACAAACTGGGCGAACGAACTACCAACGTCTTTCACATACTCACAGTTGCGCGATCGCTTGTTTGCCTATCGTCACCCTAAAAGCGATAGATTAAATGCTCAACAAATCACAGCGCAGTGTGGCGATGGCAGTTGTATTTGTTATCAAACCTTCTCGGACATACTATTTAATCGGAACTTCCAGCAAACTGAAAGTCAATGGCAAGATGAAATTATCTTGTTGACTGGGATAAATCAACAGGAACTAGAAAAAATACTGCTAGAACATCCCTTTGCTACTGTACATCGTTCTCTGCGTGATGACCTCAAACAATTAATCCAGCTGGGATGGTTACAATCAGCCCAACAAAGGAAATATCAGTGTTTGGCAAGAGAACAGCTACCTACACCCCCAATTCCACAGACAACTTCCGCGAGTTTACCATCTAATTACTTGTCTCAGCTTACGGAAAAACAAACTTGGGAACTGCTGCGAGTCTTAGAATCTGTCTCCTTTGTACAGCCAAATTTATCGTCAATAATTAATCAGTTATGGGAGCAAATAACAGACAGTTCTTCATCTAAACAGCAACTACATAACCAAGAACCACCGCCAAGGATATTTCTACATTTAGACTATATTCTTTCTAAGCTGATGCAAGACCAGGTGGACAATTATCAAGAACAAATAGAACAGCTTTGGCACAAACCTCCTGGTGGTGTAGTGCAGTTTGAATATTGGATAGCAGCAACTGAGAGTAAAGTAACAGTTACTGTTTACCCAGTCTGCTTACATTACGTGCGTCGTGCTAAATATCTCAGTGCTTATGGTATTGACCCAAATGGTAATGTAGCATGGCATAACTATCGCTTAGATCGCATTGCCAGCAAGCAATTAAAAGTATTACCTTGGGGCGATCGCCTGGTTCCGCAACAATTAAAACAGATGCGGAACACAGGAACTTTACCTACACCAGAAGATATTGCTAGGGAATTAAAAGCAGCTTGGGGTTTTAATTTCTATTTCCCAAAAGAATTGCTGATTCTCCGGTTTCCCGCAGATTTTGCTAGATGGTATGTAGATAACACCACAAGACATGAGACTTTTCGTGCAGTTCTATATGACGAATTACCACAGTTAATTGTTAAAAATATTCCAGATAAACAGGAGTGTGAGCATTTATTAAAAATTGTCACTCAATGCTCAAAAGAGGATAGCTATTACATGGCTTGGATACGTATTAGAGATATCAATGTTTATATGCGTTTGCGAGAATGGCGACCCAATGGTGAAGTTATTGCCCCTTTGTCTATTCGTTACCAAATGAAAGCAGAAGCAGAACAAGAGTTAGAAAACTATCAAACATAATAGAACCATTTTCTCTTTCTTTCTTTTGCCTTTTAACTTTTTACTTTTGCCTTGTTCGGTCAACAATATTCCCACTTGTATTAAGTCAAATTAATTAAAATGCTTGTACCCAAACAAAACAAAGAACCTCAGCTAGAAAACATCTTTTCACCCCGTTCTCCACTAGATTTCTTAGGTTTTGCTGTAGTTGGAGTGATTATCAATCTTCTCTCAGGCGCTAATCCTATTGGATTTGTGGGAGTGGGTATTTTGTTTATTTACTGGTTTTGGTTAGACCGCCAAAAAGCCAAAAGAATATCTAAAAGATTAGCGTTAACTTTCGGTAGTAAAGAACCTGCTAAGGGTGCTAAAGGCTTGATTGTTTTGCTGAGTCCTTACTCACCTCGCCTACAGTCTTTGAAAGATGAAAAACAGCTAAAACCACTTGTCCAACATATTATTAATACACCTGCCGAAAAGTTAGAGCTTGCAGACTTTCAAAATATTGACCTATTTAACTCTAATCTTTTACCACAGATAAAAGCTGTAGAATATCATGTGAAGGAAGGTAATTTACGTGATGTTTGGTTAATTAGCTCTAAAAGCTACGATTTAGTTAAAGGCTCTGAGATTACTGCTAAAATTCTGTCACAGTATTTAACTTTTGAATACGGTCAACGCCTAGATGTCCAAACTCAAGATTATTGTGTGGAGGATTGGAATTATAAAAGGCTTTGGGAGATAGCAGATAAAATTTTCCGTGAATCAGATTATAAAGACGAGGCTGTAGTTGCTGATATCACTGGTGGAACTAAGATGATGACTATGGCGCTAGCTATGGCTTGTATCCTACCAAAGCGACGAATGCAGTATATGGATGCTCAACGTGATTGGCAAGGCAATCCACTATCAGCAGGGGAAATAAAGCCTGTCGGTATTGATGTTAATCCAATTATCTACAGTAATAACAATTAGTTGTAAGTATCTATTAGCAATAGTATAAAATGCAGTTCTGAAATATTTCAGAACTGCATTTTTTCTTATTTTATGCCACTAAATAGCAGTTTTCATCCCCGTGAGGGGAATAGTTTAAAAACTGGAGGCTACGACATCGTTGATACAAAGACGATCGTGTTTCCATCCCCGTGAGGGGGAATGTTTTGAAAACATTGCGGATGCCCCGAAGGGGAGTGCTATGCTGAAATTCCTGAGTTTCCATCCCCGTGAGGGGGAATATTTTGAAAACTCGTGAAGATCAACAACTGGCAAGGGAAGGTGACAAGGTTTCCATCCCCGTGAGGGGGAATGTTTTGAAAACAACCATGTCCATGGTGCGGGCGTGTGGGTGTCTGCGGTTGCTGGGAGTTTCCATCCCCGTGAGGGGGAATGTTTTGAAAACTTTCATCCCTATCCAGCAGAGACAAATCATTTCAATGTTTCCATCCCCGTGAGGGGGAATGTTTTGAAAACCATCTTGGTCTTTACGATCAATGGACTGAACAGCAAAGTTTCCATCCCCGTGAGGGGGAATGTTTTGAAAACTTTGTGAGGTTGTTAATGCAATGCTACTATACCTTGTTTCCATCCCCGTGAGGGGGAATGTTTTGAAAACGTCAACTATGTCTGAGAAGTGGAGTAAGTGGCATATTGTTTTGTTTCCATCCCCGTGAGGGGGAATGTTTTGAAAACAGAATGGTTATGGAGAGATTCATGGTTTCTTAGCACAGCAGTTTCCATCCCCGTGAGGGGGAATGTTTTGAAAACTAGTCGCTGTAAAAGTAGTAGAGGGTAATTGCTCATGTTTCCATCCCCGTGAGGGGGAATGTTTTGAAAACCTCTTTAATGCTTTCGCAAGGTGGAAGTCATAGGAAGTTTCCATCCCCGTGAGGGGGAATGTTTTGAAAACTTATAGCCCCTAACATTGCTGCTGGTTTTTCAAATAGTTTCCATCCCCGTGAGGGGGAATGTTTTGAAAACTTATAGCACAAAGAAAAAAGTAAAACTTGCTAGCCATTTGTTTCCATCCCCGTGAGGGGGAATGTTTTGAAAACCCTATCCTTTTAGAAGCCTTATCTAGAAAGGGTTACAGATACCCATTTTCGCGGGGGGTCTAATTAACCTGTCAATAAAGTCAAATTATTGAGAATTGAACTAGGTTAAACCCTCCTCAAAGGCTTACATAGTAGTACTTTCGCGGGGGTCAACGAAAGAATAAGGGTTTCAGCCATTGGCACACCCCCGCGAAAAATTTGCGTGTGAAAGGTAAAAACTAATACTTTAACGTTCACTAGGAAACGGAATATTAAGTTTTCAAGGTTCTGCTTTCTTAAACTAGAGTATAGCAAACTACTTCTTACTCTTCAAAGCGCAACGTGCCAACTTTACATAAGTTTTCACTGTTTCACTTTCCGCCTTGCCAAGATTGTCGCCCATTTCCAGGCGATGCCTGCGGCAACCCCTTTGGCGATCGCATCTGCCTATTCTCCTCCTGTGCTACTGCAAAATAGACGTTGTGAGGCAAAATAAAAAATCCCCAGCAATCTGTTTAGGCGATCGCCAGGGATGAGTAATGATATTGTCATACCACTTTACTAAATCTTGCCTCATATAATTCCTCTGTCCTTAGTAAAGGATTTGGAACAATATGATTTTTAACAAGAGGAAAGTAACTGGTATTTACAAAAACGCAGGTGTTTCGGTTAATGAACCTTCAGATCAAATCAATCAACTCAAAGCCTCATTTTCGGGTAAACTTCGCACTCCTTGCACATCAAAAATAATCAAGAATTTGATATTTTTGCTTGAATGTTGCAACATTTGTAAGTAAGCAGCTGCATCATCTCGGCGGCGAAATCTTGCTACAACATTAGAAGATTGTTGAACATCACAAGTATCACTAGTATTATCCAACCTTTGTTGATTAGATAAACCACGGATAATGCACCAAGGATGCAATTGCTCTTGATAGGTCATAATAATCACCTTACAAATGCTGTTGAATACCCAAAGATTCGGCTTTGAAATTGACTATCATCAAAGTAGTAGATGAGTATTCCCTAAGACAGGGCAAGATGATATTGACAAATTACTTAAGCTGTGGTTCATCTAAGCTATGATTCATAAGAATTAAAGCGTAACCATTGCAAAACTTGTTCGGGAATCTCCTCAAAATGTTCGAGAAAAAAATCCATTAAAGCCAAGCGGAGTAAATCATTGTTGGTAGGATAGCGTTGATGAGAACCATTTCTAAACCAGCCTCTAACTGTGGAATCAGAACGGGAACATATCAAGGCAATTAGTTCATAACTTACAGCCCATTTGGTATAAAATTCTGTTGGTGTCATGCCGAACTCCCAATTGCTGTAGAGAAAAATCAGATGGTGTTCGCGTGTAGTGAGGCGACGAAGATTAGACATGATCAATAAGTTAAAAGTAAAAAGTAAAAAAGCAAAAGAAAGAGGTAAAGTAGTAGGTTGGGTTTCGCAAAGCCTCAACCCAAACTACATTAATTAATCAGTGCGAATCTAAATGCGTGATGATGATTCTTTGTTCCTCCGTATAATGCCAGTAAAACCGTTTCGCCATTGATGCGGAAGAACTCCAAATATCGCCATCTTTGCAGTGATATCGATGGGTTCTTAAACTGCGATATGTAGGCCCGTTATTAGCGAAACATTCAAAAGCTTTATCGTATTGCTTGCGGTCTTTTGAGGATAATGAATCAAGTTGCTTTTGGGCTTTTGCAGCAAAAATCAAACGGAATTTGACAGCTTGAATATGCATTCAAAAGTTTCCGAATGTCCAACTTTGACCGAAAGCGTAGAAACTTTTGCACAGGTGGAGCGCGTGCTTTTTTCTCAGCGTTCATTTTGTTATGATTTATCTGGTTAATACTTTGTCAGAATTGCGTAACCTAAACGATAAACGCTGCGTCGTCTACTACAATCTCAGGTTGGGTTCCCAATACTGCTACTTTGCAACGATTGTGTGCAGACATGGGGTAGAATCTAACTTGGTCTTCGCGTTTATTGACGAGTCGGAAGAGGTATTTGGATAGGGTTTCGTACTGTTTTTCATCCAACACGCACTCGAAAACTGACTTTTGCACCCGCAACCCGTAAGCTTCTAGAAGTTTCGCCACTTTATTGCGGCGGGTATCGCTAACGATGTCATAGCAAACTAAGTAAAACATCATCGTTTCACCAACTTTAAGGGAACAGTTTGCGCTTTATTGGTGTTGGTGAAGTCTGCATTTGCAGGACGAAACTTCAAAGCTAGGGGACGGTAAAATTCTATATCACCCAACAAAGATGCAAGATATTCTCGTACTTGTAAATCGAGACATTGACGATAACTTACTTCTCCGGCGTAAGGATGTAAGACAAAAGTTCGCAATTTTCCTTCCCAATGTTGGAGAAACTTTTGCAGAATACTGTGTGATTTACCGTTACCATTACTGTGAGACAGATTGCGGACAAAATTTAACACCAAGTCATCAACGATAGGTGCGCTAAATTCTGCGGTAAAGTCCCATGCTAAGGGCAGTTCGTAATGATTGTTGTGGTGTAAAATTGCGTAGTCTGGGTTAAGTCCGGCGGTGTTTAGCAGTGTGTAAATATATTGATGTAGTAGTTGATTTCCCAGGTTTATTAGTCCGCTAATGCGCTTGGTGGTTGTCAGGGGAGATCCATTGTAGAAGCTGAGTAGGGAAGTAACAGCACAGTAATAGATATTATCAGCTTCCTCGCTATATTCTTGCAGTTCTTCAATTCCTGGTGCTACTGGTAAGTTGTCCATCAACAGCGTTAAATAATTTAATGCGCGTTGGGTTGTGTAATTAGCATGATGGTGAGTCCAATTTTGCAAAAAAGTATGTTGATTGTGCAGTTTTGCCCAGATAATACTTTCGGCTGTAGCGCGGTTAAATTCAGTATCGCGTGCGCGTCTACGTTGGTAGGTGAGATATTTGGCTTGTAGTTGGGATGGGTTTTCTAGCCGTCCTAAATATTCTCCTGTTTGGGTGAGATATAAGGTAGGAATGCGATGTTGGCGAATGATTTGAATGACTTCTTTTGGTAAATTGATATTACCAAAAATGATGAATTGGCTGAGATTACGAATGGGGATACAAATGCGTTGCTGTTGTTGATGAAACACCTTTAAATAATGGTGTTGAATTTGGAATGATACGTCTTTTTCGGTGAGGTAAATTGTAGACATAAATTGAAGCAAACTAGGTTTAGTTGTAAGTGAGAAACTTTTATTTCCTTACCTATGCTTCTATTTTTTCATGTTGATATTTGAGTTCGTATTTGCGTTAAAGCTATTTTTATATGACTTCGTATATGAGTTATATGAGTTGCTCAAAAAGCATAAAAAAAGCCGGAGATACTATCCCCGACTTAGTTATAGTTTAATTATTCCAGCCAATGCGATCGCACTTTCCTTACATCTCAACTTTTCCATCCCCGTGAGGGGTAATGTTTTGAAAACAATCAAGCAGGCATAAGACTTCAGAACGAACAGTATGGTTTCCATCCCCGTGAGGGGTAATGTTTTGAAAACCCAATGCATTATGGTGCGTTGGAACGGCCGTACTAAATGGTTTCCATCCCCCTGAGGGGTAATGTTTTGAAAACCCAAATGCTTGAATTATACTCAGCACAATATTCTCTTGAGGTTTCCATCCCCGTGAGGGGTAATGTTTTGAAAACAGTTGTATCCGCAGGGGAAGGATGGAGTAAAATTGATTTGGTGGTTTCCATCCCCGTGAGGGGTAATGTTTTGAAAACATTTGAATGATATTTCAACAATGTCTTTTGATGATGTTTCCATCCCCGTGAGGGGTAATGTTTTGAAAACACTGGTATAAATGGTTGTGCGAACAGCACAATCAAAAGTTTCCATCCCCGTGAGGGGTAATGTTTTGAAAACCAGAGCCGACACCGACTCCAACGCAACCTGCACCTGAGCCGGTTTCCATCCCCGTGAGGGGTAATGTTTTGAAAACTGTTAATTATCCAACAAACTAATGAGGCTGTTGGAAGGTTTCCATCCCCGTGAGGGGTAATGTTTTGAAAACCAAGTTGGCACTGAATTATGGTATCCACGACAAAAACGTTTCCATCCCCGTGAGGGGTAATGTTTTGAAAACCGGAAGTACCGACAGCTCCCCCGGCCAGCCTAATTTCAGTTTCCATCCCCGTGAGGGGTAATGTTTTGAAAACGACTGTGGTTTCTGCGTCGGTAGCCGATGCAAAAATTTGTTTCCATCCCCGTGAGGGGTAATGTTTTGAAAACTCTTCAGCAAGGTAAGTCCTGCTGTCCTGGAACTATTAGGTTTCCATCCCCGTGAGGGGTAATGTTTTGAAAACGGCTTCAACAACAAGCATTGATGATTTTGGTAATTTATTGTTTCCATCCCCGTGAGGGGTAATGTTTTGAAAACAGAAATTTTGTGCAGGTAAAACAGTTCCTTCTGCAAAGTTTCCATCCCCGTGAGGGGTAATGTTTTGAAAACTCCTCTTAGCTGCTGGATTGAGTACTCGGTGCTCTAGTTTCCATCCCCGTGAGGGGTAATGTTTTGAAAACTAGGCGACAGTTTAGAGATTGCCACTGGTAGATCCAAGTTTCCATCCCCGTGAGGGGTAATGTTTTGAAAACCCTACCCTTTTAGAAGCCTTATCCAGATAGGGTTACAGATACCCATTTTAGCGGGGGGTCTAATTTACCTGTCAATAATCTCAATTTATTGAGAATTAAAGGCTAGTAGACCATCCTCAAAAGCTTACTGTGTAGGCTTTTAGCGGGGGTTAACGAAAGAATAAGGGTTTCAGCGATCGCCTGACCCCCGCTAAAAATTTACGCACACAAAGTCAAAACAAGTACTTTGAGATTCAGCCGGAAACGTTATATTCAGTTTTCAAGGTTCTATGCTTTTAAACAGAAGTATAACAAAGTACTTAAACTTTTGAAAGCTTAAAACATTAACTTTTCTATCAAGCAGTAATCATATAATCTGTATACCAAAGTTGATATTCGCCGTGTTCATGCACGTATTCTAGTAACTCCGTTAAATGAGTTGCATCTAGTTCCAAAACCTCATCATTCTCTTGGGTTAACCAGTCTAATGTAGGTACTTCTTTGGTAATGACTGCGATAATTTCTTCCTTACCGGGAGTTCCTTCGACTGGGAAAGCTGTCATTGGTGAACCCTCTTGAGGCAAACTTGTTGTACCAGTATTCAAGTGTGGCTTTTGAGCAAAACATGAGGGACAAAAGCACCACATTTGCCCAGATGTATCTTTTTGCAGTAGCAATAAATATCCGGGAGTTGACAAATTGATCTCAACTCGAATGTAACTACCCAGTTGCACCGATTTTTCGTACCTTCCTGGAATTTTCTTCCCCCAGCCGAGAGTTTCTTCTTTGACTAAGACTAGTCCCATTTGTTCGGTGGGGGAACCTAATGATTGAAGTTGTTGCCAAAGATTATCGAAGGGTGTGAGTTCTTGGGGTTCTTCCTCACCAAATACAGCAATATCTTGCCAGTTTAAACCCAGGAATACACAAATCTCTTGGAAATTGGTGCGATATATCGGTTTAGCGTTGAAGAAATTACTAACTGTTGTGTAACCTAATCTTACTTCCGCCGCAAAATCTGTTTGGGTTAAATTTTTGGCTTTTAGGGCTTTCCTTGCCAGTTTAACGCCTTCAGTTGATGCAACCAGAGTCCGGGACATAAACAAGTAAAAAGTAAAAAGTTAAAAGGTAAAAGAGAAGCTGAGATAAAAGTTAGCACATAATGATATTGCGATCGCACTTCCAGCAAATCTCTGATGGTTTTGGCTACACAGTGATGGTGGTGTTCGGTGATGAAATTACGCAAATAAGCAAGCAAACCGCAGTTTGAGAAAATAATACAGCCTTTTTCAGGTAAATGAATGTAGGGGCACAAGCATTGCTGTGCCCTGACGATAGATGTGGTTGAAATACGTGAATCTGCTGTAAACGACATCCTCTGACATCGACATCTCTAAGTCATATACGAAGTCATATACAAAATTAAATAACCCATACACGAACTCATATATAGCACTGCAACAATTAAATTAAACCTACTACAAAAAACCAAAAATTGTCGGTTGGGTTGGCGGCAGGAAATCCAACACTGATAATCATCTTGAGTTGTCAAAATATATGTTGGGTTTCGCCGTCGCTGTGTTAAGAAATTTGCGGTGCCGTACTCTCACCGATACACACCCTACACATATTTCTTTTACCTTTTACCTTTTACCTTTTTACTTTTTACTTTCATACCATGTTCACTCTAGAACATCTCAATTTCGCATGGCTACAAGTCCGTGCGGGTAGTAAGACTGCGGGAATTGATGGGATTTCTGTTGAATTATTCGAGTCTATGGCTACCGAACAATTACAGCATATCGCCTATCAAATCCAGCATGAAACTTATACTGCAAGTCCCGCTAAAGGGTTTTATATACCCAAGAAAAACGGCGATAAGCGCTTAATTGGTATCTCTACTGTGCGGGATAGAATTGTGCAGCGCTTGCTGCTTGATGAATTGTATTTTCCCTTAGAAGATACATTTCTAGATTGTAGCTATGCCTATCGTCCGGGACATAGTATCCAGCAAGCAGTACAGCATTTATATGGATACTATCAGTATCAGCCAAAATGGATTATTAAAGCCGATATCGCTGATTTTTTTGACAATCTTTCTTGGGCGTTGCTGTTAACAGCATTGGAAGAATTATCGCTTAATTCCAGTGTCATGCAATTACTCCAAGGACAGTTGCAATCGGGAATCATCATTGCTAAACAACATATCAACCCAGGTAAAGGAGTATTACAAGGTGGGATACTTTCTGGTGCTTTAGCAAATTTATATCTGACTAATTTTGATCGAAAATGTCTCAGTCAAGGTATTAACTTGGTACGATATGGGGATGATTTTGTTATCGCCTGTAATAGTTGGCTAGAAGCAAACCGTATCCTCGACAAAATTACCGCTTGGTTGGGCGAGGTTTATTTAACTCTCCAACCAGAGAAGACACAGATTTTTACTCCCAATGATGAGTTTACTTTTTTAGGTTATCGCTTTGCTGGTGGTGAAGTTTATGCGCCACCACCACCTAAACCTGTACGCCCAGGCGAATGGGTAATTAATGATTCGGGTTCACCTTATTTTCGCACCAAACCAAGACCGAGAAAACCAGTTTCTCATCCTCCCAAAGCTTGCAGTATCGATAAGCCGATTAATTTCCCAAAAGCATCTCTATCCCATTATTGGCAGGAAAGTATGACTACTTTATATATAACCGATCAAGGTGCATATTTGAGTGTCAAAAATCAGCAGTTTCAGGTATTTTATCAGCGAGAGTTACGAATTAAAGTTCCAGTTTCGCGGGTGAGCAATATTGTTCTATTTGGTTCTTGTAATGTATCGCATGGCGCTGTGAGTATGGCGTTGCGGCGACGGATTCCGATTATGTATTTATCGCAGAAAGGCAGATATTTTGGGAGGTTACAAGTAGAAGGTGATGCCAAAGTTGAATATTTGATGTTACAGGTTGAACGTTGTCAAAATCCTGAGTTTGTCAAAAAGCAAGCTGAAGCGATAGTTAAGGCAAAGTTGCATAACTCCCGAATTTTGCTAATGCGATTAAATCGTCGTCGGAAATCTAAAGATGTAGATGAAGCAGCTATTAAAACCGCCGTTCATGATTTAGAGATTTTGATCAGCAAGCTACCTTTTGCAGATAGTATGGATATGCTGCGGGGCTATGAAGGAAAAGCGGCGACAATTTATTTTCAAGCGCTAGGAAGTTTATTTTCTGGTGCATTTAAATTTGAAAAGCGCACCAAGCGTCCACCCACTGACCCGATTAATAGTATGCTCAGTTTAGGGTACACTCTATTAAGCCAAAATGTTTATTCGTTCATCCAATCTGTAGGATTGCATACTCATTTTGGGAATTTACACGTTCCCCGCGATTATCATCCAGCGCTAGTTTCTGATTTGATGGAAGAATGGCGGGCTGGCTTAGTCGATACTTTGGTAGTTTATTTAGTCAATTCTGAAGTTTTTACAATTGATGATTTTACCTTACCTGACGAACGCGAAGGGGTGTATTTTCAACCTCACGCACTCAAGAAGTTTCTGAAGCATTGGGAAGAGAAATTGCAATCAGAAGTGACGCATCCTCATACTGGACAAAAAGTAGTATACCGTCGCGCTCTTGAGTTGCAGGTACGGGAATACATTTCTTGTTTAAAGGGTGAAGTAGAAATTTACCGCCCGATGACTTGGGAGAGATAGGCGAGAAAACTTATGTTAAGTTTGCGGCTGACGCTGTGAAAAGTCCAGAGTACTTTGTTATACTGTCTAACAAAATCACAGTACCTTGAAAACTTAATTTTTCGTTTCCAAGTGAAAGCAAAAGTATTTGTTTTGACTAGACACACGTAAGTTTTTAGCGGGGGTAGAGCGATCGTCAAAACCCTTATTCTTTCGTTGACCCCCGCTAATCGCTTACTGTACAAGGTTTTGAGTAGGGTCGATGAGTCCCCTATTCTCAATAATTTGTGCTTATTGACAGATAATTTGACCCCCCCGCTAAAATGGCTATCTGTAACCCTTTCTGGGTAAGGTTTCTAAAAGGGTAGGGTTTTCAAATCATTACCCCTCACGGGGATGGAAACGAGTTCTGAGATTGTCTCATTACTAGGCCCAACACCAAGTTTTCAAATCATTACCCCTCACGGGGATGGAAACGTCTAATCTTTACATCAGTTAAATCAGTTACAAGAAATTGTTTTCAAATCATTACCCCTCACGGGGATGGAAACGCGTAGTAGTCTTTCGTAATTCGATATACCTGTGGTTTTCAAATCATTACCCCTCACGGGGATGGAAACGTGTTTGGGCTTGCTTCGCCAAGGCTTCGGCTTGAGCGGGTTTTCAAATCATTACCCCTCACGGGGATGGAAACGAGACATCACTTGGTGGAGTACCTACTCCAACTGCTATTAGTTTTCAAATCATTACCCCTCACGGGGATGGAAACTGTCTGGAAACTGGGTAATCACATTGAACCCATATTGTTTTCAAATCATTACCCCTCACGGGGATGGAAACTTTCCAGTGCGCCTGGAACAATATAGGTCGGTAGAAGGTTTTCAAATCATTACCCCTCACGGGGATGGAAACTGGTTGGTGAGAAGTTTTTGCTTCTGAAACAATAGGGGTGGGTTGTTTTCAAATCATTACCCCTCACGGGGATGGAAACATTCTCTGCATAAGTAATCTTATGCAGAATATATTGTTTTCAAATCATTACCCCTCACGGGGATGGAAACTGGTGTTACTAATGCCATCGGATTCGACTTTATTAACTGTTTTCAAATCATTACCCCTCACGGGGATGGAAACCCTTGGCTTTCTTCGTAACTCAATTCGATATTTGTTTTCAAATCATTACCCCTCACGGGGATGGAAACTCTACAGGAGTGGGGATGAAAATAATGATAGGGTATGAAGTTTTCAAATCATTACCCCTCACGGGGATGGAAACTGTATAGGGCTAATTGCAAACGCACTCATAACAAGCGGTTTTCAAATCATTACCCCTCACGGGGATGGAAACAAACAAAAAGAAATCCGAAAGCAATTTTATCCTGATGGGTTTTCAAATCATTACCCCTCACGGGGATGGAAACTTTTTCAAAGCTAAGGATTCTGAATGTCTCAGACCCATCGTTTTCAAATCATTACCCCTCACGGGGATAATAAATTTTAGATAAAATAAGTAATTGATAAAAAATATCCAAACATCTGGAATTAGCAGATGAAAAAACTTATAAAAAAATTAAATCAACTAAATTTACAAGTTGTAGAATTAGCTGGAGAAGGCAACCTAGAACAAGCAATAATCGTTGCCCAACAAGCTGTAAATATTGGCGAGACTCACCAAATAACCGAAAATCCTGAATACTGCGATAGCTTAAATAACCTCGCCGAACTATATCGGATACAAGGAAGTTACTTATTAGCTCAACCTTTATACTTACAAACCCTAAATCTCAGAAAAAAACTTCTAGGTTACGAACATCCTGATGTCGCCCAATCTCTAAATAATCTCGCCGCCTTATACCATGCACAAGGCAATTATGTAGAAGCAGAAAAACTCTTTCTAGAATCACTAGAATTGTGGAAACATATCTTTGGCGAATCACATTTTCAAATTGCCACTAATTTAAATAACCTCGCCGAAATATATCGAGAACAAGGCAAATATTTCCAAGCTGAACAAGTACACTTAGAAGTGTTAGCAATGCGAAAACGCTTGTTTGGTGAGTCACATCCTGATATTGCCCAAACTCTAAATAATTTAGCCAATATTTACACCACACAAGGCCGCTATGCTGATGCAGAAAGAATGCATTTAGAAGCCTTGGCGATGAAACAAAGCTTATTTGGCGATACACATCCAGAAATTGCTGTTAGCTTAAATAACTTAGCTGCATTATATGACTCACAAGGGCGTTATTTAGAGGCAGAAGAAAAGTTTCTCGAAATCTTAGATAAATGGCAAAAAATCCTCCCCAACGAACATCCATACATCGCCTCTACCTTAAATAATCTTGCCAGCAATTACAAAGAACAAGGACGTTACCGAGAAGCAGAACAGATATATCTCCAAGCTTTGGCGATGCGGAAATGCTTACTCGGAAATCTACATCCTGATGTCGCAGTAAGCTTGAGTAACTTAGCCGAAGTTTATCTCAGCCAAGGACGCTATGAACAAGCTGAACAATTGTATTTAGCAGCCCATGAAATGAGAAAGCAATTATTCACTGATGAACATCTTGATATTGCTGATAGTTTAAGGAATATAGCCGTAGTTTATACATTTCAAGGACGCTATGACCAAGCCGAACAAAAATATTTGGAAGTCTTACCCATTCTAGAAAATTTTCTAGGGTTAGAGCATCCAGTCATTGCCGAGCATTTCATTAATCTAGCAGCACTTTATGAAGAACAAGGACGTTATTCGCAAGCCGAACAGAAATATTTAGCTGCTTTAGAAATTCAAAGAAATATTTTTGGTCATGAACATCCAGAAATTGCCCATACTTTCAACCAAATAGCCGTACTTTATCGCCTCCAAGGACGATATGCAGAATCCGAACAACTGCATCTAGAATGTTTGGCAATGACTAAACGTCTGTTAGGAGAACAACATCCATTTGCGGCAGTTATTCTGAATAATTTAGCAGTATTATATGATGATTTAACTCAATATCAAAAAGCCGAATCATTATTTTTACAAGCTTTAGCAATTGTTAAAACTGCCTTCGGTACTGCACACCCCCAAGTAGCAACTACAATGAATAACTTAGCTGTTATTTATGATTTTCAAGGGCGTTACCAAGAATCAGAAAAACTGCATTTAGAAACCTTAAAACTGAGAAAATCATTATTAGGGGAAGAACACCCAAAAGTTTCTATAAGTCTGAATAATCTTGCAGAACTCTACTTTTCACAAGGGCGCTTTGCGGAAGCAGAACAGAAGTATGTCGAAACTTTGGCGATGCGAAAACGCTTATTGGGAGAAGAACATCCCGACGTAGCTTTTAGTATGAATAATCTCGCTACTGTCTTAGCTGCTACTAACCGCCCAGAAGCAGCTTTAGATTATCGCATCCAAGCAAGCTTAATTAATGACAAGATTATACGTAACATATTTGCCTTCAGTTCGGAAAGCGATCGCCTGGCTTTTCTGCAAAAAATTAGAAATAATTTCGATTTATTTCTCTCCTTAGTCTACAACCACCTATCTGACTCGAATCATGCCAAACTTGCAGCAATCGATTTTGTCTTGAAACGCAAAGGACTAACAGCATCAGCACTGGCGGCGCAAAACCAAGCCCTATATAGTGGACGCTATCCCCAACTCCAAGAAAAGTTCCGTCAGCTAAGTGATTTAAATACGCGACTGGTACACCTCACTTTCTCTGTCCCCCAAACCGATGAGACAGCCACACCAGAGAAAACCTCGCGCCAGTTCACAGCCTACCGAGAAAACTTAACCCAACTGCAAGCACAGTATAACTACTTGCAAAAACAACTAGCATTGCAAGTACCAGAAATTCAGTTATCTGAGCAAACTTTTGACCGTGAAGCTATAGCCACAGCATTACCCCCTGATTCTATTTTAATTGAATTTGTCCGCTTTGATGTCTTCGATTTTCAGGCGATCGCCGCCAATGGAGAAACCCAATGGTATCCACCTCGGTATCTAGCATTTATTCTCAAAGCCGGACAACCAGATGCAGTGCAAACGATCGACTTAGGAGCAGCCGACACAATTGATAGCCTAATTCAGATATTTCGCTTAGAAGCATCCGATTATGCACAGCCAACATTAGCTCTTAGGAAAACTAAAGACAAACCAACGCTGCATATTAAAGCTTATGATTCCACTGCTGCTATTCAACTGAGTCAATTGCTGTTTGCACCCATCCGTGAATTCGTCAAAGATTGCAGACATCTGATTATTGCACCCGATGGAAACTTAAACTTAGTCCCGTTTCAGATTTTGCCTATTGATAGTACAGGTCAACGTCTACTAATGGATGAATATACCATCAGTTATCTCAGTGTCGGCAGAGAAATTCTCCGCACCAAAGTTCAGCCATTGACACGTTCCATCTCTGCACCACTCATCCTTGCTGATCCTGATTTTGATTTAACAGCAGACTTAGATAGAGAAACTATCAACAACCAGGAATTACCTCCAGCTAATCTACCTAGAAAATTAACAGCAGAATTACTTCATACTCTCACAGGGAAAAGCCTCAGTCGTGCTGCGGGTACAAGATTTTTAGGTGAAAGTGTCGCGAAAAAGTTGCGAGATGCACAACTGTACTTGGGTACAGAAGCAGTAGAAACCCGTTTAACAAGTAGTGAGTGTCCCAGTATCATGCTAATTGCCACTCACGGCTTATTTTTAAGCGACTCTGAGCGAGAATTAGGCGATCGCAAACGTAACTTATTGACTATAGATCGTCTGCGAACAACCAAGGTAGAAAATCCCATGATGCGTTCTGGATTGGCTTTAGCGGGTGCTAACACATGGCTATTCGGTGGAACTCTCCCCCCAGATGCAGGTAAAGGCTTTGTTTTTGCCCAAGATATCGCTAGTTTAGATTTGTGGGCTAATGAATTAACGGTTCTCTCTGCTTGTGATACCGCCAGAGGCGATATTAAAATTGGCGAAGGTGTGTTTGGTTTACGTCGTGCTTTTGCCGTAGCAGGATCGCAAACCCTGGTGATGAGCCTATGGCCAGTCCCTGATAAAGTAACCGCCCTGTTGATGGAACGTTTTTTTGATAATTTACAGTCTGGTATGGGGCGTTCCACTGCGTTACATCAGTCTCAGGATTATATACGTATAATTACTGTAAAACAATTACGGCAATCGACCTTGGGTATTGAGGTACTAAAAGAACTTTTAAAAGTCAATGAATTATCAGCAGACACTCAGATTGATTGTCAAGAAGAAGACACGCCCTTGCAGCATCCTTTTTACTGGGGAGCCTGGATTTGTCAAGGAAATACGGAGTCACTAACA
Organism: Aulosira sp. ZfuVER01; assembly: GCA_034530615.2. Lineage (GTDB taxonomy): Bacteria > Cyanobacteriota > Cyanobacteriia > Cyanobacteriales > Nostocaceae > Aulosira. The sequence goes on from JAVRCV020000022.1 coordinate 41,070, forward strand.
GTTAGGGCTATTTTCAGATAAAAAGATTATTTCTGCTTCTAAGTACTTTGGGAGTAAATCAAGTAGTTTATTATTTTAAGCAATATTACGTAGATAAGCAAGGAGATTAAGCTTTTTGTTTATTCAACCTTGACATTTCAACTTTTTCTACAGATATAATTATAGATGAAATTAAATAAAACCAGAAAAGTGAAAATTAAATATTCAACCTAAGCCGGGGATGTAAGTCTCCGGCTTTTTTGGTAAGTCAACAAAAATCCTAATAAATGTCAAATTAATTGAGGATATTAGCCCCATAACTACTTGCAACAAATTAGTAATTTATTAAGAAAATGAATCAAAAAACAATTCCCCTACAGGCAGAAGAACTTAAACCAGGTATTTACAATCCAAAAATCTGGAGATTGAATGTACAAGGTAAAGAAAAGCCTAGCCAAAACGACTATATTCAAGCGTTTGGACTTTTACCAGATTTTGTTCTCCAGGCTAATGCAATTTTAATCTCTGAGCAAAAGGAGAGGGATTTAGGAGTATTAATTTCGTCTCATCGAGATGCTTTTAAGGCTATACATAAGTGGTTAGTTCACTTTGATAGCACTATCAATAATAGCTCTTCCGTTGATCCACCAGAGCTACATTTTAGTTGGGAGTTTGACTATAAACCCCATGCTAAACAATCTTGGGCTTTGCTAAATCTTTGCAGAGAAATTCTCAAACGCGACCAATTTGGATGGAAGGAGTCAATTAAACATCTTTCTGCTGCTGAACTTTGGTTTAGCTGCGAATTTGAGAAATTGGAGAATACTTTGACAAGAACAGGAATTTTAGGAACAAGTACTTGGAGGGGAAAAAATTCTGACTGTGATGCAATGTCAAAACGAATCGCCGAAAACTTTAATTCTCTTCCTTCACGAAGATTTGCAGAAGCTTGTAACTTTCCGGAACATCAAATTCAAAGTTGGGATTCTACAGACGAAGCTATCAGAGTACACGCTGAAAAAATTGCACAACAGGATATTGAGTTTAGTATTATCTACCATGACTACATCAAGATTCGGAAACAGACTCTCAGAAGTATTCGCAATAATCCCAATCTACAGTTTGCTGCTTTAGGAGAAAATGGTCTTCTATCTGTCGGTGGAAAGGGTAAGCGAGGCAAAGGTCGAAAACCTTCAAAGGGGTTTTGTAAACAAAAGTAACAAGTTTCAAAAAAGATGCACAAAGGATGAAATTTAAAATCTGCTCTGACAAGCTAGTTTCAGAGCAGATTTTTTTAGGAGGTGACACAAACGAGTAAATAATAGTTTTTGTTTTCTAATTTCTATTTGGAATTGACGGACAAAATAGATTGTAAAGGAGTAGTTTAAACATGAAATAATCCCTTGACTTGACTAGCTTTTGTGCATAACCAGCAGGAAGTGGATAAGCACAAAAATCTGCTAATATTTTCGTATTAATTAAGCATCAATATGAATGGATACCGAATAAACTTAACTCAATGAGAAAGGAGGAAAATGATCATTGAATTAGAAAAAACCAAAATAATAGTTGGTTATGCTAGAGTTTCTTCTCGTGAACAAGCCGTTGATTCTCATGCCTTGGAACAACAGATAGCAAGACTTAAAGCAGCCGGAGCAACCGAAATATTTCAAGATATTCAATCTGGTAGTAAGGATAACAGACCTGCTTTGAAAGAATTGATGAAATCAATCATCGAAGGGAAGACGGATGAAGTCATCATCACTAGAATAGATAGGATTGCAAGGTCTTTACCAAAGCTACGAGAATGTATAGAAATTTTTGTAACTACTGGAGTAAATCTCCAAATTCTAGACCAGCAAATTGATTTGACGACATCCCAAGGCAAATTAATGGTTAATTTATTAGGCTCTCTTGCCGAATGGGAAACTGACCTTCTATCAGAACGAGTACGTCATGGTAAAAAGTACCGTCGCGATAAAAAAGCAGCTAGCGAATCGTATCCTTGGGGCTATAAAACTGTTAACGATCAATATCAACTCAATGAAGCTCCATTTCTCTGTCTCATATCCAATAGACCATCTAATTATCGCGAACTTTACCAGGAAACAGATGTAACAAAACTAAATGGTTTAACAGTCAAGGAGATTGCCAGAGATTGCATTGATATTTTTTTTGATGCTAAAGGAGCTACTAGAGCTTTAAAAGTCATATTTCAAAAATATGGTTTAGCTAAAATCAATTATCGGAGAACTGGTAGCGATGGGAAATTGCATTGGACAGTTACAGGATTTATTTGGTGGTTAAGTAATCCTGTGTTATGTGGTCATACTGCCTATCGGCAACGAATTAATCTAGGGAAAGGTAAAAGAAAGAAGAATCAACGCGAAAACTGGGAATTTATCTATAATACACATCCTGAACACAGACTCATTACTGATGAAGAATACTTAGAAATTCAGCGCATACTCAAGTTTAATAACAAGAAAGGGCCAATCGCAAATCCAGAAATTGATGGGACTAACTCATATCGAGAATATGCGTATCAAAGTGGGCTTGTTTTTTGTGCTGAATGTGGTTCTAAATGCATTACTAAAAGTGCTAAACGTAGAGACGGAGGAAAATATTACTACTTTGCCTGTAGATACGCAGGTATGGGATGTAAAAATCTCATATCTACTCGGAAACAAAATATTGAGGATGTTCTGATTCAGACTTTAGTGCAACGTTCTCAGACTCTCGCAAGTGAGTCAGAACAATCTCCCTTACCACAGGAAAAGTCAGAGAAGTTAAAGGAATTGGAGTCTAGACTAGATGCTCTCAACAGAATTCCGGGTTTTGATCCAGACTTGGAAAACCTTAAGGCTAAGGTTCGTCAGCAAATAGAGGAGGAAATTAATCCTTTTATCTCTGATTCTATTTTGAATAAAAGTACAGAGGAAATTATTCGTGCAGGGAATAATTTGGCAATCTGGCACACACTTTCGCCTGATGATAAGGTCAAAATTTTTCCGCAGATTGTCCATAGGATCGCCGTCCAGAACAAAGAAGTTAAAGAAGTTACTCTCAAAATTTGAAGGTTTATTCCAATTTGGCATTATGAACACTCAAAAAATTTTCGATTTCAATAAACTTAGATGCGAAGTTGCTATGCAACAAGCTCTACAGGAATGGCAACCACAGCCTAGAACTTATGGTATTGGATGTCCCAGGTGCAATCCCACTCGGCTTGTGAAAATTGGTAGACTTGATGGAATACAAAAATATGTATGTAATGACTGCGATCGCACTTTTAAAGAAAAACCAAGATTTGTATGTGAATGTTTAATCCCAGGAACTCAGGTAAAGTGCCAATCATGTCCTCAGTTCAAGGAGTTTTTAGGCATAGTCAAGCAACAGATAGATGAATTGCGTTCTTTGAGCTTTCAGGAGTTAGAAAACCTCCAATCTTCTTATACTGTGGCTGAAACACTTGATTAATATAGTTACTCAAGTACAATTCATGACTCAATTGTTTAAAGTCGCTACGTAACACCTAGTTCTTTAACAGGGTTGCATCTCCTCGAAAAATTTCTGCAACGCAAATACTTCTACTATTAAACTGCGCATTACCCTATCTCAAGTGCTGTAGTCCTGTGGTTATCTCTTCAGTTCCTCTATCTCAGCTACTTCTAACATTTTGTTCTCTCCAAACATTCTGCTTGCAAGCGATCGCTTGCGATGAACAAAAAAAATTTCAACTTTCGCTATCCTCAAATTAACAAACAATGATACTTATGGCTTACGAATCTTGGTCACAAGTGGTAATTCGCACAGTTTTGGAATGGGAGAAACGTAAAGCCGAGCTACAATCAACCTCGGCTATTCCAGAACAAGAAAAAACAAAGTCCAAAAACAAAACTGCATAGTAACGATACTGGCGTTGCTGAATGAAGGGATGAATCGATATGTCACAGAGATTCGTGTATACGCCTTCGGGGGATGCGGTCGAGATTGGGGAAATGATGGAGAGGTATCCTATTATGGGCTTGGTTTGCCAGTCTTAAGCGATCGCATCAAAAATCACTAGCGAAACATCATTACCCACCATCCCATTTGAGAGACGCGATACATTGCCTATTCCAAAAAATGCAGCGTTATCTCAGTTGCGATCGCATATTTGATAAACTGGTTTTAATGATGAGGTACACCCAAAAGCAATCGCATTTTCACTCCATCTTAATTGCGATCGCCAGCAAACTGAATCCTTCTGGCTAGCTCTTCCAAAAAGAAGTTACAATCAGATGATTGTCTGACAAAGCTAATTAGTTCTCATCTGGAAACAGACTGGAGACTTTTATGACCCCAGCAACAATAGCAACACTTACAAAAGAATTACCCCTGTTGTTTGAGGTACTGACCTGGAGAGAGTTTAAAGCCGTTGAGCAGTTGTTAGACCGTCCAGGATATCGGTTGTCTTTCCTGGATGGTGTTTTGGAGATACGCAGAATGCCTGGAGAACCACACGAAACCGTTAAGGAAAGGATCGGCGCACTGTTGGAGCTTTACCTTTTGATGGCAGGATTTGACTTTACTCCAACTGGCTCAATGACTTTGGAGAGTGAATCGGGTGCTGTCAAGCGAGAGGCAGATAAATCCTATAAACTGGCTCCAGGTCGAGTGCGTCCTGATTTAGTAATTGAGGTGGTGTTTACCAGTGGCGGAATCGACAAGCTAGAGGCATATAAGCGGCTAAAGATTCCAGAGGTATGGTTTTGGGAAGATGGTGTGTTAGAAGTCTATCACCTGCGCTATGAGGGCAATGCGCTTCACTATGAAAGAGTTACCAATAGTGAGGAATTAAAAGGGATTGATCTAGATTTGTTATTACGCTGCATTAATATGGTGAATCATGTGGATGCGATCAAGACTTTTCAACAGGCGCTGGTGAAATAGCAATCTGTTGTTTGATATCAAAAACTCTATTCTGCTTCTGATTCCAATACAACCCCTTCATACAGAAGTGCGATCGCAAATTCAAATTCGATGCTGGATAGGGTAATAATATCTCCCTCAGTGTAGGGGTAGTAAAGCCACATTCTTCCCTCTCCGCGACAGTAGCGTTCAATGGAGATTGTTTCGGAATCTATCAATAAATATTCTTGTAAAGAAGGCATTTTCAGATAATTAGTGAATTTTTCGCCCCTATCTTTACTGCTTGTACCAGGGGAGAGAACTTCGGCAATTATTTTTGGGTTTTGAATAAATTTCCGAGCATTGAGGTCTTGAGGGTCGCAGCTGACAACAACATCAGGATAATAATAAGGACTTTGAGGTGTAACTTGCACTTTCACATCCAACACATTTACTCGGCAACCTCTAGCACTTAAATGTGGATATAAGGCTCTATAAAAATTAAGTGCAATGTCATTGTGGGGAATTGTACCACCTGTCATCGCAAAAACTTCGCCGTTGACGTATTCGTAGCGAAGGTCTTGCTGGGGTTCCCATGCGAGATATTCCTTGATGGTCATTTTTTGTGGTTGTTGGGAGCCTACCATAGCAAGATTTTTCGAGTTTGTTTTGATTTTAGCTTGGAGGGTATGGGAACAAGCACGAACTGCCTGAGTTTGCCTTTTGGTAGCGCATGACCTTGGTTAAAATTCAGATGTATACCTGAAGTAGTTCTTACAACAAGGCTAGAAAAAGCGATCGCTATGACTACAGCAACCAAAAAGCTCGACTGTATCCTATGCATTTTCGATATGCTGGATCTAGAAAAGCAGTCAGCAGATTTATTGGGAGGTATGTTTGACAAAGATCAACTTTCCTTTATGTATCTGGTTAAAACAGTACCGTATGGTTGTTAGTGGTATGCTACTAGCGATAGCCATCACAGGCTGTAATAACTCTGGCACATCACAACTATCTTCTGTGAATAGCCCATCGGTTGCCCATATATCAGACACATCTAGTCCAACTTCCTCACCAGTGTCTCCCACACCAAACACTGCTGATAAGCCACTTAAGCAAGAAGCAGTTCGAGTCATTCGTGACTATTACAGTGCAATCGCTCGTCACGACTATAAACAAGCCTACTCAGCTTGGCAAGGAGATGGCGCTGCTAGCCAACAATCATTTGAGCAGTTTCAGCAGGGTTTTGCTAATACCGCATCTGTTGCTGTAGAGGTTGGAGAACCAGGTATATTAGAAGGGGCAGCAGGTTCACTGTACATTAATATTCCGGTTACTGTTACTGCCGTCACTGCTAATGGAACGCCGCAGCGATTTCGCGGTAGCTATGTGTTACAGCGAGTGAATAATGTTCCTGGCTCAACTCCAGAGCAGCGTCAATGGCATATATACTCAGCGAAGATTACTCAAGTGTAATTAGGGAACTCCAAAAAATAAATTATTTCCATTTCTGCACTACATCACTGTTTCGCTCCTCTAAGACTACTTAAACAATTCAAGAATGAATTTCGCACTTTAACTAAGCCAGTGGCGTAATGGCAAAAGCCGATCAATTGAGTAAATCTGTTTACAGATATTGTTTAATATACTTAATGGAGTTATCCACTTTACCTTTATCATTAGCAACGCTTAATGATAAAGGTAATTGCACATTGATTGCACTTTTATACTTACTTAATTCCAAAATTGAATTGTCCGATCAGTTTAAAGTATTACTCGTCCGGTCATTTAGGTATCTTATGAAAAAATTGATTAGAGGCTTAAGAGAATTCAAAAGTAGTTATTTTAGTGCTAATGAAGAACTGTTTGAACAACTTTCTCATGGTCAAAAGCCTAGGGTACTATTTATTACTTGTTCAGATTCGCGTATAGATCCAAACCTGATTACACAAGCCGGGTTAGGTGAATTATTTGTTATTCGCAATGCAGGCAACATTATTCCACCATTTGGTGCTACTAATGGCGGTGAAGGTGCAACAATTGAATATGCTATTCAAGCATTAGATATTCAACAAATTATTGTCTGTGGCCACTCACATTGTGGTGCCATGAAAGGGTTAATGAAGTTAGACAGCTTGCGGGTAGAAATGCCGCTTGTACATGACTGGCTCAAGTATGCAGAAGCAACCCGACGGCTGGTGAAAGACAACTACAGCCACTACGAAGGGGAAGAACTTTTAGAAATAATTATTGCTGAAAATGTACTCACCCAAATCGAAAATCTACGGACTTATCCGGTGATTCGCTCTAAACTCTACCAAGGAAAACTTAGTATTTATGCTTGGATTTACCAAATTGAGGCAGGAGAAATTTTGGCATACGACCCACAAAAGCACGCCTATGTTTTGCTCCAACATCAGCTTCCTCCATCAGAGATAGATGATACGTTACTTAGCCCATCTTTAACTGGCAATGTGGAAATAGATTCTGTTGAAACTCAACAACAAGCGTATCTATTACCCCGGGAACTCCCTAGTTCGGAACATGAATGGTTTCCAATGACAGTGCTATCTCCAGAACAAATGGAGCGAATTTATCGAGGCTCAACAACATAGTAGTAATTTCCAAATGGCTACAAGCGATCGCAGTTGCAGATGGAAATGTTACTTGGCAATTTGCTTAGTGATCGGGGAAGCGATCGCCTTTTGCAATTCTGCACTAGCCCAAATCGCACCTGATCGCCAATGGTTCTCAAATAGAGGCAAGTACTTTGGGGTCACAAGCTGGCGGAACTTTAGCGATCAATGCTAGTGAGCGGTTGGATGTTAGTGGTACATCTGTTGAAGGTCATTCCACTGGCTTAGGTGCTATTGTTTACCCAGGAGCAACTGGGAATGCCGGAGATTTGAAAATTAACACAGGTGAGTTGCTGATTCGAGATGGGGCAGAGGTAGGGGAGGAAATGTGACAGTCACAGCAAACAAAATTCAATTGATTGGTACGTTTAGCAGTGCGATCGCAATATTTAGTAACGATACTCAATTGCTGTAACGAAGTTCCCATCTACGCAGATTTTTTTAACGCAGCCATTGAGGATTGCTCTTTTATCTTGAGCATTAAGTCCTTGCCAGTAACTTTTATTTGCAAAAGCCCTTATAATGCGTTCCTTCGCAATCAAGGATTCTCTGGATGCATTATTGATTGCTCCCAGTGCGATCGCAATTTGTTCTTTGAGATCATTTTTGATTTGTTCGATGGCTGAACTTGGTGGTAAGGTTTCCAGATTATTCAGCGATGCGCGGAGAGTTTTGACTTCTGGGGGTTCCTCTACAATAGGTGGCTCATCTGTTTCCACCAAGTTCGCTAACCTTTCGGCTTCTTGTGCCAATAAATCTACCACTTGGATATCTAATATTTTTGATGAAATCATAGTTTTATTGCTACAGTTGCCAGCTTTATACAAACGGCACTGAAAATAATAGATAGCTTGTCCCTGCTTATCTACTCGTTTTGCATGGCGCGTCATTGAACCTCCACAATGAGCGCATTTGATTAAATTAGAAAATGGGTTGATTTCGTTATCTTCTCTGGAAGCCCATCGGTTATGACGATTACTGCGGATCGTTTGTTTTATTTGCTCGTGTTCGGCGCAAGTAATGATGGCTTCATCGTCGTGGGTTCCCCATTTTACCTTCCACTCATCAAAATGTTTGCGCTTTCCCTTTGATTTCACATAAGTATCAAAAGGTAAGCCTCCTGCATAGACAGGGTTGACTAATAATGCTTTTAAACCTGGAATTGACCATCTCAATCCAGACCAAGGATAACGCAAGGGGTGGTTAGCTTTAGCTGGTGTAAATACAATTGTATCTAAGTCGTCATCGCTGATAATTCGTGAAGATTTCTCTGGTTTATGCCAATCAAAAGCTTTTGTTTCTATGCCAAAATCTGAGTGCAATTTACGAACGGTAGCCGCAACGGAACCACACTCAAAAAAAGTATTAAAAATATATCGAGCTACGTCAGATACAGTTAACTCTCTTCGCTCTTCTAACAAGCAAACGCATGGTGAATCATCGCGGACATATTTATCGTTGTGGATGCGGTATCCTAATGGCGCAACTCGGTGACTTTTTCCTTGAGTTACACGATGACGGCGTTCGCTCTTTAACCTCTCCGTCACCATTTTGACCTCAAATTTGGCAGCAGCAAGCAACATATCAATAGTTAATTCTCCGCCCAAACTGTCTGGATCGACTCCTTGATCTAAAGCGATGAGTTTAATTCCTTTGGAACGCAATACTTCCAACAATGAATAAAACAACCTTGATGATGAACCAATGCGATCAATCCGGGTAAATTGCAGAGATACTATCTTACCCTTTGCAGATGTCTTCAAGTCATTGATTAATTGTTGTAGTCCTTCCCTGACTTCGGTTGTCCGTGACTGAATATCCCAGTATACTTTTGAACAACCAGCATTTTGCAAGCGTTCTATTTGTTTACGCAACGCACCTTTATCTGTTTGCTGCTCCTCACCGCTGACCCTTGCGTAACCCCAACTTTCCATAACAGCGCATAGACACAACCTTTATTATATTTGATAGAGGATACTTCTATTCTCAGAAATTCTCTGAGCAGTTGCAAAAGCGTCAGCCCCAAGTGATAGAAGCAAAAGCATAATATAGAGGCCCTTTGGGATGCTTGCCGCAACCTAGGATGAAGCCAGATAATTAGGCTTCATCCTACAGTCCGACGAACGCCCTACAGACTTCACACTTCATATTATTGGTATTACCTCAAAATTTTGGCTCTTATCTCATCAAAATTGGAAGCAATGCAAAATAGCTGCATTTATCTCGATAATAATGCCACCACTAAGGTAGACCCAGAAGTTGTAGAGGCGATGCTGCCCTACTTAACTGAATATTACGGCAATCCTTCTAGTATGCACACCTTCGGTGGGCAAGTTGGCAAAGCGGTGAAAACAGCAAGAGAACAACTTGCAGCCCTTTTGGGAGCCGATGAATCGGAAATTGTCTACACTAGTTGCGGAACTGAAGGCGATAACGCCGCCATTCGCGCCGCACTGTTGGCGCAACCAGACAAGCGACACATTATTACTACCCAGGTTGAACACCCCGCAGTACTGAATGTCTGCAAACAATTAGAAACCCAAGGTTATAGTGTTACCTATCTTTCGGTAAATGGTCAGGGACAGATAGATCTAAATGAACTAGAAGCTTCTTTGACTGGTAACACCGCCTTGGTGACAATTATGTATGCCAATAACGAAACTGGCGTGGTTTTTCCAATCGAGCAGATTGGATTGCGAGCAAAAGAATATGGCGCTTTATTCCACGTCGATGCGGTGCAAGCAGTAGGGAAAATTCCCTTAAATATGAAGACTAGCACCGTAGATATGTTGACACTATCCGGTCACAAGATTCACGCACCCAAAGGAATTGGGGCTTTGTATGTCCGACGCGGGGTGAGATTCCGTCCCTTATTGATTGGTGGACACCAAGAACGTGGTCGCCGTGCGGGAACAGAGAACGTTCCAGGAATTATTGCTCTCGGCAAAGCTGCCGAATTGGAACTGTTGCATTTAGAAGAGGCGATCAAGAGAGAAAAAAGGCTGCGCGATCGCCTAGAAAAAACCTTACTTGCTACAATTCCTGAGTGTGAAGTTAACGGCGATATTACGCAGAGATTGCCAAACACCACTAACATCGGCTTCAAGTATATCGAAGGTGAAGCCATCTTACTCTCCCTGAATAAATACGGTATCTGTGCCTCATCTGGTTCTGCTTGTACCTCTGGCTCTTTGGAACCTTCCCACGTATTACGGGCAATGGGCTTACCCTACACCACCTTGCATGGTTCCATCCGCTTTAGCCTCTGTCGCTACACCACAGACGCCGAAATCGACCAAGTAATTGCAGTGATGCCGGAGATTGTAGAACGTTTGCGTGCCCTGTCGCCCTTCAAGAATGATGAAGCGGGTTGGCTGCAAGCGCAAGAACAAACACTGGCTCATCGCTAATTAGGGAATGGGGCATGGCGCATGGGGCATAGGAAATAAAACCAATGCCCAATGCCCGATGCCCAATCCCCCAATTCAAAATCCGTCTTGGAAAGTTTGCTCAAGTCGGCAGAGCCGCCCACGCAACTTTCCGCAAAATCTAAAATCCAAAATCTAAAATCGGTTATGTGGGACTACACAGATAAAGTATTAGAATTGTTTTACAATCCCAAAAATCAGGGAGCTATTGAAGAAGCTGAGGAATCTGGAGTGAAGGTAGCCACTGGAGAGGTAGGTAGCATTGCTTGTGGTGATGCTCTGAGACTCCACCTGAAGGTTGAAGTTGCCAGCGATAAGATTCTCGATGCTCGCTTTCAAACTTTTGGTTGCACTAGTGCGATCGCATCTTCCAGCGCTCTCACTGAAATGATCAAGGGTTTAACCTTGGATGAAGCCTTAAATGTCTCCAATAAAGATATTGCAGATTACTTGGGTGGTTTGCCAGAAGCAAAGATGCATTGCTCTGTGATGGGGCAAGAAGCGCTAGAAGCGGCTATTTATAATTATCGTGGCATTCCCCTAGCTGCCCATGATGACGATGATGAAGGCGCACTCATTTGTAGTTGCTTTGGTATCAGCGAATCCAAGATTCGGCGCGTGATTTTGGAAAATAACCTTACTGATGCCGAGCAAGTAACAAACTACGTCAAAGCTGGTGGCGGATGCGGTTCTTGTCTAGCAAACATTGATGATATTATTAAAGATGTACAGCAACAAGCCGCAACACCTGCAATCAATAACTATGGTGTGAAAGTTGCAACCGATATTGCTACTGCTAAACAATCACAACGCGCATTAACTAATGTGCAGAAAATCGCACTCATCCAAAAGGTCTTAGATGAAGAAGTCAGACCAGTACTGATTGCTGACGGCGGCGATGTGGAACTGTACGATGTAGATGGCGATCGCGTTAAGGTTCTACTGCAAGGAGCGTGTGGTTCTTGTTCTAGCAGCACAGCAACTCTCAAGATTGCCATAGAAGCCAGGTTGCAGGATCGAGTCAGTAAGAACCTGATAGTAGAAGCGGTTGAGCCATAACTCTAGATTTTACGCACTGCCCAAATACTTCCTCATGTGCATCAGCTACGACACAGAAAGTAGGATTTGACTCCTAAAATTCGCTTCGCATCAATAATTCAGTCCTACAGACAACAGACAGCTAAAGCACATAGGCAAGGTATTCAACGCCTAATTGCGAATTCCATAATCCAACTCGCTTCAAAGGAATAAGGATATGAGCGCACTCTACGAAAAAATTGGCGGACAAGCAACTCTCGATAAAATAGTTGCAGATTTGCACAAACGCATTCAAGCAGACAGCAGCGTGAATACATTCTTCGCTAAGACAGATATGGCGAAGCAACGCGGTCACTTTGTTGCTTTTGTATCTCAGTTACTTGAGGGACCAAAGCAATATGCCGGTCGACCAATGGACAAAACCCACACAGGTATGAATATACAGCCCCAACACTTCGATGCAGTTGCAAAACACCTGAGTGATGCAATGGCTGCAAATGGAGTGGCTGCTGATGACATCAGCGCTGCAATGGCTCGCGTCGCCAATGTTAAAGGCGCTATTTTGAACAAGTAATTGGACTTGAGGATTGATAGTGAAAGCAGACATCAGTCAAGTCCTACTGGGTAAGTATTTGTAAAGTGCGTAATTTCCTTTGTTAATAGTCATTTCTCCTGGCTATTAACAAAGAATAAAAGAAAAAAATTTTTAACGAGGAACATAGATGTCTTTAATACCGATAGTTTTTGCTGTGGAGCGATCGCCCCCGGCGACGTTCTACACAGACTCACTCCGAGCTTCAACGGGCGTGAGACCCAACAGACAAAAGCAAAAGACCCACCAACCAACCAATTGCAGGAAACACGAACCATGACTGACGAAAATATTAGACAGATAGCCTTCTACGGTAAAGGTGGTATCGGTAAGTCCACCACTTCCCAAAACACCATCGCCGCTATGGCAGAAATGGGTCAGCGCGTTTTGATTGTGGGTTGCGACCCCAAAGCTGACTCCACCCGTTTGATGCTCCACAGTAAAGCTCAAACCACCGTGCTGCACTTAGCCGCTGAACGCGGTGCTGTAGAAGACCTAGAACTCGAAGAAGTAATGCTCACCGGCTTCCGTAATGTTCGTTGCGTGGAGTCTGGTGGTCCTGAACCAGGTGTAGGTTGCGCCGGTCGTGGTATCATCACTGCTATTAACTTCTTGGAAGAAAACGGTGCTTACCAAGACTTAGACTTCGTATCTTACGACGTATTGGGTGACGTTGTGTGCGGTGGTTTTGCTATGCCTATCCGTGAAGGTAAGGCACAAGAAATCTACATCGTTACTTCTGGTGAAATGATGGCGATGTATGCTGCTAACAACATCGCTCGCGGTATTCTTAAGTATGCTCACTCTGGTGGTGTACGCTTGGGTGGTTTGATTTGTAACAGCCGTAAAGTTGACCGAGAAATCGAACTGATCGAAACCTTGGCTGAACGCTTGAACACCCAAATGATTCACTTCGTACCTCGCGACAACATCGTTCAACACGCAGAATTGCGTCGGATGACTGTTAACGAATACGCACCTGACAGCGCTCAGGGTAATGAATACCGTGCATTAGCTAAGAAGATCATCAACAACACCAACCTTACCATTCCTACACCAATGGAAATGGATGATCTCGAAGCGCTGTTGATCGAGTACGGTATCCTTGATGACGATACCAAGCACGCAGAGATCATTGGTAAGCCAGCAGAAGCACCTGTTAAGTAAACCATGTTTTAGGAAAAGGGAATACCTGCATCACTTCCCTTTTACCTTTGATCTAACTTTTATCCCCCACGGGGACTTAGAGTCCCCAACCCCATAGGGGAAATCCCCTTCCCTGACTATCCCGGTTCCTTAGGAGCAAGAGAGACTTAAAGATGACTCCTCCAGAAAACAACAACATCATTGAAGAAAGAAAAGAACTAATTAAAGAAGTTCTCAACGCCTATCCCGAAAAAGCAGCGAAAAAACGGGAAAAGCACTTAAACGTATACGAAGAAGGTAAGTCCGACTGCGGCGTTAAGTCTAACATTAAGTCCCTTCCTGGTGTAATGACCGCCCGTGGTTGTGCTTATGCAGGTTCCAAGGGTGTGGTTTGGGGTCCTATTAAGGACATGATCCACATCAGCCACGGGCCTGTTGGTTGCGGTTACTGGTCTTGGTCTGGTCGTCGTAACTACTACATTGGTACAACTGGTGTTGACACCTTTGGTACCATGCACTTCACCTCCGACTTCCAAGAACGTGACATCGTTTTCGGTGGTGACAAGAAACTATTTAAGCTGATTCAAGAACTCGAAGTTCTCTTCCCTCTCAGCCGTGGTGTTTCTATTCAATCTGAATGTCCCATCGGTTTGATTGGGGATGACATCGAAGCAGTTGCTAAGAAAGCTGCGAAAGAAATTAACAAGCCTGTTGTACCTGTACGTTGCGAAGGCTTCCGTGGTGTTTCTCAGTCCTTGGGTCACCACATCGCTAACGACATGATCCGTGACTGGGTATTCCCCAGAGCAGATCAAGCCAAGAAAGATGGCACACTCAAGTTTGAAGGTACTCCTTATGATGTAGCCATCATTGGTGACTACAACATCGGTGGTGATGCTTGGGCTAGCCGCATCCTCTTAGAAGAAATCGGCTTGCGCGTAGTCGCTCAGTGGTCTGGTGACGGTACTATCAACGAAATGTTGATGACCCCCAATGTGAAGATGAACCTCATCCACTGTTATCGGTCGATGAACTACATCAGCCGTCACATGGAAGAAAAATATGGTATTCCCTGGTTGGAATACAATTTCTTTGGTCCTACCAAGATTGCTGAATCTTTACGGGAAATTGCTTCTAAATTTGACTCGAAGATCCAAGAAAACGCTGAGAAGGTTATTGCTAAGTATCAGCCGACAATGGATGCGATCGTTAAGAAGTATCGCCCCCGTTTGGAAGGTAAGACCGTCGCTATGATGGTTGGTGGTTTGCGTCCTCGCCACGTTGTACCCGCTTTCCAAGATTTGGGTATGAAGATGATTGGTACAGGTTATGAGTTCGCTCATAATGACGACTACAAACGTACGACTCACTACATCGAAAACGGCACCATCGTTTATGACGACGTTACCGCTTACGAATTTGAAGAGTTTGTTAAAGCACTCAAGCCAGATTTGATTGCTTCCGGTGTGAAAGAGAAGTACGTCTTCCAAAAGATGGGTCTTCCTTTCCGTCAAATGCACTCTTGGGATTACTCCGAACCTAGCGATCGCCCTTAGAACTCTCGATTCTAGCAGGTTTTTTGGTGGCGGTAGAAAAAAGCTTCTATTTATAGCCTAAATGCAAGTTGCAGCGTTATCGACTAACAATCTTTTTTGATACTTTAGACAATACAAATCTTATTCTGTATGGTTTTGAGATTTTGCTTGCATGAGTTTTAAAGGAAAACTGTTAAATTAAAAACTATTTTGAATGACATTTTTTAGATTAAATGATGCGAGCGCTACTCATTTGGGTTGTTAACCTGCGGTTTATCATAATTTATTTTGCAATCAGGTTTTCAGAATTTTTACCAGAATTTGGTTTATTCTACATCTTCACTTAGACCTTCGAGAAAGGCGATCGCTCCTTTACCCCAAACACTCTGTTCAACAAAATGTTCTCCCATTTTGAATGTCGCTTTTTTACCACCATTCCAGAGGCGTTTAAGATTGAGAAGGCTTTGCCAACGCTTTGGGTCTTTAGCTTCAATAAGTTTAGCTTCTACATCAATTATTTGTGTGACAGCAGCTTCATCATTTAGTTTAGGGTATTTGGTTTGAAGACTGTCAATAAATTGTTTAAATTCAGAGAACAGGATATCAAAGTTTTGCTCAGTAATCTGGTTATTCTGTGTGACAAGCTGATTTTGTTGAACAGTGTCAGCTATGCCGCCTACATAGGCATTACGTAAATCATATTTGGGTGCTTCTGCCATTTTTCCTATCCTCTCTATTAATTTATCTATCTGTCCTTTTTGGTCATCAATCTGCCGACGTTGAGCGTGATTCTCTCCTTCAAGATAGCTAATTTGGTGTACAGCTGCCTGTAAGCGTTGTTCTGCAACAGCACTTTCTGTAGCTTTAAAGGTTCTAGCTACCTCTAGTTCCGCAGCTTTTGGAATTCCTCCTATTGAAACATTTAACGACTTATCACTTAGCTTAGATAATCCTTTGATTTCAGCCTTAGGATTGTTTTGAAGAAGTTGAGCAAGAGCAACACGAAAAGCTACAGGATCGCTGCCTGTGTGAAACAGCAAATCGAGAGTATCACCAAATGTTTTATATACTGCTGAAAAATCGCCATCGGCAAATTCTCCAACAAGAGGACGGCGGCTTTCGGGGGTGCGATCGCTCGAAAGATAAATGAAATCACATTTAACATCATCAAACTTTGTTTCCAAGTCAATCAGCCAACTTTGAATACAAGCTCCTGTTAAATTAGCACCCCTCAAATTTGCTTGAGAAAGTGTTGTATGAGTCAGATTGGAGTGTGATAAATCTGCATTTTGCAAGTCTGCTTCATGTAGATTAGCATTAACAAAGCTTGCATTCGATAGATTACAACTGCTTAAGTTTGTAAACCTCAAGTCCATATTATTAAAAATCCCATACTTTCCCTCCCCTGTAACAGCTATATTGAACACATCAACCTCGTTTTTATCCAAGGAAATAGAGGGAAAATCATAAAAATCACTTTGAATAAAACAGTCTCTCCAATTTGTCTGATAGCAACATGCTTCTTCAAATTTAGTTCGGGCTAAATAAGCTCTAGTAAAATTAGCTTTTCTTAAATTAGAACCTTTGAAAGTTGTATAAATGCTAATATAACCTCCATATAATCCTATAGTCAGCAATATAATCAAAAATGTAACAACCGCTATCATCAAATAGCCAGTGTTAGACAAAATATAACCATCTTCTTCATTTATAAGTATAAGATTTTTCGGAAAAATATTATTTGACTCGAGAGATGTCCAGATTGTAAATATGCTAAATAATAAACAAAACAAAGGAATTGTAAAAACAAAAATATAGCTTTTTCTACCATCAATATTCCTTAGAATATTGATAGACAATTTTTCTGCTTTTTTCTCATGTGAATATCCAAGGAATAAAGAATTAAAAACTCCTAAAAAAACTACGTCTACAATAAATTTCTTGTTGAATAATGAAGATAATTCTTTTTTTTGTGAAAGAAAATATTGTTTGGCGGACTGGACAATATCTCTACTTGATTTTGAAGAAAAGACAACAGATGGAATCTCAATTATAATTGAATGGGCTGTCAAAATGATTGAGATGGCAATAAAGAGCACAACTGAACATAAATAACAGATGATGCCTAATCCTACTAAAAAAAGAGTTAGATTAAAAATATCATTAGCACACAAAACTATTATATATACCCAAACAATTCCTGAAAAAACTACCCAAGCTTCTTTATAGCCTGCTTTCGCTTTCGTAAAGTCAGCTTCTTCTAGAAAAGAATAGCTGAAATTGGTACCTCGAATGTCAGCACCAATAAATTTTGTTTGTCTTAAAGTAGCCTTAGTAAAATTTACCCCTCGAAGATTCGCGCCACTAAAATCTGAACCTGACAAGTCTTTACCCTTAAAAGACAGTCCCCGCAGATCCATACCTCTGAAGGAGCGATCGCGTAGATCCTGAGACAAGAGTTGGGCTTTAAGCTCACGGTTCATGGGCAGCAAGTTAAGGATCGACCAAGTTTAGGAAGCAGCGTTCAAATAAACTACTAGTTAACAACCATTATTAAAATAATATACAGAAATTTTCCGTTTAATTACTTAATTATCCTGCTATCTTGCTGAAATGCTGATGATTGCGTGTTAATAAAATTAATTTACGGGATAGTGCGATCGCGCCTAGTACCTGTTATTAACGCTTTGAGGCTCAACCCTCACCAGTAGCTTTCAGCTAAGATATGATACTTGATATTAATTTTTGCCTGATTCATGACAATCTTAACTGTAGAAGGTCTCTGCTCAGAAGCAGCAATATTTTCAGCCGCAGAGTCTCTACACCCAGAACCCTTACTCTACGGTGTGACTGATGGTAAAGCTGTCGGAACATACTTAGAACAAAAGTTTAGACTGTATCTCAAAGAGCGATATGAGTTTGTAGAAGGGAATTCTGCAAGCGGGATTGACTTTCCAGGGTTGCTTGTAGATATCAAAGTAACAAGCATTAGACAACCACAGTCATCCTGTCCTTTCAAGTCAGCACGCCAAAAGATTTTTGGGCTTGGCTACTCGCTGCTGATTTTTGTATACGATAAAACAGACAATAGCACCAACCGCACAGCAACCCTAAATATTTTGCATACCATTTACGTGAGTGCTGAAAGAACAGCAGATTTCCAAATGACTCGGGGAATTCGCAACATTTTGGCGAATGAGGGTAATAAAGATGATTTAATTGCCTTTATGAGCGATCGCAATTTACCCGTTGATGAAATTGAGGTAGGTAACATCGCCGATGAAATACTGATAAATCCGCCTGTACAAGGATTTTTGACTATTTCTAATGCTTTACAATGGCGACTCCAGTATGGAAGAGTAATAGAACGCGCTGGCCAAGAAGATGGCATAATTGCTGTTTATAGAATTAGCCCATGACTCGTATTGCACATAAAGCACAAATAGAATATGGAGACTTCCAGACACCACTAGAACTAGCTCAGAAGGTATGTCAAAAGCTGGTAGAACTTGGTGTTAAGCCAGATGTTATAGTTGAGCCTACCTGTGGAGTGGGTAATTTTCTTGAAGCTGCTTCCTCTTCATTTCCATCAGCCAGCAAAATTATCGGTGTTGAAATAAATTCTAATTATCTAGAAGCACTTAAAAGAAAAAGCCAATTTTTGCATGATGAAAGAATTGAAATTAAATATGGTAATTTTTTTCAATTTGATTGGTCATCACTAACAAGCCAATTCCAAAAGGAAACATTAGTGCTTGGTAATTTCCCTTGGGTTACCAATTCACAGCAGGGTATTATTGGTGGGGGAAATATACCTGAAAAGAGAAATTTTCAAAATCATAGGGGATTAGATGCAATTACTGGTAAGAGTAACTTTGATATATCAGAGTGGATGCTAATCCAAGTTGTTCAATGGTTACAGAACCGTAATGCTTACCTTGCTATGCTTTGCAAGACTTCTGTTGCTAGAAAAATATTGGGCTACCTTCATGCTAAAAAATTAAATGTTGCTTATTGTGCGACTTACAAAATAGATGCTAAAAAATATTTTGATGCAACCGTTGAAGCTTGTTTGTTGTTCTGTAAATTTGATTTAAATTCAAAAAATTATTTTTGTGATGTATTCAGTAACTTTGAAAGTTCAGATTATTATCGAATAGGATATCGAAATAATATTCTTGTTAAAAATCTAACAAGTTTTGAAAACTTAAAATACTTATATAATGTAAAATCTGAAACAAGGTGGCGTTCTGGTATTAAGCATGATTGCGCGAGTGTGATGGAATTTTGCAAAGTGAATAATACTCTCATCAATGGATTAGGAGAATCTGTTGATATTGAAGAAACCTATGTTTTCCCTTTACTTAAAGGTTCTTATGTTGCCCAGAACCAAGTACAGGCTACTGACAGATATATTTTAGTTACCCAGAAATTTGTTGGTGAATCTACTGAACATATAAAAGATTCGGCTCCTAAAACATGGAGCTATCTGGAAAGTCATGCAAAATATCTAGATAAAAGAAAAAGTAAGATTTATCAAAATAATCCTCGATTTTCTATTTTTGGTGTCGGTTCATATACTTTTGCACCCTGGAAGATTGCAATTTGTGGACTTTACAAGAAATTAGATTTTAGATTGATAAGTCACATAGAAGCAAAACCTGCGGTTTGTGATGATACTATTTACTTCCTCAGCTTTGATGATGAGCAAGTTGCATATAAAAATTTTCAACTTTTAAGTTCTTCCTTAGCGAAAGAATTTTACTCTTCTTTAATATTTTGGGATGAAAAGCGTCCAATCAAGTCCAGTATTTTAAATTGCTTAAATTTGACTGACTTAAGCGAAGCAAGATTTTAATTTGATAGTTAAAACTGCGATCGCCTGACTCTCAAAGCCTGACATTATATTTTATAGCTACGTTTAATGATAGAAAAATACCAGCTATCGGGTAGTAGTTTACGCAGCATCAGCAACAGTGGCGCAGGTTGACCCACAGAATAACGCATCTTGCTGCTGCGATCGCTTGCCGCTTGAAAAATCACCTTAGCAACTACTTCCGGTGGTTCCCCATTTCGCCCAGCTTCCTGGGAAACCTTTTCTACTGTATCGACTAACGATTTATACATGGGTAAATCATCACTCATGATAAACTGCCGACTGCTACCGTAAAACTCGGTTTTAATCGCGCCTGGTTCGATAATTTTAACTTTAATATTGAAAGGTTCTAATTCATAGTGCAATGATTCGCTAAATCCTTCTACTGCCCATTTAGAACTGTGATAAATGCTGTATAACGGGAAAGTAACTCGACCTCCCATACTGGCGATTTGAATAATTGTACCGCCACCTTGTTCGCGAAAATGGGGAATGATGGCTCGGGTGACTCGCATTAATCCAAACAAATTGGTATTGAATTGCTGCTCAATGATTTCATCGTTCATGGCTTCAAATACGCCATCTACACCAAAACCTGCATTGTTAACTAAAACATCAATTTGACCGAAATCTTGGATAGCAGATGCGATCGCACTCTGAATACTGTTATTGTCTGTAACGTCTAAGGAATATAACTTGACGTTGGATAAGTTAGACAAATCTTTGTCTTTGCTGGGGTTACGCATGGTTGCAGCAACGTTCCACCCTTGTTGAGCAAAGTACATTGCAGTCAGTTTACCAATACCACTGGATGTTCCGGTGATGAGGACTGTTTTAGGCATTGTTTCCGGGAGATTAAGTAAAATGTAGCGTAAACAAAAATACTATCTGCTTTGGTAATTGCGTTAAATATACTTAAATGATTATCTTCGATGCGATCGCTATTGTCAGCGGCTCAATGGATTTTTGTTCTGTGCTGCTGATGTTATGGTTTGCTCAATTCTCCTCAACCTTGTCTCTGGACGTTTAGCGCTATCAATCCAAGATAGGATATTTTTCTTGGATGAGTTACTAAACGCCTCAAAATACCTATTAGCAGTTTCATTTGCTGCTAATGCTAGTTTTAAATCTGTTGGGATTGTTAATGCTTCAATCGCATCTAAGCTAGTCCATGAACCATCTTGTTTTGCAGCTTCAATCTTTTTTAAACCAGCTTCAGTCATCAAATCTTGGGTAATGAGTTCTTCAATATATTGCTTATTTAATTTTGACCATACACTTTTTGGTTTTCGAGGTGTAAATATTTGTCTATATCGTTCTTCGTCCAATGATTTTACTTTACTATCAATCCAACCAAAGCATAAGGCTTCTTTTACTGCTTCACTATATTTGATGCTTGGCTTTCCACTTTTTACTTTGTAGTAAATCAGCCATACTCCGATAGAACTATGATGATTTTTTCCAACCATTCTCGCCATTCTTGACGGTCTTGGGCATAAACTGTTTCTAGTTGGTTCTCAAATTTTGGCATAGCAGAAATTTAACAGAGGAAACTTAACCATTAATAATAATTTGCCTCAAACTAATAGTTTCAAACTTTTGCCATACAATCTCCAATCGCTTGAACAACAAATGGTGCGCCTAAAATTTTTGGTTTCCAGCCAGCTTGTATTGCTTGCAATATCCATCTGGCTGCATCTGAAGGTTTCACTGGTTTAACTTCAGCTATCCAATTTTGGGGGTGAGGTTTATCGGTGTAGATGACTAATACTGAACCAGGTACTTGAGCATGTTCTACTGCAACATGAATATACCCACAACCATAATCTGCTTGAGAGTTGGTAGCTTGTCTTCGGATTAGCCAAATAAAAGGCTCTCCATCAACTACAATTTTTCTTGTGCCTCGCTTTGGTATTGACACTTGCTTAGGCTCTCCTCAGTTCTCCAACATAGCAATTGTTTTCAGGTTTCAAAAATCTAAATGCATTGAGCTACGAAGATATTTCAATTAATTGCATATTTGCCTTGATTGGATCAAAACCCAATCGGAACTTTGTACTAGAGCTATACTTCGCTCCTGTAAAGTTAGCCTCAGTAATGACTGCTTCGGATAGGTCAGATCCACTTAAATTTGCTTCACTCAAGTCTGCTTCTCTCAGACGGGTTTCCCTCAAATTCGTTCGCAAAAGTGTAGCACCACATAAGGTTGCTCTCAACAATATGGTTCTCGTTAAATTAGCCCCTGACATGAATGAATAACTCAGATTAGCACCTGTAAGATTGGCTCGGCTCAATTCAGCTTTATTCAAAATAGAGGTGCTGAAATTGGTTTGAAACAAAAGTGCGTCGCTCAGATTAGCTCCAGTAAAGTCAGTTTTTCTCAGGTCTGCTCTACTAAAATTAATTCCTGTCAATATGACTCCACTCAAATTCATTCCACTTAAATTAGAACCTTCAAAATTGCGTTCTCCAAGGTTGTACTGTTCTAGCAATTGTTCAGCACTATTGACTTTGGGCATTCAGCTATCCTTTGGTAATTGCACACCGCTTCCAAATTAACCGCTCAATGCGCCTAATGTCCAAAATCAGCGGCGGTAAATAATCTTAGTATCTCCGACGCCTTTCAACTGTCCGCTACGTTGATAACAGGTAGCCAGGGAATATCTGTAACGCCTGGTTCGTAGCCCAATTGCTTGATTAGGGTTGTGGCTTGTCCTCAATGATGAGTTTGATGGTTGAATATATGGGTAACTAAAACCCAAGTTGGTAATATGCGCTGCTGACGATCTACATTGCTGATATATTCAAAGGGTTGGTTCAGCCAGTTAGAATCAAGATGTTTAGACCATTCTAGAATTTGTTGATCTGTATTTTCTCGTTCTCTTCTTAAATCATCAAAATCAGCATACAATTGTTGACCAATCATTGTCATAGAAAACGGATTACTGGTAAATCTTCCCATCCATGCTTTATCACCATAAAGTAAGCGATTCAAAGTACCATGAATTGATTTAAAGAATGCGCCAAGATCCTGTTTACGTTTCTCAATTAAAATCTTGGCAGCAGTGTTCATGGTCATGGATCGTGTCTGCTATGTACTAATGCCAAATTTATTAATTTTGCACTATTTTGGGTGTTTGAGTTTTCCTCTGTTTGCGTGGCTTCTAGCTGAAGGCGTAAAATACACCCTACCAATACTAGAATTTGATAGCATTAACAGAGTGGGCGATCGCAAAAGCAACAGATTTGCAAAAACACTATGGCAAAGCGTAAAAAAAGCAATCTTCAGTGGATTAAAGAAACGCTTGAACTAAAACCTGACCATCGCTGGGAATCACCTTCAGGTTACAAAATTTTTGTCGCCAATCGGGGGGCTGTACGCTTCAATGTACCCCAGGATTGGGTTTTTGAGCCAAAAGAAAAATCGTTTAAGTTTCTCGATAAAAAACCACCTAACGACGATTGCTGTCTGGAAGTATCTTTCAATCAGCTACCACCTAATGATTGGAGCCTGTTTCCGCTAAAATCTGCCTTGAAGAAAGTGATGGATGAAGACAGTCGTGACATCATTGAGCGAGGAGAGATCATTACTGTCAAACGTCAAACAGCCAAGATTGTCTGGACAGAGATTAAGTTTATCGACACCCAAGCAGAACCACGGGGAGCGTTTTCGCGGACTTGCATTGGTTTAGGGTCGAATATTCAGTGCTTGATTACATTTGATTATTGGGCAGATCAAGCAGAGCAACTCATACCCGTTTGGGATGAAGTGATGCGATCGCTTACACTAGGTCTATATATCCGTGACCCGATGACTGGTGTGGCTTTCCCAGACTGAAGCCTAAAAATTTGGTACTGCATAATGTGTTGTTGCCAAGAACAACGCACCATGATTTTTTAGAAAAATTGGTAGGGCGCGATCGCATATTAAATTTGTTTGCAACGCCTGCTTTAATATTCGTTCTCATACAAAAAGTTAGTATTCCTTTGAATAAATATAAAGCTTATAAGTGTGTTGCGTAGGAGCGATCGCCTATACAATGGCCTTTAATGCATCCAGCCAGCACAACAAAAAATGCGATCGCTCTTTGCTCAATTACAAGTTGTTTTGCAATAATTCTAGAACGTGTTGCCAAGCATCAGGAGCCGCTTGGGGGTTGAAACTGGGATGCTGGGCTAAGAATGGGTATCGATCTACAAAGAAGCCAGCGAAAAACCCATGTCCTGCATCATAGCGAAATATTTGATGATTTATCTGATGTTTCTTTAACTCAGCCTCAATTTGCTCGTTTTCTGCTTGAGAAATGAATTGATCTCTTGTGCCAAAAAACAGATAAATAGTGCCTTTAATTTCTGAAGTGCGATTAACAGTGGGAGTTTCTTCACCATAACTAGAAGTGGTAATCCCAGCGCCGTAAAATGAAGCCGTGGCTTTGATATCGGGTAAAGTTGCAGCCATGTAAGCAACATGACCACCAAAACAAAAACCCACAGCACCGATTGCATTATCTTTGACATTGGGTAAAGTTTTCAGATAAGCGATCGCTGCTTGAATATCGCTGAATATTTCTTGATACTTTACCTGTTGATAGTATTGCAAACCTAGCTGATAAGCTTCTGGACTAAACCCGATATGTTCTGAGCTAAAGTCAGCTTCAAAACCAGGAGCAATACGCTGATACATCGCCGGGGCTATTGCCACATATCCTTGTTTAGCTATTAATTCAGTAATATCCCGAATATTACTGTTAATTCCAAAAATTTCAGGAAAAACTATCACAGCACCAAACATACCTTCATCTGCTGGTTGAGCCAAGTAAGCATCAATTTCTAAGCCATTGTTAGGTACTTTGACTTTTGTAGTTTTAATTTCGATGTTTTTTACTTGTATCATTTTTACTTCAGCTTATTTTAGAGTGGATTTGACTGTTTTCGACAGAGATGAGCGATTGCTACGTGAATAGTTAGTATGGCACTTTGTCACAAGGCACAGCTAACCGAATCAATCATAGGCATTCTAAAAACAAATGATTTCTAACTTTTGGCTAGATGGCATCTCAAACTTCTGGACGACACTAAGGGTTTTTGATTTGTGCGACCTTACATAGGTAAGCATAAAGACTCAACATTAACAAGCACAAGAATCAACTATGCCAGATCAAACATTTAGAAAAAACATTCCAGAAGTTGACCCAACAGAGATTGAAGATTCTCGAACTGCGATCGCTGACGCAAATCGCTCGTTTTTAGAAAAAGTCATGGTTCAAGCCGGATTTGCGGATCTATATGACGCAAGAGACTTTAGCGAAGTTGTATTTCGCGTCATGCGCGACTTAATGACAACAGAAGCAAGCGATCGCGTCGAGGCAGAACTGCATCATGAGGCTGTATCTACAGATGAAAAAGCACTCCAGATGGATGTGGCTGAACTTTGGAAAGACACAAATCCAATTGTGAGATTTTTAAGTCGAGTACGTAAACCGTTAAGAGGCCCAGCCCCCGTTGGAATTGATTCCAATTTATTTCTCACCAGAGTTGCCAATGAAGGCGGACTCCCAGGAACAGTTGACCGAGATCGGGCAATTAAAGCAGTGTTTTCTGCCACCAAAGAAGAACTTTCCCAAGAGCGAAGTCAGGAAGTTGCTAGCTGGCTCCCCGATGCTATCCGTCAGCTTTGGGAACAAGCTTAATTAAAAGCATCAAAAATTCCAGCCTGTTTGCGAGCGATCGTTACAAACAGGCTTTTTTTGTAACTCTCAAGTTATCTGTTAGTTGGTTTGTAAGATTACGGTAGCAGTGGTGAGGCTAAACTTGCATTTCATAGTGCGTTATGCCTTGGGCGATCGCTCTCTGTAAAATGAACAATAAATTCTATTAGCAGTTACGATTTATGAAGAAAAACAACTAAAAATGCTGTGGTTTCAATAACAAAAAATTTTAACTGGTTAATAGATTGCCAAGTTGGGAACTCTAAAAAGATTAATACTTAAAACTAATTTTGAGATTTTATAGATGTTGCCAACACAAGCTTTGCCAAAAGTCCGTATTCGATTTAATCGCAACCTCGTAATTGGGTTTTTCATTCTGCTACCCGTTCATTTTGCCCTAGCCAAGTTAGCAACAGCAATTACATTTTCAGATGGTTCAGCTGCAATTTGGCCTTCATCTGGCGTGTTTTTGGCAACAATACTGTTATTTGGACGGCGTTTTTGGATTGTCTTGCTACTTTGCGACTTTATTGTTAACCGAGTGCTATTTTTCAATACACCTGCTTCTTTTGTGGTTGCGTCCCTCAACACGATTGATCCAGTAATTATTACCACATTAGTGGCTCGCTTCATCCAACAACCCTACCCATTTAATAAAGCACAAGATGCTATTAAATTTATTGCTTTCCTGCTTCCCTTTACACCCTTCACAGCTTTAATCGGAGCTACAACGCAGTGTATTGTCGGCATTTCAAACTGGGACAACATTCGGATGGTTTGGCTGGGGTGGTTTATTAGCACTGATGTGAGTATGTTAATTATTGCTCCTGCATTAGTAACATTGTTTCATCGCCTCCGCACTCGTCAGCGATCGCATCGAAAGTTGCTTGGAGAATTTTTTCTCGTCTTAGCACTGTTAATAGGAATTGGATGTGCAGCTTTTTGGAGCAACAACCCAGTAGAGTATATGATGGTGTTGCCATTGCTGTGGGCTGCCTTTCGGTTAGAACAGTGGCAGACCACACTTTTAATTATCTTCATGGCAATCATTGCGATTGTGGGTACATCTAAAGGATTGGGGTCATTTGCCAAAGACACTGTTGGCACTTCCATGCTGCTCCTGCAATCTTTTATGAGTGCGTTGACCATTGTCACATTAATTTTGTCGGCAGCAATGCAAGAAAATCGCACCTCTGCAACGCAACTAGAGCAAGCCAAAAACGAGCTAGAACATCGTGTTGAAGAGCGAACTTCTGAACTGATGCAAACTCTACAAGAGCTTCAGACTACTCAGGCGCAACTTGTTCAGAAAGAAAAAATGTCAAGTTTGGGGCAATTAGTAGCAGGTGTAGCGCACGAAATTAATAATCCAGTCAACTTTATTCACGGCAACCTTGCCCACGTACAGGAGTATACTCAAAATTTATTAGCGTATGTAGAGTTACATGAGCAATATAATTCCGATCCTGCTCCGGAAATTCTCACCGCTGCCGAGGAGCTAGATTTAGAGTTTTTGCAAGAAGACTTACCGAAAATGTTGTCTTCCATGAAACTAGGTACTGAGCGCATTCGTCAAATTGTTTTGTCGCTACGAAACTTCTCTCGCATAGACGAAGCTGAATTTAAAGGCGTTGATATTCACGCAGGTATTGACAGCACCCTAATGATTTTGCAACATCGCCTCAAAGCAACATCAGAACGCTCAGAAATAGAAGTGATTAAAGATTACGGTAATTTGCCCTTAGTAGAATGTTATGCGGGGCAACTCAACCAAGTATTTATGAATATTCTAGTAAACGCAATTGATGCCTTAGAAGAACACAAAATTCAAAATGAGCCGCATCAAATTACGATTCGCACAGATGTTGTGAATGCAACTTGGTTAGAAATTGCGATCGCAGATAACGGTGTTGGTATTCCCTGCACCATTCAGCAACGCATATTCGATCCCTTCTTCACCACCAAACCCATTGGCAAAGGCACCGGGATGGGAATGTCCATCAGCTATAAAATTGTTACGGAAAACCATAACGGTAAACTAGCGTTTCGCTCAACTCCTAACGAAGGAACTGAGTTCATCATTCAAATTCCGCTTCAGCAACGAGTTCATAGCGCGGTTAATTGATGAGTATGGTCGGTGGGTGTGTTGTCACGCTGTGCAATGCGCCTTGTGTGAGGAATGCGATCGCCTTTAGCGGCGTAAACTAAAAATGGGAATCCTATTCTTGGAAGAATACAGTGAAATAATATGGCATCCAAGAAGTATTACGCAGTCTTGCATGGTAGGGAAACAGGCATATTTACCAGTTGGGCAGAATGCGAAAAGCAAATAAAAGGTTTTAGTGGAGCAGTATATAAGTCTTTTAAAACCAGACGTGAGGCAGAAGAAGCATTAGGAATGATTGAGCAACTATCAATTCTGCCAATTAACGAGGATGGAATCAAATGGCAGGACACAAGAGAGAAAATTATCCCTGCCACTGAGTTAATTCTGGATAGTGTTTGTGTTGATGCTTCATGTATTGGCAATCCTGGTGATGTTGAATATAGAGGTATGTATACAGCAACACGAGAGGTGATTTTTCACAAGCGTCCCATGCAAAATGGTACAAATAATTTGGGAGAATTTTTAGCGATCGTTCACGCCTTAGCTCATCTGAAAAAGCAAGGAAGCGATTTACCTATTTATTCAGATTCAGAGACAGCTATTATTTGGGTAAGAAATAAGAAAGTGCGAACAAAATTGATACAAGATACAACCAATCAAGAAATATTTAATTTAGTAGAAAGAGCATTAAATTGGCTAAATAATAATGAGTACGTAAATTCTATTTTGAAATGGAATACATCTGAGTGGGGTGAGATTCCTGCCGATTTTGGACGCAAGTAAATTGTAGCAGTTGAAAGTAATGCCTCTTTTGTCACTACGGGGAGAGAATAATAGTCTACCCAATCTGAACCTTAGACAAAATCATCAATTGAGCGATCGCATGATCATTTTCTCATTTAACTTAGCTTGTTGATAAATAACCCAATAATAAGACTTAGGGATTATTCTCTGCTGAAAGTAACAAAAGAGGGATAAGGCGATCGCATTATCAACAATATACTATAACTGGGGCAAATCACCTTTGCATTATCACTGTATTTGTTACATCTGCTACAAAGCCGTTGTTAGGCTGAATTTAACTTTCTAGCTTTTTCAAGAAGTCTGCAAGCAAAGTCTTGTTTTGAAAAGTTGCTCGAATTGTATCGTTATTACTGTAATCAATGATGACTTCAAACCGCTCAAACGTACCGCTTGGATTATCGATGTCAAGTGTATTTAGCTCTGTAAGTGCATCATCAAGGCTCTGAAACTCGTATTTTGCACCAAAAAGCGGAATCAGAGTTATGTTGGCAATATAACGCTCAAGACAATTTCTCAGCGTATCTATAAATTGATCGACTTCTTGTTTTGAAACATGCATCAAAGCTTGTCGAAGTTTCTCTTTATCTAAACTAGTGAGACTAGCTAAACTTTTTGAAGCTTTGGTATAAATTTCGTCTGGAGTTTCTTCGTTAAACGCAACATCAAAATCAATCTCCTTAAATGCTGCTACCACATCTTTATAAGGAATATAAATAATTGCAAATCCATTATTTCTTAGTTGGTCTAAAGCTGGTTTCGTGAAATCTCCAGCTAACACTGCGCCATAAAATGGTGCTGATAAATGATGAAGTTCAATAATAGGTAGTATGGCACCTTGAATTTCTTGAGCTTTATTTTTTGAGTGTTTTGTATATCTACGCCATGCGGACTCGATAAATGCAACAGGTCTACCAAGCCGATCGTCTGTACCATCAATCTCAATTACAAAGTCTAAATCATGCTTGTTTCCGTATTTATCTTCCCAAGTAACTTTTTTACCACTTCTAGCAGGACGAGATCGCTGCCAATCGAGGTAGTAGTTTTTAGTTTGTGCAAACTGTTGCAGTCGAGGTTTAAGGATATCGTCAAGCACAATATCTTCAAGCAGTTTACCTAAATCTTGCCCAAACTTGTGTGATGGAGATTGTGCCATAAATTTACCTTCTATCCAAAGTCTTCCTTCATGTAGTGGAACATTATGTTTTCGATTTTTCCACTTAATATTACGCTGTCTAATCTCCTCAAAAGTCCA
The DNA here is from genome assembly GCA_034530615.2 of Aulosira sp. ZfuVER01. Lineage (GTDB taxonomy): Bacteria > Cyanobacteriota > Cyanobacteriia > Cyanobacteriales > Nostocaceae > Aulosira. The sequence goes on from JAVRCV020000022.1 coordinate 71,064, forward strand.
GAAATCAAACCCTGCTGCAATAGCCAGTTTACCAAGAAATTTCTCAACTGGAACATATACTCCATAAGGAGCCGAATCTCCTACTACAAAGCAAACTTTGCAATCAGAGGTTGCAACTCTTTGCAGGGAATGAAATACAAATCCCATATCAACAAAATATGCGGCAATCATTGTATGATATGCTTTATTACCACTTTTAGTTCCGCGAATATTTTCTAGTTCTTGACATATAGGTAGCAACTCATCTCGAATTGGATTAGTAATCGATTCAGCTATCAAATTATCTAAGCTAAGTCGCTCTTTTGAAACATGTTGTGAACTTGAACGGATTAGAAATTTACGAACTGTATCGTGTAAATCACCCCAAGAATTAACCTCACCCCAAAAGGTCATTTCCAGACGTGTAGCATCTGCATAATCATAGTTATTTGCGTAAGGGGGAGAAGTGATTATTAAATCTATTAAATTATCTGGAATACTTTTTAAACTTCTGGCATCATCTTGAATGAGATTAGCTTGACTTGATTGGGTAATAGATTGCATTTGATACATATCTTTTTGCATCAAATCAACCTGCCTTTCTAGTGCCTCAAATGGGTCATAAACTTTAGCTTTGCGCTTATTAGGGAGAATATACTGCCACTGTGCTGTACCTACGTGACTTGATGACCTGAGGATGGAAGAAATCGCCAAAAAAATTAGAGATTGTAATTCTTCAGATAAAGATGGAGCTATTTCAAGATAAGCTTGTCTAATTTTGAATAGGTCTATTAATGAATCATTTGTGTAGCATTTGCTTAATAATACGGGAATTTTTTCTGGAAGCTTTGGCTGAAGATTTGTAGCAAAACGCTTAATTGTGCTAATTGCTGCCAAAAACCCATCAATATCAACTACCCATGCAAGCTTTCCCTTCGCAAGCCTGTAAACAAAAGGATGCGCTTCAATTCCATAAGAATTTACACCAAGTTTATCAGCAGCAATACAGACAGTACCAGAGCCGACAAATGGATCGAGAATATTTTGAGGTGCCAATTGTGTAATTATGCTTTCAACCCAATCTGCTGAAAATCCCGCCGAATAGCGAAACCACCTATGGATAGGCAATTTCATGTTGTCGGTGAAAGTACCTGTCCTCTGATTAATCACTCGTGCTTGAGCATTGTCATGCGATTCAGGTATCAAATTGAAAAGCTGAAGCTGAGAAGGCTTAGTCATTGAGCTTCATGAGTCCAATACTCTCATAGAGAACTATGACATCTTACCCTAATAGCTTGTTTACCAACCTTCATCGTCATCAAAAATGTTCATCAAGTTGGAGATCGCCCCAAATCTCTAATTTAATGTAGTGGCGTGGCAAGCCTAAAATGTTGCAATAAAAAAGGTTCGTAGTTGCGCTTTAGCGCCCTATCAATTAGAAATTTAATGCACAACTTTAGCCTTGCCATCCCAGTAGGGTGTGTTGTCGCGCAGCGCAACGCACCACATCAATTATGGGCATCCTAAAAATAAACTTCATCTCCTCACACCCATGCCCAACTACCGCAGATATCATCATTCTGGTGGCACCTACTTCATCACTCAAGTTACCTACCAACGCCAACCCTGGCTTTGCTCAGATACAGGACGCACTGCTCTCCGCACCGCCTTTCAGCACGTCCGGCAGAATTACCCTTTCTCCATTGATGCCTTTGTTCTCTTACCCGATCACTTTCATACTTTATGGACTCTACCTGCGGGAGATAGCAATCTATCTATGCGAATGCTTTTAATTAAACGCTTTGTAACCAAATACTACGGGCATCAGCTAGGGCTTCAAGTCGGTATCTCCCGTTCACGAGAAAAGCGAAAAGAACAAAACCTATGGCAACGCCGCTTCTGGGAACATCTGATTCGAGATGATGTTGACTTTGCTAATCATTGCGATTATATTCATTACAATCCTGTGAAGCATCAGCTTTGTGTATCACCGCAACAATGGGCTTTTTCAAGTATTCATCGTTTTATTGAGCAGCAGATTTATCCCTTAGATTGGGGTAGCGGTAATGAGATTCAGCTTGTATCGGGTATTTGGGATGTTTGAGATGATGGTGCGTTGCGCTACGCGACAACACACCCTACGTAAGAGATGCGATCGCACTATAGTTTTACAACGTAGATAACACACAGAGTAATCCCTCTTTTGTTACTACGAGGAGAGAAAAATACTGTCCCACTTCTGAACGCTAAACAAAATAATGAATTGTGCGATCGCCAGCCCACTTTATCATTTAAATACCTTTGTTGAGAAGAGACGTAAAAATAGGAGTCTCAGATTATTCTCTGCCGAAGGTAACAAAAGAGGGGTAATAGCATGATGCCCTACATTCATAGCACGCGGCATCTCATCAGTAGAAGACGACCAGGAACTATAATATTCAGGCTTTGGTACTAAATGCCGATGATGGTGAATGACTCTAAAGTAATCTGGTGCGCGTTCTTGATCTTTTTCTCGACCTTCAGGAAATGGAACTTTATTTTCTAATTCGTAATCACTCCAATTAATTTGTAAGGTTGTTTCGATGGCAGGAACTTCACCGTAAAATCGTCCCCAACCTCCATAGCCAGATGGTGGATGATTATGTTGTTTTACATACTCCATGAATTGTTTTTCATCATCTACTAGCGCAATCTGGCATAACACAGACATAATTTCACCTATTTACTGGAGTTTAATGTAGGGTGTGTTGTCGCGTAGCGCAACGCACCGCCTCAATTTTATCAACACATTTAACTCCGTTTATAAACTAACTCCATTTTCAACTTCTCAATCTCCAACTTTAATTTTTCATTCTCCATCCTCAACTTCGCATTTTCTTCCCTAATCAACTCAATTTCATCCCTTTTACTCAAAGCCTGATTAATCGCCAACTTCCGCATATCTAGCGAAAACCAACGCTGATAAGTTTGCGTATGCACTTGCACGCTATGCCCTAAATTATCCGCTGCTGCTTTAATTGGTATACCTAAAATATGCGCTCGAATTGCCCAAGCATGACGTAAATCATAAGGCTTAAAATCTAAGCCAATTTTCCGGAACCACCAACTGACTCGTTGTGTTAAGGCTGTTATTTCTGCATGATTATTCTTATCTTTTTTACTAATTGCCGTTGACAACATTTCTAAATATTTCGGTTTTCTTAAATCAAACTCATCAATCCATTCTTTATGTAATGGTAATGCTTGCCTTTCCCCTGTTTTACAATCTTTATGGACTTTCCATATCAAATCTACATTCTCTTGGCTTAACCACCAATCAATATCAGGATTAATAAATAATTCTCGTGGACGTAAACCAAAAACTGCTAACATCCCATAAGTCCAACGCCAAAGCTGCCAGCTATCTTTAACTTCTTGGTTGACTTGATTACCTCTGGTATTCAGATAATCTTCAAATTTGGCAATCCCGGTGGCTATTTCGGTATCGGTTGGGATGTTCCGAGAATTGCGATCGGGCATTTTGGAATATTTAGATAAATCAATTTCGATTTTGAATGCTTGGCAAAATGCAGATATTGCTCTGGCTGCATTATATTTAGCCCATTCTTTATCGATGATTTCAATTGAAGTTATCAGATTTTCAGCCGTGGCGATATCTTGAGGATTCGTGAAGCGCTGGGTTCGGGAAAAGTAATAAAAAAAAGTATGTTCGCTTTTTGTAGTGCGTTTATGAGTTTTAAAATACTCGTCTTCAAATCTTCCGAGTAATTCCCCGATTGTTTTAAACTCTTTTTTAATTGCCTCGTTTCCTAAATATTTATCATTCCATTCAAAAGTATGCCGTGCAATTAACTTACCTAATTCATAAGCTTCTTCTTCCGCCGTTTTCAGCCCATCTAAGTTGGCGGGAATATTCAAGCTGATATTATATTGTTTTCTGCCAGTGCCGTTTTTGTCTGTGTCTCCTGGTTTAATTGGTAACGTCGCCCGTAATTGCAGACTTCCATTGGATTCCCTAACTGTGACTTTTGTCTTTGCAGACTTCAAACGCAGATTAACTTTCTCTAACTCTTGCAGTACTTTTGTTCTCATGTGTTCTCTTTGCTGCTGTGCTTGCAGACTTGAGCCAAGAAAACTGCCATCGGTAGAGGAAACAGGCTCCAAGTCAGCAAAAGCTTGTTGATATTTGTCTTGACCCTGGTTATGCATCGCGGTATTTTTAGCCTATATTTAGCCTAAAAATAAATGTGTTCTGGACGAACAATGTTTGAAACTGACATTGATTGCGGTGAACATTAGGCTACTGAAAGTTATTGAACCACAAAAAGGATTACTCCGGTCCTTATCACGGTTATGACGGATTTGCCATCTTCGCCCGCGACATGGATTTGGCACTCAACAGCCCAACCTGGGGTCTAATTGGCGCTCCTTGGAGCAAGAAAGCTGAAGCTAAAGCTAAAGCTGCCGTTTAGGGAAATGGAACAGAGAGATTAGTAGGGGCCTGGGGCTAAAACCCCAGGGGGGATTTGGGAATTCCAAGATTCAAAATTAAAAATTCAAAGTTGTCAATTTTGGTTTTGCATTTTGAGTTTTGAATAATATTCCCACTCCCCAACCTGAATTCTCGTTTCTTGAACCCGCAAGAAATGCTCATTGTTTGACCAGTCACGAATTCAGTCAGCTTGGAGATCCAAAAATGCCTCAGAATCCAGATAAAATTCAAGATCACGTAGAACTGTTCCACCAACCGGAATACCAACAATTATTCCAAAACAAGAAAGAATTTGAAAACGGTCACGACCCTGAAGAAGTAAAACGGGTTGCAGAATGGACAAAGAGTTGGGATTATCGTGAAAAGAACTTCGCTCGTGAAGCTTTGACCGTTAACCCTGCTAAAGGTTGCCAACCTTTGGGCGCTATGTTCGCTGCTGTTGGCTTTGAAGGTACTTTACCTTTCGTTCAAGGTTCTCAAGGTTGCGTTGCTTATTTCCGTACCCACTTAACCCGTCACTACAAAGAACCATTCTCTGGCGTTTCTTCTTCCATGACTGAAGACGCAGCGGTGTTCGGTGGTCTGCAAAACATGATTGATGGCTTGGCAAACTCTTACCAACTTTACAAGCCAAAAATGATCGCAGTCTGCACCACCTGTATGGCTGAGGTTATCGGTGATGACTTGGGTGCGTTTATCACCAACTCCAAGAACGCAGGTTCAGTTCCTCAAGATTTCCCAGTACCTTTTGCTCACACTCCTAGCTTTGTTGGTTCCCACATCACTGGCTACGACAACATGATGAAGGGAATTCTGACTACCTTAACCGCAGGTAAGCAGAAATCTGCTAGCAATGGCAAAATCAACTTCATCTCTGGTTTTGACACCTACGTTGGCAACCTCCGGGAAGTAAAACGTATCGCTTCTCTGTTCGGCATTGACTACACCATCCTCTCTGATAACAGCGATTATCTGGATGCACCTAACACAGGTGAATTTGATATGTACCCAGGTGGTACAAAGCTGGAAGATGCAGCTGATGCTATTAATGCTAAAGCTACAGTTGTTATGCAAGCTCACTCTACTCCTAAGACCCGTGAGTACATCGCCAAAGAGTGGAAGCAAGATGTTGTAGTTTCCCGTCCCTGGGGTATCAAGGCTACCGATGAGTTCTTGATGAAACTCAGCGAACTGAGTGGTAAACCAATTCCCAAAGAATTAGAAATCGAACGCGGTCGCGCAGTTGATGCGATGACTGACTCCCATTCATGGGTTCACGGTAAGCGCTTCGCTATCTACGGCGACCCCGATTTAGTTTACAGCGTAGTTGGCTTCATGCTGGAAATGGGTGCTGAACCTGTACATATTGTGGTTCACAACTCCAATGAAGTGTTTGAAAAAGAACTTCAAGCATTGCTAGATTCTAGCCCCTTCGGTAAGGATGGAAAAATCTGGGCTGGTAAAGACTTGTGGCACTTACGTTCTCTTTTGTGTTTGCTATCAGGCTAATTAAAGGTTTTGACTTTGCAATGATTGATAGCGATCGCCTAATCTCTATACTTGGATACTGCAATCCAAAATTTACAATTAGTATCAATTATAACATAACATTTAAAATTGCATAGAATACAGACTATGAACATTCGTTAGGCTGACGCACCATCTTTAAAGTTAGTCTGATTTTCAATTGATTCAAAAAACTGCGAAATTTGTTTAGTCGAGCGAATGTGATAAACACTTTTGATGCTTTGAGCCTGCTCGATGTACTTGCGATATTTTGGGGTCAAATATTTATGACATAACCAAAGCACGCGGTAGCTACTAAGCGAACTCTTGAATATTGGAGTGTTTTCCGGCCAGCCTTGTGGCGGTTTAAAGTAACCTGTGATCAATCGTTTAGTTACCCACCACCCATGCATATATAGCGGGAGATCGACAAAAACCAGAGTATCCGCCTCTTCCAGTCGTGGCCAGAGGGTTTCCATGCAACCAAACCCGTCAATAATCCAGCGATCGCTAGCTAAAATTTGTTCATGGGCGCGCTTATAGTCTTCATGTGGAACCTCAGCACCCCCTGGTTGATATTGAATCTTGTCCAAGACATGAAGTGGCAAACCAGTGATTTGGGATAATTTCTGGCTGAGAGTTGATTTACCGCCTCCAGCATTGCCAAACACCGCTACTTTTTTCATTGCCAGTCTCCTTTTAGCGCCATCCAGTCCTGAAATTTTTGCGTTTATCCGGAATAAAAACCATGCTGTTCCAAATTGTGTAATCCCATTCTCACAATCGCTTCCACTTATCCTCATCTATCCGGCAACTGCTATATTTCAGTTGATCATCTAGAGATTATGCCGCTCGTCTAAAATCTGCTTTTAGTAATCCATACAAATAATCATCAATACAGTAAATAAATGAATCTCTTATCTTTTGTTAGCCACCATCCCCGGATAAATTTAGCTCCCCATAAACATTGATATCAAATGTAAATTGAATATGGATGTATTTGTTGGGATAGCCTGTAGGCAAAGGTGCAAAGGGTGCAGATCGCTGTACGGCGCTGAGTGCTGCTCGATCGGTAATGCTAAATCCAGAAGTTTGTGCTAGCTGGAGATTGCTCAGTTGACCGGAACGGTTAATACTGAAGTTAAGCACCGTTCGCCGGGAAGACTGGCTCACTCCTGGAAGCCATTGCTGCTTCACACGTTGCTGTAATTCTTTTAAGTAAGAGGTAATATCTATATCTTGGCTTGTGGCATCAATACCATCAGGAGCTTGGCGATCGCGGTTGGAATTAGGTAAGGCTGCCAAATTATCGCCACTAAAATTGCGACTAGATACACTCATAGTACCGCCCAGCAAACTAGCTGCACCTGTTTTAGAAGGCATTGCTGGAGGCTGAGTTCGTCCACTTAATCTAGTTCCTCGCTGGCCTAAATTCTGAGGATTAGGTACTGGTGATGTTGCAAGCGCTGTTTTTCGCGGTAGGGCTGGCGGTGGTGTAGTTGGCGCTACGGCAATTTTCTTCGGCTTGGGTGCTGGTGGTGTGGTTGCACTTGCGATCGCTGTTGGCTCAACTTTGGGCGCTGGTGGTGTAGTTGTTGCTAAGGCAATTTTCTTCGGCTTGGGTGCTGGTGGTATGGTTGCACTTGCGATCGCTGTTGGCTCAACTTTGGGCGCTGGTGGTGTAGTTGGTGGTATGGTTGCAGATGCTAACTTTGTTGTTTGCGGCTTAGGTTGTTGAGGAGATAGATTTGGTGATTCCGCTTTCTGTGGCCTTAGTTTTGGCTGGAATACCTCTGCTGGAGATAAGGCTTTTAAGTCAGAAGGACTCTTGCTAGAAGCTTTATGTGCATCTATTCGCGGTTTAACAGCAGAAACAGGCCTTTTTGGTAAAGCTTTACCACCCGCAATTGAATCTTTAGTAGCTCGAAATGAGGATTTTGGGGGTAGCTGCGTTTCATTGGGAGAAACTTCAACTATCTCAATTGGAATCTCTTGCTTAGGCTCAGGCATAAAAGCTTTGAGCCAATACTTGCTCCCCATCATTAAAGTAGAATGCAGAAGGATCGAAGTTACTAAACCTAGGAGCATCTGTGCTGGGCGCACTCTCCGATAGCGCTGAAATTCATGAGAAAAAGCCATGTTATTGTGCTTTTGCGTGATAGATTACAGCCTCAGTCGTCTCTTTCCAGGGTACAAGCTTTACCGATACTCTTGGCACAGGCTAAACAAAGTTCTATCGTTTTACATGGCAGTGTTGAAGAAAAATTCAAAGGTCACAAGACAGGAGCATAAATTTTGACTCCTGACTCCTGAATTATATTTGGATAAACTTTTGTAATTAATACCCAATAACTCTTTAGTTTCACTGATGATGACGGTGTTTCCATCCCCTTTCGGGGCGATGTGATTGGAAAGACATGTGTAACATATGCTACATACGTATGGAATCAAATGTTTCCATCCCCTTTCGGGGCGATGTGATTGGAAAGACCTGCAAAGTGCTGGCGCAAAGTACGACATTTGTGTTTCCATCCCCTTTCGGGGCGATGTGATTGGAAAGTCAGCGTTAGGAATCGACCCTGACAAACCTGTAGTTAATCGTTTCCATCCCCTTTCGGGGCGATGTGATTGGAAAAGTAAAATTTTTTACACACCCAGCAGTCAGCAGTTTGAGTTTCCATCCCCTTTCGGGGCGATGTGATTGGAAAGTGACTTGGTTAGCTATGAAAATAGTGATACCAGGGGTTTCCATCCCCTTTCGGGGCGATGTGATTGGAAAGTACTTCTACTGCTACTGCTCCTACCAACCCTCCAACGTTTCCATCCCCTTTCGGGGCGATGTGATTGGAAAGAGTTCACTTTTGGAAGCCTTACAGAGACAGGGTTTGAGATACCCGAATCGACGCATCTCTGAAAAATTGCAAAAAGTTTTCCAAAAATTGTCAATTTTGCAGTCCCAAAGCCTTACTAGGCAAGTCATCGACGCACCTTAACGAAGTTATGCGGTTTTCAAGGTTCGGACGAGATGCGTCGATGAGCGACGCACGCTATTTTTAAAATATAACTTTTTAGATATTTAAGTCAAATTTATTACATAAAGTTTACAGAGAACTGAGTGATGAGCGATCGCATCTCCCCACCAAGAATTTTTGACGGCTTAATAGGCGATGTCTGTCTTGAAAAGTTCAGATCGGCGGAAGCCGCCGCTCCGACTTTTCGCTACGACGGGCTATGCCTACGCGCAATTTTGAGCCAACAGACAAGATATGCGATCGCTCGTTAACAAGGCAAGCACTTTCTTTAACAAACCAAGCACGCTTAGTTAGTGGTGTAGCGTCGAAGTATGGCAAAGACAGTCGGGAATATGAACTAGCAGGTGCGGTACGAAAAAGCGAACGCGCTCGTAAAGCTACCATCACGCGGTTAAAATCAAGCGCAGAGGCAAAAGCAACTTCTACAGAAATACCATAATTTGAATGTGCGATCGCTTCTACAACTCAAACATCACCAGTTACAAGAGCGATCGCTTTAAACTAGCAAGTGAAGTCCTTTGTCATTTGTCAACGCCTTTTTTACTTCTGAATTCTAGATTCTGACTCCTGAATTCTGCTTCTAATTAATCCCCAGTAACTCTTTAGTAGCTGTAGCATTGCCAACCATACGCGAATCGCTGAAAATTTGATTGAGAAATTCTTTGGTAGCATCAACAGCTAAAGCTCGTGCATTTGAAAATCCCTGTCGGCTATCATCGTCTTTATTTAATCCGGTGGGACAGAGAACTGGGACGCCATGACGGCATTTGCCTGTAGGAACACCACATAAACCTTGGCTGATGAGGAAATACCCAGAAGTCAATTGATTTAAACCTGCACCGCCGAGTGTACTGGGATCTTGAGGACAAGTTGGTGTATTTTTATCGGCTCCGGAGAATTCTTCCCGTCCTAATTTAGTGTTAATGTTAGGGCTGCTATGTCCCATTTCTACCCAATTACTGTGAGCGTAAAAGTCTTGGAGAGTATGCAAGGCTCCGCCTAAATCTTTACGTGCTGAAGACGCTTCTGGATCTGAATCAATAACTTTAGTAATGCTTCTTTCTTTAAGGCGGATCAAGCGTTTACTACCACCCAGAAAATCTTCACCATCAAAATGCTTTTCTGTATCAGCCTGGTTGACTGGTTGATCCGTATCTTTATTAGCATCAACAATTTGCTGGATAGCTCGCTGGGAAAATTGTAACTTCTCATTATTAATTACAGGTTGAGTAGCAGCCAGTGCCTCTCTTGTGATTGCTTCATGTATAGGAACCTTAAAAGCTAAGGCCGATTTAGGCATCCATAAAATTAGTGCTAATGTCAATAGCACCGCCATAGTAATTTTTTTCAAACTTTGCATACCTGAATATCTCCAAAGTACAGGAAAAAAACCTTAGTGGGGAATGCTACTCGTAGCTAGAATCGTAATGATAATCTGAAGCTAAAACCAGTCGCCAACTAGTATCTTGAGTGAGTTCTAGCGCGTATTGATGATAATTTAATAAGGTAGATCTGTGACCAACGCTGATAAAAGTTGTTTCAGTTTGTCGCAATTGTTGGTAGAGATTTTCCTCATTCTGCAAATCTAAAGCACTAGTTGCTTCATCCAAAATAACGTAACGCGGACGTGTCACTAATATGCGTGCAAAAGCGAGACGTTGTTGTTCTCCTAAAGACAATATATTTTCCCAATACACCTCTGCATCCAAACCACCAACTCTTGCAAGTAAGTTTTGCAGATTGACTTGTTCTAAAACTTGTTCGAGTTCCCGATCTGTAACAGCAAGATTTCTATTGGGATATAATAGTTGTTCTCGCAGAGTTCCCAAAATTAGATAGGGACTTTGGGGTAAAAACATCATTTCTGCTAAATTTGGTCGTACTAAATGACCTGTACCAGTGTTCCACAAACCGGCAATTAGTCGTAGCAGAGAACTTTTACCAGAGCCGCTAGAACCTACAATTAACAATCCACCAGGTTCAACTGATACTGATAAATCTTGAACTAAAACTCTCTCATAGTTAGGAGTTTGTAAAGTGACTTGTTCGAGGGAAATACGCTCTGCTTCTACTGTTTCAATAGTACTACCAGAAACTGTTGTATTTGCTGCTAAAGCATTTAAAAAAGTAGCGGCGCGATCTATCAAACTTGCCAGTGAACCGAAAGAGCCAAACTGAGAGATAATAACTGAAAACGCACCTGCGACTTGAGCGCAAGCTATAGTTGCTTGAGAAATTTCTCCTAGTTCTATTTGACCGACGAAATATAAAGGTGCTACCGTTAAAAACGGAACTATATAGAGAAAAGATTGATAACCATTGATAAATAATTGAAGATTTCGCTGCCAATCTAGAATATTATTTGAGCTTTCAATCAGTTTAGTAAATCTTCTATTCAGAATACTTGATTCCTGAGCTTCTCCTCGGAAAAAAGCAATAGATTCAGTATTGTTGCGAACATGAGTTAAAGCATAGCGGTAATCAGCTTCTGCTTTAAATTTATCCGTATTCATATTACTCAGTTCGCGACCGAGGAAAATTGTTATAGCATTGCCTATAATGGCATAAATAATTAAAACAAATACTATTAGTTTGGAAATAGACCAAAGAATTCCAATAAAAGCCATAATTACCAGAGTTTTTTCCAAAACAATGAACAAAAAATTTAGCAATCCGTTAGGAATTGGTTCAAGCTCCTGAGATATGCGTTGGTCTGGATTTTCAATTTCTGGCTGAAAGGTAATTTGATAGTAAGCTTGTCCACGAAAATATTTATCCAGGAGATATGTGTTTAGCCATTGATACCAATCGAGAGCTAGCTTTTTTCTTAAGTACTCAGAGAACACTATTAGTGGCGTAATTACCGCAAAAGTCCCAATGTAAAGAAATAATAGGCGAAAAAAGTTTGGTGCATCTTTTTGTTCCAATACATCAAACAAGTCACGATTGATATAGCTGTTATATGCATTGAGGCTATTGTAAGATAGCAGTAATAACAGCAGTAAAGCTAACATAAACCATGACCACAAAATTTGTGGAATCGTCCTGAATCTTTCTTCAGAGGGATACCAGTAAAGTTTAGCAATAGTCAAAAATTGATTCCACAAATGACTGTCAAATATATTCATTTTGGTTCTCTAGCTTCGACTATCTAAAATTTGAATCTTGGGCTAAGTTAAGTGTGGATATGTTTGCATATCAATGTAGACTGCCTACGATTTTCCTTGCACATAAATTATATTTTGGACTAATCTATGAAGTGGCAATCTTGTCAAACTCCTATATTACTCCTAAAGTCATTTGGTAATACAGGTTTAAATTTTCCACTTTTCCGGCTAGTAATTCTCGTTCTCGAAAAGCGACGATTGTTCCTCTTATAGGTTGTTTTTGATAATAAGCATGTACTTTATCTGCTACATGATTGCGTAAGTTACCAATAAAATTCTCCGGATCTGAAGTAGGGCAATATAGGATTGTCTCTGGGTTAGCTTTAGAGAAACCAAACCCAAATGCCCAGCATTTATCTAAAAGCTCTAAAGCCACTGGAGACAAAAGTTTTGCTAGTAGCTGTTGTAAGTTAACTGCTGCTTGTAATTCTTGTTTGAGGATTCTCGTATACACTTCAATGGTGCTATAACCATTTAAGAAAAAATCAAAACCTACTACCACTAGACTGCTTTCCAAAATTAGTGGTTGCATCTCTGGCGGTGGGTTCCCCAAAGCAATTGCTTTTTCTATTTTTTCTGGATACTCTTGCATCACAAACCAGAGTTTCAGGCGCGAAGCTAATAGTTCGGGACGCAAATCGACTCCCACTAATATTTGTGTGAGTTTGTGAGGCTCAAAATCATTACCTAAAAATTGATGCAATAACCCATAATCTAATTGCACTCCATTTTTTGCTTCTACTTGGTTAAAAAAATTGAGTACAGCATTGAATTGTTCAAAATCTGGGTGATTGCGAAATAGGTTAAATCGAGCGGGATATAGCTTGTCTTTCTCAATCTTACAAGAACACTCCAGCCCCCAATCTTCTGCTTGTTGAACAAAGTTCTCGAAAATATCTAACGGATAAAATGATTCAACTTGGAATACACGTTTATGTTCGCTAATAAAGTCTAGGTTTTGATGGCTATCGAGCAAGGTTTTATTGGTAGTAATCATTATTCGCAAAAGACCTAATTTGATAAGATATGGTCTTAACTAACATTTAGATCCGCTAAATTCTTCATGGACTATAGCGCGGATGAGCCAATTAGCATTATTTGTGTTAATGCTGCTTTAAAAGCTGAATGGGATGCTCGTAAGTTAGGTGCAGCATCGATTATGAGAAAAGCAATCAGAATCTAGGCTTTATTAAATTATGCTTGTGGCTTGTTAGGGCCAGGTAAACCAGCAGGCGTGTAGACAGGGGATTCACTCGCTAGTCGTCCGATAATGGTTAAGGTTGTAGTTGCTAGCAACATGGTGATATTCAGGATGCTACCAGGATCGATTCTCCCTGTTTTTTGAAACTTGTCGATCAGATCGGCGATCGCAGGTAAGATTGCTAAAAGGGCTGTTGAAACTGCTCCCCAAAAAGTTTTACTTTCAAAAATGCTTTTAGATTGACTAAACTCTGTCCTATTAGGGCCGGGGAGACTATCAGGTGTATATACAGGTGTCTCAGCATCAATCCGTCCAATAATTGTTAAGCCTGTTGTTGCTAGTAACAATGAGATTTTGAAAATGGTGAGGGGAGAAATTCTGCCATTCTTCAAAAACTCTTTAACCATGTCGGTAACGGCTGGAGTAATAGCCACAACAGCTGTCGAAACTGCTCCCCAAAAAGTTTTGCTTTCAAAAATACTTTTAGATGGATGAGAAGCAAAGACGGGTAGAACTGGTTCGGCAGAACTTTGCATAAAAATTCTCCAACTGAACGTTCTGTTTGAAGTAGTTTAATGAATCAAGCTGTAGAGGGCTGCAAATTTTGGAGTTATCTTGACCTAACTTAGTACTTCTCAAGCCTATATCTTGAGTTGGGTAATAAAAAGTTACTTTTTCACCATTTATTTTCTGCAAAGGATTTGTATTCTACGGTAATACTTAGTGGCTAGCTAGTAACATCCTCCGGCAGATATAATTCACAGGACTGAACTTAGCTCTAATTTTCTACAAAAAGAAGTATTGCCAATTACTGATGCAGATGTATATCAAATAGCATAAGATTACACTAACGCAGATATAAAAAAATATTAGTTTTACTGAATAATATTTGCATATTTTTGGTGAATATTTCAAAAATCATCTAACTAAAAATATTAAAGAACTACTGGTGTTAGATTAACAATATTTTGTTGAGTTTAAGTAAGTGTATTTTTGCAATCTCCAATCTGTATAAGTTTTACTGTAAAAAATAAAGTTATTACATATATATATAGTAATTTTAAATACATTATTTTGTTCATATTTTAAGACAATTATGTCTTTTTATCGTTAAAATTTGTAAATTTACTGCTTACTAAATAAAAAAATCTTTAATGATCGATGTGTCGACTTTAACAGTTTGATTAAGCTGAGAATTCAGTTGAGAGGTAATTTATGTCTACCAATACTGTTAAGCAATCCTCTGCTAACTACTTAGAGCAGTTATTGCAGCGATCTGCGGTTGATGCAACATTTCGGGATGAATTAGCGGCTAATCCTGAATCTTTTGGTATTTCCTCTGATAGTAACCTTGTACTGCCAGCCGCAGTTCTAGAGCAAGAACAGTCCTGTATCGAATTGACTGATGATATTGCAGATAGGCTAATAATTGCAGCATGTCAAACCAGCTGCACTGGTGGCCCATACACTATCGTTTGTGATGGTTCAACCAAGTAAGTAATGCAATAATTTCATATTTCACAGTTGCATCCTGCTAAACCAGCTGTAAACTCTGGTTTTTGCATAAATGGGTGCAAAGAAAATTCCAAGTTTAGTAGCCCTTATTTCCCAGAGGAGCTAACTAAGCTGTATTTTCTCGTGAAAGAAAATCATTTTTTAGGCTAGCGTCGCAATATTTCTCATGTGACGCTAGTTTAATTCACTCAAACTCATATCTGGTACCTACATCCTGATAGGGTATAGATCGCAATGCTTGATAGCTATTCACTCATTGAATTTGCCAGCCGCGCTAGCAATCTATCTGAGCGCACTTCGATTATTAAGCAATTAGCTGAACACGATTTACAGGTAGAGTGTATTAATCAAATTAATCCTCTTGATACCTGGATTGTGGACAAATTAGCAGGAAAATTAGCTATAAAGTCTATTAAGAAGAACTCTAATCAAAATCAGCAGGAATTTGAGCTAGCTACAAAAACTGCTGATTTCAAAGAAATACTCACTAACTATAAATTCTATGAGTTAAATTTAGCTAATTTACCTGAATCAGATAGGTGGGAATTTATTAAACCCCATAGTAAATGGTTAGATACATACCAAGCAGCTTTAGCAACATTAGATTTACCAATAAAGGATTTTAATACTAGTTACTGGTATCAACCTAATATTTACTACGGAAAATTTGCTAAAGTTTGCGAACCATTTCTACGACTATTACAGCAAAAATTACATCTATCTACAGCTAGCAGCTATCAAATTAATCCGCAAGTCTTAACTGACATTCAGATGCACCTGCTAAAGCGCTTTGAACTTTCTTTAGCTTGGGCATTGGAAGCAGATATAAATGTTTACTGTGCTAAAAATAATATCGCTAAAACAGCTGATTCTCTTGATGCTTACATCGCTTATTTGGAAAATACATTTAGTAGCGAGGAAGATTACCATCGCTTTTATAGCAAGTTTCCTGTACTCGGACGTTGGTTAGCTCAAATCACTAATTTTCTTTACACTGTTGCGGAGAAACTGATACAGCGTTTGACTTTGGATTTGGAAGAAATTAGTTCCACATTCTTTGATGGTAGACAAATTTTACAAATTAAATCCTTAAAGTTAGGTCAGTCCGATCATCATGCTGAGGGTAATAGTGTCATAATTATTGAACTAGAGTTAATCAATGGTGAAATTGTCACTCTTGTTTATAAACCTCGCTGTTTGCAATCTGAAGTAGCAATGCAAGGGTTTTTAGAAACTTTAAACCAAGCAAAAGTTATCGAATTCGCTACTTATCGAGTGCTTTGTCAGGATGGTTACGGTTATGCAGAGTTTATTACCTCTGGAAAAAATCATGTTCAAAGCGAAAAAGACATTGAGCAGTTTTACAACCAACTTGGTGGATATTTAGCAATATTTTATATTCTCGGCGGCGGCGATATGCATTATGAAAATATTCTTGTCGCCAATGGTAATGCGTTTATTTGTGACTGCGAAACAGTTTTAGAAGTCATACCCCAGAGATTAGATAAGTTACCAAATACGGTATTTGATTCTGTATTTAAAACTGTAATGCTGGATTGGCCTCGCCCAAAAGCTGCGGGAAAAAATATCAGTATAACTGGTTATAGTGGTGGTGAATCTTATGAGTCTCCATTTACTGTGACTAAAATTAATGACTATCGAATGTCATTAGCTTTAGCAGTAGAATCCAAGGTTGGGGAAGAGGTTAAGGTAGAAGCAACAAATCGCATCTATTATCAAGGAAAGCTAGTCAAACCGCAGAATTATCAAGACTACATTGTTGGTGGATTTAACAAAGTTTATAGTTGGTTTCAAGATAATCAAACCCTAGCAATAGAGCAGATAAAACAACTATTTACACCTTCATCAGTACGTTTTATTAATGTAGGAACACAAGCTTATGTTAAGTTGATTGCTGCCGCCCAACATCCTAAATGTTTAGCCGATCCATTAGAAGTAGATGTAATATTCAACAGTTTAATTGAGTGTAGTAAGGAGTGGGATGAAAATAATCAGATAGCTGAATGTGAAGTTGCGGCTTTATGGCAATTAGATGTTCCTTTGTTTACAGCTAAAGCAAATGATGCCGAGCAACTAATTTATAACTATCAACATTCGCTATCATGTCATTTAGTAAGTTCGCCCTTGGATAATGCTGCCAAGCGTATTCAGAAGTTAACTCGAGAAAACCAAATTAGACAAAATCAATATATTTATGCCAGCTTGTCTACCGAGGAAATTAATAATCAATATTTCATTGCTGCGGCTGTTAATTATGCACAACAAATAGGCTGGCAATTGTGCGACTTACTAGAGCCACCCATAAGCAATGCTCCGTGGAAAAATTATGAATTCACAGGTACTAGTAAAAACTTAGTAGATATTCGGTCTGATTTATATGCTGGGACGGCAGGAATTTGCCTATTTTTAGCTTACCTAGATTATGTACAACCACAGCCTGAATTCCGCCAAGCGGCAGAAAGAGCTTTAGATTATTCTATTAAGCGACGTGATACTACAACCATTGGCGTATTTCAAGGAGCAACTGGTTTAATTTATCTGTTAACACACCTTGCTCAACTATGGAATAAACCAGAACTACTCGATTTAGCTGTTAACTTGATTGATGAACTAATTCCTATTATTAATCAAGACAAATACTTTGACGTTCTTCATGGTGTTGCCGGGATTATTCCTGTGATGCTAACTTTAGCAGAAGCTGGATATGAGTCAGCACTCGATTGTGCTAACAAGTGTGCAGAACACTTGCTCAAACATGGAATTTGTGAAAACGGTACGCTGAGTTGGCCTTGTCATCCACCAGAATTAGCACAAGCAAATTTAACTGGCTTTTCTCACGGTGCTAGTGGTATTGGCTGGGCGTTAATTTTGCTTGGTTGCTATCTACAAAAAGATGAATACGTTCAAGCCGGACGCCAAGCTTTTGCTTATGAAACTACTAAATTTGATGTAGCCGAGAGAGATTGGTATGACTTGCGGACATCAATGATGAAATCAAATTCAAATATGCCACATTTTGCTAACGCTTGGTGTAATGGTGCATCTGGAATTGGTTTAAGTCGTATTGCTAGTTGGGCTGCTTTAGGCAAAGTTGATGAGGATTTATTGCGCGATGCTTATGCAGCATTGAGTGCAACATTACGCAATTTTCAGCAGTTAGGAAATGATTCATTATGTCATGGTAGAGCAGGCAATGCGGAATTGCTATTACGGTTTGCCGAGTTGAGGGATGAGCCTTATTTACAGATGGAAGTAAATATCCAAGCACAAGCACAATGGCGAAATTTTGAGAATACACGTCATTGGATTTGTGGTACTGGTGGTAGCGATGTTGTCCCCGATTTAATGTTGGGATTAGCAGGTATTGGCATACACTTTTTACGTTTAGCCTATCCAAAAGAGATTCCTTCACCCCTGCTATTAGATCCGCCATCTAAGAGTGTATTGATGAAATCTTAACCAGGAATACTTAATGATGCTAAAACAAGCTATTTTAGAGTTTCATAAAAAAATCTCCAAAAGCGAGGAGATGCAACAGCAAATTAGGGCAATTACAACTTATCAAGAATTAATTAAGTTTGGTGAAAGGTACGGCTATTCCTTTACGAAGGAAGATATTAGAAATGCGAGTAGTTCTATCAATGAGAATGAGCCAGAAGTTCCTGTAAGGCAAGCTGTTTCTAGTTCAAGTAAAATTTCTCAGCAGAAGTATCATCATGAATTCAAATGCTTAGATATTCCCGAATTAGCAAAAATTGCTCCAGAGTTTGATAAGTTAAAAATTAAGCCAAGTACGGTAGATATTAACCACTTTGACAGTTATTTTAGAAAGGATGATTTTAACTTTCTTTCTCTCTCTCCGGCTGCACAAGAATTCAATTCTCGTCATCATGAGATTGTTACGTCAGAGAGTAGTTCCGCAGTTCTGGAACCTTATCCTGAATACACTAAACGTTCGTTTCACTTAATAAATTTGGATCTTCATGTCGATCACTTAGTTTATGAACAGTATTTTCTGACTAAATTGAAAATAATTAAATATCTAGAAAATCTTTTTGAAACTGAAGTTAGATTTTCGGGCAGCTTATGGTATCCGCCTAATTCTTATAGATTATGGCATACCAATGAAACCCAGCCTGGTTGGAGAATGTATTGGATCGATTACGATGGTTTTGAGCAAGATACTCGCGATCGCCCATTTTTTCGCTATATGAATCCTGAGACTAAGGAGTTGGTAACACTTGAGGAACAATCGAAGATAGTCAGGTTTTTTAGGGTCGAAAATGATGCCAATAAATTATTCTGGCATTGTATAGCTAACCCAACAAAATTTAATCGCTGGAGTTTCGGATTTGTTGTTTCTAACAATTGGATGGATAAATTATTTTGTGGCTGAGAAAAACACAAGTAATAAATTGAAGATAGAGGTAGATTGGCGTGAATAGCAATGTATTAGAGTCTTCTCCCATCGCTCCACGAAACTGGCAATCAGTATTAGAAGTATATCAAGCTTCTGCGCCATTCAATTATGCAGTGATGGATAATTTTCTCCATCCTGATATATGCCATAAACTTCATCAAGAACTGCTAAATCATTGGGGATGGAGCTATCAAGAGCATCTGGAACACCCTGTAATTAGTAATACAGCACCAGAAATTGAGACCATTTTTATGATTGCAGAATCGCTCAAAGCTCATTGTTCTTCTTTATTGTTAGGTTATGAATTAGTTGAACACTGGGCACTGATATATCCTAAAAACGCTCCAGGGAAAGTGCATTCTGATATTGGCGCTATTACTTTAAATATTTGGTTGACACCAGAGCAGTTCAACTTAGATTCTAGCAGTGGCGGCTTGATTTTTTTTGATGTCAAGCGGCAATCTGAAGCTACCTCGAATCAGTCTGTATCATATCTTTGGTCAGAGCAGTATTTGAAAGATTTTACCCAAGGACAAAAAGCTACTGTTAATTATAAATGGAATCGTGCATTACTATTTGACGCTAAAACTTTTCATCAAACTGATACTTTTTGCTTTGCCAATTTGCAACCGGATTCTCACCGCATTAATCTTTCTTTAGCATTCGACAATCCTGAACTTTATGGCGATCGCATTGACTCGTTTAAAAAAATGTTGAAGACTTCTCAATCCAGTTAGGGCATAACGTATGGGTAAAGCGATGGCTTCGCCAACGCCAAGGGCGAACGCGCTCGTAAAGCCACGATTACTCGCTTAAAATCAATCGCAGACGCAAAAGCAACTTTTACAGAGACGCCATAATTCAAATCTGCGATCGCTTCTACAACTCAAACATCACCAGTTACAAGAGCGATCGCAAAGCCTTCATAACCTATACATCTTTTTTGATTTGTCAAGTTCATACTATACCAAGCTTCTACTGTAGACAACTTATGGTTGCAGTCACATTTGTAGCAACACTAAGGGTAACGCAAACAAGCCGATTTGCATAAATCAAGCTGAAATTGAGACATTCTTGACTAGATTAGTAAACTTTTATCACGAGAATGCGCACATTGAAGTCTTGAAGTTTACACTGACTTTTGACATAGCGTGGAGAACACAAGGGTTATTCTTCTAACAAACAACTCTAGGTAGCTGTCAATCTGTTCTGTGATCCGCCTAATTGGTGTAGTAAACATCAAATTTTCACTCTTTGCATACTGTTGAGATCGACTTCCCGAAAATTGTTCACCCGCCCGGAAACTAATATTTTTTTTGCAGAGCTAGAACTACTGTAGAAATTGAGGTACAAGTTCACCATGACTTTGGCAAGCGTTATTGCTTGTCGTTAGTTAATGGTGAAATGTCACGAGCGATCGCAGTCAAACACAGTCCTCGCATAAGTTAGCTTTGGCTATGTTGAGTCAGATTTTTGATGCTTTGAATATGTATCTTCCACCACCAGTACCACCATTACCGGCACCTAGCCTTTCAGCGATCGGTGTGACGGAACGGACAATTGGGCTGGGAAACCGTCGCGGTAACGAGACACGTGGGGGTATTGCTGTAGTCGCCTTAAAGGGGGGAAGACTGGATGCAGTAGTGCGGTTTCAACTTTGGGCTAGCCAATTCGATGAAGTAGAGACGGCACTGATTGAGTTACGCGATCGCTTAGAAGCAGATAAAGTAAATTTACGGTCTCAAGGCTTTCTGCGCTTTGCTTTAGAAGCCATATCCCAAGCCGAGTTTAACCCCACTCTCAATGCCTGGTTCAAAACCCTCGATTGCAAAGTTTTATACGAGTTTTACTACCAAGACACTGACGGTGCTGAAAGCTTAATTACTCGCATTCCCGTGGCTATCAATGGGGAATACAGTGAGTCTACCATCGTGACTGGGGACATGGTGCGTTGGGATAACGAGCGATCGCCAACCCTCGTTGTACAAGGATCTTTGATAATTAGCCGTTTGACAGCTTTAGTCTTTATTCCTGGTACAACGCCTGCTGGTGCGGTACTCCTCACACGTAGGGATGGTTCGGCTAGTTCGCCCACAATCTACCCCACCTTAGCAGCATTTCTGAGTGCGATCGCAGATGCCAAAGCCCCGACTCGTAATGCTTTGGTCATCTTTCCCACTTTCAGCGATTTCTTGAGTGCCTTTCAAGCAGCAGGCGATCCTGTAACCTTGGGTGACTGGAATCAAGATGGAGTACCAGACACTTACCAATCGCGGGCACTGGTACTGAATCCAGCCATTGAGCTAGCAAATTTTACAGACCGTTTAGAGATTGCTTATCAAGATACTGCTCTTAACCAGGTTGCCGTAGTTTATTTACGCGCTGGACGCAAATAGAGCATCTAGAGCTATTCCCCATGACTAAACATGGTTATTTCATCTCCCCAAATTAAGGAGGATACGCAAACATGACAGATATTTTGCCAGGTGTCTATATTCAAGTGCGAGCCGAGGGATTGATTGTCCCTGGTGGGATTTCATCAGGCAATATTGGTATTGTCGGTACTGCCAAACAAGCAAAAGATTCCCAAGGTAACGATATTCCAAATTTGACAGTCGTACCTCTGGGCAGTTACGACGAGGCAAAACAAATCTTCGGAGACTACGATGCCTTTGATCCCACTAAAGCAGTAGAAGATTTTACTTTAGTGCGGGCTTTAGAAATAGCCTATTCCAACGGTGCTTCCTCAGTTTATGCAGTCAAAGTTCCGACTACCAGTGACACTGACTATAAAGCAGGTTTTGACAAGTTATTGACCGAAGATGTGCAAATCGTAGTGGCTGCCGGTAAAGGCTTGGGGGCTAGCGACACAGGTATCGGTAATGAACTACAGTCCCATGTCGCTCAAGCTTCAAACGACGATTTTAAAAATGAACGGATTGCGGTGATTGGTGGCCCGCTCAACGCGACAGTAGCTCGGTTAAAGGCCAACAATCTCAGTGATGCTGATGGTCGTATTATCCTCGTCGCGCCAGGGATTAGATTTACTGACGCCGCAGCTAAAAATGCTGATGGTAAAGTCGAACCGAAAGATGTCATTCTCCCAGCAGCTTACACGGCGGCGGCGGTTGCCGGATTACTTAGCTCTCGTAGTCCACAAGTGAGTTTAACTAATAAAACGCTGTCAGTAGCAGGGTTAGAAACCAAGTTTAACGCCACCGAACTCAAAGACCTAATCAACGCAGGGGTATTGGCTCTAGAAGAACGGCGGGGCTTCCGTGTGGTTAGGGCTGTGACGACTGGTTTTAATGGAGGTGCTTTCGGGCAAATTACTACTCGTCGGATTGTAGACTTTGCCCGTAAAGGAGTACGTTCTGCATCTGAACCTTATATTGGTTTACTCAACAACGACCGAGTGCGTAAAGCTCTCAAAGGTTCCATCAACGGCTTTTTAGCAGGGATGGTGGATGATGAGCAGTTGATTAGTTATGACTTGGATGTCACCGCCACAAGAGATGAAGAGATTCGAGGCATTGCGAAAGTAACTCTGACTGTGCGTCCAACCTTCAGCATCGAATTTATCAAGGTAGTAATGTTCCTCGCTTAAGGAGAATCTTAAATGCCCAATACTAACGTTTTCCGTGGCTCTGATGCCACCTTGACCCTCGCTAGTGAAGACTCACCAGAGGGACAAGCAGCTAACGAAATCATTGAATTCTACCAACTTAGCCCCGTCGGTCGGGCAACGAGTGTAGAAGTTTACGTGCAGACAGAGCTAGAACTATTTCATGAAATTGGTAGACGCCATCCAGCGGCCCTACGACCAGGCAACATCAATATCAGTGGTAAGATTGGTCGAGCTTATATCAACGGCGCTCTGTTGCGGCTGCTGCTAGGTAAAGGGGCATTAGTAGCTCGCGAAGCCGAACCCTACCCCCAACCATCCTTTAATTTGCTATTGGATTTGAAAGATCCAGCTATACCCAACACTAGCAGTACTCTGACCATACATGGTGTGAAGTTCGAGAACTGGGCATATAGTCTACCTGAAGACGACTTTGTCATGGAATCTGTGAGCTTCAAGGGTCTGTTTATCACTGTTGAAGATAGAGAAGCTGCATAGAGATAACTAAAAATTGGGAAATTTTTGATTGCTTATGACTCTCAGTGCTGAAGAGTTACTGGCTGGCAGTACTTTAACTCACGAAGTAGAAATTCCATTTGACTTGCTAAGTACCAACGGTAACGGTACAGCTGATACCAGAGTAGTGTTGCGTCCGCTAACTGTACGCGATTTGCAAAAAATTGCCAAGGCAGCTCGTGATGACGAGCAATTGTCTGCAACATTGATGATCCAACAGGGACTAGTTGAACCAGCGCTGAAACTAGAACAGGTTTCGCAATTACCCGCAGGTATGGCGCGCTTTTTGGTGGAACGCATCAATACAATCAGCGGCATCAGCACCCCCCGCGACGCCTTGGCGGAGTTAGTGCAAACGCCCTTAGCCAGGGCCTGCTTCTTTCTAGCCAAAGAGTTTGGTTGGACACCAGAAGAGGTGAGTGGAATGACTATCGGTCAAATTCTGCTTTACCTGGAAATGGCTCGTGGAGGTGATGCTACGGGATGAACCAAGCGAACAGTTTGTGGCAATGGGTACAGCCTTTGTCTGCAACTTTGGCTGGGGGAAAAGCACCAGTCTACTGGCAGCGCGATTTGCAGCTAACCTATGAGCGCCTAGATATTTTATGGCAACAGTCTGCTTGGGTAGCTCAAATCGCTCCCATCCGGTTAAATTTATCCGATCAACCTTTGCTCGGTCATTCCTTAATAGCGCTGACTGAAGTGGGAACTCGTCCGTCTCAGGCGGAATCTGAATCTTCCTTACCTCAGCGATCGCGGTTGACCTGGGAGAATTTACGGAGTGAAAAAGTAGACTTAATTACTCAACCTGTTCGCACAAACAAGATTCGGGCTGTACCCATCCCCAACAACCCAAGCAATCGCACCATCAGTCAATTTCCTGACAGCGACAGTCTCACAACTGCCAGACTCCCACCCGATGTTCCCCAAACATCATCTCAGCACTCTGTAACAATGGTGTTGCAACAATCGCCTCAAGTCAGCCAACAGTTGCTGTATCGTCTCGCTAGCGAAACTGATGCGAATTCTTGGCAACCGACTTGGAAAGAAGTGCGATCGCAGTATCAAAATCAGTTAACCACAGCACAGCCAAAATCATCTCAGCAGCAGACAACACCATTCAATGGAGGCTCAATCAATAGAAATTTAAGTCCTATATTTAACTCCAACTCTATCAATAGAGCTAACTTATCTTGGACACAAAGCCAGCCGCAAGCATGGCAACTGCGTTTAGTTGAGCGCGCGATCGCTTCCTTGAATCGAGAAAAATTTGCTCCAGCAACTGGGAATCGACTAGTCAAACCCGAACGCCCAGCTATTACCCTATCCCTAACTCAGCAGTGGTCAACACCGCTTAACGGTAAGACTGTTAACCGAGAAACTCTCAAACGTTTAGCTAATCCAAGCGTACCGGAAAACAACAGTTCCACTAGTAATGCTACCAAGGAGAAGGAGGTATCACAAACAACACCAAATAACCATGCATTAGATTTGTTGGGGAAAGCAAATCTAGAGAAAAAACAGCACAGCCAAGACATTGAAACAGCACACAACCAAGTAGCATCAGCTACACTCATGCCCCCACCAATAGTCAAGTCCTTACTGCCGCCTCTTTTGCCACTACAGATGACAAACAACGCGGTTCCTAGTGTAGCGACGGCTATCATCCAGCAGAATGCGAAACAGGAGGAAACCACAACCAGCGAAGAAGACCTAAACGCACTAGCAACGAAAATTAAGCGTATCCTCGATGAGGAAGCACGCCGCTATGGCATCGATGTGTAAATCGGAGGGGAGTGTGGGGAGTGTGGGGAGAAATGGGACAAGGGAGAAATAAGTAATAACCAATGCCCAATGCCCTATGTAAAGAGAAACGCTTATGCAGCCAATGCTAGACGACATTGAACTGCCCCAAGTGCAAGAAATTACCACCCATGAACAACGAGTCTTAGCAGAACACAAACCTCCGGGGATGGCTGGTAGCTTGTTGCAAAACCTGGGGCGACGACCGACGCGCCTAGTTTTATGGGGAGTAGCAACTGGCACTGAGGCTCAGAACTTGATAGATCGGCTAGATGACAAATTTCGTGCAGGACAGCCGCTACCGTTCACGGCGGATATTGTTGCGGATGCCGAAATTGAGCAGATGGTGATTGACGATTTACGAGTGCAGGACTTAGCGGGTAAACCAGAACGTTACGCCTATGTTCTGACGCTGCGCGAATATATCCAGCCTGTTGAGCCAGAAGATACTTCATTTTTGGACACAGATATTTTAGATGATGCCCAAAACTTAATGGACGATCTTGTAGCTGGACTTGATATCGGGCTGGATTTTGCCACTGGCTTAGAAAGGTTCATCTCCCCATTAAGCGATTTATTAGTTCGTTTCCAAGAATTTGGCGAAGCTATAGAACGCTCAAATTAAGTTTAATTTTGCAAACAAACTGTTAGAGGAGTAAAAATATGGCAGCTAATAATCTTTACCAGGAACTCAAAGATGTTTTACAAGATTTTAAAACGTTCTTAGATGAGAACGTCGCTAAAATTAAGCCTGCTATTCAAGCGCTGACCTCGGTACTTCCCCAAATTGGCGAATTGTTAGATAAGCTGATTGATTTGATGAATAAACTGAAAGCCGAGATTGAAAAATTAGACCCTAATCAAATTCCCGGCTTAGGAGAAGTCACAAGTTTCACAACCAAAATAAAATCTTTTCTCACCTCTGCCAAAAGTTTGTTACCAAATGAAGCAAGTACTATTGATGATGTATTAGCCGTCACAGATGTAGTTAGTGGTCTACCATCGCTAAGTGATATTAAAGGAGAAATTCTTACTCTGATTACTGACATCACTGCAAAATTACAGGAGTTAAAAGCTGCTTAATAACTTAGTAATTAACAGCTTGATTCAGATCGAGGAGGGGAAACATCCCGTGGATGCCAATGTGCTGGAGAAATTTTAGAAATCATTTCCAGTTCTTAGATCGCTTTTGGCTGTGGTTGAGGTCAAAGGAAGTTCCTACTGAGAAAAAACTTGTAGAAACTAATGTTCTGGAACAACTCAAAACATCATTGCAAGAGCTTTCAGACCAGTTAGAAGACCAAAACATCCGAGATGCGATCGCATCTGTTCCCGCAAATATCATGAATCCTGTCATTGAGGGTTTTAAGACCGTTCTCAATAACCTGAAAAAATCCCTCACAGAGGTAGAAGGAAAGCTGGATAGCGTCGCCAACCTTCAAGAACTATTAGGTACTGTCAATAATTTGCTGGCGGTGTCCGAAGGTCTAGCACCCAAAGAGAAGGATAGCTTAGAGTCGGTAAAAAATATGGCCATAACATTAGAGGCTCTACCAGATCGCCAAGAACGCAGTCAAATTCTGACATTGATTGACCACATTCTCAGCCAGTTGGAGGCACTTTAGCCTATGGCAAGACCAATGCTCGGTGATTTAGAGTTACAGCTAGTACAGAAAATCGACACCGTAGACGACCAAGTGTTGGTTCAGCACAGTATACCAGCCCTAGAAGGTGACTTCTTCGAGGGTTTAGGACGGAGTGCTACCAGCGTTACTCTTTCTGGAGTGATTACTGGCACAGAAGCTAAAGAAGGGCTGAAAACCCTGCGAGATAAATTTCGCGCAGCGGAACCTGTATCATTTGTTGCAGATATTGCCACTGCAACTAAAGTAACTCAAGTCATCATCGAGCAGATGGGCGTGCGAGAATTGGCAGGTAAACCAGAACAATTCGAGTATGCATTGACACTACGGGAATACATCCCACCACCATCACCAAAAAGAGAAGACCCCCCACCACCGCCGCCCCCCCCACCGCCACCACCGCCATCGATAGACACTGGCACACTCGTTGTTGAAGTAATTGTTGAGGGTCAACCTAACTTTGATTTCAGTACAGTTACAGTCACCCTAGAGGGAACACAGGAGGATGGTACGGTACTGTCGCGCAATTTAACAAATCGTGTCGATAATGTCTGGACTGAAGAGAATCTGCCCCTTGGCCAGTACACAGTGAAAGCTATTGTTACTGCTCCAAGTCCGATGTCTGGGACAGCCCAGGCGACTATCCGGGGTGGTCAAACGACACAAGTAACAATTACTCTGCGTCCGGGAGTGCTGATTGCCAAGGCATTTGTGGTGCATTTCCGGTTTGACAGTGCTTTTATCGAACCTTGTTTGCGTCAAGTATTGCGGCAGGTAACTGAGTATGCTGAGGCACATCCCCAAGAGAAGTTGCTGATTTTGGGCCACACCGATAAAGCAGGCGACGATCTGTACAATCAATATCTTTCTGAAAGAAGGGCGCGGAGTGTCTATGCCTACCTTACTTTTGGACGCGATCGCGCGACTTCCATCGCTGAATGGGACGAACTGCGCAAATCTGCCCCCAGTGCTAACCGTCAAACAAAGGATAACTGGAGTGTTAGAGAATACCAATTCATGCTCCAGGACTTAGGTTATTACTTAGGCAACATCAACGAAAAACCAGATACCAAGACCAATGCTGCCGTGCGTGCCTTTCAACAGACTCAAGGGCTACCTGCAACCGGATTCATGGATGATGCCACCTGGAGTGCCTTAGTTGAGGCATACATGGCTCAGGATGGCTTGAAAATACCAGAAGACAGCTTTTTCCCCAATGCCAAAGATGGTTGTGATGGTGGCATTCTCAAGTGGTTAGGAGCTGGAGAGCAAGACCCGGTGAAGAAAACCCCTGTTGCTTGGCGACCAAATCGGCGCACGGAGATGTTATTTATCCAAACGGAAAACATTCCCTGCGATGACATACCCCAGCCTCGCACCTTTAATTTACCGACACCTGGTGCTGTAGGTAGTTCCTGGTGCTTGGGTTCAGACCCCAAAAATAAAGCAGAAAATCAAGTCAAGCGCGTTTGCTTTCTTACAAGAGAAAAAGCTCTTGATGGTAAGTGGTTGGTACAGCCAGCCGAGCAAGACAAAATTCCGATTAGCGGTAGTATCACTTTTGAAGATGGCACACCAGTAGCTAATGCGAAATATGTACTAATTGCACCAGATGGCGAGTATTTAGATGGTGAAAGTGCCCAAGGTCGTCCCATCCCCAAACGGGCGAATGCAAATGGTGAATTTAGTTACCCAGAACCTAAGCCTGTTGGCGTCTACATTTTAGAAGTTCTCGACCTAGTAGACCCCGCACTCGCCAGACTCAGGAGCGAAGATGCTGATGAAGCTGAGGGAAACATAGTTTGCCAGAGGTTAGAGAAGCCACCAGAGCAACTAGTTGAGACCTCGGCAGTTACAGAAGCAGGATTTGGGGCAATAATACAAGCTGGCCCAGTGGCTCCACCACCAACAATTCTCAGTATTACACCGAAGTCAAACATTGTTGTGGTGAAAAAATCTTACACAGATCCTTCCCGTGTTGAGATTCTTTTACAAGTGAATGGGCCATTAAAACAAGAAGGAGTCTTGAAACGTGTCCTAACGGCTACAAGTGGCGAAATTAACTTTTTTGAAAAGAAAACTGGCGGAACAGCGATCGCTTTTGACAAATCTTTCTCCAGTAGGGAACTCAAGAAGGGTGTCACACTTTTTGCTGAAGGTATCCGTGCCAGTGGTAATCTTGACGATGTAACGCTGACTTTGGAACTAAAACCAGGGCCTACTGTCGCTTCACCTGTAAGTCTCAAGCTAACGGCAGTTTCCTTAACATTAGATATTTGTGAACCTCGGTTAACACCAATTATTGACCCGGTTCCCCTACCACAGCCTCCACCAGTACCACCTGCTGGCGTGGCTACTGATAAGTGGTTTGATGGTGCGACATTACTTGCTGGTAAACAGCGATCGCTTTTGATTGTACGCCGGGTGCAACCAGCTGCTTTCACTGGTGATTTGGTGTTGCGTCAAGTCAAGCTAAAAGACGGTAAGGTATCAGGTTTAGATAACAAAGTCGTAGTTGTAGACGATGAAACAGCCACATCTGTCCCAAAAAATAATCCTCACGAATTTCCACCGCAAGCTTGCGATATCAACTTCTGGGCGCAAGGTGTCAATTCCAGTACAGTACTGCGCGATACAGGCTTTCAACTTGGGATTAAAGGTGTTGAAAATGATGGCGATCGCGTTTCACTTACGGTAGGAGTAGCGCCACGCATTGAGCTAGAATCGCCAATTGTGCTGGTGAAGAAGCCCCATACAACTCCGGCAAGGAAAAAAGTTACTCTCAAAACTACTGCTGCATTTAATCGCTCAGGCACTTTTACTGTATCTGGTACAACTAGTGCAATCCGTTTCTTCGACAAAGCCACAGGTGGAACTCAGGTTGTTATTCCTAGTGCAGGCAAAGTATTTACAGGCAGTGAGTTAACAAAAGGGGTAGATTTATTTATCGAAGGCGTAACTGCCAGCAGTAGCCTTGATGACATCACACTCAAACTCAGATTATCAGCAGGAGGTGCTGGTTCTGTTCCGATTCTTTCCGAGGAAACTGAGGTATTAACTGCTGTAGAACTGACTCTAGACATTTGTGGAAGTCGTTCTGCCTCTGGTGTAGCACCTGTACCTTTGCCGCCACCACCTGCAACACCGCCTGTACTTGGAACTACAGCTACTGATAAATGGTTTGGCGGGCGATTCTTGGGAGTTCAAGATGCTGGGAAGAATCAAGAAAGAGCGCTGCTTATTGTTCGCAACGTCAAACCATCACTTGGCTTTTTCAATACTCTGTTTAGCACTCTAGTTTTGCGACAAGTCACCATTAGTAGCAATAAAGTTACAGGATTGGACACCAAAATTGGGGTTTTCGACGATGAAAATCCCACCAGCGCGGGAACAGCAAAAGGAAATTCTCTCGAAATCCCACTGTCGAGCTTCGCTTCCAAACCTAACGGAATTGAGTTCTGGGTAGAAGGAAGTACTATTAGCACAGCTAGCCGCGATACTGGGTTCCAACTTGGGTTGAAAGGTGTAGATGATGATGGCGATCGCGTTAGTATTACAGTCGGCACATTTACGCTAGATGTCAAAGATGCCCAGCAAGTTGGTGGAGCGAATAGTACTAACTTCTTAGCACTGCTCAATCCTACTCAAGTAGTTACAGTCATTGCTAATATTACCCCTCCCCCATCACCTGCACAGCCAGTAACTTGGAGTGGTGGTAAAGCTGTAACTGGAAAGCCATTACAAAGAACAGTTTCCCGCGCCAGCATTACATCAAGCAGCCCAGAAACAGTAGCAGCTAGTTTTGCCGGACTAACCAAAAAAGCTGATATCTTTATAACCAGAGTAACTCTCGATGTCGATGCTAACCGGGACGGAAGTGTCTCCCAAAATGAAGCAGGTAAGAATACTTGGGAGTTTGGCGCAGGTAAAAAGGGAGCCATCATTCTTTGCAATTGCGACAACGATGATAAAGCAGCTGGAAATACTGAAATTGATAATCAAAATACTGTAGTAGATGGTGCTGGTGATGTTAGTGACTTAACTCTACTGATTATTCGTCAAAGTGGTCTTCTGCCTTCAGGAATCAGCCTAGTGCTGTCGGTTGCAGACAAAACCAAGATTCGCATCTTCAATGAGCGCAGCCTCTCGGCAACTGCTATTATTGGGCCTGACGCAGCATTACCCAAAGAAGTAACTATTACTACTACCCAGACTGCCGACGCACAGCTGGGCATGGAGGCAACTCAGTATGCTGGTCAATCTCCAGATTTTAGTTTTAACGGATTCATTAACCTTGCGCTCATCCTTAAAGATGGCAGCACCGATATTGCTAAAGATGAAGTGAAGCTACTGGTAGCTCCTTGGATAATGCCTTCTCATTTACAAGTAACAGAAGAATTATATGTGTTAGAAATTCCTGGCTTCAACACTACTCCCTTTATCAGCGATATTGCGACTGCGGCTACGGTGGCTGGGGTTCCTTTGAAAAAAGCCAGTGGAGCAACTTATTCTGACGACCAATGGATACAAGATTGTATGGAGATTGGCTATTCTCGGACACCTAACCAAGCATTTTCTGTGGTGTTGAATGCAGTAAATGTTAGAGGTCTGTTGAAATTTGCACCAGATGAACTGCTGGGATTAGATTATGGTCTTTATCAACCACCGACTTTACCACCTAGCAGCCCTAACACGTTTGATTCTCATGGCAATATTGAGGTCTCTCCGCCAGTGAAGGTGGGCAGCAAAGACTACAAATTCGGCAGAATTTATCATGGCAAGGGCAGACCCTCCAAACCTTTCAACACAAACGTCAAAAAATTCCTCGAAGCCCAGCAAATTCAAAAGCCCTTTGAGGTAGATACAGACTGGCTAACAGTCGGTCACGTAGATGAAATCATTAGCTTTGTCCCCTCTAAAACTGGCAAAGGGTTCAAAATGCTCTTAGCTAGCACAGATGAAGCCCTTCGCATTTTGAAACAACTGCGTGACGCTGGTAATGGTAGCCTTAAGCTATTTACAGGTAAAACCCTTGCTTATCTTCGGTCAATTGCGCCTGCAAGTGAACCTAACAGGTACGATCCCTTCGAGGAGCGTTCAATCGACAATATCTTAGCAGATACCACTCTTCTAACCGACAATGCAAACTGTCAAGCTAAGTTGAATGCTATCCAAACGCAATTTAAGACAGAATTGGGGTTGAACCCCACCACAGATATTATTAAAATCCCTAGCCTATTCTTTGAAGAACCAAGTTTTCCTGGCACCTTCTCAGCTTTAATTCCAGGCATGGTGAATCTACTGGCAATTACCAGACCTGATTTTGCCAAGCACCAATTAGTAATTCCCAAACCTTTTGGCCCAGTGCTTAGTGGTGTCGATCAACTAGAAGAAGATGTTCGCCAAAAACTAACACCACTAGGCTATGCAATCAGTCAAATCAG
This sequence comes from Aulosira sp. ZfuVER01, assembly GCA_034530615.2. Lineage (GTDB taxonomy): Bacteria > Cyanobacteriota > Cyanobacteriia > Cyanobacteriales > Nostocaceae > Aulosira. Next base: position 103,428 of record JAVRCV020000022.1, read on the forward strand.
GTTTGTAGACGATTTTGATACGTACCATATCAATCTTGGAGAAGTGCATTGCGGCACTAATTCTAAGCGCAGTCCGCACACTACCCCTTGGTGGGAGCAGGTGGACTTTTAAATAGTTTTAAGTTAGTAACAACCAGTAAAAAGGAGATAACAATGAATGAGTGTCCAAGAGTACTATCAAATTGTCATTAATAGCACTGGGCAGGCTTATCTGGATGCCGAACAGGAATTAATTGCTCAAGGAGAGTCCATAGTTCCTTTTCTACAAGAGCAGCGGAATACAGCCGACCCGATTGCACGGCTAATTACACAGGTCATCTTACAGTGGATTATTAACGGCGAGACTTTCCAAGCTTGTCTTGACTATTTCAAGCGAGCTGAAGCGCGTGCTGCTGGAAGTATCTTGCGTGCGCCTCCACCTGAGGGAGTTGTCAACTACTTGATTAAAAATTTTGGTGATAGCGTTGCACCACTTCTCAGCGTTTACCTAATAAAGCTAAACCAGATTTGGCCAGATTGGAAAACGCTAAGTGCAATTTTGTATCTTGGTAAATTAGATAGCAAAGATTGGGCCGATCCGCTAATTCAATTTTTATTTACTACCAATAACGAACATTATCTAAATCTTGCTGTGCAATCCCTTGCCGAAGTAGGAGATGTAAGTGTACTGAACAAAATTAATAGCCTGCTCAACCTACCAGAACTAACAGAAACAACACGAATTGCTTTACAGCAAGCAGCAGACCGGATTCGAGGCAGATTAGGAAGAATTTAACCGGACGAGGAAATGTTCAACCCCGCCTATAAAATTACTATTAATAAAAAAGTTATCGATACCACTGATGAACCGAAAGCTAGCACTGTGGTAGATTTAACTGTCACTTTGGACATGGATACGCCAGCAGATAGTTTTACCCTGGTATTCGGTCAAGTCGGGAGCTTTAAACCAGCCCGTGATGATGAAGTCAAAATTGAACTAGGCTATGCTGACAACGGCGGTTTGACTCAGGTAATTAGCGGTACAGTTGTGACGGTTGAACCCGGATTGATGACTAATCGCGTTAATGGTTATACCCTAGCTGACAAATTACTCCGTAGTTTTTCTAATAAAACTTATGAAAGTAAAACAGCAGGTCAAATTGTCAAAGATTTGGCAAGTGCGGCGAATGTCGATGTGGCGAATGCTGAGGATGGGATAAACTTCCCTGGCTATGTGGTTGATGGACAACGCAGCGCCTACCACCATATTCGAGATTTAGCTGAGTTATCCGGTTTTGACTCCTATTTCAACACCGATGGCAAGTTGGTGTTTGAAAAATTCGTTAGTGGCAAGACTGTTCATATTTTTGAGTATGCCAAGCACATTATCAAGTTAGACGTACTGCGATCGCAACCACGGGCTAGTGCGGTAGAAGCTTGGGGCGAAAGTCCTGGCGGTAGTCGCCCTGATGCAGCTTGGGTGTGGTTAACGAGAGATTTTCAGAACTCTAAGGGAACGGCGGGAACTGGTGAGGCGAAGTTATTGTTGGAGCGATCGCCTTTACGGACTATTGATGCGGCGCGTACTGCTGCTAATGCTGCCTTGACTGCGATTCAGCGTCGGACTTTGCGGGGTCAACTTTTAACTATCGGTCGTCCAGAGGTGAAGTTGGGGGATGCGATTCGGTTGCGGGATATGCCCGATGATACGTTAGATCGGGTTTTTCAGGTGCGTGGTGTGATTCATCGAATTACAAAAACTGGTGGTTTTATGACGACTATTGATTTTCAAAGTATTTAACGAACCGCCAAGGAAAAAGAAAAGATAATTTATAGCTCTAAAAACGCAAAATTTTATGTCAACCATTGTCAGCACGATTCAAGAAATTATCCGTCAGGAACTGCGATCGGTGCGGGTTGCTGAACTAGGATTGGTGGAGGCTGTGTTTTCCCATAGCGCTGCTAATGATAGTGACAACTACGGCTGTGATGTGCGTCTTAAAAATAGTGGTTTACTATTGCGGGGTGTGCCGATCGCAACTAGTCACATCGGTACAGCTGCGATCCCGAATGTTGGTGATTTGGTGCTGCTGACTTTTTATAAGGGCGACATCAATCAGCCAATTTTGATTGGCAGGTTATACAACGAGCAAGACCGTCCACCCCTGAATAATTCCGATGAAGTCATCTTTCGCCTACCTTTAGCGGCAGATGACGAGAAGACTTTAAAGGCAGCTATTCGCAATATCAAAGATAATACTTCCCCCCGCGAAATTATCATTGAAATGCCTCCGAAAATAACTGTCCGCATTACCGATGGTACGGTGAGAGCAACTGCGGGTAAGACAGAGATGAAGTTAGATCAGCCTGATGGTAGTGGGGGTAAGGTAACTGTTGTTGCCGGTCGCACCAAAATCACGATGAATCAAGACGGTGATGTGACTATCGAAGCGGCAGGGGCGATGAGCCTCAAAGCTACCCGCGACCTGACTTTGGAAGGGCAAAATGTGAAAATCAAGGGCCAACTCAATACCGATATCGAAGCGGGTAGCCAAGCCACACTCAAAGGCAATATGGGAGCAACTGTGAATGGTGGACTTTCAGCTACTCTCCAAGGGGTAAATACCTCAATTAAAGGAATTACGTCGTTTTCACCATAAGCAAGGGAGTTTTTAAGATATGCCTGGGCCTCCTGTTACTATTGGCGCTGCGGTAATTATTACTCCTGGCGCTACTGGCGCACCCGATTCGGGTGTGATTCTGACGATTTTGCCGCCGTTTATTACAGCCAACGGCTTACCTTTGGCCACATCTGGCTCAATTTGCCAAATGATTAACTCGTTGACTGGGGTTCCTTATCCTTTGGTAATTGGGCCGCTAGCTAGTAGTGGTGTCACGGTGGGTGGTCGCTCTCTTGTGCGCATGGGCGATCGCATTCCAACTCCACCCGGTATCCTGACAATTTTAGGGCCACCAGCCGCGCCCTTTATTAATGACCAATGGCCACCTTAGGGGGTGTGGGGAGTGTGGGGAGAAATAACTGTCCGTTCGCTGATTTTGAGGTGGTAAGAGGAATTAAAAGCTTCAGGAAAA
>JAVRCV020000023.1:0-99172 GCA_034530615.2 Aulosira sp. ZfuVER01
GGGCATTGGGCATTGGGCATTGGGCATTGGGCATTGGGCATTGGGCATTGGGCATCACTCAATTCCCCCTTGTCCCCTTGTCCCCCTGTCCCCCTGTCCCCCTGTCCCCCTTTTCTCCCTCATCCCCCTGCTTTCTTGCTTTCAACCAATGGCAGAGTGAAGAAAAAGGTACTACCTGCACCGAGAGTACTCTCAGCCCAGATTTGCCCACCGTGCTGATCAATAATACTACGGCAAATTGCCAATCCTAAGCCTGTGCCGCCTTTATCACGAGAGTCAGAAGCATCTACTTGCTGAAATCTACCAAAGATCAGTTCTAATTTATCGGCGGGGATACCTCGCCCGCGATCGCTAATCTGGAATAGTACACTATCTGTTTGCTGTTGGACGCTTAAGGTAATAGTGGAATCAGCAGGTGAGAATTTTAGGGCATTACTTAATAGATTGGTGAGTGTTTGAATAATTGCATCAGCAGATGCCCAAACTTGAGCATCAGTAGTATGAATATTAAAGGTAATATTTTGCTGCTTGGCGATCGCTTTTACTCCTTCTACGGCTCGTTGAATTAAGTTAGCAGCTTCACAGGTGGTTTTTTCTAAGACAGCACGACTCGATTCTAAGCGTTCCAAATCGAGAATATCGTTAACTAAGCGTACTAAGCGCTCGCTTTCACCTGCGGCAATCTCAATCATCCGCTTGGATTTGTCTGGTTTTTGATCGTAGATACCACTATTTAATAAGCCCATCGCTGCACGAATCGAAGTTAAAGGAGTGCGGAGTTCGTGACTGACAATACTAATAAACTCACTCTTGATTTGCTCAACTTTTTGCAGTTCCGTAATATCTTCAGCAATCCCCGCAATGCGAACTATTTCCCCTAGTTCATTTTTGATGGGGAATGCGCGATCGCGAATCCAACGGATGCAACCATCGGGGCGGATGATGCGATATCTTTTATCGTGTTGCCCTGTTTTTGCTTGTTCAAAGAGTTCCAGTTCGACGCGAGAGCGATCGTCAGGGTGAACTGTATTTAACCAAGCCGAAACGTTCTGATAAACATCCTCACAACTTCTTTGCCAAATAGTTTCATAAGCCTTACTGACGTAGAGAACTTGCTGATTGTGAATATCTGTCATCCAAAATACTGCTTGGATGTTTTCTGCAAGTTGACGAAACTTTTCTTCACTCTCGCGTAAAGCATCTTCTATCCGTTTGCGCTCGGTGATATCTTGGTGAACTGCAACTAGAACGTCGCCATAGTCGGGATGGCTGAATACAGAGCAAGTTGCACGACACCAAAATGGAGTACCATCTTTTTTGACATTATGGACTTCATAAGTAGCTTCACCCTGTTGTAAGACAGCAGAACGAATGGCTTGATTGACATCTTCAGGATTTACCGATTCACTGGCATAGTTGACAATCGAAACGTGCTGACCGTTGAGTTCATCACAGTCATAGCCAAACATCTGCTCAAATTTGGGATTGGTATAGACAATGACTCCATTATCTGCCCTCACTAAGCCAATGCCTTCTGCCATGTTACGAGTGATGACAGCTTGCAGTTCCAGCATTTGTTCTGCTTGTTTGAGTTGAGTCAAATCGCGCAGGCTAACAATAACGCCGGAAATGCTTCCGTCTGGTTCGCGGTAAGGTGTATAAGTAACGCTCATAAATTGCGGTACTGCATTAGGGCTGTCAAACCACTGCTCGTATTGAACGATCTCTCCAGCTAAACATCTATCTAGCCGAGACTGGACGACACTATCAAATAAGTTTTTACCTAAAACATCTCGCTTGGAATGTCCTACAACTTCGATACTTGGTTTGTTGCACCAGTCCAAGTAAGCTTGATTAACGATTTGATAAATGTAATTACGGTTTACTAAGGCAATACCATCTTTGGTACAGGAGACAATGCCTTCATATTGGCGCAGAACTGCTTCGGCACGTTTGCGATCGCTAATATCAAACAGCGTTGAACGGCTCATCACAAAGTTGCCTGCTTCATCTTTGAGAGCTGTAGCATTCAAGCTGATCCATCGGGTTGTACCATCTTTATTAACAACCTCAAACTCCAGATTAGTAATCCAACCCTGCTGCTTAAACTTAGGAAAGTTCTCCTGAAAAATCCGTTTACTTTCAGAGGTGACAAGATCTGCAAAATTCTTGTGCAACATTTCATCGCGTGTATACCCTAGCCACTTGAGTTCTGTGTCGTTAATGCGAATGCAATTACCCTCTGCATCTAGGGAGTGATAACCACAGGGTGCATTATTGTAGAGATCCTCAACTTCATGTAAATATTCCTGTAAAGCTGTTTCTACTTGTTTACGCCGGGTAATGTCATTATTAATTTCCAGGATCTTAATTGGTTTACCAGTGTTGTCTGTTTGTAAAACCCAACGGCTAGCTACAGTGACGGGTTGAGCATTTCGGCAGAATTGAATCAGTTCTCCTTCCCAGTAACCCTTTGCTAAAAGTTCCGCTTCAATTTTTGCCAACGGCTGAGGAAATTGCGTTTTTAGAAGAGTATGCGAAATTTCCCCTAGTACCTCGCCTTTCTTCCAGCCGTACATATACTCGGCTCCCTTGTTCCAGAAAGATATCGCCCCGTTTAAGTCGCGGGTAAGGATAGTGTCATGCGCCAAATCCAGTAGTTGCGCCTGTTCCTCGAGCATTTGACGAGCCTGGTGTTGTTGCATGAGTATTGCTAGCAGGCGATCGTTCACTTGTGTCAGTTCTACTGTGCGTTCTGCTACCCGTTGCTCAAGTTCGGTATTTATTTGCTTTAAAGCAATTTCAGCTTGTTTGCGTTCGGTGATTTCTTGACAAACGGTACTAATGCCAATAATCCGTTCGCCATCTTTTAAGGGCAAAAAGCTTTCTAACCAAGTTCGTTGTACGCCAGGTTGAGCCGGAGTTTCTCCAATGATTTCTATATTAAGAATCGGTTCGCCTGTTTTCAGGATCGAGCGAAACATTGGTTCGGCTACATCAGCGATATCGGGTAATAACTCACGCACTGTGCGGCCAATATGTGCTTCCACTGAAAATCCATTCATTTCCGCTAGGCGCTGGTTAATGCGGACAAAGCGGAGATCTGTGTCCAAGACGTTCAACCCTATCGGTGCTGAATGGTAGATGGTTTCGATTTCAGCCAGTTGGCGCTGAAGCTGGATTTGACTTTCCTTTAGGGCTGCTTCTGCTTGTTTGCGTTCTGTAATATCTGTGCAGGTGCCAATCCACTCCCTAACTTTGCCATTATCATCTAAAATCGGCACACCCCGAACCGCAAAATCGCGGTAACTGCCATCTTTCCTCCGCAGGCGACATTCCGTTTCGTAGAAGGTGCGATTTGTAAAAGATTCTTGCCAGCATTGGGCAGTGCGATCGCGATCGTCTGGATGAACAGTATCAAGCCAACCCCATCCCTGTTGTTCGGCTGCGGCTTGTCCGGTGAATTCTTCCCAACCTTCAGGGGTGACTGTTGCCATACCATTGGCATCAGTGCGCCAGACAATCTGCGCCGAAGTATGAACTAATGAACGGTATCGCTTTTCGCTCTGCTGCAAAGCGGCTTCAATTTGCTTTTGCGGTGTAATATCCTCAGCAAAAATGATAATGCCACCAATTTCATCTGTAGCAGTATGCCAGGGGTGAATCTCCCAGCGTACCCATTGCTGCGTCCCATCTGAGCGCACAAACAAATCTTCATCACATTTCTCACTTGCTCCAGCTAAACACTGTTGATGAATCTGTCGCCATCGTTCTGGCACTTCCGGAAAGATTTCATAGTGCGATCGCCCTATTAACGATGCAATTGAATCGGCATGATAGTCGTCTACCCATCTTTGACTGGCTATCACATAGCGCATTTCCCGATCAAACATAGCAATACCAGCAGGTGCATACTGGGCAAATAAGCGTAAGGTTGCTTCCCTTTCCTGCAACGTTATTTCAGCTTGTTTGCGCTCGGTAATATCTGTGCAAGTGCCGATCCACTCGCTAATTTCGCCATCAGCATCTAAGATCGGCACACCTCGCACAGCAAAATCGCGGTAATTGCCATGTTTCATCCGCAGACGATACTCTGTTTCATATATGCTGCGATTTGTGTAAGATTCTTCCCAGCTTTGGATAGCGCGATCGCGATCGTCAGGGTGAACAAAATTCAGCCAACCCAATCCCAAGGTTTCCGTCACGGATTGTCCAGACATTTCTTCCCAAATTTCTGGGGCGACTATTGTCATCCCATCGGTATCGGTGCGCCAAACAATCTGAGCCGAAGCATGAACTAATGAACGGTATCGCCTTTCGCTTTGTTGTAAAGCTGCTTGTACTTGCTTATGCTGGTCAATTGCCATGACAGTTCCCGTCATGCGGATAGCCTGACCCGCTGCGTTATAAAATGCCTGTCCCCTAGCCTCAAGCCAGTGAATGCTACCATCTGCCCAAATAATGCGATACTCATGCTGGTAGATGCTGTGAGTTTGCAGTGCTTGTTGTACTGCTTGGTTGAGTGCAGCGCGATCGTCAGGATGTATGTGAGCTGCAAATGTTTCGTATTTCCCATCAAAAGTACCAACAGCCATGCCAAATAACTCTTCGTGTTCTGGCGACCATTTGATTTCTCCGGTAACAATATCCCAGTCCCACATACCCATGTGCGCCGCAGTCAGAGCCATCCGCAGTTGTTCGGCATTTTCTTGAGCTAATTTTTGGCTCAGTTGTTGAATCTTCTGTTTGCTGTTGAGAAAGTTGCTAGTGAGTCGGTTAATTATTAAGGCAATCAGTAGAAAAATGCTTAACTGCAATAGGTTTTGTGGTTGAAGTATCCAAAATTGATATCGCGGGTAAAGAAAGAAATATTTGATTGCCAGCGCCGAAAGAACAACTGTAACGATTCCGGGACGAGAGCCACCATACCAAGTACTGATCAGGATTGCTATATAAAAAAAACCACCAATAGTTTCGGATAGTAGCGATTCTAGCGACAGTCTCAGCAACAGAGCGATCGCAGTTGAGCCAATTGCAACGACGTAGGACAATAATCGCGGATAACTTCTCATGATTCTTTACCTCTGGCTTGCTCTACCTGTCTGCAAACGCGATGTCTAACGACAAGCTGCTGCGCGGCTACGCACTCGTTCAATCCTGCTGAGTACCCGCGTCACTAGTTCTGGCCCTAGCACTGGCTTGGTGATGAAATCATCGGCTCCAGCGGCAAAGGCTTGCTGAAGAGATTCTGCATCAGTATGTGCTGTGACTACTAAAATAGGTAAATCTCCCCACTGGGCATCCTGCCGGACTACTTGACACAACTCTAAACCATTGACTATTGGCATTTCTAAATCTAGTACCACTAAATCTGGCGATGTCGCAATCAGTACTTTCCAAAATTGCTGTGGTTCGCTCAAAGTTGTCACCTCCAGCCCCCAAGGAGTTAGCAACGCTGATAATCCAGCTAGTATTATCGGGTCATCATCTACAATTAATACCTTGGCTTCTGAGATTTTGTGTTGCGGTAAGACACGGGCGATCGCCCCAAAAATCTGCTTGGTTGTGGCAGGTTTGTGGAGAAATTGCCGTGCGCCTAAGCGTGACACCGCCAAGCGATCTGCCAAACTATCACGCCCAGTAAACACGATAATTGGCAAATCGGGCGATCGCTCTACCAATTCCCGCAGCAGCATTAATCCATCTTCTTCTGTACTTGGAAAGCTTAAATCTAGTAGAACTGCATCAAAAATTCCCAAGCCCAGAAGTGAGCGAGCAGTTGTTAAATCTGGAGCGATTTTCATCTGCATTCCCCAAGCATCTGCTTCTATTAGCAACTGCTCAGTCAGTGTAGTATCGTCATCAATTACCAACACACAATGAGTTTGCTCTAAGGTAGCAGGTTGGGCAGTGACAGTTACGGGTGGCTTGGTTAACTCCTGTTGCAATGCCGTCACTAACTGAGAAAACTGAGTAATCTCATCATCTTTGAGAGTGCGATCGTGTATCAATAAATGCTCTACTGCCCTTGCCAGCTTTGAACCTTCTGGATAGCCAAACGATCCCATTGAGCCTGCTAACTTGTGAGCTTCTTGCAATGCTTGCTGTTGTAAATCTTGGTGTAAATTCCCTGCCAAGAATGCAGTTTTTGCTTGTTCCAGCACAGCAACCTGTCGATCAAAAGAATGCCGAAATCGTTCTAATACTCGATTAACTGAGGCTAAATCTGGACTTTGGGATGATTTGTGTTCTTGTTCTGGAGCAGGCTTTAAGCGATAGCCAATACCATAGACTGTTTCAAGAATATCTTCCCTCATTCCTCCGGCTTTGAGTTTCTTGCGTACATCTTTGATATGAGTTGTGATTGCATTTTCAATTGGTGCATCATCAAATCCCCAAAGCCGATCTAAAATTGCCCTCCGGCTAAAGATGCGATTGGGGTTTTGTAAGAACAATTCCAGTAAATTGTATTCTGTGGCGGTGAGTGAAATTACTTGCTCTGCATAAGTTACTTTACCGGATATTTGGTCTAAACAGAGATTTTCCCAGGTTAACACAGATGATGAAAACACCGTCCTACTTCGTCGTAACAAAGACCGAATTCTTGCCAGCAATGCTTCCGGTTCATAGGGCTTAATGACATAATCATCTGCGCCAGCATCTAAGCCTGCGACAATATCTGCATTGCAACTCTTCGCACTGAGCAACAGAATTGGTTTGGAGTAACCTTGCGATCGCAGTTCTTTACATAAGCTAATGCCATCCATTTGCGGAATTAGCCAATCTAGTAAAATTAAGTCATATTCAGCCGACATCACAAGGTCTAACCCAGTTTTGCCATTGTTGGCTAAGTCAATAGTGTAATGATTTGCTGTCAGCAATTCTGCCAAGGCTGTACTCAGTAAGGTATCATCTTCTATCAACAAGATTTTCATGTATCGGCATCCTTGGTTGACTGACAAAACCACCAAGAGTATTGAAATACTTTATATAGCAGTAAAAGCCGGGAACAGGGAATAGGAGCGCAGATTGTTTTTATGTCCTCAAGCAAAACACTGACGAATATATTGTTGTGTCGATGGCAAGATACACTCCAACCTTTTGGCATTGACCAAGTAGTTCTCGATCAAGCTTTTAGGCAGGTGATTGAGGCTTACTCTACTTCCAACCGCCACTACCACACACTAAAACATATCGCTCATATCCTCAGTACCATTGATACTTTACAACCCTACGCCCAAAACTTAATTTCTGTGCAACTTGCTGCTTGGTTTCACGATGTAGTTTATGACACTCAGGCTCAAGATAATGAAGAAAGAAGTGCAGAATATGCTGATGAATTATTGCGTAATTTAGGGCTGCCACCTAATAATATTGCTACTGTTAAACGTCTAATTTTAAATACAAAACAGCATCAATCTACTGCGGATGATTTTGATAGCCAAGTTTTACTTGATGCAGATTTAGCAATTTTAGCTGTTCACCCAATTCAGTATCAGGAATATGCTAAAGCGATTCGCCAAGAGTATGCATGGGTTCCAGAAGCCGATTATATTGCAGGTCGTAGGCAAATTTTAGAGCGATTTTTGCAGCGTCAGCGTATTTACTTTACACCTTTAATGTTGGAGATTGCAGAAGAATCTGCGAGAGCTAATCTCAAAGCAGAAATTCAACTTTTGACAAAAATATGAGAATTGGATATATCAATGCTAGAAAATAACTCTGTCACCCTAACTGACGTAAAAGCAGCCCAAAAACGTCTTTTGGGTATTGCTCACCATACACCTGTGCTAACTTCGAGAACAGTTAATGAACTAACTCATAGCCAGGTGTTTTTTAAGTGCGAAAATTTTCAACGCACTGGTTCGTTTAAATTTAGAGGCGCGTACAATGCATTAGCACAGCTACCTGAAGCACAAAAACAAAAAGGCGTTCTCACCTATTCATCTGGGAATCATGCCCAAGCGATCGCCTTAGCAGGAAAATTACTAGATATCCCGACAACTATTATTATGCCTGATGATGCGCCCGCAGTTAAGCAAACTGCTACTCGCGGTTATGGCGCTGAGGTAATTCTCTACAATCGACACAAAACAAACCGGGAAGAACTAGCTCAAACTTTAGCAGGCGATCGCGGCTTGACACTGATTCCTCCTTACGATCATCCCCATGTAATAGCCGGACAAGGTACAACCGCTTTAGAACTTATAGAAGAAGTTGGCGAACTGGACTTGTTGTTAGTTCCTTGTGGTGGTGGGGGATTACTTTCTGGTTGCGCGATCGCCACTAAAGCACTTTTACCAAACTGTCAGGCGATCGGTGTGGAACCAGAACTAGCCGACGATGCGACTCGTTCTTTTCATAGCAAAACTCTACAAACTGTTAATAATCCTAATACTATTGCTGATGGTGCTCGTACTCCCAACTTGGGTAAGATTACCTTCCCTTTAGTACTAGATTACGTCAATGATATGGTGACAATATCAGAGTCAGCAATTATACGTACTATGTTTTTCTTATGGGAACGCCTAAAAATTGTTGTTGAACCAACAGGATCTTTAGCCGCAGCTGCTTTATTAGAAGGTGTAGTGACAGCACCAGAAGCGAGGATTGGTGTAATTATTAGCGGTGGAAATGTAGATTTGTCGCAAATTGATAAATTATCCCAATTAAACTATTAGAGATTTTGCAGCAGGGATTATTTATACTAGAACATCAAAAGTTTGTGCATAAGCTAACTTATCTTCCAAGAGTAACTAAATTTCTAATTTTGTTATCCTACTATAACTAGCTCAATAACTTCATCTTCTAAAAGTTGATGTCATACCCAATATAATCTCTATGACAGCTATCACCATCAACTTAAACCCCATCATTCAACTCACAGACAATCAATTTTATCAACTTTGTCGAGAAAACCCAGAGGTTAAATTTGAACGCAATGCAGACGGAGAACTGTTGATAATGTCACCCACAGGTGGAGAAACTGGAAATTATAACTCCGAAATTAATGCTGATTTTGTGATTTGGAATCGCCAAACTCAACTTGGAATTTGTTTTGATTCTTCCACCTGTTTTAAACTTCCTAATGGTGCAAATCGTTCTCCTGATGTAGCTTGGATTGTAAAAGATAGATGGAATGCACTCACCCCCGAAGAGAAAGAAAAGTTCCCACCGATTGCTCCAGATTTTGTTTTAGAGTTAATGTCACCAAGTGATAGTTTGCAGGAAACGCAAACAAAAATGCAGGAATATATAAGTAATGGAGTTAAATTAGGTTGGTTAATTAATATAAAAATGCGTCAAGTAGAAATCTATCGTCTCGGTCAACCGATAGAAGTATTAGAATCTCCAAAAGAATTATCAGGAGAAAATGTCTTATCTGGATTTATTTTAAATTTGCAACTATCTGGAAGTAAATATATGTTTGTTAGGATAGGCTTGTGAATAAATACAAGCGATGCCTGCCGCGGGCTACACCTACGCTTAACATCAACTGTCACAGTAATTCCTAGTTATATAAAGCACAATATCATGTTCGTTGATTGCGGATAGCCTGCCCAAATTCAACCACCGCGTCATACTGATCAGGCATAGTAATATAATTCAGCAGCGATGCAGGGTCTAAATCAGGAAAAAACCCACTTCTGTTTACTTCTTGATATTCATCACTCTCAGAAAGCCAAAAGATTTTGATTTCGTTAGATTTCCAAAACCAAACTTCAGGTACTTTTTTTAGTTTATACAACTCCTTCCTATTAATCGTGGCACTAGTGACAATAACTTCAATCACAATATCAGGAACTTCTTTGTCTGTGCCAATACAGTAAGACTCATCCGGTGTGCCAGACGCATACCCCAGTTCTTCTAGGGTGAAACCACCACGTCTGTAAAACCGGATACCCAACTGTTTCATGTAAGCTTCTAACAACAAGCCAAGAGTACTTTTTACTTTCTCATGTTTCTCACCAATAGGGGCCATAATTTCTAATATTCCTGACAAATAAGATAATCGGACATTGCTATTATCCTTTAGCTGTGCCTCAATACCTTTGAATTGCTCCCAAGAAACATCCTTGAGAGTTACCAGTTTTTCTTCTGTGGGCTGGTCTACAACTGGGATGCTCATAACAACAATGCCTTAACAGGAATAATCTTCTGCTAGTAATTTTACTATAGGATTCTTATTTGTAAGACTGATACATTGACATGAAATACTAAATACAGATGGTTAAAACAATCATATATTTTCTATGGGGTTTAGCATTGCTAAACCCCTAATTACACACTGAAGGCTATTTCCAATTAACAACTGCTAACGAGTATATTTCAAACTTTCCATTTTGCCTAAAAACTTATCTGTGAAAATGCTCATGACAGTGCGTTTCCGGACGTTAATATTAGCACTTAAAGACATTCCAGATTGTAGGGGTACGTCTGCACCATTAATATTAATGGTTTGCTTTCTTAACCGAATTTCTGCCGGGAAACGATAGTATGGATGAGTTTGATCGGGGGGTAGAGCATCAGAACCTACACGGATTAAATCACCTTGAATATCACTAAATTCAGTGTAGGGAAAAGAATCAAGTCTGACATCAACAGGCATTCCCGCTTTGACAAAGCCAATATCGTTATTGGTAATGAAAACTTGTGCAACTAAGTTTTCTGGCGGCACAATTTTGAGAATAGATTCACTGCTGTTATAAACGTATCCTGGGCTGCGAGGTTTTAAATCAAAAACAATACCATCATTTGAAGCTCGCAGTTCTTGGTATTTCAGATTTAACTGAAGTTCACTGATTTGACTGTTAATTTCTTGGATTTTTTTATTGTTTTCGACAATGACTTTGGTGAGTTGACTATCTATGTCGGCAATACGCTTTTCGTTATCGGCTATTTTGCTGAGTAAATCTTCTTTGGAAAGGGCGATCGCATTTTGTAATTTCGTTTGCCCTTGGGCGATCGCTAATCTTAAACGTTCTTCTTCCTGCACCAAGCGGTTAACCTCAGCTTGGCTAGCATCCGCTGATTGTCGTCGTTCTAGGTAAGGTAAGCGGGCAAATGCTCCCTTTTGCACCAGAGTTTCTAAGTTACCGGCAATCTCTAAATTTGTCTTTAGACTACCTCTAGCGTTAATCAGTTGCACTTGCACTTGATTTAACTGCCGAGTTAACTGTTCTCTATCCAACCGCACTGACTCAATTCGAGTTTCTCTCTCTAATTGCCTAGTCAGTAAGCGTTCTCGAAATCGCGGATTTAAATCACGTATTCCCGATCCTTGGTTTAATTCTGCACGAAAAAGTTGATTTTCCTGTACCAATGCCGCACGGTTTTCTGTCAGTGCTGCTAATTCTGGTAATTCCTGCAATTGCTTGAGGCTAGAAGTAGCTGTGAGCGATCGCATCTGCGTCTTATAAAATTGATTTTCTGACATTAAGCTGGCGCGAACTGCTTGCAAAGAAGCTAATTTCGCCTGACTGGTAGTGCGATCGAAACTAACTAACAAATCGCCTTTTTTGACTCTTTGCCCTTCCTGCACGTGAATTTGGGCAATTACCCCGCCAACTGGTGCTTGGACTTCTTTGACAAAACCTTTCGGTTCGAGTTTACCTTGCACAGCAACAGATTCGTCAATCTTGGCATTACAAGCCCAGATGACGGCAAAAGTTGTCACTCCAACTATGCTCCAGACAATAGCATGAGACCAGGCACGAGATTGTTTGAGGATGACAGGCTGATCGAACTCCTCTTTCTCCTTAGGTAAAGTCAGTCCTGAATCACCAAAAACACCTACATCTCCTTGTAGAAGCAGTTGCCATTGACGCTGTGCTTCCGGGAACCGCTTCCAGATTAAAAATATTCCCCCAACTGCAAACAAGAATAAAAATCCACCTGTAGGTAGAAGTATTTCTAGCTGTAAAGGGCGATCTTCAACAGTAGTGACGAAATTATTGTGATAATCGCTCTTTTGTTGCAAAAATGGTTGGTTTTGGGATTGGGCTTGTGCCACTGTTGAGTCGATTGGGCGATTACTTGCCGGCGCTTCTCGATCAACAGGCGATGAAAATGCTACCTCCATGCTTTCTGGTTGACTAACGCAAGCACTAGGATCGGATGTTGCTGGAGTTTTCTCCTCAGTACGAATTTCTTGGCAATAATTAGCAGGTGTTGGAGAGATTTTGGAACATTGTTGTGTGCAAGCTAGTAGCAAAGATAAATCTGGCATAGTTCTACTTGGTCTATAGGGCAGAAAGCAAGAGGTAGTTTTTTGTCTCGTACAAAGGCTTAAAGAAGAACGCAATTAGACTCTGCGTACCTCCGCGCTGACTTTGCGCCCCTTTGCGTTAAAAAAATACTCCTTCTCCCTCATAATTGCGATTCCTGTTGTTGAAAAAGACAGTAATACCGTCCTTTCATGGACATAAGTTCGGCGTGTGTTCCTTGCTCGGCAATTACACCCCGATCCATGATGATGATTGTGTCGGCATTTTTGACAGTGTTGAGTCGGTGAGTAATAAATAAAACTGTACGTCCCCGAAAGAACTCCATCAAATTCCGACAGACTTTTTGTTCAGATTCGTAATCTAAAGCACTAGTGGCTTCATCAAGAATCAGTAATCTGGGATTTTGTAATACGGTACGAGCGATCGCAATTCGTTGGCGTTGTCCTCCAGAAAGGGCAGAACCTCGTTCGCCAACTATGGTGTTGTAGCCGTTGGGTAAGGCCATGATGAAATCGTGCGCTGCTGCGGCTTTGGCGGCGGCGATGATTTCTTCGGTAGTTGCATCTGGACGAATCAAAGCAATATTATCTTGAATTGTCCCTTCAAATAAAAGGGTATCTTGTAACACTATGCCGATTTGGCGGCGTAGAGAGTTTAACTCTACTTTCCTTATATCATAACCATCTATTTGGATGTGTCCGGCTACAGGTTCGTAGAGCCGTGGTAATAATTTTGTCAAAGTGCTTTTACCAGAGCCGCTTTGACCGACAATACCAACAAAAGTTCCTGGAGCAATTGCCAAATTGATATTGATCAGTTTTAAACTATCTTCTGGGTTAAACCCAAAGGAAACTCCATTGTATTTAATTGCACCATCAATTTCCGGTAGTGCAATATTATGGCGATCGCTTGCCTGAACTTCTGGCGCTGTATCTAAAATGTCACTGAGGCGTTCGATAGACAATGCTACTTCTTGGAAATTCTGTGATAGTTGAATTAACCGCAGTAAAGGACTAGTAACATATCCAGCAATGATCCGAAAGGCAATCAATTGTCCTAAAGAGAGTTGATTGGAGATGACTAAATGCGCGCCTACCCACAACAACACAAAACTCGAAAATTGATTTAAAAAGCTGCTGATGGAATTAGCAGTACTAGAAGTCAGGACATTTTTAAAGCCAGCGCTGATGTAACGGGTATAGCGATCGCGCCATTGCCAACGAGATTTTAATTCAATATTTTGTGCCTTAACTGTTTGAATACCCGTTAGAATCTCCACTAAATAGGATTGAGTATCGGCGTGGCGTTCGGCTTTTGTGCGTAACTGTCGCTGAACAATTGGCACCACAAAGGTTGTCAGGATGGCAAATAATGGCACGGTGGCTAATGCAACCAGGGTGAGCATCCAGCTATAAAACAGCATGATGCCGATATAAATCACAGAAAACACAGCATCTAGTACCACCGTCAACGCTGTTCCTGTGAGAAAAGAACGGATATTTTCTAGTTCGTTAATTCGTCCTGCTAATTCTCCGACGCGACGATGCTCAAAATAACTCAAAGGTAGTTTGAGTAAATGCTCGATGACTTCTGAACCCAAACGAATATCGATCCGGTTGGTAGTGTCAGCAAATAAATAAATTCGCAGACTCGTTAAAGCCGCCTCAAACACTCCAATCACCAACAAGAAAATGCCGAGAATATCGAGAGTATCGAGGCTTTTTTGGATTAATACAGTGTCGATGATGATTTGGGTGATGATGGGGTTTGCCAAACCAAATATCTGCACAAAAAAGGAAGCCACAAGGACTTCAACCAAAACCAGACGATATTTAGCGATGGAAGGTAGAAACCAACGCAGACTGAATTTTTCGGGGCGATCGACTTCTGCTTTTTCTACCGTCAATACTTGCCCTGACTCTCCCCAGATTTGGGCAAATTCTGCGGGAGAATATTGGCATACTCCAGTTTCGGGAGCAGCTACAACAACTTCCCGTTCGGTAATTTTATATAGCAAAGCGAGATTTTCTCGCCAATAAATTAAGGCGGGCGCAGTCAAACGGTTAACTACATGAGCCGGAACCGTCACCAATTGGGCCTGCAAACCCATCATTTCTACAACTGCACCGGCTACTGGTAAGGAAATCTGCTTGTGTGTTTTTAGTTGATTGGTTAGGACTTTACGAATTAAATCGCGGCGAAAAGAACCCCCCAATATCTGATTCAACATCTGGAAACAGGCTAAAGGAGCATCAATAGCGCCTTTTCCCGATACAAGTATAGTTTGTGCTGGTGCGAGACTTTCGGCAATGGGGTCTGGAGGATATTCTGGAGCCGGAGCAATTGTTAATGTAGTGCCATGTTCATTCGGAGACTTCCAAGGAACGCCGATTAAACGGACTTCAGTGGTGTTTTGCCAAGTTTCTTGAGAGTCATCTAACGCTAATCTATAGCCAACAGTCATACCCTCAATACCGCCAGCACTAACTAGCCACAAATGACGTTTGTTAAATTGCTGGGAATTGACAGTTCCAGGGACTAAATTTACTACCTGTGTTTCTTGCCATACTTGGCGTGCTAAATCTTTGATATCGGTCGTTGCATCTGCGTGACGCTGAATTTCTAAACTTAAGAGTTCAAAAACTTCGCTAATGTGGGGACGCGATCGCACTGCTTGGGCAAACTCTGGTTCTGTGTCCATCAATTGCAGAAATTCTGCCGCTTCCAGAGTAATCGCAATGACTTCTGTAGAGGCCATGACGGCCTCGCAACTAACTCCACGCACCAATCCCAACCAACCAAGAAACTCTCCTGGTTCGACTACAGTCAAACTAATTTGAGAGTTCGTCCATTGATCGTAACCCAATACCCGCGCCTGTCCTTGATAAATCACCATGACTTGTGCTGGCATTCTTTCTTTGACCAACATCCATTGTCCGGTGCGATATTGCAACAGTTGGCAGTTAAAGGCGATGTTTTTTAAAGTAGCAAATGGGAGTTTGTCAAACGGAGGAGTGTCAACAAGGAATGCTAAAATTTCAGTTTGTGCGATCTCTGGCTTCATCCCATCAAATACTCCACACAGTGGTTAGCAGATTGTAAATGGGTTTGAATTTGTGTTTGTATCCAAGCTTCAAAGAGTTCGTCTAGCAAATACTGCTGCATATTGTCATCTAACTGAGCAGGCAGTAATTGCTCTAAGCGAATAATTACATACCAATCGGCTATTAAATGTGGTTTCCAAATTTGACCGGGTTGACTGACATACAAAATTTGCTGAATTATGGGATGTGGTTGAGACAGAGGAACTGGGCCAATTACCCCACCTGTCAGCGCTTCGCCTCCTTGGGAATACTGCTGCGCTATGGTTGCAAAAGGATGTTCTCCCTCAACAATCCGAAAATATAGCTCTTGAGCTAAACCTTCATCTTGGGTACGAATCATCGAATATATTACCCGGTCTAAATCTACTTTGCGTTGCAGAAAATAAGACTCTAGTTTCTTGCCCCACATTGCAAGCTGGAATTTATGGATTAATAGAGGACGGATTGCTATTTCCGCCATAATTTCTGCCGTTAGCTGATTCTTTTGCAACCATACTTGTTCTGTTTCTGGTGAAGTCAGTTGATGACGTTCCCGAAACTTGGCGATCGCGGCTAGATGTTCTGCTTCCGTGCATGAGAAAGATGCGATCGCCTCATCGATTGCTTTGGCACGTAATACCTGTGGTAACAACTGGTAACGATTTAGCAAAGACAGTAATTTTTCTGCCTGAAGAATTTCGTTACCCACTTGTAATGTTTGTGTCGTCATAATTCCTGACTAGCACGTTCGGCATTCTAAGGTTGGGGCAGAAATCTGTACATCTCACGCCGTGAGAGTATTTAAAGAGACTAAGGGTAAACACCCTATCTCTATTTCTGTTCAGGCATTTTTGATCGCATCCGGAATTTTTTCAATAAGCCTTTGTAAAATTTTTTCGCCTGAATTTTGGCTAACTTAGCGAAAACTTTACATCATATACAGTTTTCAGAGTAATTTGTTACAAGCTTATCTAACTTCTACTGATTTTTTATGCTTTTTTATGATTTTTTTGGTAAAAAAAAATACTATTTTGGATAAATTTAATTACTTGTAGTTGCATAGATAACAACACTTTAATAATGATACAAAGGCATTATATGTACAAAATTTCAATTAAAGATTTAGGTATAAATTAAATTTTACCTACCATGTGACGGTTTATTGACCGCCACAAGGCAAGGGTGAAAAAAGCTACTGTATCTTTTATCCTGAGGGGAAGCGATTGATGTATTACTACTTACATCCTTTTCCTTTTAATCTACGGGGTCGTAATTCAACTGCCAGAAGCTCAAGCAGATAAAAAATCCCCAAATCAGGAAGTCGCACTAGAGGAGAAACGCTCCTCTAACACGTAAGTTTGATGTATCTAATACCAGACTTCACGGTACATACAAGCTTGTGACAGCTTTGCGATAACTACCCTTATTTACACCTCTCCAGGTTTGCTTCTACCAATAAGTTGCAGCGGAATTTGTCTTGCTGCTGAGTTCATGTGAAGAAATCTCTAGGAGGATGGATTGATGGCAACAAATACAACAACATTTGAAAAACAGGTCTTAGATTTAACCAATCAAGAACGAGCAAAGAATGGTCTTGCACCACTGCAAGGCAATGTAGAACTCAACTACGCTGCCGATAAGTATGCAGAATTGATGGCACAACAACATTACTTTAGTCATACAGGCCCAGATGGTTCACAACCTTGGGATAGAGCTAAAGCTGTGGGCTTTGAAGCCCAAACAATGGGGGAAAACATCGCTGCTGGTCAAAAAACGCCGCAAGAGGTAGTACAAGCTTGGATGAATAGCCCAGGACACCGAGCTAATATCCTTAATCCGCAATTTACTCAACTCGGTGTAGGTTTTGACAACAACTATTGGGTTCAAGACTTTGGCAGCAATGATACCAACCCCATCAGCAAGGTACCAACCTCTGTATTGGATTCAGTCTCTGAAGTTCCATCTCCACCTACTTCTACCCCTGGGAAAGAACTCAAAGGTGGAAATGGTAACGATATCCTAACTGGTGGCTCAGGTGATGATAAGTTGTGGGGTGGTTATGGTAAAGATACCCTCAATGGAGGTAATGGTAACGATTATCTGAACGGTGGGTTAGGCAAAGATAAGTTAACTGGCGGTGCTGGAAGCGATACCTTCGTTTATGAAAAACTTCAAGATAGAGGAGATACGATCACTGATTTTGCTGTCAATCAAGACAAGATCGACTTGCGCGGGATTATGGGTGGCCAATCTTACACTGGCACAAATAAATTCGCTGATTACCTGAAATTAGAACAACTTGGTAGCGATACCGTTGTTCGCCTTGACGTTGATGGAAAAGCAAAATCTGGTGGTTTCGAGAAGTTTGTGCTGTTGGAAAATGTCAATGCGTCTAGCCTAACCGCTAAAAACTTTGCTCTCTAATTCATACAAGTTTCTCAACTCCGCTTTGCCATTCGGGCGCGATCGCCGCGCCCTTTCTTGGATATTATTGAGCAATGCTGGCAATTTGATTCCAGGCTTTAACTACTTGCAGTAAGCTGTTCGGCAAGTTCTTTTGGGAAATATCGTTATATCTCACCGTACCCTCTTTACTGGTAAGGGTGTAGGTAATATAATCAGCCGATCCTTGAGGTGCTGGGTAACTCAAATTGTTGAATTCACCAAACCGCGATCGCTCTACTAACTTCTCAAATTGTTGCACTTGTTGGGAAGAAATGCGGCGAACACTACGTTCCGAATCGTTAGCATCGCCAATCCGCACCCGAATCAAGCGTCCATCGTTAAGTAAAACAGTTTCATAGGTTCTGCCAATAAAGCCACCACTAGAAATCTGCCGAAACACTACATCTCTGTCTAAGGGTGATGGCATTTCATTTGCTGGAATAGGTACTGCGCTACCTGTATTTCTATTAGAACTCGAGCTACTACGCAGCTGATTCCAAGCTTTGACTACAGTTCGTAAATTGCTTGGTAATTGAGCTTGAGAAATATTGTTGTACTTAACTGTACCCTCTGGGCTGGTGAGAGTATAGGTAATGTAATCAGCTGCACCACTGGGTGCTGGGTAATTCAAATTCTTAAATTGCGCAAATCTTGTGCTGGCTAACAATTGTTGAAATTGTTGTACCTGTTGGGGAGAAACCTGCCAAACTCTCCTTTGCGAATCGTTAGCATCGCCAATTCTCACCCGAATCAGGCTACCATCATTGAGTAAAACAGTTTCGTAGGTAGTACCCGCCAAACCACCACTAGAGATTTGCCGGAATACGACATTTCGATCTAAAGATGGTGGTAGTTCATTGCTGGGAATTGATACTGGTGTCAAATTGCCAGGATTACGATTTGGGCGATCGCGATTAGCAAGCTGAATTTGAGAACCACTTTCATCACTGAGAAATACCCAAGGGCTAATTCTATTAGTCGATCTGACAAATACTTCCCAGCCAGATACTAATATTTGGTCGCAAGCATTGGGGAAAGTGGAACTGTCGCAACCTCTAGAGAATTTTTTCTGTTTATATGCAACAATATTCAGAGCGCTGATAGGTAATCCTGAAACCTGAGAAGCTTGACGTAAAACTCCATCCCTAACGTTTTGGGGCAATTTCTGACTATTAGTTTGATTAGCTCTTTCATTTAACCTAAGTTCGGAACCTGTTTCATCAGTGTGATAAACCAAGGTTTGTCCAACTGCGCCCACAACAATCCGCCAACCTGGTACTATCGCTCTGAGACAACTTTCATTAGCATTACCTAATTCTAAACAGCCATCTTGCCAATTTTGTTGTTGAGCTTGAATAATATTTAGCTGAGAAATTGGCTGTTGCAAACGTGTAGACGCAGCTTGCAAAACCTGATTTTTGACAGATTGTGGTAATTGGGTTGTGGTGTTATTTGTTGGCGTATTTGCTAAAGCTAACCGAACGGAACGCCCATTATTATTTGTGTGATAAACCCAATTTTGTTTACCATCAGTCGCCACTACTCGCCAACCAGGAACTATGGCTTGTGTACAATATTCATCCGGTTGAGGTAGTTCCAAGCAACCATTACGCCAATTCTGTTGGCTGTAATTAATTATTTGCAGTTTGTTTCGAGAAATTCCCGTTCTCCGGGATAAATCTTGTAGCACCACGTTAACTATGGGACGTGGTAATTGATTGAGTTTGAAATTTTGTTTCAGGACTTCGTTGGTTGTCTCTGGCGCAGGCCCAAGAGAGGCAGCAGTACTGCTTTTGATGAATGTTAACCCACTACCAACTGATAAGATTCCAGTTAACACTAAGGCAGTGAAAATTCGTGCTTGATTGCTGGTAGAATAATTACCCAAAGAGCCTTTCATACTAAAGTAATAATTTAGTTACTAGTCAAAATAATTGCTACTCTGCAAATAAATACCAAAGAGTTTAAAGCCCTAAAGCTAAACAGCTTGAAATTCAACAAGCGTCTATCTTCTGATGCAGATGTGAAGATAGACGCCTATATGTTTAATATTTGTTCCTGAATTTTTACAGCTAGATTGATACAAGGTGAACACAGTTAAAGCTATTAGCTTTGCTGAGTGGCTTAGGTATATCTCACCATCAGCCTCATTCTATCTAAAACAAAAAATCCACAATCGTATTAAGCACTGAATATTGATCGATCGTTCGGTGCATCAAATCTAGTAGTATAAGTTTTCCAGCCTTTTCTATCTGGTGCTAACAAGGCATTTATATCGCTATGGGTAACACTATCAAGCACTGAGAGCCTGCTGTTCAATCGATTGATTGTTCGGCAGATCGAATCTAATAGTACTAGCTGCCCAATCTTTTAAATCAGGTGCTAGCCAAACTAGTTTACGAAGAATTTCATCATTTACCCACAAAACCAAGGGGCAATGAAACTGTTTTCGGAACTCATCGCGCATCAGATTGGTACTAATGATGAGTTCGTTGATATCGATTACAGATTCTAAGCCTCTGACCATCAAAACATCAGGTTGGTCAACGCCTACCGTAGTTGAGATGGTTGTATACAGGGTTTCAGTCCCAGGTGGTAGCACAATATCTTGGATATGCGCTGATGAGAATTCTGTTAACAGATTCAGTACCTGCTGTTGCCTATTAGCAGAGTTACAAGATGCCAAGATTAATGAAAATGCACCAGCAGAAACCATCACCGCTCTTGCGAGTCGTTTGGTGGCTGCAACGGTATTCCCCATACCGTCTTGTGAATTGTTCAAGCTGCTGATCATTATAGAGTCCTGCCTTTGGTCTTTAAAAGTACCTTAGCCTTTTCAGTTTAATGCGCTCACCAAGTAGTTATCCAAAGTATTTTTGAGTAAAATTTGATAACACTTTATTTGATGACCTACAGTAATCTTACGCATGATTTAATAATTGAGGATGGAGTGCTTGACCCCGCATTTACGGGAATATAGATAGAAGGGTATGTGATGCAAATAACAGAAGTGCAAAATTTGCAAATCTGGTGGGTTGTGTATACCTAATAATTGGGTTATTTAGGACAGTAGTTGCTGATTATCTGTGATGGGAAGATTGGGAATTTCTGAAAAAGGCTATATTCATTAATTTACATCATCAACGTAAATTAATGACAACAATTGGTATAAATGTTTAACTCACAGGCGATAATGCAACTTCTGTCTAGCTATTTAAGTCATGGTTCATATTTGACGATGCCTGTAGCAAATGATGAAAAAACTAAACGGTCTTTCGGGTAAACGAGGGGTCAAACCCTCTGCTAATTTGCCAACAGCATCATTTATAGGGATTATTAATTTTGCGAAAAGTTTGCTCAACGGTGGGAACCCCCATACCGGAACTTTTCAAGACGAATTTTGAATTCGGAGCGAAGCGACGTGACTTTTTTGAGATGGAATTTTTACCACAGCAGAAAGCGGGCATTCTTTGCGATGATGCTTGCCTTGAGCTTGGTAGCTACTGTAATACTCTCGTTACCTTTAAATGCACAAAATCCGCCTTTGCGATCGCCTGGATCGGAATTAAGAGGTGTATGGTTAACAAATATTGATAGTAATGTGCTATTTGAAGGCAATCGCCTTAAACAATCTTTACAACGTTTGAGTGAACTCAATTTTAATACTGTATACCCCACAGTTTGGAATTGGGGTTATACCCTGTATCCTAGCAAAGTTGCAGCCAAAGAAACTGGGCGATCGCTCGATCCCGAACCCGGACTGCAAGGGCGAGATATGCTCAAAGAAGTGGTCGAAGAAGGACATAAGAAAGGTTTAACAGTCATTCCCTGGTTTGAATTTGGCTTTATGGCTCCGGCTGATTCCCAATTAGCCAAACTTCATTCCCAATGGCTAACGAATCGCAGTAACGGTACAAAAATTGTTAAAGAAGGTACACACGACCGCGTTTGGTTGAGTCCCTTTCGTCCAGATGTCCAAAAATTTATCCAAGATTTAATAGTTGAAATTGTTAAAAACTATAATATCGACGGGATTCAATTTGATGACCATTTTGGATTGCCATCAGAATTAGGCTACGATCCTTACACAGTAGCGCTCTATAGAAAAGAACACCGCGGTCGTGCGCCTTCTTCTAATTTTAAAGATCCAGAGTGGGTGGCGTGGAGAGCGAATAAAATTACCGAATTCATGAAGCGAGTATTCACAGCCATCAAAGCTGTGAAAAAAGACTGTATAGTATCTGTTGCACCAAATCCTCAGCGTTTTTCCTACGATTTCTTTTTGGCAGACTGGCAAAAATGGGAACGTATGGGAATAGTAGAAGACTTAGTTTTGCAGATCTATCGCGATGACTTAAATGTTTTTATCAGCGAATTAGAGTACCCAGAAGTGAAAGCCGCACGCAGCCATATTCCCGTGAGTATCGGCATTTTATCTGGGTTGAAAGGCAAATCTATATCCATGCAACAAATTCAAACACAAGTACAAAAAGTACGCGATCGCAATTTTGCAGGAGTAGCGTTCTTTTTCTATGAAACCCTATGGAACCTTAGCAAAGAAAAACCCTTAGACCGTCAAACCAGCTTTCAGCAAATCTTCCCCACACGCACAGCCTACCCCAATCTACTAACAGGCTGGAAACCTTAGGGAAAGCAGAGGTGCAGGGGAGCAGAGGCGCAGGGGAGCAGAGGTGCAAGGGAAGCAAGTTACCAATTATTCCCCCTTGTCCCCCTTGTCCTCCTTGTCCTCCCTGTCTCCCCACACTCCCCACACTCCCCACACTCCCCACACTTCCCACACTTCCCACACTCCCCACACTCCCCACACTCCCCACACTTCCCACACTCCCCACACTCCCTTCCTCTTACCCTCCGATTCCCAAACGCCCAGCCAAAGCGGGAGTTAAAGGTAAAAGGGTGCTAATCATCAAAAAGAGTGCCAAAAGACCTAAAGCAGCCCTAGCATCATCAGGTTCAGTAATTTCATTCAGGCTAGGGCGTTCTAAATCCCGTTGTAAAAACAGAATCAAAATTGCCCAGTACATCGCCAAAGGATTTGCCAGGGATACGATACCCAGCAAAATTAAAGTTGCCAAGGTCGCCCTACCTGCGGTTTTGCGTCCATAAATCGCTTGGATCATGCGACCACCATCTAATTGTCCTGCTGGCATTAAATTTAAGGCAGTAATGACTAACCCCAGCCAACCAATCACTACTAAAGGATGGACATTTACCAAAGGTGACTGTAACGCCGAACCAAGGACAACTCGCGCCAAGCTACCTACCAAAATCGATCCTTGGAAAAACTGATTTGGTATTTGAAATAAACTGCCTTGATGAGACAGCAACAAGCCAGCAATCAGCATTAACAAAGAAACTATACCGCCAGCTGCCGGCCCTGCTAAAGCTACATCAAATAGTACCGTGCGGTTGGGTAATAGTGACTCAAAGCGGGTAATCGCACCAAAAGAGCCAATTTGCACAGCAGGTAGAAAGAAGGGCCAGCTAAGACGGACTTGGTGACGTTTAGCAAGTAGCCAATGACCGATTTCATGAGCCACCAAAATCGTCAACAATCCAATACCGATAGGTAAGGTTTCTGGTAAACGTTGTGGTTGGGAAAATAAATCAAAACTCAGCAGTAACCCCGCAGCTTCCAAGCTTGTAGTAATAGTGGCGATGAGCAGGATACCCGCAAATGCTTTTTGGGGTAATGACATCGGGCGCGGGTCATTCCGGCTGGGTAAGACAATTACTACAGGTTTACCGTCTGTATTCTCGACTAAAAATAAGCGATAGCGATCGCTTAGACGCTCCTGTAAACTGGCAGTCAAACGATTGTGAATCTCCTGCGCCTCACCCCGCAAGTTGCCTTTAAAAATTACACCTTCCTGGTAGGGGATTGTTTCTGTAGCAAAAAATGTGTCAATTCCAAAAATGCCTTTAATTGCATTCAAATCATCTTCTGGAATTGACATTACCTCAATTTTCACTTCCCCGACTCCTGGGGGAGTGTTGGCATCTGGTGCAGTATTTAGTTCAGATGAAGCCTCAGCAGCCAGCCTTTGGGTTGCTCTTTGCTTCAGTAGTGCATCTTGTCCGGCTGAACGTAGCTGCTTGCCTAAAAAGATATACAACCCAGCGGAGGCTACTACCAAAAACAATATACCCACTATGTTGATGTAAATTCCGGCTGCAAACAAACCAAAGAACAACAGCCAAGGAGCCATCAACACCACCGACTGTAACCAGGCCAAGATTCCCAGCTTACCAAAAGGTCTGGCGCGATAAAAGCCCCAACCCAAAATGCCAAAAGCTACCAGCACAATTGTCGCAACGATAGAAGTTTCCGATAAAGTAAACATCTCCAAACCTTTGCTTTT
The DNA here is from genome assembly GCA_034530615.2 of Aulosira sp. ZfuVER01. GTDB lineage: Bacteria > Cyanobacteriota > Cyanobacteriia > Cyanobacteriales > Nostocaceae > Aulosira. The sequence goes on from JAVRCV020000023.1 coordinate 24,139, forward strand.
GAAACCGAGCTAGTACAAGTCCGGTATGCAGATACATTATTTAATCTATAACGCCGCCTGTGGCTTACCCAAATTTTAGAAGGGGAAATGAGTGAAAATTTCTTGGCATTGCATAAATGCGCGACGATTTTCTGGATTTTCCTTGATGACGGACTGCGGGAAGGCGTCAGAGCAAACAAGTCAGGAAACTATTTCTGTGCAACTGTTCTAGAAAGCGGGAAGCCGACGCGATCGCTACCCTACTCTGCCTGCGAACAGGAAGGCTTCGTCTACGACAATTTTTGGCCCTTGACTCTTGACTGTCATAACGGAAGAGATAGCGGTTCTCGTTGAGATGCAATACACAATAGGGGACAGCATTGCTGTCTTCCTACCCCTGTACTTCACCAAGTTGCCATCTGCTGTATGTACCAGTTCCGTAAGTCTTGTGTGTAATTAATTTTGTTCAACTACTTACCTAATATTTAGCAACGCCATTTCTTTAGTTAAGGGTCAAGCCGAATTACTTCTTTAAATTTCAGCATTATCCACAAAGTAGTCTGTTTTACATCGCTACACACTTTTTCTTCACAAGAATCTTCCAATTCTTGCTTTTGTCTTTTTTTTGCAAGTCAAGGTTAATATTCTTAGTTTTAGAAACCCATTTTTAATGTTATTAATCAGGAAGTTAAGCCAACATTAGCTAGCAATTAGATTGTTGGTAGTTCATAATCAACGATCGTGTTACTATTCTGAAACTTGAAATAATCATGACTAAACTTTATTACAAAAATTTAAAACATTATAGGTTGCAAGAAAGTGGAACTAAAATTTTATCAAGCAGAGCAAAAATATCGTCAGATAGTAGAACAAATTCCAGGTAATTTTTATATCTTGCCAATTAATAGTAATGCTGAAGCTGCTTATATCAGTCCGCAGCTAAAACAGTTGCTGGGTATTTCTGTTGAAGATTGGCAGCCTAGTGCTTTATATAGTTGGTCAGATTATGTTCATCCCTGCGATCGCGATCGCGTTTGGCAAGCCGTAAAAACTACAATTTCTACTGGCGAACCTTTGAGCGTTGAGTATCGCATGATTACTCATCATGGCAGAACAATTTGGGTACGAGATCAAGCCAATCTTGTTCTCTATGTTGATGGGCAAACGCAGGTACTTGAGGGTTTGTTGCTTGATATCAGCAATTATAAAGAAGTAGAAGAAATACTCAGGCAAAGTGAAGAACGCTATCGTGCCATTGTTGAAGATCAAACGGAATTAATTACTCGAATCTTGCCAGATGGGAGTATTAGCTTTGTTAATGAAGCTTTTTGTCGATTTTTTGGGCTGAAGCGGGAAGAGATTATCGCGCAGCAATACGAACCTGTTGTGTTTGAGGAAGATCGCCAACGTGTAGTTAGTCTGATAAATTCTATTAACTTAGAAAACCCCGTTGTTAAGATTGAAAATCGGGTTATAGCTTGCGGACAAGTGCGTTGGACGCAGTGGAATAATCGAGGGATATTTGACGATCGCGGTAACATTGTAGAAATTCAATCGGTTGGACGAGATATTACCGATGTCTACGACGAGCTTCACTTACGCAAGCAAGTTGAAGAAGCATTGCGCTCAAGCCAAGAATTCTTAGAAAAGGTTGCTAATACCGTACCGCAGATTTTGTATCTATTTGACCTTTTACAAGGAACAAGCACCTATCTTAACCAGCGAACTGAGACAATTTTAGGCTATTCTGTGGAAGAAATTTGTGGAGCAGATCCGCAATGGTTATTGAATTGCTTTCATCCCAACGACCAACACCTTTGCTATGACGTACCAAGCCGCTTCACCAAACTTAGCGACAATGAAGTTCTTTCCACCGAATACCAATTCCGGCATAAAAATGGCCAGTGGCGTTGGTTAAATACACGAGAAGTTATATTTGCCAGAGATGCTAACGGTACTCCAACACAGATTCTTGGTTCAGTGGAAGATATTACCACTCGCAAAACTGCTGAAGCTTTACTGCAACAACAAGCGCAGCGCGAACGGCTAATTACTGAACTAACTCAACAGATTCGCCAATCACTAAATTTAGACGAGGTTCTGAATACGACGGTAAACAGTATTCGGCAGTGCTTGCGCTCAGACTCTGTAGCTATTTACCAAATACAATCTGACGGTGGTGGAAATTTTGTAGCGGAATCATTGGGCGATCGCTATCCCAAGATTTTAGAGCAAACATTGCACCCATTTTTGCTTAAAAAATATTTCAGCCATTATGTCCAAGGACTACCTATAGTGGTGCATGATATTCAACATTTTAGTTTTTCAGCCGATGATGTTGATTTTTTACAACGCTATCAGATCAAGGCAGCTATAGTAGTACCGATTTTGAATGGGAACGATCTGTGGGGTTTACTAATTGCTCACCAGTATGCTGCACCTCGTCACTGGCAGACGTTTGAAGTTAATTTGTTGCAGGAGTTGGCAAATCAGGTAGCGATCGCTATTCATCAATCAATACTCTATCAACAGACACAAGTTGCCAATGAAAAACTACAAAGATTAGCGACTCTAGATGGCTTGACTCAAATAGCTAATCGGCGTCGATTTGATGAGTATCTCGAAGTTCAGTGGAAGCAACATCAACGAGAGCAATTGCCGTTGTCTTTGATTTTGTTTGATGTTGATTGTTTTAAAACCTACAACGATACCTACGGTCATTTAGCCGGAGATGATTGTTTGCGACAATTAGCAAATGCACTCAAACGTGTTGTCCAGCGCCCCACCGACTTAGTAGCCCGTTACGGTGGAGAAGAATTTACTGTAATTCTGCCTCTTACAGAGGTGCAAGGAGCAATCCATGTCGCTCAAGCCATTCGACAAGCAGTACATAACTTGGCTATTCCTCATGCTCAGTCTAGTGTCTGTAACTGTGTCACTATCAGCCTAGGCATTGTCAGCATTGTGCCAAATCCAAAGTTTTCTCCATCAGACCTCATTAATGCAGCTGACAAAGCACTTTATACAGCCAAACAGCAGGGGCGCGATCGCTTAGTATCGTTTGCTGTGTAATAATGCCTACACTCACCTGATAACATTAAAAATACAAAAAGGCAAAAATAAAAATAAACTTTTTTACTTTTGCCTTTTAACAGTAGGGAATAGATGTGTTAGTTAATTTAAAAATATTCTTTATGCAATTCTACATTGGCAACCCAGGTAATCCTCTTAAATTGCGCAAAGCACTAACACAAGCAGGGCAATCACAACCAAATAATTTTATAGCTGCATTACTTTCTTCATCAGTAAATTCTAGTTTGGCAGGATCGGTGCTTGTGACTTGGTTGGATGCAACCACTTGTGTTGCTTGAGAAGCAACAGCGTTATTATTAGTCCGCCGAATACAGACTAAAGGTGTGGGATAAGAGCCATGCGGGGAATGTACACAAGCACGACCATCAGCAGTATAAATGACTGGAGTTGATCGGAGAGATACTGCATGAGCAGGCTGAGTCAGCATCACCATAGACAGCATAGATGTAAATACTGTAGGGGTGGAGAGCAAATGCAACAGAAATTTTTTGTTCATATCATTAAGAACCTTTTTCAAGTAAGTAAAACTAAACTAGTAAATTGGTCGCTTCCTTGGTGATGAGTCTTTTACATTTTTATCCGCAACTTTTTTACACTTGGCGGTGAAAAATAAAAGAGTAAGATGAATTTTACCAGAAGCAATTTATCAAATATATATCTGTAGAAGTATTCTCTATATGACATTGGTATGTCATTTATGTGTCACTCATGAAACATCTTTAGATAAATAATTTTTTGTAGAGTTATTAGAGTTGGGAAAAGATAAAGACAAGGGGGACAAGGGAGAAATAACCAATGCCCAATGCCCCATGCCCCATGCCCCATGCCCCATGCCCCATCTCACTGTAAATATTGTTCGTAGCCCAGTTGTTCTAGTTTTGCTTGCTTTGCCATGACTGATTCGGATAAGGTTTTACGGTATTGTTGTACTTTTTCTAGTAATTCTGGTTGGTGCGTAGCGAGAATTTGTACTGCTAAGAGTCCAGCATTTTTGGCATTACCGATAGCTACTGTTGCCACGGGAATACCAGCAGGCATCTGTACAATTGAATACAAAGAATCTACACCTTGCAAGTTCCGGGTAGCGACAGGAACACCGATTACAGGCAGTGGAGTTAAAGAAGCTACCATTCCCGGAAGATGAGCCGCACCACCAGCACCAGCGATAATCACCTTAATGCCACGTTGGTGTGCTTGTTGGGCGTATTGCACCATGCGTTCTGGAGTACGATGAGCAGAAACGATCGCTACTTCGCGTTCAATGCCAAATTCGTCACAAACTGCGATCGCATCTTTCATCGTGGGCAAATCAGAATCGCTGCCCATGATAATACCGACAAGGGGAGCCATAGAATTTTAGATTTTGGATTTGGGATTTTGGATTATTGCTAACTGTTCTATCTAAAATCAGATTTAGCTATTTTCCCGCCAATGTGATGACTAAAGCAACACCAAGTGCGATCGCTACGAATTTCGATATTATCAATGCCCGCATCCCAGGTTACAAAGACTTGCAGATGCTTTTAATTAATCAACAGGGCGTGATTGAGCAAATCCTGCCAATGGGTACTGTATTTAAACGGGTTCCTTCCCCAGGCTTGCCAGTGTTGGATGTTGCAGGCGATTGGATTTCCTTGGGTGGTGTTGATTTGCAGATTAACGGGGCGTTAGGTTTAGCTTTTCCCGAATTGCAAGCTGATAATGCTCACTTACTGCCAAAAATATCCCAATTTTTATGGGATGTGGGGGTAGATGGTTTTTTACCCACATTGGTGACAACTTCAGTAGATAATATACAGCGATCGCTAGCTTTAATTGCTGCTTTTATCCAAAGTCAAAAAGTAGGTGCCCAGATTCTCGGTGTACATCTTGAAGGACCGTTTTTAAATGCGCAAAAACGCGGCGCACATCCAGCAGAATATCTTTTACCTTTAACAATTGAGCAAGTAAAGCGGGTTTTGGGCGATTATGCCCAGATTGTCAAAGTCATCACCCTAGCGCCAGAGTTAGATCCTACTGATGAAGTTATCCCATATTTGCGTTCTTTAGGCATCACTGTCAGTTTAGGGCATTCTCAAGCCACTGCCACCCAAGCACAACGTGCTTTTGATTTAGGTGCAACAATGGTAACTCACGCCTTCAATGCCATGCCCCCATTACATCACCGCGAACCAGGATTATTAGGAGCAGCAATTATCCATCCTGAAGTGATGTGTGGTTTTATTGCCGATGGACAGCACATTGCACCGACAATGCTGCAAATTCTCCTCCGTGCTACCGAAGGACTATTTCTCGTCAGCGATGCTCTTGCACCTTTGGGGCTACCCGATGGGGTGTATCCTTGGGACAGTCGGCAAATAGAAGTGAAAAACGGCACGGCACGACTACCTGATGGGACTTTATCAGGGACAACATTACCTTTATTGGTAGGTGTGCAGAATTTGGTGAACTGGGGGATTTGTGATGTAGAAAAAGCCATCGCCCTCGCTACCGATGCACCCAGAAAAGCGATCGCTAACCCTGGAATATCTCCCAATCAACCCGCCAATTTATTGCGCTGGCATTGGGATGAAGCTACAAAAGAACTAACTTGGCAGCGATTATTTAATTAATGCAGAAAGTCAGAAAATAGAACGCTTAATTTCTTACTGGCTAATGCGATACCTAGATTTTTGGGAATATCCGCAGCCAATTATCAGCAACTTCTTTGTGCGGTTGAAGATACGCGATCGCTTAATGTCGTGTTTTGCGGGTTAATCGATATCATTCCATCAAGCAGTAACACCAGCTATTTAGTTTACACAGGTAATCATCTCAAGGTCTTTCTTAAAACTAATTAACTCTAAATGCGCCGGATTGGCTACTAGTTCTTTTGCCATTAAGAACCCAGAGATAGTCCAAGTTTGATATTTCCTAGCTTCTTTTCCAATTAATCGACCGTTTTTACCATCATAGTATTCTGGCCATTGATCTTGGCTGAGGCGGCTTTGAGCTACATTAATGGCTTTGTTCGCAAGTTCTACTCGACCTGTTTTGAGCGCCGCAGCTACCAGCAACCAAAGTAAAACAGGCCAATTCCCTCCATTATGGTAAGACCAGGCTCTATTTTTCGGGTCTGAACCAGTAACGATTTTCCACTCTAAACCTTCTAAAGCTGGAAAACAAATTTTCATCGGCATCGAGCCAATTAAATCATGCCAGCGTTGTTCGATCAGATCCATAATCATTTGAGATTCTTGCTCACTTGCCAAGGAAACTAGAATTGCCATCAAGTTCCCCAAGCCAAAGAAGCGAAAATCTAGCTGTGAAGGCCCTAAATTCCCTGCCAAATAGCCTCCAGTTTCGGGTAGCCATTCGGTTAACCAATGAGGAATAGACTCAGGATAAATATTGAACTTATTCGCAACTTCTTTACCAAATTCTTCACCTTTGTAGCGATAAATTTCGTTTAAGCGATTGATATCTATCCAATAATATTCTTTGACATGATACTCAAGCGCTGCCAAGCGTCGATTCACTATTTGAAGAGATTGTACACCACTATCATTTGGTAAAAGCAACTCACTTGCTGCTAGTAAAGCTGCATAAAATAGCACTTGAATTTCTAAGGGGTTGCCATAAACTCCCATGCGACGGTCAATCATAAAAGCACCGTCTGGAACTAACATGGTTGGGTACATGGCAAACCGATGCACTAAGCAGAAATCTAAAATTAACTTGATACCTTGTTGAAATTCTGGCTGATAAGCTAAGGAAATATCTTTTGTCGCTTTCACATAAGCTCGTAACAAGATAATCCACCACAGACAAGAATCGACTGGTGGAACTCTGCCAATGGCGTGTTCGCCAAAATCAGCAATCAAAACTTGCTTTCTATCTACGATATCCACTTTGAAACTTGCAGGCATCAATCCTGGGCCTGGCTTAAAAAAGTCCATTTGCTTTTCATGACTCTGCAACCCTAGAGTCTCAATTAAAAAATTGCGAACAATCTCTGCTTTTCCTTGGCTGAGAAAAACCAAACCTGAAATTACAAAGTCACGGATAAAGCACTGGTCATAGTTGAGAGATGCTCTTTGGGAGTCACAAGCTGCTAATGTGCCAATTGGGCGTTTCTTATAGAAAATAAGCGAGTTTTCCAGTAACTTCCAAGCTTCGGTAATGGATTTAGTTTTTACACTTATAGCCATAAGCGAATTATCCTGTGTATTTTACACTCCATAAGTAGCAGCGATGTCTCACGACAAGCGGCTTTCCGTCTACGCACTGCGGTACTGGTTACTGGAAATAGCAAAATTGTCAACAGGCGATATAAATAGAATGACTTAATCAATAGCCTTCTGCCCTCATACCTCCGTATTAGTTCTCAGGGAGACATTAGGTATGTTTCTATAAAAACAGTTTTTCCAGAAACATTCTATAGTCGCAACTTTCAAACTCAGTCAATCTATCATTGGTAGAAAAACAGCAGATGACTGAGGAAAATTACGCTTCCTACTAAAATATTTCACCGAGTCTGAAGGCAAATAAAGTCAAACAAGAGATGAGTTAGATGTTTAGCTTGTGATACTGTTCAAATCTCTTCACAAATCCTAAAAGTGCTTTGATGGCTTTTCCCCAGGATGATTAAGATATAGGTATTTGACCTGATGGGTGTTGATACTCATGGTGCAAGACCAGATTTTGCTAAATGATTGGCATGTAATAGCGCGATCGCAAGACCTCCAACCGGGAACAGTCCTGCACAAGCGCTTATTAGGCTCAGATATAGTGCTCTGGCATAATGGCGACAAAGTCTTAGCTTGGCAAGACCTTTGCCCTCATCGTGGTGCTCGTCTTTCTCTAGGATATGTCAATCAACAGACCCTTGTTTGTCCTTACCACGGTTTAGCTTTTAACAGCGAAGGGAAATGTGTACGAATTCCGGCTAATCCAGAGCAATCGCCACCTGCACAAGCTTGTGTTAAAACTTACCAAGTTCAAGAGCGTTACGATCTGCTTTGGGTTTGTTTAGGGACACCAAAACAAGACATAGCTCCGTTTTCTGAGTGGGACGATCCGGGCTATCGCAAGATTTTCTGTGGGCCCTACCACTATCACTCTAGCCCTCTGCGAGCGCTGGAAAATTTCATCGATCCAGCACACTTCCCAATTATGCATTCGGGGTTATTTGCCCACGCCAGCCGTCCTGAGTTAATACACTATGAATTACAGTCTCTTAGTGATGGGATTAGTTTCAAATGTGGTTTGTGGGAACTAGATTTTAATTCGGGTAATCCTCAAGAAGCACCACTGATTTTCAACACTTACGATTACCGCATCTTCCGTCCGCTCGTAGCATACTTTAAACTCGGGCCTGGAGATCGTCGTTTAAATGTCTTCTATACAATTACACCAATCGATGAGGATGAGTGCGTGGCGCAATATTGGTTAATGGTAAATAACACCCGTGAAGTTCCAGTGGAAGTCTATTTAGATATTCAAAATCAAGTTGCTAGCCAAGATATTGCCATTGTCGAATCCCAGCAACCCCGACGCTTACCTTTGGATTTGCAAGCAGAAGTACATTTACCGAGCGATCGCTATTCTCTAGCCTACCGTAAGTGGCTCAAACAACAAGGTGTTACTTTCGGCACCATTTAGAACTTCCAGGCGCAAAAGTTTTATTCTGACTTTTTGATTACTCATGCTAATTCCCAGTAAAGCCCTCATATCGCTATCTCTCAACAGCAGAGGTCAAAGTGGCTTTTGGGTAGGTACACCAACAGCACGAGGAAAATTAGCTGGCGTGGTTGCTACCTTACGCAAGTACAAGCAGTGACGAATACTTTCACTTAAAGGAGTGGTAAATTGTGCGATCGCTTCAATGACACCACCCAACTGGCTAACAGCATTTTCTAAAGCTGTGGTTTCCTCTTCAGTCCAATTACCACGATAAATTACCGCTAAACCACCTTGTTTAAGCAATGGTAGAGTATATTCTGCACAGGCGGAGGCTGAACCGACAGCACGAATTAAAGCAATATCATAACTTTGTCGATGCTGGCGTTGTTGACCAATTTCTTCGGCTCTACCAACGAGAGTTTTTGCATTACTCAGAGCCAGTTCGCTCAAGATTTTTTCGAGAAAAGTAATTTTTTTGCGAGTTGAATCCAAAAGTGTAATTGTGCAATTAGGTGCAGCGATCGCCACTGGAATTCCAGGAAAACCTGCACCTGTGCCGATATCGATCGCAGATGCACCCTCTTTTAATGAAGAAATAAATTCCTGCTGTGGTGCAATTCCCCACAGCGAATCCCACAGATGTTTTTCCCAAAACTCCTGCGGTTCAGTGATGCGAGTTAAATTTAACTGACGATTCCCTTCGAGAATTAATTCGTAAAGCTGCTGGAATTGTAATTGCTGTTGGGCTGAAGGTTGCCAATTGAGAGTTTCCTGCCAGATTTCTGCCATTTCAGGCAATTGATTTGTCATTAGTCATTAGTCATTGGTCATTTGTTATTGGGCATGGGGCATTGGGCATTGGGCATTGGTAATTGTTACTCTCACCTTGTCTCCTTGTCCCCTCGCCCCCCTCGTCCCTCTCATCTTCCCGATCAGGCCGCCGTTTGGGGTTCTTGAACTTTAGCCTTCAGGATTGCGGGGTCAACTGATTTTAGTTCACCGTGGTTGAGTGTCCAACAACTGTCTGCGATCGCTAACATATCTCCGGCATCGTGTGTTACTACTAACAATGTCCAATCTTTTTTTAGCTTTGCTAATAAATTTACCAACTGCCGACGCATTGACCAATCCAAGCCGGCTGTAGGTTCATCTAATAACAATAAATTTGGCTGGCGAATTAACTGCACCGCTAAAGCTAAACGTCGCTGTTGTCCACCACTCAATGCATGGGGTTTTGCTGACAGTGATAAATGCTCTAATCCTACTTCACTGAGTGCCTGCCTAACTTGCTCTGACCTTAATTCTGGATGGCCTAAGCGCAATTCTTCTAAAATCGTACCGCCACAAAAATGTCGCTCTGGAAACTGAAATACTAAGCCAGCTAATTGTTGTAGTTGTTCAGCTAGAAGTTCCTGTTCGCGCCAGAAAACACCGCCAGAGGTGGGTTCGGCTAGTCCAGATAAAATTTCTAGTAAGGTACTTTTACCAGAACCACTCGGACCAATAATCAAACCTAGCTGTTGGGGTGCTAATTCCAAGTTAATTGCTTTGAGAATCGCTGTTGGGCAGGCTGTTGGATGATAAATCAGATTTCTGAGATAGAGCATTTGTTAAGATTACCAAAAAGTTGGCGAATAACTGATCAACTACGCTTAACTACACGAAGAGCAATTAGAAAATTCCAAAAACATTACATAGCTTATAACCTGCCTTGAAAAAGTTCTGAGTCCAAAGTCAAGGGTCAAAGGTCATTAGTTATTTCTCCCTCATCTCCCTTGTCTCCCTTGTCTCCCTTGTCCTCCCCTGCTCCCCTGCTTTTTTCATTGGGACTGACTGCCTTCCAACCCTAATCTAACAGTAAGAATCATCTATAGCAGTCCAATTTGATTCTTGAACTTACTCGTAAAGACAGGGAACAGGAAATTTGTTCCATGTTGGCAGACTTACCCCAAGCAGTGGCTACAACCAATGTGGGAACCTGTAACAATTACAAAAGTCGATCTCTGTAGACAATTCTGGCTAAAACAGACGCTAGTTCGGATTAATCGTTTTTTTGCATTCTAAGTAACATAAACAACTATTTCAACCGCAATTATTCTGAGGGTCACAATGACTAAATGGTTTTCGGCTCCTCACCCAAGTGTGTTTGCTAGAATCACAAGCCTTGCTCAAGCAACTTTCACCGCCGCGATCGCATTCAATTTGTCGCTCAATCCTGCGTTTGCTGGCGATCCATTTCGGACTAGCAACGCTCATGACATTGGTGATAAAACAGAAGCAGCTTTTAAAGCAGTTTTCCAAAAAGGGAATTATCCAGAGGCAGAAAATTATATCCAACAAGCCCTATCTAGCGAGCCAAATGAACCTTTAGCCTATGCGATGAAGGCATCTTTAGCATATACAAATAAGGATTTAACCACACTAAACACATACAGCACAAAAACCTTAGAAATTGGACAAAAGTTGATTGCTAGCGATCCCTTACGGGGTAATTTATACACAGCAGTCGGTAACTTTTTAGAGGGAGCAGTAATTATCACCCGTGAGGGTACAGGCGGTGCAGCACAAGCTTTAGGTAAGCTGCGTCAAGTCTATCAATATTTAGATAAAGCAGAAGCAATTTCTGCCAACGATCCAGAACTAAACCTGATTAAAGGTTATATGGATTTGCTTTTAGCGGTGAATCTGCCTTTTAGTAACCCAGATGAAGCAATTCAACGTCTAGAAAAAAGCGCTGCTCCCCAGTATCTAGTAGATCGGGGTATTGCCATAGCCTATCGCGATTTAAAAAATTACTCCCAAGCCTTGGATTATGCCAACCGTGCTTTAAAAGCAACATCTGATAACCCAGAAATATATTATCTCAAAGCCCAAATACTGCACGAACAAGGAAAAAGACAAAAAAGCCGACAAACAATCCAAGATGCGATCGCTCATTTTGACAAAGCCTTGAGCAAAAAATCCCAACTCCCAGCCGATTTAGTCAAACAAATTGAACACGAACGCAACAGCGCTAACAATAGCCTCAAAAATTTAGGTTAGTTATTTCTCCTCGTCTCCCCACACTCCCCACACTCCCCACACTCCCCACACTCCCCACACTCCCTTGTCCGCCCTTACTCCCAACCCCTATGCTGCTATGCTTGTTTTCAGAAAACAGTAACGGAGATATTTAACGGCAATGCATATCCAGTTTCGTGAATTTAATCCTTTTGATGTCTGGATTTGGCTCAAGTTCAGCACGATTCCTTCTGGGCGTGAAAAGCAGTATGTAGAAGAAGTTTTCAATTCCTGGTTTTATTTAGGTAAATTAGGTGCATTTAACGCCGAAAATCTCCAGGTGCAGGAAACCGGGCTGGATCTTAGCTACATGAATTACGATCCCCAAGGTTATGACAAAAGCTTATTGGCGCTCATGCATAACATGGGTGAATTTGAGTATGAAGGTGAATGGGCGCGTTGCTGGTTTGATTTGGGAACCAGTGATGCGATCGCTTTAGATATTTTAATTAACGCCATCACACAGCTTAGTGAAGAATATGTCACTGTTGAAGAATTGTATATCGGCGGTGAAAATGAAGATTGGCCTGTAGAAGATAGCGACAGTCGTTCGTACTCTATCTACGATAATTAATTAGTTAAGTTACCAAAATGAACAGATCAGGGGAAATAAGGGTTTTAGTCTTAGGACTGATTCGGGATGGCGAACGCATATTTGTTTCCGAAGGCTACGACCCTTTTCAGCAATCAATATTTTATCGCGCTCTGGGAGGTGGTGTTGAGTTTGGCGAACCTAGCATTTTAGCTTTAGAACGAGAATTCCAAGAAGAAATTCAAGCAGACTTAACTAATATTCGTTATCTAGGTTGTATTGAAAACCTGTTTACATTTAATGGTAGGCAAGGTCACGAAATTATTCAACTCTACCAATGTGATTTTGCCGATCCCCAGTTTTATCAATTAGATAGCTTAATATTTTCCGAGTCAGAAAATCATAAACATCGGGCACTGTGGATTGATATTGACAGATTTAAATCAGGAGAGTTAAGATTAGTGCCCGAAGAATTTTTCAATTATTTGTAAAATTACTATCGCACACCAACAAATATATATGTAATGTTAGGTTAGCACCAATTGCCGGGTATATTATTCTCATGTATCCAGCAACCAGAAATCATGCAGGTGTGTTGATAGTCTACCCTGAATATAAAGAGCGATCGTCAGTGCAAAAGCGGAATTTTATTTCAGACAACAATTGATATATTTTCAAAATGTGTTTGATGAGCAATTCAAAATTCTGCTTAGTACCAATTTGCTATGAAGATAAATATTATTAGCCTGTGGCAATCTGAGTATTCTAGCGCCTGATGCTCTGCAATTTCAATGCAGACTAGTGCATAGTCCTGGAAATAAATACTCAGTAGAAATATGCTAAAAACTTCACTATCAACTTTTATCTTATTCTGCCTTGCGACACTATCTTAATTCCGTATATATACAACCTTTACCCCACCTTAAAGTAGTATTGCTATCACCCAATCTGAAGACTTTATTTGAAGTATTATATGAGCTTATATCAGCTTGTACTCTGCAACAGTTTACTTGCTAGTTGTTTAGATAAATTTTGAATGAAGTTTTGTAACATAAATAACAATTTACTAGATATTCAGTGCCTTAAAATAAACAGACTTGACAGTATAACCTTAAGGAAATCTGGCGAAAGTAGGAGCCAAACAGCGTTTGTACCGATAAAAGTCCATCTCTTGTATATATACAATTCCATCTCAGGATACTGTGCATTTTCATAACTAGAGATTTAGACTTAATATATAAGATTGGTATGTGGAATATAAGTAATTAGTAACTTTCAACGATACCATCTTTATAATTTCTTTGTTATTTTGTATTTAACTGGACAGTTCTCCAGGGTGTGGTGCGTTTAAATAACCATTAGTTGCACCATTTGCCCGCAACTATCTTGCAAATTAGCATTTTGTACTTGCCTGATTTATATTGCTAAGCACAATATAAATTGCCTAGCTAGAAAGCCTAGCCTCAGTTCAAATTGCTAATTAGTCCATCTACAACAAAACACCTGACTTATGAATATGATTAAAACCACAAATCGACCTATTATTCTCTCTGCTTTTGTTAGCCCTGCCAGCGAAAACGACCAATTTAATAGTCATCCCCAATTTGCTAAACCTAAATTTGATTTACTGCAACCACTACGCCAATGGCTCGATGAACTGGAAATCCAGAATCGTAAATTAGCGAAATTTATTGCTAAACTAATTCCGGCGCAGTGTCCCTTTGAGCGAGATGTGATGCTGTTTGGTCGCAAAATTGCCCACATCCCCCCCATGTGCAAGCTCAATCCACTTTACGATCAATTCGTTGGCTTGCGTTTTCGCGCTCTATGCTATTTAGTAGATAAATGTGGAGAAGATATTCAGTCTTATTGCTAAAACGTAGATAGATCGCGGCATGGAAATTAAAATTGAGCATCAACCTAGCCAGGAACGCCTTAACCAGTTGGATGTAGAGAAATGGGGAATTTGGCAAAAAGAGGTTTCAAAATTTCCTTGGACTTATGATACTCAAGAAACTTGCTACTTTTTGGCAGGAGATGTTATTGTTACACCAGATGGTGGACAGCCAGTGCAAATGGGCAAAGGTGATTTAGTAATCTTTCCGGCTGGAATGTCCTGTATATGGGAAATTATCAGCGATGTCAAAAAACATTATTACTTTGATTAGGCAATAAATCCAAGTGATAGCCGTTAACTCCTCACATTTATTTGCTAAATAAACATCTGATTACGTCAATTCTGATTTAAATTGTATGGGGGTTCGCAACGATTGTTATAAGATAAAGTAGCGGAATCTGTAAATTGCTTATATCCGTATCTCTCAAAACTCGTTGCAACTCCATCACCTAAACAATATTCGTAAGAGTACATGGTTTCATTTCCGCCAAATTTAGCAGACAGTTCCTTCCAGATTGGTGGTTGATACCCAAATATATAGTTATAAAACTTTGACGCTTCAGCTTTATCGTAATTGTAGCTGCCTGGATACGCAAAAAAATCTCCGTTGAAGTCTAAGCTGATGGATTTTGCTTGATTATTCATAAAAGTAATAGAAAAATCACTTTTAGGAAACTGGGGAAATAGTCGTCGGAAGCTTTTGGGAGCGTAAGTATAGATAACTTGCTCACCGTTGGTTTTTTTGCTAGTGTAACGCCCAAAATGTTGTTCAATCGTTTCGGGTGTTTGATTCAAAATATAACGTCCAGCCCAAGCAGGAAGAGTGATAAAACTGTTGAGGAGCAGAAATCCCACAGTTAACCCGGTAAAAGTTTGGTAGAAATGGCACAATTTCATCGTCATTACCTCCACCTCCCAGCCAGGGAGTTCATAATCGTTTAATGGGAGGCTTATTATTCATGATGCTACTTAGTAGAAAAATGTTGCTTCCCACAGCAATTCTCATGAGGATATTGACGAGAAATGTTACTACATTTGAGTACCTGGCCTGAAGTTGAAGCTTATCTACAGCAGTCTAGAGGTATTATTCTTCCTATTGGTTCCACAGAGCAACATGGCCCTACAGGGTTAATTGGTACAGATGCAATTTGTGCAGAAGCGATCGCTCGTGGTGTAGGTGAAGCAAGCCAAGCGATGGTAGGGCCGACAATCAATGTGGGCATGGCACTACATCACACCGCCTTTCCCGGTACTATAAGTCTGCGTCCCAGTACTTTAATTCAGTTAGTCCGAGATTATGTAACTTGTTTAAGTAAAGCAGGTTTTAGCAAGTTCTACTTTATCAACGGACACGGTGGCAATATCGCTACCCTCAAAGCAGCTTTCTCTGAAACTTATGCGCACTTAGAAGATTTGCAAATTGCTAATGCCAACAGAGTGCAATGCCAAGTTGCTAATTGGTTTATGTGCAGTTCCGTATACAAACTCGCTAAAGAATTATATGGGGATCAGGAAGGCTCCCATGCCACACCTAGCGAAGTAGCTGTTACACAGTATGTCTATCCAGAGGCGATTAAGCAAGCACCTCTTTCACCTGAAGTAGAGAAAGGACACAGTATTTATAGTGCAGCTGACTTTCGCCTGCGTTACCCCGATGGACGCATGGGATCAAATCCTGCTTTGGCTACCCCAGAACACGGTAAGCAGTTTTACGATTCGGCGGTGAAGGAACTCAGCAACGGTTATTTAGAATTTTTAAACGCAGAATAGCCGTTTCGCAAAAATATCTAAATGTTAGGGTGCGTTATGGCGGAAGCGATCGCGCACCACCAATAGCCGATGCTGACTTTACAAGCTTTCTCGTCCCTAGCGTCATGACAAAGATAGTTATTGGAGAATCAAAAGAATTGGTGATAAGATTGAAAAGCAGTAAGCCTGCCCATAAAGAGTAGTAGCTTTGATACTTTTTTAGGTAGGAAACTAGACTAAAATGCTTTAGACGGCTTGAAGAAAATTTATGAGAAGCTAGGGAAGAGTTAATTAGTAACTGACGTGATAACTCAAGATAGCTACCATAAACCGCAAGTCAAACTAAATTGACGAAAAGGGTATACTTATAGGAGTGTATTTTCTTTAGGGAAGCGCTTTTTCCAAAAAAGCTATTTTTGTTGACCGTTAACTAGCGTATTCATCATTCATATCACAAGAACTCAAATATAATAAAGCTCATGCCAATTATCCGATAAGCGGTAATTTGCTTTTGTTATAGAAAAAAGATAATTTAGGTGTTAATCACAAGTTCAATTGTTTACCCAAGCGAGACTAATGTGGTGACTTTTACGGGAGGGTAAGGAGATTTGAGGGATGCAAACTCAAAAGTTAATCCCTGTTGACAGCAGTTCAGAAAGCAAAACAGTGCCAGCGGAAGAGCCATCGACAGACGAACTCCCAACCATTGAGTTCCCCTCACGAGGGAAACTCAAAGCTAGTTCCTGGCGCATACATCAAAAAATTGGTTATGGATATTTTGTAGCCATTGGAATTGGTTTTTTTGGCTCACTCACTGGTTTGGTAATTGCGAACTATTACCGGGGAAGAGAAATTAAACAATTAAGTCAAGCTCATCAGCAAGGACAATTACTGAGTAACTATAAAGATGCAGTCATCGGGGCACAATTATATAGCTCTAATTTAGTTTCAGTATTAGAAAATCCCAAACGGTTGCAAACTAAAAAAAACGAATTTATCAAAAGTGTTGATAAGGCTAAACAATTAGAATCAGAAATTACTGATTTTATAGATAGAAATCCTAAAAGATTAGCAGCACACAGCACCACTTTAGTAGCTTTATTGCAAGATTATACAACTAGCTTAGAGTCTTATGTAAAGCAAATAGAGTCTGTATTGCAGCAAATTGAAAATCAGCAAGTGCAGACACAGAAAGTTGCTTCAACACGCGAGCAGTTACTAAAAATTATGCGTGGCGAAACAGCTATGCGATTGGAGCAGCTTTCAGAAACCCTGAGTAACATTTTACAATATGCTGAATTTCAAGAACAGGAAAGAACTCAAGGTGTAGAGCAGGCAAAAGGAGTAGAGAGATTAATCGTCATCATGAGTATGCTGGTGTCTGTGGCGATCGCAGCCATTGTAGCTTGGCGTACTAGTCGGGCGATCGCAGAACCAGTTATCACCGTTACCCAAGTGGCTGAACAAGTAGCCAGAAAATCTAATTTTGATTTACGCGCACCTGTCACCACCGAAGATGAAATTGGCTTATTAGCTAAATCTCTAAATCGTCTAATTGAAAGGGTATCTGAACGGACTAAAGAACTACAACAAGCGAAAGAATTAGCCGAAGCTGCTAGCAAAGCCAAAAGCATATTTCTTGCAAATGTCAGTCACGAATTACGCACACCTTTAAATGCAGTGATTGGCTTAAGTCAACTGCTACAAGATGATGCAACAGATTTAGGTTTATCGGGAGATTTTATCACCGACTTAGAAACAATTAACTCTGCTGGCAGACATTTACTAGAACTAATTAATGACATCCTCGACTTATCAAAAATTGAAGCGGGGAAAATGACTCTCTACCCAGAGACATTTGAGATTGCAACACTAATTAATAATGTTGTGCTCACAGTTAAATCGGCTGTAGAGAAAAACGGCAATATCTTAGAAGTAGATTGTGACGAACAACTGGGTACGATGTATGCCGATCAAACAAGGATGCGGCAAGTATTGTTAAACTTACTCAGCAATGCTGCCAAATTTACGACAAACGGCAAAGTAACGCTCACAGTTAAGAGCGAAAAAGGAGATTTATTACAGACATCTCCTTTTGGGTTCATTACCTTCACTGTGAATGATACAGGAATTGGAATGTCACAAAGTCAGCAAAAGCAGTTATTTCAACCTTTTATCCAAGGAGATACATCGACTACGAAGAAGTATGGTGGTACAGGTTTAGGGTTGGCAATTAGCCGCCACTTTTGCCAGATGATGGGTGGTGAAATTATTGTCAAAAGTCAGATGGGAGTAGGTTCTACTTTTACGGTTCGCTTGCCATTGACTGTGCAAGAATAAGTTGCGAAACTCCACCGCGCTAGAATTTTGGGGCTAGACAAACAAAAGTTTTTGCTGTTTGCAAGATAGTTGAGAGCGATCGCATTATCAATCATGATGTTATAATTGCCTGGGATATGTTTTTGCATTTCCGATAATTCACAGGTTTGAGATAAAGACAAGATACTTTCATCTGTGAATCAATACCTGGAGAGGTGTCCGAGTGGTTGATGGTGACGCACTCGAAATGCGTTTTGGGGCAACCCAACGGGGGTTCGAATCCCCCCCTCTCCGTTTCAAATGGTATTCATCAACTCCCGAAACCATTTATCCGCATAAACTGTATTGCGCTGTCTCAAACAAGAGTGAGCAGTATCAATTTCTGAATTTGCAGTCTGATTTACCCTAACTTGAAATGCCATACTTCTGCTGCATTTCTTGCTCAAATTTGGTTAGGGTAGTAGTTCTACCCGCCTCTACATCTTCAAGTCCTTGCTTAATTGAGGCGATGGCTTCTAATCTTTCTAAGGTATCCAGCAGTTTTTGATAAGACTCTGCATCCTGAAGCACAAGTTCAGCTTTACCATTAACTGTCAGCACTACGGGTTTTCCTGTCTGCTTCATCTATTGTAGGAATTCCAACGTATTGTGTTTAAAGCTAGAGAGTGAGTGAATGTCTCGACTAATGTTTAACATAGAGTTGATTCTGCATTAAACTTGCACTTAATTTAATGCTATCTCGAAGGCTTCCGTCTACTAGAAATTTGTCTGTTCAGGCAGGCAGTACCGCGTTTTACTTGAGAAAAATCACACATCGCGCTAGTCTTCATTAGCAAAACTGCACGCTGTGACATTTGGTAATGACAAATCAAACCCCCCTGCAAATCCCTACTTGCACTTGGAGTCGTCCCATTGGTCTTGGTTGGGACAAGCCCTACACTGTCCGCTACGCTAGTAATATTGATGACGGCCCTTGGCATGGTATGCCTTTAGGTGGCTTTGGTGCAGGTTGCATCGGTCATTCTTCAAGGGGAGACTTTAATCTCTGGCACATTGACGGGGGAGAGCATACTTTTAAAAATATCCCCGCCTGTCAGTTCAGTGTGTTTGAGTCTCATGGCACATCTTCCCAAGCTTATGCTTTATCTACCCAACTACCTGAGGATGCTACTCTCAATGCTTGGCAATGGTATCCAATTAGCCAAGAAGCAAGTGAGATTTCCCACACGGGTACTTATCACGCACTATATCCTCGCAGTTGGTTTGTCTACGAAAATGTATTGCAAGCACAGTTAACCTGTGAGCAGTTTTCCCCTATCTGGGCAAATAACTATCAAGAAACTAGTTACCCAGTGGCGATATTTCTCTGGAATGCCCATAATCCAACGAATGCACCTATCACTCTTAGTATCATGCTCACCTGGGAGAATATGGTGGGCTGGTTTACAAATGCTTTGAAATCCCCAGAGGTGAAGATTAGGGATGATGGTAGCCCGGTGTATGAGTATCAGCCACTTTTGGGCAAGAGTCAAGGTAATTACAACCAATTAGTGGAAAATGACCAATACATTGGTTGTTTTTTATCTCGGGTTAAGAGTGATGCACCTGCGCAGGAAGGTGATGGTAGCTGGTGTATCGCCACCCTAAAACATCCCCAGGTAGAAGTATTTCATCACACTAGATGGAATTCAGCTGGTACTGGTAATGAGTTGTGGCAAAGCTTTGCTCGTGATGGTTCGTTGTCCAATTACGTTGATGCAACTCCAGCACCAGATAATACACAAATAGGAGCAGCGATCGCACTCCGCTTCACCCTGCAACCAGGAGAATCTCTAGAAATTCCCTTCGTATTAGCTTGGGATTTTCCAGTAACAGAATTTGCAGCCGGAGTTAACTATTACCGCAGATATACAGATTTTTTTGGGCAAGATGGTAATAATGCTTGGGCGATCGCATCTACTGCTTTAGCTGAATACCAAAATTGGCGATCGCAGATTCAAAGTTGGCAACAACCCATCCTCGACCGGGAGGATTTACCCGCTTGGTTTAAGATGGCTTTATTTAACGAGCTTTATGACCTCACCAGTGGTGGTACTCTCTGGAGTGCTGCATCAAAACTCGACCCCATAGGTCAGTTTGCGGTGCTGGAGTGCTTAGATTACCGCTGGTATGAAAGTTTAGATGTGCGTTTGTATGGTTCTTTCGCCTTGCTAATCTTGTTTCCTGAACTGGAAAAATCAGTGATGCGGGCTTTTGCACGGGCAATTCCCCAAAGTGACGATCGCCAACGTGTTATTGGCTATTACTACACAATTGGCGCAGACACTACCACCGCCGTCCGCAAAGTCGCAGGCGCAACACCCCACGATTTAGGCGCACCCAATGAACACGTCTGGGAGAAAACCAACTACACCTGCTACCAAGACTGTAATTTATGGAAGGATTTAGGCAGTGATTTTGTACTGCAAGTATACCGAGATTTTCTGCTCACGGGTGCTGATGATGTGCAATTCCTAGCAGATTGCTGGGATGCGATTGTTCAAACCCTCGACTACCTGAAAACTTTCGATCTAGATGGCGATGGGATTCCAGAGAATTCTGGTGCGCCCGATCAAACTTTTGATGATTGGCGACTGCAAGGTGTGAGTGCATATTGCGGCGGGTTGTGGTTGGCAGCTTTAGAAGCTGCGATCGCAATTAGCGATATTTTACTCGAGGCAAACCTTGTAAACCTTGGGGACTTAGTAGTACAAAAAGCTATCTATCAAGCTTGGTTGCAACAATCTCGCCCGATCTACGAAGAAAAACTTTGGAATGGGCAATATTACCGCCTAGATAGTGAGAGTGGTTCTGATGTGGTGATGGCGGATCAGTTGTGCGGACAATTTTATGCACGATTGTTGGGATTACCGGATATTGTAGATAGCGATCGCGCTTTATCTGCACTAAAAACTGTTTATGAGGCTTGCTTTCTCAAGTTCCAAAATGGTCAGTTCGGTGCTGCAAACGGTGTTCTTCCCGACGGTTCCCCAGAAAATCCTAAAGCTACTCACCCTCTGGAAGTCTGGACAGGTATCAACTTTGGACTAGCAGCTTTTCTTGTACAGATGGGAATGCAGGATGAAGCATTGCGCTTAACACAAGCTGTAGTGCAGCAAGTCTACGATAACGGGTTACAATTCCGCACACCCGAAGCCATCACCGCATCTGGGACTTTTCGTGCCAGTACCTACCTGCGGGCAATGGCTATTTGGGCAATTTACTTAGTTATTGGTTAATTGGGCATGGGGCATGGGGCATGGGGTATTGGGCAAGAGCCAAGAGTCAAAGGTCAATAGTTATTTCTCCCTTGTCTCCCCTTCGGGTTCGCAGTCGCCTGCGGAGGGAAACCCTCCCGCAGCGCTGTCTCACCTTGTCTTCCTTGCCCCATTTCTCCCCGCACTCCCTTGTCCCCCTCATCCCCATCCTTTTGATTAACTAATCTGAAAATTGCAACCAAATATACATACAAATAAAAATATACGTTCTATTATTTTCATTTTGCCACTTACTTTACTTGTAGCTTAGACAATAAGTATTTATATCTGTGATTTTATTTTCCGGGTGTTTTAAAATTAAAGGGAAAAGGTAAGTAATACTAAGAAAGATGCTAAAGGTTGAAACCTCAAGTCTAGTGTTTTCAAAGTATCCAGCATCTCTATCTCTAGCCATTCAGAGGACTAATCTCACAAATTTTATGTTCATCATTAACAATTTTTACTTGCTCAAAAAATCATTTTTATTAGGTTTCTGTAAAAATCAATACTATAAATGCAGATTTTTGATATGAAAATTTTCCACATTCCTGTAAGATAAAATTTTCATACTTCATCCTATGTGACTGCAAATACAGATAAAAGACTGTGAAATCAATACTTACTGATTCAGGAGTAAGTTCAATTTATATTGATGACCGTAGTCTAAGTTGTATAGGAAGCGATCGACAGTTGATTAGAACGCTGTTGAAAGCATACATAGGTTGCGATCGGAATTTTTTCTCAACTTTCACTTATGAAAAGCCACTGAAAAATGATAACTGAGCAATTGGTGATTAATAACACAAGTAATTGCATTTTGCAGAGGCTGCTGGAATGAGCAAATCCTAACCTTGAAAGAATTAACAACTTTTTGTACTCTAAGTACTCGCCTCATTAAAGTTAACTAAATTACTCAAAAAACTAAAATTTAGCCATGAACTCCTCTTCATTGTCAAGAGTTCAGGGAGATATGGAATATACAACTAACCAGCAATCTCCCACTCAAAAAGCGTCTATCCTCCCATTGTTGAGGGTAGTTGCAGGGGATACAAACCTAGCATCAGGCTTAAGTCAAGTGTGGGTGTTATGGAAGTCCCAGCTAGGTGAGGAACTGACTAGATATGGTTTTAGAGAAAATCTTGAGAATGAATTGCAACTATCCCCAACAAGTTTGCTGCAAGCTTTTGGCATGGTGTCTCATCTATGGACTCAGACTATGAGCGATCGCGCAATAGTTCAGTATCCACTATACTGATTTTATACAGATGTATAGTTGTGGAAAACAGCACTCATCTTGCAATGATAGTACTTAACAGTATTGATCTCCACTCAGATCAAATACAATTCAATATGTAATCTCCGTCAAACAAACTCACTAATGATTAAAATATGGCAGCCTTTTTTACATCAATCTAGGGCTATCTGCTGTAGAAGCAAAGTTTTTAATATTCGTCATTGACAGCGTAATTCTCCGAGTCAATCTACTTTTTTTATAAAAAAATGATTTTTATGATTGATTTATTAACGCGATCGTGAGTTGGCTTTCGACGGTTTATCTATCATAACATAAAACAGAATATTTCACAATTTACTATCTGTAAGTCATTACTAAATCTCATACTGTATTTCTAAGAAAGATAGTACAAATTATAAGATTTTAAACAACTGTACCTCTTGCTGTATAAGCATTATTGCTAATCAAGCTAAAATTAGCTAATACATGAATTTTAAAAATAACTTGCAATAAAGGCGATGAATTTAATTTTATTTTAATAATATTAATACTGTAGATTTTTTGCTATTAAACAACAGATTTAATGGTAAACTTTCTTAGTAACACAAGCGTATAAAAGCATTAAACGCTGATTAAGTGAGGGGTAATACCCCTCAGTATTTATGAAATAAATGGAAAACGGCAAAGTTGTACAATACACTAGTAGATATCGCAATGAAATCCAGAAATTTACCTGATAAAGCTACTATTTTGGTAGATGACATTAACGGCAAAAAATAGTATAAATAAAAATGTTGTTCTTGATCGTCAAGGATACAGAATTTTTCTTTAATAACCTAAAATTTATGTAGTTTTCTCAGCATCTCCTAATTTATTGGTTGTATAAAATACATCTATCTTATCAGGGAAAAGTAATTGAATTAGGAGTGGGAAAATTACAAGGGACGAAACTGCATCTACCAAGAGCCATCCAGAGACTTTTTTCTGCCAGTCATCTGACATAACAAAGGGTAAATTTTTACCTGACGTTAACTGCCAAGCAACCGCAGCTTCTTTCATTAGTACTTAGTACCACTTAATGACGGCGGTGGAACTTGGGAGAGTATCTGAAGAATTACGGCAAAAGTCAAGTTTCCGAACAAAGGTCAGCTCATGGAAAGAATCATCAGGTTAAATGCAGTCGAAACCTCGAGGCAAGGGAGCAGTGATAGGATGAAGTTTGACGATTTTCTTCCTCAAGACCATCTTGCTCCTGAAAAAGTATCAATTTGTGGTAGTGCTGTTGCGATGACAACAGTCACTGTACTAGAAGGCTACATAGACACACTTCTAAGAGAGTTCCCAACCAAGGCAATTGAGAAGCTATTCAGTCTAATCCAAAGGAAAACTCGCATAGCAGTTCTTGAATAGGGGGTGATGCGGAGAGTTACTGGTGTCCCCTAGTAGAGCGAGTGGTTTTAATCAGGCGACTTCATTTGTCAAGAATGGCAGAAGTTGCTTATAACTTTTGATATTTCTGTTTGAGCTTGTTAATAGAGTTGTGTTTTCCCTCAGCATTCGCTACTAGTGCATTACCGATATCTTCTTTTAGCTAATTCAGCAAATGCAAATAGGCTAGAGCAGTTTCCTAACTTCAACTTACATTTCAAAAACCGCAGAAACTCAATCGGTTTACTTCATCACAAGACAAATAACACTATGAACCAAGATATTCCTAGTATTAGTAGCAAATTAAAGAACTCAATGCATCCTGAACAGTTCGACCAAGTAGTTGAAGCGATTCTGGCTGGAAAGTATTCATGGGCTTGTGTTTTAATGCTGCGCTTTTCTGGCTACAATCCTTTACATTACATTCCTTACCGTACTTACAATCGATTGCTCAAAGAAAACTCTCTGATGAGTCGGTCTAACCAGCAGCAAAATCCCAGCATGAATCTTGCCAAACAATCTACTGATAAAAGGTCTGATGCTAATATTTCTCCAAACTGCTTAAGTAAAATTAAGGACTTGGCTTATCTTGAAGTTGTGAGCAAGCAAAAAGCAGAAATGCGTAGTAAAGAGCAGTGGCTGACAAAGAAAGTTCAATAATACAGAGCAACTAAATCAGAATTCAACCTAGAAATTTCTCTTGATTCTACTTTGAATTTCTGCCGATTTAATTCAATAGATCTAGATTCGCAGTTCATTTAGTAGCTGTCTGTTTGCCATGCAGATTAAGTCCCATAGCACGGCAAGTTTATTATGCTGTTTTGCTGTTAAATAGACTGCTTGTAAAATCTAGCCTAGAGATTTGCTTTGTGATTCCGAACTTAAAAACTCCTCAATTTAGCGTCCTCCTCCATTAGGAGGACTGCTCTTTGCTAATTTTCAACATTAAAGTTTAATTTGGCTGCTAGTGTGGTTCATTATTATAACTTACAAATGATTATAATGAAACCGTATAAAGTTTTCTAGAAAAAACATAAATTGCAACAAAGTTGCTGAAAAAACTTAGTAAATACTCGGCTAATTTATCTATAGTTGAAGTTTTTTAAAATAAGTGCCAACTTTTTTGATGAAATATGCCAAATTGGCAAATATTGCTCGATAAAATTTTATAAATTATATATGCCAACTGAAACAGAGATGATTGACAAGCCAATTTCATGTATAGGAACAAAATAAATAATTAGTTCCAATCGTGAATTAGTCAACGTCTCATAGAGTAAATAACTCCAACATTAAGACTCATACTCGAACTGTTGCTGCTGGTGGTTCTTTTTCCCAAACAGCTTGAGCTAAGAAAAGTTGGCTGGTGGCTTTCCACAGTCCAGACTTTGAATTACTCCCGCCTAGTTTAAAGATGGTGGAACTGTAGTTAGTATGGCTTTAGCCCAAAAAGTTATATTTAACACTTATTAGCAAATGTGGGATAGAAAAAGTGACAGTTAAATCTTAGTCAATGTTGGTAGAACTTATAGCTCTTACACTTCTATAAACGACTATCGTAATCCTTGTCCTCCCAAACAGGATTATGGCTGTTTTAGAAATTAGCAATTTATATCATCAATACTGGAAGCTATAAAACTTAAATAGCTTTCAGTTTTTATTTAGCAAAAAATTTAGATATTTGTCAGTTTTGTTAGATGGAATTTATAACGCACCATCCCAAGGTGGTATAACAGATTAAACTTTTTACAAACAACCTCTGCATTATTGAAATACACACTCAGCAATTTAATGTTGTTAAATTTATGATTTTACGTCTTAAGATAGATGTAGAAATAGCTATATTATGTATGAAGCTAAAGTATGTATATTTTAAGTTTAAATGATATTTAAGCTAGTGCATATGCTAAGGAATTTGTACAGTGCATAGCTTCCAATATTATATTTTTAAATAAGTTATTTTTTCAATAAAAGATTTAGCATTGATAGCTATTAATAAAACTTATTTAGTAAAATTAAAGATTTGATAAAGCAAA
The DNA here is from genome assembly GCA_034530615.2 of Aulosira sp. ZfuVER01. Taxonomy (GTDB): domain Bacteria; phylum Cyanobacteriota; class Cyanobacteriia; order Cyanobacteriales; family Nostocaceae; genus Aulosira. The sequence goes on from JAVRCV020000023.1 coordinate 50,426, forward strand.
TGTAAAGTTTTTGCAAAGATGCGGGATTTTTAACAAATAAGCTTGACTAAATTAGGAAAATCTAATATTTAAAGAAATAGTGTGATCTTTAGTACAGTTAAAGCACTAATTTGCTAGTATCGTCATAAATCCTTTTTTAAAAAGTTTTGGATTGAGAAAGAATCTGCTTTTGCTGGGCACAATTTCATAAAATACGTACTTTAAAACTAACTTGTTAAGAAAGTCTGGTTTGGCTTGTGATTCCTTTCAATTAATTACTGCCATAACAATTTTAAAAAAGGTTTTTAACAATCTAAATCAAGGAAGCTAAATATTTAGCGTTTAATAGCATTCATCAGGGGACATAATGGTTATGCTTTCTGGAGATTTTGTCAAGGTGTCTTTTTGCAATTTGCGAATTATCTACCTTCGCATATTACTCAAAAAGAATTTAATAGAAAAATTATGTCATTTACAAAGAGGGAAAATAACTAGAGCTAATTTCCTAGTTAATTTCTTATTGCCTAACTTGATTAACGCCAGAAGTACAAATTTTCAACAAAACTAACCGGGGATAACCTCTAGGCTGTTGGAAACCTAGAGGGAAAACGCCCGGCTTAGTTGCACATCAAAGTTAAGTGGTTAATTAGTCTTGCAGGACTAATTAACTACGCAATTGTGAAACCTTGGTTATGAGGATTCAATCACAATTGCAGCGGACGGATTTGCCCACATTTTTAACAGTTGAATGCAACTGGACAATGATTATGTCATACTATTTTGGTCAAAACAAGACTGTTGATAGTGAAGTTGTGCAAGCAAGCAGGTTTTTGACACCTTTTCAACACAAGGTTTTACTCAAAAATTTGCAAGCAGATTTACAGCCAGAATATCGTCGTCGGATTGAAATTATGTTGCTAGCAGATAGGGGTAAATCTCAAACTCATATCTGCCAAATATTAAGTTGTTCCCAAGAGATGGCGCGATACTGGATTGCTATAGCAGAAGCAGGTCTGGCGCATAAATGGAATGAGCGACCAATTGGGAGACCAAAGACTGTTAATCATCAATATCTTGAAAGGTTAAAAGAATTGGTGAGTCGTAGTCCGGGTGATTATGGCTATGCATTTAGGAGCTGGACAGCCCAATGTTTAAGCAAACATCTTGCTCAAGAATTTGGGATTGAAATTAGCGATCGCCATATTAATCGGCTACTAAAACAAATGGGGTTATCGACCAGGCAAAAACCCTCAAAGCCACACACAACTGATGAGAATTTGCGGCTTACAATCTAACCCCATAGCCTAATTTATCTTGGTCATCCCATTTGAAACAGACCAATCGCTAATTCAGTCTTGGAGATGAAGAAATGCCATCAGTATATTCACAAGCGCAGCTTGGTGAGCAGCTCGCTGTTGTCTTGGGTGAGAACCTAGAAGATGGAGAACTGCAAAGCTGCTTGGCGGCGATGGAAATTTTGGAACCGCCGATCGCAAAACAGTTTTGGGAAGCAACAGAGGCAAAGGCAGGAATTTATTTAGTCTTGGTGGGTAAAGTTAGATTGCTGGATAGTGGAGAGAACTTAATTACTACTCTCTCCCCAGGAGGATCGTTTGGGGAATTGACATTATTTCCCGAAGCAGGTTTGCAACCATACTCTGCCAGATCTTCTGTAAACCTCAAGCTGAGTTATCTCAAACAAGAGACATTGGAAGCTTTGATGGGCAAATATCCCATCCGCGATCGCCTTTTCGCCCGTGCAGAACTTTGGGATTTACTCATGTTGTGTCGCCAGAACGCAATCGCCAAAGGCAATACATCTGTTGAAGATATGCTCAAAGCCTTGTCTTATTTCTCGCGACAGCATCTAGAAATGGGTGCGATCCCAGCTAAACTAGCCGCAGAAACTCAGTTATGGCTAGTGCGTCAGGGAGAATTACGCCATGCTGATGGTAGCAGATTAATCCCTGGCAACATCTGTGCTCTCAAACCGGGAAGTTGGCAGGCGACAAAACCCACGATCGCTTACAGTCTTAAACATACCGATTGGCAAACAGCACTGCAACATTGGCGACAATTGGCAGAATTGATTGATTCCCCAGCACCCCAAATTCCTGTAGAAAAACCAGCGGTATTTACTAGCACCAGCAATAACGTTATTCCCTTTCCTTCTCAAACTCAGCCAAAAAAACCGCAAAACAGATCGCGTGCTTACTTTCCTAGTCCAAAATTGCAAATGGGGCATTGGTGGGGACGGATTACCCATTATTATCCCTTCTATGCTCAACACAGTGCCTCAGATTGTGGTGCTGCTTGCTTGGTAATGATTGGTCGCTATTGGGGTAAGCATTTTAGCGTCAATCGGCTGCGGGATATGACCAACGTCGGTCGTAGTGGCGCATCTTTAGCGGCGATCGCCACAGCAGCCGAAAGCCTGGGTTTCGCCACCCGTCCGGTAAAAGCCACCCTAGATAAATTTGCCGAACAATCTTTACCCGCGATCGCACACTGGGAAGGAAATCACTTTATCGTCGTCTATGAGATCGCGAAAAAGCAAGTAATTGTAGGCGATCCCGCCCTTGGTCAACGCAAACTTACCCTTAAGGAATTTGCCGCAGGTTGGAGTGGCTATGCATTACTTCTACAACCAACATCTCTACTCAAAGATGCTCAGAATCAGGATGTTGGCTTGTGGAAATTTTTTGAGTTGGTTAAACCCCACTATAAAGTCCTGCTGCAAGTCTTTATCGCTTCTGTACTAATTCAGATATTTGGATTAGTCACCCCAGTATTTACCCAGTTATTACTCGACCGAGTACTGGTGCAACGCAGCATTGCTACCCTGAACGCCGTTGGTATTGGGATGATTGTTTTTGGGTTGTTCAGCATTGCCATGAACGGAGTCAGGACATATTTGCTCAGTCATACTGCCAATCGTATCAGCCTCTCCCTCTTGGTAGGTTTTATCAAACATACCTTCCGCTTGCCCCTTTCTTATTTTGAATCCCGTTATGTGGGAGATATCGTCTCCCGTATCGAAGAAAACCAGAAAATTCAAAGCTTCTTAACAGGTCAAACCTTATCCATCGTGCTAGATATGCTGACGTTAGTTATCTATCTAGCACTGATGTTTTGGTATAGCTGGAAAATGGCACTATTTGTGCTGTGTACCGTACCACCATTTTTCATTCTGGCGCTGGCTAGCACAGGGATTTTACGCCGCATCTCCAGAGAGATTTTTAATGCTGGGGCTAAAGAAAACAGCTATATTATCGAATCTCTAACAGGAATTCGGACTGTTCGTTCATTGGCAATTGAACAGACTGTGCGTTGGCATTGGGAAGAATTGCTGAATAATTTGATCAAAAAAGCCTTTAATGCGCAGGTGATTGGGATTCGCCTCTCCATGCTAAGTGGTGCAATCAATACCTTTACCAGTACGGCATTGATGTGGTTTGGAGCATGGCAAGTCATTCAAGGGGAACTCACCGTTGGTCAATTAGTTGCTTTCAATATGTTGGTGGGTAACGTCTTAGGCCCTTTTCAAAGGTTTTCCCAACTGTGGAATCAATTTCAAGAAATCATTATTTCCACAGAACGCATTAATGATGTCCTAGAAGCAGAACCAGAAGAAGACTTGCACAATAAACCCCGCAAGACTTTGGGTAGACTGCGCGGTCACATTCGCTTCGATCGCGTCACTTTCCGTTATCACCCCGAAAGTAAGACTAACGTCCTAGAAAATATCAATTTTGAAATTCAGCCAGAGCAAATGGTAGCGTTGGTGGGGCGCAGTGGTTCTGGAAAAACCACCCTGAGCAAGTTAATTTTGGGATTATACCCGCCAACCGATGGCAAAGTGCTAATTGATGGTTGTGACGTGACTGGTATCTCCTTGCGATCGCTCCGTTCTCAAGTCGGTGTTGTCGATCAAGACACTTTTTTGTTTGGTAGTACAATCCGCGAAAACATTACCATAGCCCACCCAGAAGCAACTCTTGACGAAATTATTCAAGCTGCAAAATTAGCCGGAGCAGATGAATTTATCCAGCAACTACCCCTCGGTTACGAAACCCAAATCGGTGAAGGTGGGGGAATGCTCTCTGGAGGACAACGCCAACGACTAGCCATAGCCCGTGCTTTGCTAGGAAATCCCCGTTTATTACTGTTTGACGAAGCCACCAGTCACTTAGACACAGAATCAGAACGGATAATTCAGAACAATCTGAAAACCATTCTCAAAGGGCGCACCAGTGTCATTATTGCGCATCGTCTTTCCACAGTTCGTAACGCTGACTTAATCCTTGTTTTAGATCGTGGTGTCTTGGTGGAAAGCGGTACTCATGACGAATTAATCGCTAAACAAGGTCATTACTACTATCTGAATCAACAACAACTAGCTCAAGTTAGTTGAGGAGAAGAGGACATCCTCTACTCTCCACCTGTATCTACCATTTTTGGGATGTAGAACTATGCCATATCCATACACCAATTCCTCATCCGCACTGGCTAAAGAGGAGCAGGATGAGTATATAAGCTACAGAAATAATTCTGAATTTACTGAAGTTGCCGAACCGAACGCAGATAATACTAACGATTTGCACTACAGCACAGAAGAACTATTAGATGCCTTACCTCGGGTTTGGACTCAAGGTGTATTTTATACCTTAGTAGGTTTTGCTATTCTCGCTTTACCTTGGGCAACCCTTGCCAAGGTAGACGAGACAGGAAGCGCTAGAGGACGGATAGAACCTCAAGGTGCAACCCAAAAATTGGACTCCCAAGTTGGTGGGAGTGTAAAGCTTGTCAAGGTTAAAGAAGGTGATACTGTCGCAGAGGGACAGGTTTTACTAGAACTTGAGTCTGATGTCTTGCAGACAAACCTTCAGCAAGCTGAGGCCAAGCTTTCTGGATTGTTAAATCAAAGGGCGCAGTTGGATGTACTGAAAAACCAAGTAAAGTTAACCCTTAGCACTCAAGAACAACAAAACCAATCCCAAGCCTTGGAGAAACTCTCTCAAGTTAACCAAGCTAAACAAAACCTGGATGCGAAACAGAGTGCTTATAACTTACAAAAGTTAGAAAAACAAGCATTAGTCAATCAGGTACAGCAACAAGTTAATTCCTCTGGGAATGACCAAAAAGCGGCTGAAAGTCGTTTGAAGATAGACTCTAGACAAGTCCAACGCTTTAGTCAACTCCTGAAAGATGGTGCTGTTTCTGCAACTCAAATTGACGAACTAATAAAACAAGAACAAGAAAGTAAACGACTTTACGAAAAGGCGAAATCTGACATTAAACAAGGCAAATGGCGTTTAACTGAAGAACAAAGCCGCTATCAGGCGACGATGAACCAGTTACAAGCTGATATTGAGCAAGCTAAATTGCGACTGCAAGAAGAACAAAATAGCTATCAAAGCTTACTGCAAACTGGTAAATTGGCAGTTCTAAAAAACCAGCAACAACTCAAAGATATAGAAACACAAATTGCCGGATTGCGATCGCAAGTTCTCCAAGCCAGAAGCGAAATCACATCCTTAAAGATACAGTTACAGCAGAGAATAGTGCGATCGCCTGTAGATGGTACTCTTTTTGAATTTCCGATCGGTAAGCCAGGAGCAGTATTACAACCCGGACAAAGAATTGCCCAAGTTGCACCTAGAAATGTTGGTGTTGTCCTCAAAGCTCAAATGCCAAGTCAAGATAGCGGCTTTTTAAAGGTAGGAATGCCAGTCAAAATCAAATTTGATGCTTATCCTTTCCAAGAGTATGGCATTACTCAAGGAAAAGTTACTTGGATATCTCCTGACTCCAGGGTACAGCAAACACCCCAAGGCAACATTGAAACCTATGAATTAGAAATCAGCTTAGAGAAACAATATATCCAAAACGGCGAAAAACGTATTGCCTTAACCGCAGGACAGACAGCCAACGCCGAAGTCATTATTCGTCAGCGTCGGGTAATTGATTTTGTCTTAGATCCGTTTAGGAAACTACAAAAAGGCGGTTTAGAAATGTAGTGGCGTGCATCAACCACTCGAATACTAAAAATTCCAGTTTTCATCTACCAAGTACCCAGGAGCAAGATTATGCATCCAATTGATCTGATGAGAAAATATGGCTGGTCTTACCACAAATTAGCCGCAGAGTTTGGAGTTTCCGAAGCTGAAGCCAGAAGATGGGGATTTAAAAAAACTGCTAGCAATTACCGCAATCCCCCATCAATGGCTTACAAACTAGCAGACAAAATAGATCGGGAGCTATCAAATATTTTGGCATCTGCATAGCAAACTTCTCTCACCCGCAATTTTTTCATGCTTGATGGTGTATTGGTTCATCGTCAAAGTTTTGATAAGTTTGTAGTGTTAAATCAGGGTGACACTATGGGACAAATCATTACACAGGTGGATGCTTTCACCAATACACCATTTGCAGGTAATCCGGCTGCTGTTTGCATTTTACCTGCTCCCCAAAGCGATCGCTGGATGCAAAATGTAGCGCAGGAGATGAATTTATCGGAGACGGCTTTTCTCGTCAAACAAGATGATGGCTTTAATTTGCGCTGGTTTACCCCAACGGTGGAAGTACCCCTTTGTGGTCATGCAACCTTAGCTAGCGCCCATGTACTCTGGTCTGAGGCGCATTTGTTACCAGATGAAATTGCCCGTTTCTATACTAAAAGCGGTGTGTTGATTGCCAAAAAGCAAGTTAACTGGATTGAGTTAGATTTTCCTGTCAATCATTCACAAGCCACTGTTGCACCCCAAGAACTGAGTCAAGCTTTGGGTGTAGAGTGTAAATCTGTGTTTCAGAATTCCCTCGGCTATTTAGTAGAGGTAGAGTCTGAGGATTTGGTGCGACAAATGCAGCCCAATTTTCAACAACTGAGAACTTTGCCTGTTCCTGATGTAATTGTTACTAGCGTTGCTAAACCTGATTCTGAGTACGATTTTGTTTCTCGCTTTTTTGCGCCAGGATTAGGTATTAATGAAGATCCGGTGACTGGTGCGGCTCATTGCTGTCTTGCTCCTTTTTGGCGCGATCGCTTGGGTAAGGATGAGTTCTTGGCTTATCAAGCATCCAGCCGTGGCGGAGTGGTGAAGGTGCGGTATGCGGGAGGCGATCGCGTCTTTTTAGCCGGACAAGCTGTTACTGTTTTACGCGGGGAATTAATTATCAAGCAATAGACATCCGATCTGATTTGTGAAAAATAATTTTGTTAAACGAACCACGAAGGACACGAAGAGCGCGAGGAATCAGAAAATTAATGAGCGCGAAGGCTTGAGTTGTAAAAATACTCAATTGCAATTATTTTATTCTCATGAAAATGGTGAACTCTGGCAGGGAAATGCAATTGAGTGGCTACGTAATTTAGATACAGAGTCAGTTGATTTAGCGATTGCCGATCCTCCATATAATATCAAAAAAGCCGAGTGGGATACTTTTGAATCTCAAGCAGCTTATGTTGAATGGTCTTTAGAGTGGATTGAGCAAGTAGCCCGTATTCTTAAACATACGGGAAGTTTTTATATTTGTGGTTTCTCGGAAATATTAGCTGATATAAAATTACCTGCTTCTCGTTTTTTTAAAGGGTGTCGTTGGCTCATTTGGCATTACAAGAACAAGGCCAATTTGTCAAATGATTGGGGACGATCCCATGAAAGTATTTTACATTTCCGCAAATCCAAAAATTTCTATATGGATATAGAAAATGTCAGAATATTATATGGAGAACATACTTTAAAATATCCTTCACATCCACAAGCTATTACCAGTCAGTATGGAAGTAATGGCAAGACATGGAATCCCAACTCAAAGGGAGCTAAACCAAGGGATGTGATCGAAATTCCTACAACTTGTAATGGAATGCATGAAAAGACTAAACATCCTACACAGAAGCCAGAAGAACTGATAAGAAAATTTATTCTCGCTTCATCCAAACGCCAGGATATTGTCATTGACCCTTTTTTAGGTTCAGGAACTACAGCTGTAACTGCTGAACAATTAGGCAGAAGATGGTTAGGATGTGATATTAATTCTGACTATTTAGAGTTAGCAGTTCAACGGATCAAGAATGCCGATCGCATGAGCGATGAAGAATGGTTTTGGTTCGATAGAAAAAATGAAGAACGGAGAAAAAGAATTAGGTAAAAAGGCAATCATTGAAGTAGAAGTAGGGTGTGTTATGCCGAAAGGCTAACGCACCTTGAATTATTTATGCTCTGGTGCGTTACTGCCGTCTGCCTTCAGTAACTAAAATTATTCTGTTGCACAATAGTTAAAGAAGCCCTTATTTAATTTACAAAAATGCCTCCTAAACAAACAGTTAGTAGAAACTCCATTCAAGCCTGTGACTGGCCGATTGAACAACTACCCGGATTGAGCCAAGAAGAACTATCCCGATTGCAAAATTGTGGAATTACAACCACAGGCGCACTAGTTAAACAAGGGAAAACCCTAGAGGACAAAGTGGCGTTAGCTAATAAATTACAAGTTCATCTTCAGTATGTAAACAAATGGGTAGCTTTGGCAGATTTAGCACGAATTCCCACTGTAGGGACGCAATATTGTGGTTTATTGTTACACGCTGGTATTGGTTCTGTAGCGCAATTGGCTCAGGTTCCCGCGCACCGATTACACCAACAAATTTTACGCTTGCAGGTAGCAACCATGCAGCGACGAGATTTGTGTCCGGCGATTGAATTAGTACAGCAGTGGAGTTACCAAGCGCGACAAATAAGTTAAAAGTCTAATTTTTTGAATTTTGAATTTTGAATTTTGAATTTTTTATTCTTTCGCTAAAACTCCATTCAGAAAGATATCAGCCAGTCCTTCTGCCATCTGCTGCATTTCTTGGGGGGAAGCGTCGGGTTCCATGAGGGTATTGTTGGAAAAACCTGCGATCGCAAACATTCCCAAGAATACCTTAGCAACTAATTTGGCATCCATTTGCCGATAAATGCCTTTATCCATAGCAGTTTGGAAGAAAGCCTCGGCCACATCGGTCATTTTATTAATCACATCTGATTGAATGCGATCGCGCAAGTCTGGATGAAACTGCACTTCCATAAAGCAAACGCGCATCAAATCGACGTTTTTTTGGAAATTCCACATCCGGCGGCGCATCACCTGGGCTACAGCCTTATAACTACCCATTTCGCTCAGTTCTGTCAGCAAATCAGTGAGAATATCTACCCAACCACTAGTTGCCACTTCTACCAAAATCGCCTTTTTATTGGGAAAATGGCGAAATAAAGTGCCCTCAGCTACCCCGGCGGCCTGTGCTAAGTCGCGGGTTGTAGTACCATCAAAACCTTGAGAGGCAAACAATTTTTGCGCCGCTTGTAAAATGCGGGTACGTGTCTGCGCCTCTGAGGGGGGAGGAGAATTAAAAACTCGCATAGTAGTTATTGGGAGATCTCCGGAACACGACTTGTAGCATTATTGTCTAACGTTCAGTACAAAAAGCACAGAAAGCTTAATACAAGATTAACGCTCTGTTTCTCAATTTGCCCGTTTTTGAAGTATTAAACAATTCGTAATTATGTTTTGTAACGGGAACTGTTTATATAAATCAGGGTATCAATCCCTATTGAATGACGAATTACGAATTACTAATTACGAATTATGATGAAACTTTACTTTATTTGCTGCTTATGAATCAGCCCAATTGCTTGCAAGCAATTTTATCTTCGTCAAAGAAGGTATCTATGATCCTTTATCGGTTGTTTGTGACTTTGTTAGCCCTAACAATGCTCTGGTGTGGTTTACTACCAGAAGTCGCTCTAGCTCAGACTCAAACAGCACCTCCTGCTCAAAGAGTGCTGTCACCTAGCAAAACTCCGACTTCGATTCAACCTTATCTGGATCGAGTGATTAAGCAGTTGACAGAGTTTCGCTTAGACAATGGTTTGAAGTTCATTGTTTTAGAACGGCATCAAGCACCTGTAGTTTCTTTTCTGACTTATGCTGATGTGGGTGGAGTGGATGAGCCAGATGGCAAAACTGGTGTAGCACACTTTCTAGAACATTTAGCTTTCAAAGGTACAAAGCGCATTGGTACAAAAGACTACAATGCAGAAAAACCACTGCTAGAAAGACTACAACAGTTAGATGCTCAAATTAAAGCAGCAAAAGCAAGTGGCAAAAAAGATGAAATTGCTAAATTGCAAGCTGAGTTTGAGCGAGTGGAATTAGAAGCAGCCAAGCTAGTTCAGCAAAATGAAATGGGGCGAATTGTTGAACAAGCTGGAGGCGTGGGTTTAAATGCCAATACTTCTACGGAAGCGACTCGTTATTTTTATAGCTTTCCGGCAAATAAGTTGGAACTGTGGATGTCGCTAGAATCAGAGCGATTTCTCGAACCTGTGTTTCGCGAGTTTTATAAAGAAAAAGAGGTGATTTTAGAAGAACGGCGTTTGCGGGTGGAGAATTCACCCATCGGCTTGATGCTCGAGAAATTTATCGATGCGGCTTATAAAGTTCATCCCTACAAGCGTCCGGTGATTGGTTATGACCAAGATATCCGCAACCTCACCCCGGGCGATGTGCAAAAGTTTTTTAACAATTATTATGTACCCAGCAATTTAGCGATCGCTATTGTGGGTGATGTTAACCCAACTGAGGTCAAAAGGCTGGCGCAAACCTACTTTGGACGCTTTCCCACAAAAACAAAAGCTGTTGAGCAAATCTCCACAGAACCGCAACAAAAACAAACACGAGAAGTTACTTTACAGCTACCTTCCCAACCTTGGTATTTAGAAGGTTATCACCGTCCAGCAATTACCCATCCAGATAATGCTGTATATGAAATTATTGGCAGTTTATTGAGTAACGGACGCACATCGCGGTTGTATAAATCTTTGGTAGAAAAGCAGCAGTTAGCCTTGAATGCCCAAGGTTTTAGTGGATTTCCCGGAGATAAATACCCAAATCTGATGCTATTTTATGCGCTCACTGCTCCCGGACATACAGTTGATGAGTTGGCGGTGGCTTTGCGTCAGGAAATTGACAAATTGAAAACTGAGCCTGTAACAGATACGGAATTGCAGCGTGTGAAAACCCAAGCAAGAGCAGGTTTGTTACGTAGTCTCGATTCCAATATGGGGATGGCGCAGCAATTGTTGGAATATGAGGTGAAAACTGGCTCTTGGCGAAATTTGTTTAAGCAGTTGGATGAAATTGCGGCAGTGACGACTGCTGATATTCAGCGAGTGGCAAAGGCATCGTTTACAGCAGAAAATCGCACGATTGGCAAGTTGTTGTCTAAGGGATAACGAACCGCTAAGAACGCAAAGGACGCGAAGGGAACAGAGTATGCAGCAGTATCAGAGTAAAAGGCAGATGTTATTCAGAATCCAAAATCCAAAATCTAAAATCCAAAATCGGCAGAGGCTGATTTATGCTTTGGTTGGTGCTTTTGCCTTTTTACTTTTAACTTTTAATTTTTCTGGTGCAGCGACAGCAGCAGCCAAGCATTACACTGAGTTGCAATTACCAGCGTTACCAGAGGTGAAGTTACCCAAGTATGAGCGCTTCACACTGCAAAATGGCATGGTTGTCTATTTGATGGAAGATCATGAGCTACCGCTCGTAGGTGGTACAGCGTTGGTACGTACTGGAAGTCGCCTGGAACCAGCAGATAAAGTTGGCTTGGCTGAGTTTACAGGCGAGGTAATGCGGACTGGAGGGACGAAGCAGCATTCGGCTGATGAACTCAACGAAATGTTGGAACAACGGGCTGCTTCGGTGGAAACTGGTATTGGTGAAACCTCTGGTAGTGCTAGCTTTGAGGCACTGACTGAGGATTTAGACACGGTGTTTGAGCTATTTACTGAAGTGCTACGGGAGCCAGTATTTGCTCAAGAAAAGTTGGATTTAGCCAAGACGCAGGAGAAGGGTAGTATTGCCCGTCGCAATGATAATCCCAATTCTATAGCTGGTCGAGAATTTCGTAAATTAATCTATGGGAAAGATAGCCCCTATGCTCGCACAACAGAATATGCTTCTGTAGAAAATATTTCCCGTGCAGATTTAATCAAGTTTTATCAGCAATATTTCTACCCCAATAATATAATTTTGGGGATTTTGGGAGATTTTGATGCGAAGAAAATGCGATCGCTCATTCAAGCTAAGTTAGGCGATTGGCAACCGAACCCCAAACTGGCTAAACTCCCATTACCACAAGTTTCCCAAGCCAAAGCTGGCGGTGTGTTTTTTGTTAATCAACCGCAATTGACTCAAAGTAATATTTACATTGGGCATTTAGGCGGAAAATTCGACAATCCCGATTATGCAGCCTTGGATGTGTTGAATGGCGTGTTAAATGGATTTGGCGGACGCTTGTTTAATGAAGTGCGATCGCGTCAAGGTTTAGCTTATTCAGTATACGGTCAATGGAGTCCCCGCTACGATTATCCCGGAATGTTCATTGCTGGAGGACAAACGCGATCGCAAACTACTGTGCAGTTTGTCAAAGCCTTACAAGCTGAAATTAAGCGCATCCAAACTCAAAGAGTTACAGCCAAAGAACTAGCTTTTGCTAAAGAATCTACACTAAATTCCTTTGTTTTCAATTTTGAAGACCCTAACCAAACTATCTCACGGTTGATGCGATACGAATATTACGGCTATCCTGCTGATTTCTTATTTCGCTATCAAAAAGCCGTAGCAGCTACAACAGCAGCTGATGTCCAGCGAGTAGCAAAACAATACCTCAAACCAGAAAATATCGTAACTCTGGTTGTCGGAAATCAAACAGCAATTCAACCACCTTTGACACAGCTAGCAACACAGGTAACGCCCATAGATGTGACTATTCCCCCTGCACAACCACAGGCAAAAAATTAATTTCTATAACTTTTCTCTAAACAGTTGTAGTCAAATTATCTGTAGAGACGCCATAAAATGCGTCTCTATTTTTTATTGATTTACATTTTGATGAAGATGTAATAGCAATTCTCTAAAATTCAGCAACAGATTCAAACCCTAGAGCCTAGATTCTGTAGTACTTTCATAATTACGAATTACGAATTACGAATTGGTATAACTATCAACCCTTGCAATTCCACAAAGAATTCGGCAGTTAGCACATGGGGTTGTCCTGACCTAAGCGACTATGTACTATACAAAAGTCAGCAGATCGAAAAATTCCACGAGCGATCGCAAACCTTTTGGTTCTACTGATAATTTAGATCTACTTCCACCTATGTCTTGGAGATTCCCGTCACGTAGACGCGCAGCAGCTTCCCGTAAGGGTAAGCAAAGTGGCGTTAGCATCTGCGTTAGGAGAAGGAGCTTCACCCAAAAAGCACTTGATTGCCCTTCTTCAAGGGGTGGGCAATCAAGCGCCGACTTTCTGTAAAGTGCTGACTACAAGCTGTTAATGGTTTGGTCGATCAATCGCTGTTATCTTAACAGTCTCATAAGCAGAGTTTGTTCCCTTTCCAGATTTAGTTTTTACCTTGACTTTATCAAAGCCTTCGTAGTAATAATCCACATCAGCATAAGGATCGTCACCAATCGCCAGAGCCGTTCCTGTACCCTTTGCTTTTGTAACTTTACCTTTAGTTTTTAGATCGATGTCTGTATCAGTCAAAGTGTAAGTTGAATCTCCTTTGGCAGATGCGTCGGCAGTTATGGTCAATGACGCGCCACCCAAAATCAACTCGTTGTCTGAAGTATTCTCTAAATACGACAAGTCTGCAATCTTCATAAGAATCAACCTTCTTGTTTTCAATTATTTGATGCTTATCGAGTTCGCTAGAAACTTAAGTTTCACAGCCACAATGGAGTGATAACAATTCAAAATTAAGAAAGCCAAATTTAATCTATGTTTTAAGCTTTGCATTTGTTACTTAATTTTGGCGAATTGGTATGAGTGTTTTAGGACTTATGAAGCACTAAAGTGCTTACTAAGATTTTTCTAAAGGTGAAAGTTCAAAATTTAATTTACTTACTCATAAATTGAACCACCGTTTTCATGCAAAGCTTTTGTGTAAACTCCACCACCGTTTTCAAACCAAGCTTTCGTGTAAACAGGAGGCTTAGGAGGCTTAGGTAAAGGCTTGGGCGAAGGTTCGCCGCCACTTTCACTTCCTGGACAAGGAGCAGAGATGCACACTATCTCACCAGGATGATCGTGACCCCCTTCTTCACCTAACGCCAAAGTAGTAACCTCAGGGGCTTTTCCTCCTCCGATTTCAGCAGCCTCTTCATCTGTTAACTGCTTTCCAACGTCTAGGTTTAAGTCTTCTAGATCGGAAATATCCAGAGCAAAAGGATGATTTAGATTCATAAAAAACTCCTAATTTTTATCAACACTGGAGGGAATCTATCAAGTCTGCAAGACCCTAACGGCTCGCTCTGATAGGGTGGAGGTACAAGATATGAGTTACCTAATCAGCGCCAGAAATATTACTAGTACAGGATTTTGAAGAGCTATGAGCAGATGAGATGTTTACACAAACACATTGACTCATCTCATTTTGCTCGTCGCCAGATGCTTTGACAAAATTTTTGGCTTCGGCTAAAATTCTTCCATCCTGTGAAACTATCCATTTAGCTACAACTTGATAGCGAGCCATGAGCTTCCTACCTAACACTGTTTATTGGAAAAATTAAACGAGTTAGAGGAAGGACAAAGGAGACTAGGGATAAGGGCTGTCAAACACCTTCTATCTATGACCTGATGTTTCAAATGGAAAATGGGAAGTTCTCCCGGGAATTACTAACTTATTTTTGGGAATTTTAATGATGAGCAATTAGTTTTTAATTGCTCATATTTACTATATAGCTTTTGTGTTTAATAATCAATTTTTTTGAGTTTTTAATTAATGAGTATATTTAATATATTAGAAGCTAAAAAAATAGATTTACATCATAGAAATTATAGATACACAAAGAATCTGGATAATAGTTACTAACTTTTATCATCCAGATTTAAAAGGGCTATATTTTATTTTTGAGAACGTCGAATGCATCTATAAATTCAGGGCTACTACAGTGAGACTAGGCACTAATCAGGGTTTTTTGAGTTTCATCTTCATTCTGTTTCTGTAGCACTAGATCTAAATTAGAATGAGCTGCTGCTAAGTCTGGCTTCATAGAGATAGATTGCTGATAGTAGGCGATCGCAGTTTTGAAATCGCCTATCTGTTGACACTTAAAGCCTAAATCGTTGTTCAGCGTTGCGTAATAAGCTTGTTTCTCTGGGGAAAGCTTTCCTTGAGCATAAAGTGCATTGGCTCTATTAACCTCAGCTTCAATGCAGTCAGGCTGTAGCTCCAGTGCTTTTTGATAGCAGGCGATCGCATCTTCCCATTTACCTTGCTGCTGTAGAGCATAGCCCAGGTTATTGTAAGCAGCGATCGCTTCTGGCTGTAGAGCTAAGACTTGATTATAGGCTTCTATGGCTTCTGATAACTGATTTTGAGTTTGATATAAGTTCCCCAAGCTAAATAAAGCCTTGATAGAATTAGGCTGAAGCTGAAGTAGGTTTTTAAATAGATTTTCGGCAGTTCGGTACTCACCTTTTTGTCTCATCAATACCCCTAGCCCATACAGTGCGTCTGGGTGATTTGATTGAACTTCCAGAATTTGACGGTATCCCTGCTCGGCTTTGGTGAGTCGGTTTGCTCGATGCTCCTGAATAGTCATCTCAAGCGCTAAAGGAAGATTTCTGACATCGAGTTGTCGATTGTGGCAATTTTTGTACTGAACTGCTATATGCTTAATGTGGCGCTCTTTAGCACCAAACGAATACTTATATTCCTCATTTCCTCTTAAAAAATCGTAAACTTTAAATCCATTTTGAATAGCGTATTGGATCGCGTCAGCGTGGAGGATCAGTCCAGGTGGTAGCTCTGTAAAGGTTTCGTCGCGACCTGTAATGACAAATAGCATGGATCTTTGAGAAACATCAACAAAGTTTGCGATCGCGCCTAAAGGTTTGTCCCCTTTCCAGAGAACCGGAAGATACAGACAGTTATTTTCAAAACAATGACGTAAAATAGACCGAAAGTAATTCATGATTACGTCACAGTTATCCCCTTTTTGCTCTCTCCATCTGGACTCCCAGAAATTAAGTAGTATCTCAATATGAGATTTCAAATTATCTGCATTAACATGGGTGATATAAAACTCATCAGAGCTTTCAATTTTTCTGAAAAAACGCCTTATTTTTTGGCGAGTATTGGAACCGACGTAGTTTTGCAGATAGTCATCCCAGTCATCTGGTAATGACACATAAGGGGCAATATAGTTATCTGTATCTTCTCCTGGATTTTGAAGGCGACGTTGACTAAACTTAAAACTATCTTCGGAGAAACTGCTCAAGAATAGAGACATCCGTATATCTGTTTTGAGAATATTTTTTACCTCAAAACTAGACCATACTAACTGCTGTCGGATATAAGCAGCAAAGCTAGGAATTATCTCCTCTTCATAGCCAGGTAGGCAAATAACTCCCGTGTAATCTGCCATACTGTTTCCTGCCATGCAGATTTCAGTGTCAAACCCACCTCCATCTTGCTGGTTTAATAAAATTTTCAGAGGTAAAAATGCAACATAGAATGAATCTTGGGTATTTGCTTTAGCAGCTAATATAAACCACGGTTCCGCTGACATCTGTAACCATCCAAATAGCCAAATCCAAGATAAAAAGAATTGAGCTTGAGGATCGGCTTCGTATACAGAATCCCAATTTTCTCTTATTTTCTTAAATGTTGCAAAATTATCAATTATGTCAATTTGCATCTCATTTTTGCCTCACAAATAATCTTTCTATCTGGTGAGACTATTAACGGTTGTTGAGATAAAAAGAAGTTGAACTACTACTACTCCGAGATGAAGCAGTTTGGTTTCCAGTTCTTGCATACGCTTCAGATCTGGCATTGGCTCTACTATAGTCAAGGCTGTCAGTCTTTCTAACAGTTGTCTCCGTTTGAGCATTAGCATAAGTCGTCTCACCTACAGCGACTGCACCTGCATCGGCATCAGCATATCCACGCCCAGTTTTTGTTGATGTAACTGTACCAGCGTAAACGCCGCCCATGATAACACTGCTTTCAGCAATTGGCTGTAAATAACTTAAGTCAGAGATGATTAAGAAATTTCTCACACCACCTACCTCAGAATAAGTTTTAAAACAACTAATATTCACTCAACTGAAGACTTGTTAGAAGAACTAGATGTTGATGAACTGCTGCTAGAGCTAGATGATGATGAGAAACTATTAGAACTAGACCTTGCGTAACTGCTGGAACTATTACCAGATGAAACTTTTACAGAAACACTTTGGCTGGTTTCACCTTCAGAATCGCCTGATGTTTCGACTACGCTTTTTGATTCAGCAATAACCTTACCATCGGGAGCGACTATGCGTTTAATCACCATTTTCTGGTAATTCATAATTTGAATCTCGATTTTTATTGATGATTAACTAACTCTTAACGCTTGCAAAAGCCGCAGTATATTCATTACCATTGATACGCCCTTTTGCCCCCCCAAACTTTTCTTTTCCATCTTTACTAGAAATTCTATATCCGCGAATTTCACCATTTTCATTGCTGAATTCTTCAACTAAGTATTCTGCTTGCTCTGTCTGATTTTTTTTAACAAATCCTGGAATATTGGTTGTTAACAGTCCCAAGATGTCATCGTGCTTTTCTTCAGCAGTTAAACCGCCTTTAACTTGATTACCACTCACTGCTTCACAAAAGCTGAGGTCGCTAATTTGTAATCCAAGCATATCAAAACCTTTTTAAATCTGGTAAAAGCTGAAAGCTTAAAAAAGCTTTCAGCAATTTGTCTAATTTTTTGGAGGAGTTTGTACAATTTTCAGATCTTTATTGACGAGGTGAAAATTGTACAAATAATCTTCTTCAAAAAATCCTAGAGAAAGGTACCTAACTTAATTATCTGACAGCACTGGTGCTTGTAGCTGTGGAACCAGAGTATTTGTTTTCTATTGCATAAGTAACCGCTTCCGCATCCGAGAAGGTGTCTTTGCCATATGCACTGGCATCAGCATATCCTTGGGCTACATTGCCTTTAACATCAGCCTTGGAATCAATTTTGCTATCAACATCAATATCGATTTTGATGTCTTTGTCGAATTTAATGTTTTTACCACCACGACTGCTACCACCACCAAAAATTTCTTCGTTAGTAGATTCTAAGTAGTTTAGATCGTTGATAATCATTACTTTGCTCCTGAGAATTACTTAATCAGAATTTGGGAATTTTTGCGAGAGCAATTTGCTTTTTTCTCACATTTATACTTTAAATGATTCACACAAAAAGTCAAGAGCTTTTGCACAACATGGCAATAAGAGTTTTCAATAAAAATTAGTATATTTTCAATTAATTGATTAACTAATTTTATCTGATTAATAAAAGCATAAAAATCCGAGCAATGCTTATTTTCTCATTGCTCAGAAAAAATCAAAATATTGTTTTTTATTAATTTAGCAATGCTTTAATGCATGTTTTCTAAATTAAAAAAATCGAATTTAAACTTAGATTCATGCCTGCTGAAGCAGTTGTTTTTGTGGTTGCAAATTAGTATCTAAATATAACTGCATGAGCATTCCCATTCCTTCTACTTGTTGCTTTAACCAATCAGCAAATAATTCCGAAATAATTTTTTCGCGTAATTGCTCATCTAATTCTGGTTGAATAATTTCTTCCACCCAAACTAAATACACTCCCTTTGGCGTAGTAATCGGTTTGAGAACCCCAGGTGGAGAACTAGCGAATACAGGCGCACCAATCTCTGGGCGAAAATCTTTACGGTATCGAACTCCTTGATATCCATAAGCACGACGAAGTTCTGGCTCTGAGATATATAAACGAGCGATTTCTGGAAAGGTAATTTCCCTTTCTTCTAGAGCATAAAAAAGTTCCAGAGCTAAGTCCCTATCCTCGAAGGTAACTTCGTAGGTGACAGCAGCATCATAATCTAGTCGGTTGTCATAAAAGAACTTTCCAACTTGAGCCGCAAATAGATGATTCGCCAACTTTTTAGAAATCAGGCTGTTATAAACTAGTTCTTCAAAATCCTTCACAGACAGATGATATTTATCTAACCAAGCCCAGGTATCTTTAGCTGTGACAAGTTTTTTATCTAACCTGAGTTTGTCTCCTTCTGACTGTAATTCTGCTTCTGTCACCTCAATCCCAACTTCCTGAGCCGCTTCGTTAATAATTTTTTGAGACGTAATAGTTTTTATAACATCAGGAATCTGACAAGATAGCTTGAGGCTGTGTATCAAATCTGAACTAGAGATGGTCGGATGCTCGAACATCATGGGACAAATTCCTGAGAGAAAATTGTTTTAAGTCTTTTCGGAAATTATTTTGTAATGGAATTATTCTTCTTAATTCAACTATTCATTAAAACCGCATTTCAAAGCGGGGTCTAGGTCACTTTGGTAGTAACAATGGTTCTAAAAACAAAATTTTTGATTTCTGGGCAACGGTATATACACAACTCCTATCGCCCACAGGCTTTGTTATAACCGCATCATTCTATGGTGACGGCAGTACGGCATAATGAAGAGTCTGAGCGCATAGATGCGAAGGGGTTTGTCGTAGACATCGCCTACTCTTCCACCACTTTTATTAAACCTTCAATCGATAGATATACCAAAAGTACGGGCTATTTCAGGTTCTTATTTAGGTACTATATTTCTGAAATGAGCAAACCTAGCATTTAAAGATTTAGGTCAATGGTAAATCAGAACCAAAACTTGAGGATAAAAATCACTGGAGCCATTTTTGCTGCTCTTAACTTAGCGATTATTTCCTTAGGATTAAGTAGCTGCGGCGTTGAAGTACAGAATCCACTGAATCAAACTGAGCAACAAAAAGAACAGTACAAAAATCAACCTAGTCAAAAGCCTCAGCAGGTTAAGCAGAATGACGAAGATGACGACGACAAAAAAGATGACGACGACAAAGATGACAAAGACGATGACGATAAAGATTAAATAAAAGCGTTTGAGTTTCTATATTATGGTTATCCACAACGCCTCTAGTTCTCTGGTTGATATCCTACGCCAACGGCGGCAACGACTGGCTCAACTAATTGATTTTCCCGCAATTCTTTGGTCGGGAAGCAGCAGTCCGCGCAACTTTCTCGCCAATGCCTATCCATTTCGCGCTAATAGCCATTTTCTCTATTTCGCCGGAATACCTTTGCCCAACGCCGCTATTCGCTTAGAAGCTGGGAAGCTAGAACTCTTCATGGACGATCCTCAACCCAGTAGCGCCCTATGGCATGGCGAAATGCCCAAACGTGAGGAAATCGCCCAAATCATTGGGGCAGATGCAGCTAAACCAATGGCAGAATTAGAGTCTGCGATCGCAGATGCAGCGACAATTGCCGTGCAGGATGCGGCTACTTGGACGAACCAATCACAGCTATTAAATAGATGGGTTTTACCACAAAATCCACCCCAAGGAATTGATTTAGAGTTAGCCAAGGCAGTTGTTAGCCTACGCCTTACCCATGATGAAGGGGCGTTAACTGAGTTGTGCAAGGCCGCGGCTGTAAGTGTAAAAGCACATAAAGCTGGTATGGCAGCAACACCCACAGCTAAACGAGAAGCAGAAGTTCGTGGGGCGATGGAAGGAGTAATCATCGCTCATAACATGACTACTTCTTACAACAGTATTGTTACTGTCCACGGCGAAGTTTTGCACAACGAACATTATCACCATCCACTGCAACCAGGTGACTTGCTATTAGCTGATGTTGGTGCTGAAACGGATATGGGGTGGGCAGCAGATATTACCCGTACTTGGCCTGTTTCCGGTAAGTTTTCCTCTACCCAAAGAGATATTTATGATGTTGTGCTAGCAGCCCATGATGCTTGTATTGCCAAAATCAGCCCTGGTGTTGAGTATGGGGAGATTCATCTGTTAGCTGCCAAAGTAATTGCTGAGGGGTTAGTGGATTTAGGAATTTTACGAGGAAATGCCCCAGATTTAGTAGAACTAGATGCCCATGCTTTGTTTTTCCCTCACGGTATTGGGCATCTCTTGGGCTTGGATGTTCATGATATGGAGGATTTGGGGGATTTAGCAGGATATGAAGAAGGGCGGAAAAGGAGCGATCGCTTTGGCTTAGGCTACCTCCGTTTAAATCGTCCCCTGCGTCCGGGAATGCTAGTCACAATTGAGCCTGGGTTTTATCAAGTTCCAGCAATTTTAAATGAGGCTAAACAAAGTTCAAAATATCAGAATATTGTCAATTGGGAGTATTTATCACAGTTTGCCGATGTACGCGGAATCCGCATTGAAGATGATGTTTTAGTTACAGCAGACGGCAGCGAAGTGTTAACAGCCGCGTTGCCAAATAAAGCTGATGCTGTAGAACATCTAGTGAAATGGGCATAGAGCATTTGTCATTAGTTATTTCTTCCTCCCCCTGCTTTGTCCTCCTTGTCCCCCTTGTCTTCCTTGTCCTTTTAATCTTCCTCATCTTCATTCCCCCCAGATATGTATCAGGTTGCTCAAGTCGGTGGGAAAACTACTAAGCTGGTAAATAGCACGTTCAAACTCTACCCAAAATTCCTACTGGCTTACTATCTGTAATCGAAATTATGTTTGATGCATTAGCTGACCGTTTAGAATCTGCCTGGAAGAAACTACGGGGGCAGGATAAAATTTCTCAATCCAACATTCAAGACGCTTTGCGGGAAGTTCGCCGCGCTTTGTTGGAAGCAGATGTCAACCTCCAGGTAGTCAAAGATTTTATTACCGAAGTCGAAGCCAAGGCACAGGGATCTGAGGTGATCGCTGGCGTGCGACCTGACCAACAGTTCATCAAAATTGTTTACGATGAACTGGTGCAGGTGATGGGGGAGGAAAATGTTCCCCTGGCAGAAGTTCAGGGAGAACCTACCATTGTGCTGATGGCTGGTTTGCAAGGTACTGGTAAAACCACTGCTACTGCTAAGTTAGCTTTACATCTACGCAAATTAGACCGCAGCTGCTTGTTAGTAGCAACAGACGTATATCGCCCAGCCGCGATCGATCAGTTGATAACTTTAGGTAAGCAAATTGACGTACCAGTATTTGAACTGGGAAGCGACGCCAACCCAGTAGAAATTGCTCGCCAAGGTGTAGAACGGGCTAGGGCAGAAGGCGTAAATACCGTAATTATCGATACTGCCGGTCGTCTGCAAATTGACGAAGACATGATGGCAGAACTTGCCCAAATTAAAGCCACAGTTCAGCCTCACGAAACCTTACTAGTTGTGGACTCCATGACTGGTCAAGAAGCAGCGAATCTTACCCGTACCTTCCACGAGCAAATCGGGATTACTGGGGCAATTCTCACCAAACTAGATGGTGATAGCCGTGGTGGTGCTGCACTTTCAGTTAGACAAATCTCCGGTGCGCCAATTAAGTTTGTCGGCGTCGGTGAGAAAGTCGAGGCGCTGCAACCATTTTACCCAGACCGGATGGCATCGCGGATTTTGGGTATGGGCGATGTTCTGACCTTGGTGGAAAAAGCCCAGGAAGAAATTGACTTGGCAGATGCCGAGAAAATGCAGGAGAAAATCCTGTCAGCGAAGTTTGACTTTACCGACTTTCTCAAACAATTGCGCCTGCTGAAGAACATGGGATCGCTGGGAGGCATCATCAAGATGATTCCCGGAATGAACAAGCTCTCAGATGACCAGCTAAAGCATGGAGAAACCCAGCTAAAACGCTGTGAGGCCATGATTAACTCCATGACCCGCCAAGAACGCCACGACCCCGATCTATTAGCGAGTTCTCCTAGCAGACGGCGACGGATTGCTACTGGCTCTGGCTATAAAGAGTCCGACGTGAGTAAATTAGTGGCTGATTTCCAGAAAATGCGATCGCTCATGCAGCAAATGGGTCAAGGTCAATTTGGGGGGATGCCCGGAATGTTCGGTGGTGGTATGGGCAACGCCCTTGCCGGAGCAGGTAATCGTCCCGCCGCCCCTGGATGGCGCGGTTACACTGGCAACCCAGCCGCGAAAAAGAAAAAGAAGGAGAAAAAAAAGAAAGGTTTCGGGAATCTTTAGGCAAGAGTCAAGGGTCAAGGTTAATTACTCTGGACTTTGGACTCTTGACATTAGACTAATAGCAATTCATGCCCAGGAAGTGCTAAAATTAGCATTCCAAGATGGAAAATTGTGCCTAAAAGAAGTTAAGCCTTAATTTCTGGGCAACAGCCAGAGTCAAGTAGCTATAAATAAAAAAGTCTTTTGACTTTTGACTTCAACCAATATCTACAAACAGGAGAACGATTCTTCAACCATGATCAAACTGCGCTTGAAGCGATACGGTAAAAAGCGGGAAGCGAGTTACCGCATCATAGCTATTAACAGCCTCGCTCGCCGCGATGGTCGTCCCCTAGAAGAACTGGGATTTTATAACCCCAGAACGGATGAAGTACGATTGGACGTTCCCGGAATCGTTAAGCGACTGCAACAAGGCGCTCAACCCACTGACACCGTCCGTCGCATCCTCGTAAAAGCTAATGTTTTTGAACAGGTCAGTGCAACAACAGCCGCATCATAGTGCCGGAACACAATCCCCCACAGCCAGCCCCAATTATGAGGGGTTGGTAAGGTTTTTGATACAACCTTTTTTAGAATCTCCAGTGTCTTTAAGCGTCGATTGTGAAATTTCTCAGAGCCTCCAAAAGGCTTGGATTCGCATCGCCTTTGACAGCGCAGATAAAGGCAAAGTGTTTGGTCGGGGAGGACGCAATATTCAGGCGATTCGCACGGTAATTGCCGCAGCGGCCGAAGTTGCTGGACAATCAGTATATCTGGATATCTATGGCAGTAGCGCCTCACGAGAAGGCGCGTCTTTTGATGAAGATCGGGAAGAGCGATTACCCCCACCAAAATCAAGAGAAAGACGTGGAAACGGAAACACACCCAGGCCGATCGCTAAACCCCGCACCCGTTAGGTTGAAACTTTAGAACTAGTCTGGGCGGTTTCTATTCCGCTCAGACATTCTAGTAAATAGGAATGGTTAAAAACCGACCAAATTTGCTACTCTGGCATCAGTGGCGTTAGGCATCAAGTCACTATAAAATGCTCAAAATCCTTTTGAAGATTGAACAGATGGGTGTTTTTCATCAGGAGTGCTTGTAGTTAGGGATAATCATATATAACTCTGAACAATCTCTTGCAGGAGGTGAAACCAGGGAGTGGCCGAAATTCGTTTAGGTGAGAACGAGTCTATTGACTCGGCTCTGAGACGTTTTAAGAAAAAAATTCAAAAAGCTGGAATTTTGTCCGAAGTCAAACGCCGGGAAAGGTACGAAAAGCCTAGTTTACGGCGCAAGCGCAAAGAGGAAGCCGCACGCAAAGGTGTCCGCTACTAAGTCATAGTAGGGTCTTTGGTGAATGTGGTTAACCTACATTAATTGTGCAAGTTCAGGTTTGAAACTATTTTGAGAACAAACCTCAAGAAAGTAGAGATGTGATTACTCGTGTCTCTACTTTTCCACTTTCAGGGAGATCAGGGAGATAACTTTTGACAAATGACTTCAAAGATGATTCAAAAATAAAATTTTTACTAGTTTTGCTGAAATCTGATAAATTTTGCTAATAAATTAATCAATACACTATGCCAGAGGCTGTCAAAATTGAGCTGCCGAATATTCCCAGTGCGATCGCTTTAGCTGGAGATGGAGAAGAAAATCTCAAACTTCTATCCCAGCAAACAGGGGCTAGCTTAGTATTACGCGGACAGGACTTACATATTTCCGGCACACCGAAGCAAATTGATTTGGCTTCGCGATTAGTGCGATCGCTCGAAGACCTCTGGATTAAAGGTAATACTATCTCCAGCGCCGATATTTCCACAGCCCGTCAAGCCTTAGATACTCATCGAGAAGGGGAACTCCAAGATTTACAGCGAGATATCCTCGCCAGAACTCGACGGGGTGAAGAAATCCGTGCCAAAACCTTTCGACAACGACAATACATCGATGTCCTACGCAAGCGTGACCTCATCTTCTGCACCGGTCCTGCGGGAACTGGTAAGACTTTTCTCGCCGTTGTCGTCGCCGTCCAAGCACTCCTCGCCAATCAGTTTGAAAAGCTGATTTTAACCCGTCCTGCCGTCGAAGCTGGCGAAAAACTTGGCTTTCTACCCGGAGATTTACAGCAGAAAGTTAATCCCTATCTCCGCCCACTTTACGACGCCATCAATGAATTTATCGATCCAGAGAAAGTCCCTAACTTAATGGAACGCGGTGTCATTGAAGTTGCACCACTTGCCTATATGCGGGGACGTACCTTAAATAACGCTTTTGTCATTGTTGATGAAGCCCAAAATACTACACCTGCTCAAATAAAAATGGTTTTGACTCGTTTGGGCTTCCGTTCGCGTATGGTAATTACAGGTGACATGACACAAACTGATTTACCACTAAACCAACAATCAGGTTTAGCAGTAGCTTTACACGTTCTAAAAAACGTTGAAGGCATTGCCTTTTGTGAATTTTCCCAAAAAGATGTCGTGCGTCATCCCCTAGTTCAGCGCATCGTCGCTGCTTACGAACAATATGAAAAATAGTCAGCCCCTGCGGGGAATTCAAAATTCGTCTTGAAAAGTTTGCTCAACGGGGGGAACCCCCGCACGCAACTTTTCGCAAAATTCAAAATTACAATCCCCATAAATAAATTTAGCAGCTTGTATCCTTTTCTTATTCGGTCATTAGTCATTGGCTAATGGCATAGAACAAATGACAAATGACAAAGGACAAAGGACAAATGACCACAACATTAAAAGAATTTTTAACAGCTTGCGAAAACTTGGGAACTTTGCGTTTAATTGTCACTAGCAGTGCTGGTGTCTTAGAAGTCAGAAGCAAGCTAGAAAAGCTATTTTATGCAGAAATACCCAAGGGTAAATATGCGAATATGCACACCGAAAATTTTGAGTTTCACTTGAATATGGACAAAATTACTCAAGTGAAATTTGAAACAGGGGAAGCGAAAAGGGGTAACTTTACAACCTATGCTATCCGGTTTCTAGATGAGAAACAGGAGCCTGCTTTAAGTTTCTTCCTGCAATGGGGTAAGCCAGGAGAGTATGAACCAGGCCAGGTGGAAACTTGGCAGGCTCTTAAAGATCGGTATGGAGAAGTTTGGGAACCTTTACCAGCGGAAATTTAATTGTAGAAATTGGGCATAGCGCATGAATATTTATGCGCTATCTCATTTTTTATTGCTACTCAATTCAGTAAACTCAAATACATCGTGACTACTACCCCGTAGCACAGATTCTGTATGTTTGCCTACAAATCGCTTACCAGTTGCCAGTTCTAACGCTCCCCAAATAGCACCAAGTGTATACGTACATTTACGGTTAGAACCTTGGGCTTCCCCCACAGAGCATAAGGTTTCTGTAGTAAAAATCTTGATGGCATCGCCTTCTTGCTTGATTTGGTCAATGAGACACAGGCGAGTACCATCTTTACCTAAGGCTAATCCTAGTTTGTAGGCTACATCATCTAAAGACAAGGTTGTGTTTACTAAGCCTAATTCTTGTGCTAAGTGTTTACCACGACTACGACCCGCCGCAGTTAAAGCGATCGCAGTGGCTTTTTCCCCCAAAGCTTCTTCCATACCCTCAATTGCTGCTTTAAAACAGACAATACTGCTAAAATCCCCCAAAGTAGGACGCAACATCAACAATAGTTCTCCCAAGTTGTTATAAATCTCTAAGTTTCAAAGCTAAAAGTTCATTAACCAAATTTTTAATTTTGGATTAGAGAATTTCCCAATCCAAAATCCGTCTTGAAAAGTTTGCTACGGAGGGAAACCCTCCTTAAAACTTTTCGCAAAATCCAAAATCTAAAATTGATTGACTAAACCACTAAAGGCGCAATTTGCGCAACGGCGCGTTTAATTTCTAGAAACAATAAGCCTTGTTTAACAGCAGCATTAGCTAAAACTAATAAAACAGCATCAGGGCCACAACTAACTACAATCCCATAGCCTTTTTCGCCTTCAACAACAATCCGGTCAATAGTCCCACGCACTAATTCACTACCTATACGTTCGCCTAAGGAAAGCATAGCCGCTGACATAGCAGCAGTACGGTCTTCATCCATCTCAGCAGGTAATACAGAAGCTAAAGCTAGACCATCGGGGCTTACTAAAGCTGCACCCTGAATATTAGATGTGCCGCTAACAAATTCTTGTAGAACCTGCTGTAACATTGAAATATTTATCATGCTTTTTTCCTCAGTAATTGTTGGTAAAAGTTGCTGATTCGTTGCTAGAAAAACTGTTGGTGAATTTATTGGCAAATTTGAAGTTTTGCCATCCATGAACATTTGGCTAAATGTCCTTGGAAGTAGCTTGAGGATATTGCCTAAATGCATTAAGGCTCATCTGCTGACTACAATATCGAGGGTTTTACGATTTCTGAGATAAGTACCTTTAAAGCCTCTATAATTGAAGCTTTTTGAGTAGGATTCACAACTACTACGGGTGGTTTTTTGGTTACTTTCTGCAACCCCAAAGCGATCGCAATATCTTCGGGTGTTGCAGCACTGGGACAATCCATGTGAGTTAGCCCTATCAGTATGGGAATTTGCACTCTTTGCTTAACAAAGTCGAGAATCTGACTCCCATAGTGGAAATTTTCTGGACGGTGTGCATCTACAAGCACGATGCAAGCTTGAACCTGGCGAATGAGGATATCCCACATAAAGTCAAATCGGCGTTGTCCTGGTGTGCCGTAAAGGTAAAGTAATTGATCGGGTACTATGGTGAACATCCCAAAGTCTAGCGCTACCGTGGTTTTATCCTTAAATAGCGCTATTTCGTCTGTGCTTGGTTTATCAGTATCAACGACCTCGATTTCACTGATACTGCGAATAAAGCTCGTTTTCCCTGCACCTACGCTACCTGCGATCGCAATGCGTAGGATTTCCATCTAAACCTCCGCAAGGATAATACTTCTAGAGCCGTTGGGATAATTGCAGAGCTGCTCTCTATAAGGGTGAAGACAATTGGAATTGCCCACACTGATATTAGGAATGCAAATATATTCTGGAAGCACATCAGTAGTTCTAGTCTGCTTTGAAAATTTTGACGTAACTATTTTTCAGCAAAGATGCAATTCACAAAGCAATTGCACCAGGTATTACGCACCCTAAAATCAGTCAATCAGTATTTTACCGGATTTTACACTATTATTAATTTACTTTTTAAACAGTAAACCATTATTTTT
Organism: Aulosira sp. ZfuVER01; assembly: GCA_034530615.2. GTDB lineage: Bacteria > Cyanobacteriota > Cyanobacteriia > Cyanobacteriales > Nostocaceae > Aulosira. Next base: position 78,657 of record JAVRCV020000023.1, read on the forward strand.
TTGTATATAACTTTGTGTATTACATAGTACTAAACAAAGTGCTTCCTTATCTGCATATTAAATGAGATTAGAACTGATAGGTTATATTTGCTTGTGTTTTTGTCACTTGAGTCAACAAAATGCAACACAATAATTCTGTAGATGAAATTTTGCTTGAGGAAAAATCAATTGCTTGCTATGAGGGCGATTTGGAGTTTTTGCTTGGTGGCTTTGTTGCTATTTGGATCGAATGGGAATGCAACTGCGGGAGAATTATCTCAACGGCTTGCTAATTTTCCTCAATGGGAAAAACTAACTTCTGTGCAACCTGCTGCTGGAGATTTAGTCTATCCTGAATGGATGGCAGGTTATTGGCAGGTTAAGAGTACGTTAATAGATTTGGTTGCACCTTTGGCACCAAATCTAGTGACACCTGGATTTGAAGCTAACCGCAAACAACTCAATCAGCCTATAAGTTTTTTAGTCAGATTTATTCGAGAAAACTCACCTATTTCTCAATTAAAAATCCGTCCGCAGATAGATAACAAATCATCAATATTAGTAGCTGATAGAGCATTTAATAGCTTGAATTTGGCACGGGCTTATTTAGGAGATGAAGCTGTGCTATCTGTGAAAGTAGATCCAAATTCGCCTAATCGCCAAATTACGTTATTACGTGGAGATCGCCAACTAGTTTCTCTTGTTACCGCACGTGCTACAGAAACTACATCTGATGGTAAGTTCATCACCACAGAAGTGTTTCAACAACTTTTTAAAGGTGGTTCTCGTCCTTATTTCAATTCTGTAGAATCTACCACTGCTTACCGCCAAGTTTCTACATCTCATCCAGCCATAGAAGCTGATCAAGTTACTGCTGTTTACCTTTCACCTCAAGATCCAGATTACTTTGCCGCAGGCTCTAAACCAGTTGCTCTTTATCGCTATCGCCTAGAATTTTTTCCATCCCAATTACCAACTACTCCCTAAGGATGATTTAGACATGAGAAGCTTGACTACAAGATAATACAAATGTAGTATAAAGATTCCAAGCTCAAGCTTACGCTCTTGGAAGAGTGCATCATGTCCAAATTTCAAGATATTTTACATTATTTTCGTCCCTACTGGAGGCTGAGTATTTTCAGTATTGCAGCATCCAGCATTTACGAAATTATTGATTTGGTTGTACCTTATGCCATTGGACAAATTTTAAATGTCTTGTCCGGTCAACCATTAGACAAACCACTGGAAAGAGCGATCGCAAATTTTTCTGACATTATAAATTACCCAGTTAATCAACAACTATCTTTAGGTGTATTACTGGGCATCATTTTTATTGTCACCGTTGTGAGAGCGCCAACACAACCTTGGTTAACTAGTTGGTTTCACTGGGATATAGCATTAAGAGCGCGTCGAGAACAAACCCAAACAGCCATAGCCAAAATTCTCACTCTCCCATTAGAATTTTATGATGAAAATAACCCTGGACGCATAGCCGGAAGAGTAGCGAGAGGTCTTGCTAACCACACTTGGACATATCCCGAAATTGCCGGACAATTAATTCCTAAACTGCTGCGAGTGCTGGGAATTTTTGTGTTTATCTTGTTAATTGATTGGCGGATTGCGACTTTATATCTGTTTTCTTTTGTACTTATCCTCAGTTTTACCTTAAAAGACTTACAAAGGATAATTTGGCATGAAGGCCGTCTGGATAAGTACATGGAAGATACCGAAAGTCGCACTTCCGAACTGATCACTAATATCAAAACTGTAAAAGCATTTGCGACAGAAGCTAAGGAGCTAAAACGGCAAAAACAACGTTTGGATCGGGAACTAAAAGTAGTAGATTATCGTATCCATAAAGGTTATGTAAATCTGCTAACTTGGCAGAAATCTGTAATTCAGTTTTGCGTATTTACAATTCTGGGCTTAACTTTAGCAGCAACAGCAGGTGGTAAGATTTCTCTTGGTCATTTTGTAATGACCTTAACTCTTTCCAGCATGGCATACGCGGAGTTAGAACCTATCAGCAACCTGGCAGAAGTTTTTGCCCGTCGTTATTCTTCGATGATTCGGTTTCACGAATTTCTCCAACAGCCAATTGGTACTGATGCATCTAGTTTATTAGAAGTAGGAAGTCAAGCTGAATCACCTTATCAATTTACTGGCAAAATTGAGTTATCTCACGTAAGTTTTGGGTATGATGCCAATCGTCTAGTCTTACAAGATATCAACTTATTGATTGAGCCATACCAAACAGTAGCGTTAGTTGGGCGTTCTGGTTCGGGTAAATCTACCTTTGTGAAGCTGTTGTTGCGGTATTTTGAACCCCAATCTGGTCAAATTCTGATTGATGGTCAAGATATTCGTACCTTGGATGTAGGTAATTACAGACGGAGATTAGCGATCGTTCACCAAGAAGTCGATGTCTTCAACGGCACGTTGTTAGATAATCTCACCTATGGCAGACCAAACGCTACTTTTGAGCAGGTTCAGGAAGCCTGCAAGATTGCCAGAGTTGATGAAGTGGTACAAAACCTACCCCAAGGTTATTACACCGTTGTCGGGGAACGTGGTGTCAGATTATCTGGTGGACAAAGACAGCGCTTGGGAATTGCCAGGGCGTTGCTGGTAGAACCAGACGTACTAGTGTTTGACGAAGCTACCTCTAGCCTTGATTACGAGTCTGAGCGTTCCATTCAATTAGCGATGCGATCGATTCAAGGCACTCGCACTACAATCATCATTGCTCACCGCTTGAGTACAGTGCGGGAAGCCGACAAGATTGTGGTTCTAGATCGAGGAAAAATTGTGGAAGTCGGTAGCCATGAAGAACTTTTGCGCCAAGAAGGTATTTACCGCCGCTTGCATTCCTTGCAAGAAACAGGTGAACTCCTGAGTTAGGTGTGAAGAACTGGGTTTCGTGAGGAAACCCAGTTTCTCCAAAATATTTTTTTAAACCCCTTGCGATTTCTAAAACTTGGTGCTAATGTTGTAAATCGTGAGACAAATGGGTCGGTGTCCGAGTGGTTAATGGAGACGGACTGTAAATCCGTTGGTTTACGCCTACGCTGGTTCAAATCCAGCCCGGCCCACCACTTCAAAGTTATGAGTTATAATCTCTGAGAGAATGGTAAAGTTCACAGCATTATAACTCTTAACTAAAAACAAAAGTTGTATTTCGCCCGTGTGGCTCAGTGGTAGAGCACACCCTTGGTAAGGGTGAGGTCACGAGTTCAATCCTCGTCACGGGCTTTTTGAATTATTGACAAATTAAGGATTTTGAACAATTTGCATAAGTTGGCTGTACTCTATCAGTATCGCTTTGCGTCAATGAAGTTGCATAACAGAATGTTTATCAGACTAAGCATATTTAATAAGATTTTTTTATATAAAAACTTCCTTTATGGATTCATAACCATTTAGATAAGAAGCCCTTCTATGGCTAGAGAAGCAGTTAATAAAAATGCAAAAGTCCTTATTCAAGAATCTAATGGAGCAACAAAGCAAGTTGTTTTAATGTAAATCTTGATGTCTAACAATTTGCCTGATCTAGATAGAAAGTTAGTTACATTTTTTTAGATTTGATTTTAATTGTTTGGCATAAAAAGTCCTGAAGAACCCAAAATTTAAGGCACTATATCTAAGAATTCCTGTTCGCTACAAGTGGTAAATATTAGGGTGAGAGAATGAGGTGATTTTATCCTTTCTCTCACTCTTTTTTTATCTTTATAACTTACGCATTGACAGGTAATACTAAATAAATATGAATAGTTTATGAAATCGACGCTTAGAAACCGCACGCCAATAGCACGCGATCGTTCAGTAGTAACTTATTCATAATTCCGCGTAAATAAGTTTTTATTGTAGGTTCGCTGAGATATAGCGTTTTAGCGATTTCGGGATTGCTATAGCCTTCAACAATCAGCCGCAGCACCTCTAGTTCTTGCCCCGACAACTTTTCCGGCGAAATAGACTAAGTAGATTTAGTCCTAAATACACTGTCCTAGAAGGTTGCGTTGATCCTATTAGCGATCGTGCCACAAATTTCTGATGCAATTGAGCGATCGGCTTGAGAACGAATCTGAGGATTATCTACTGAAAATCGAAACATTCAGGTAAAATAACTTGGCAGCTTTGGAAGGAGTGAGAAATCATGGCAGAAGCGCAGATTGGGATTATTGGTGGCAGCGGTCTATACAAGATGGATGCACTTAAGGATATTGAAGAATTGCAGGTAAAAACGCCGTTTGGTTCACCTTCGGATGCTTTAATTCTAGGTAAATTAAATGGGACAAGGGTAGCATTTCTGGCTCGTCATGGTCGCAATCACACGCTACTTCCTTCCGAGTTACCATTCCGCGCCAATATCTATGCAATGAAGCAATTGGGTGTAGAGTATTTAATTTCGGCTAGTGCAGTGGGTTCGTTGAAAGCAGAAGCCAAACCACTTGATATGGTGGTTCCAGATCAATTTATTGACAGAACAAAAAATCGAGTATCAACGTTTTTTGGGGAAGGAATTGTTGCTCATATTGCCTTTGGCGATCCGGTTTGTCACAATTTGGCGGGTGTTTTAGCAGATGCGATCGCATCTTTAAATCTACCAGAAGTAACTCTGCATCGTGGTGGCACTTATGTGTGCATGGAAGGGCCAGCATTTTCTACCAAGGCGGAATCGAATCTTTATCGCAGTTGGGGTGCGACAGTCATTGGAATGACAAATTTACCAGAGGCGAAGTTAGCTAGAGAAGCAGAAATTGCTTATGCAACTTTAGCATTGGTCACAGATTACGATTGTTGGCATCCAGATCACGATAGCGTCACCGTGGAAATGGTAATTGGTAATTTACAGCGCAATGCAGTGAATGCACAAAAGGTAATTCAAGAAACTGTACGCCGCTTGAGTGAAAATCCACCTCCTAGCGATGCACATTCGGCTTTGAAATATGCAATTTTGACTCAGTTGGATAAAGCACCGATGGCGACGAAGGAAAAATTGGGCTTGTTATTGCAGAAGTATTTATAGACTTAATCATCACTAGAGGATGAATGAGTAAGTCTAAACTTAAAGGTAGAGTTCTGACGAATACACGCATAAGAAAGTCTGCTGCGTTATAGTTTTCAATAGCCATTCGATCTATCATTGATAACTATTCACGCAGGACTACTCCAAATTGATAACGAGTTTAGCTATTTAGTAATATAAAAGAACCACAGAGACGCAGCGAAAAGTCGGAGCGTCGGCTTCCGGCGATCTGAACTTTTCAAGATAGAGAACGCAGAGGAGAAGAGGGATTGTCGGCTATGCAAATTTAGCCCTCAATTAATTTTTTAAAGTGTTCATCTGCTCGAATGGCATTAAAGTCTGGATTAGTTTTGGCAAATTCTCGATGTATGTCTTCTCTCAACTTAATTGCCTGTTTGAGATTTTCAATTGCTAAATTGCTCTCATTAAGAAATACATGACAACGAGCTTTATGCATCCAAGCCCAGTCAAAATCGGGCTGAAGTTCTAAAGCTTTATCATAGCAGCTAATAGCTTCATCATATCGTCGTAATTTCCTTAGAGAATTACCGCAGCCGAACCAAGCTATATAGTGTTTGGATTCGATACTAATTGCTTTTTCGTAAGATAATAGTGCTTCTGAATAGCGTCCTAATTTTCTAAGCGTCCAGCCGTGATTTACCCAAGCTATATAGGATTCAGGTTCTCGTTGTATGACTTCTTTATAACAAGCTAACGCTTCTTTATAGTCACCTTCAAAAAATAAAGCATCTCCTTGTTTAAGATAATCATTAGCAGTAAAAAATAGGCGAGGATTTTCAGATTTTAGGATTTCTAATTGGGCGGTTAAATCTTGAATTCTTTGTTGGATTTCGGGATGAAGATAATCTTGTGTTAATGAAGGTGAAGGCGTAAGTCCAGTTAGCTGTTGCAAAATTTGCTCTTTTTGACTTTGGGCATCTAAATATAAATTGTTTAATTCAGACAATCGGCTTAAAAAGTCAGATTTTAATACTTCTAGTTCTTGCTTAAAAGCTGCTGTCTGATTTTTTAATTCTGCGGCTACTTCTTTTTCTAGTTGCTTTTCCACTTCTTCTTCTAAGCGTTTTTTAGTTTCCGCGACTACTTCACTAATTACACTGCGACGCAATAACCAAACACCCGCCGCCGCTAAGATGGGCAACATAGTCAGTACGACAAGCAAGATATTGAGTAAGGCTGTAGTGTGATTAAAAGCACGGTCAACTTCCTCTTGCACCTGGTTGTCTATTTCTATTCTTTCCCTATCTGTCAAAGTGGGAGTTGCTGCTATAGGGCTGACTTGGGGTGCAGCTACGGCACTAGTGGCAGTTAGGAGAATTAGTAAAACTGCTAACGCAATTTGATTCTTGATCTTCATGCAAGCCTGCTAAGTATAAACTCAGAATCTATCGTAATCTACACAACTAAGTTACTAGATTCCGTATTTAAGCTACTTGAAAATTAAAGCTGAGAGTTGCCCAATTATTTACATCTAACACATAAGAGTCAGCAGTTGTACCGTTAATCTCTGCTTTGACTGCACTAGCGTTATGTAAATCTTGGAGTAAGGCTTGAGCAACTTCTAAGGGGTTCAATAACGGGCCAATGGGTTGCTGATCTGTTGTACTGTTCTTGGCTGTTTCTAAGGTGGTTAAGGTTTCGCTGAAGGGGGTGGTGCTGAAAATCAGTTGGTGTTCGCATTCATAAGCTGGCCCTGCAATTACCCATCCAGAGGTAACATCGCTTTGTGGTAATGCGATCGCTTCACCAGGAGCAATTACCATTTGTTTAACTAGGGGTTTAGTTCCTGAAGTGTTGGGTTCTGGAGGAGTTTGCCAAGGATAAAAAGCGATCGCACTCCTGCTATTCTTTAATCCTAGTAGGATGAAATATACCGGGCGATCGTCCATGTTTTGCAATCGATACTGTAAGCGGCTGCCAATAGGTACAGTAGTAGTGCTGAGTGACTTGTTAGTTGCTGTTTCAGCACTGAAAGTCCGCATGGTTTCTCGTTGCATAACCACGCGAGGCGATATGCTACTAATTACCTCTAGGGTTGCTTTGATTGCCAAGCGGGAAGAACCTTCATTTTCGGTGAGACGCCATAACTTAGCCGCTAAAAGAGTGGGTAATTTTGGTGCTAACTTATTGACTGCTACTTTTACCGCTTCTCCCACTTCCCCAGTACTATTGAGAATTGGCTCACCACCAACAGAAAATAGACCGTAGCGAGTCGGAGTTTGCAACAGTTTGCTAAACAAATAATCAGCTGGTTGTTCTCCTGCAACTACAGTAGAAACATGGGAGACTGTCGCAAAAGCACTGGTAGCGTCTACTCGTTCAATTCTCTCCAATCCTGTATCGAGGGCGACTATTAAACTAATATTCCGGGGTAAAACTCGCACTGCTTCTTGGACGAGTTGCCCAACCTGTAAAGGCGTAGTAGTATCAAGGCTGGAGAGTTGTGCTTTTGCTGTTAAACCAGTACGCGATCGCAATACTAACTGTTCGCCGCTAACTAAGCTGAGTCGAGAGTTAACGCCGTAGTATTCCAAGACTTGTGGTGGTAATCCTGCTAACCACAGACTAACTGTTTTCCCATCCTCTTCTGTGGCTATAATTGCGCCCTCACCGCCAACTGGGCTATCGGGAAGAAAACGATCTGTTAATAAGGGATTTTTCTTACTACTTAATAAAGCTGGCTGCTGCTTGCTACCCAGCTTCCGCATCGAACTTTCGACTTGCGAGAGACTGACTTGAATTGTCTTTGCGGGAATAGCTTCCCATAAATATTGAGTCAAAGCGTAGGTAAATAACCCAGCATTAAAACCAGATAACAGCAATTCCCTAGCTGATTGCTTTGGATCTAGCGTTGCTGTTAATAGCAGGGGTGGGGTAGCTACTCCCTTACTCGGTGAACTTTGGGTTTTGAGTTGTTTAAGAAATTCTAGTTCTGCTGATGCTAACTCCGTATCTACTAATTCTGGACGGGCGCGAACTCGCAATCCTGGGGGTTGAATTGTCGGAGCATAGTAACTAGTATCTAATACTGCGGTGACACGATCTGTAGGGAGCGATCGCAACAATAACAGTAGAGTTTCCTCTAATAAATAATTGACATTTTGATTATTTTGTGTATCTGCTGGTACTAGAGCATTTTGTAGCGTATCGTTTCCTAATTTAATGCGAGTACCGTAACCGCTAAAGTGAAGTAACACAACATCCCCAGGTCTAGCTTGCTTACCGAGATGTTCTGAAAAAGCGGCTTCGATAAATTCCCGGCTAGCTTGTTCCTCCGTTAACGTCAGGATGTTGGAGGCGGGGAAGCCAAAGCGATGCACCAACAATTCCTTTTGTAGTTCTACATCGGTCAAGCAACCGCTGAGGCTAGGATTTTGTGCATATTGATTAATACCTATCAACAATGCTAATTTACGCAGATTAGGTTGTGCTAAAGCTTGGTAATAGCGATTTCCCAAGGTCAACCACTCAGCCTCAGTTACACCCAAAACTGTGAGTATTGAACCAATTCGTTGTAAAAAAGTCCGGCGCTTCATAAATTCGCTATCAGCCTTCAGCCCATCAGCATAACAGCTTAAAGGGCTGAAGCCTGTAGTGTAAAGTTAAGGTTGGTACAATTCGCGCTATCAGAATTAATCCTAAGCTAATACTTGCACTTTCATTGACCGTGCTAACTCCGCCGCCACCTCTGGGCGAGAAAATTCTGGTGGGGGTAATTCACCCCGGCGCAGCATTTCCCGAACTTTGGTTCCCGACAGGTGAACTCGTTCTTCTGGCCTACTAGGACTAGTTTTATTTGTGGCCATTTGTTTGGTGCGAGTGCAGTAAAAAGCGTGTTCAAACTTCATCGGTACAATACCCAATTCATTTGGCTCAAACTCATCAAAGATATATTGAGCATCATAAGTACCGTAGTAGTCACCCACACCTGCATGATCTCGCCCAACAATAAAGTGAGTACAACCGTAGTTCTTGCGGACTAAAGCATGGAAAATTGCTTCCCGTGGACCAGCGTAACGCATTGCTGCCGGATTAATTGCCAAAATCACTCTATCTAAAGGATAGTAGTGTTCCAGCAAAATTTCATAGCAGCGCATCCGCACATCAGCAGCGATGTCATCTTCTTTTGTTGCCCCTACCAATGGGTGCAAAAATAGACCATCTACGGTTTCTAAAGCGCACTTTTGAATATATTCATGGGCGCGGTGGATGGGGTTGCGAGTTTGAAAGCCAACGATAGTTTTCCAGCCTTTAGTTTTGAACATTTGCCGAGATGCGGCAGGATCGATTTGATAAGCGGGAAACTGAGGATGGGGATCGCGTTCTAACAGCCAGATGTCGCCTGCAAGATTTACTGCTCCCTGGTTATAGACTACCTGTACCCCAGGATGTTTAGCATCATCAGTGCGATAGACATTAATTGCTTCGCGGGTTTTATCGTAGCGATATTTCTGTGTTAGCTGTAAAACCCCAATATATTCGCCGTTGGGGTTATCTAGACGGATCAAGCCGCCTTCTTTGAGAGGGGAAGCTACTTCTTCGGCTACCGACAGTGTAATAGGAATTGACCACACCAGACCGTTAGCTAGGCGCATTTCTGTAACCACGCGATCGTAGTCTTCCTGGTTCATAAAACCTTTGAGTGGACTAAAGGCGCCGATCGCAATCATCTCTAAATCAGAAACGGCTCGTTCGTCAAGTTGCACTCGTGGCAAAAATTCAGCCTTTGAGAGAAACTCTTCTCTTTGTTCTGGCGTGGCGATGCGATTAACCAACTGTCCACCGTGCGGCGCAATAGCATCTGAATGGTAACTCAACGTAATCCCCTCTTTGCGTTCAGGTAATTGTTTCAAACTATGTACTAACTTATCAAAAAGTTAATAAAATTACATAAAATCAGTACTTTTAGGCTAGCAGATGATTATTTCTACTAACTTTCTAGTAATCACCCTGTTTTAGTACTTGTGTACCGCTTTATTGGTTGATTTTTCTGTCTAGTAATTTTCTAAACCAGTTGACATTAGCTATATGTGTTACCTAATTTTATCTGAAAACATATCTGATAATTTAATAAGCATTGCTATACAAGCATCGTAGCTACATTATCAGCTATACCCCACTCCATAAGCGCCTATTTTAGACCCTGACTCGTTTTGATGAGCTTATTAGTATGGGTGTAACTTAATTATTCGCCGTCAAGCCACATACAGCCTATGCAGAAATTTATCAAATAACTTATTTAACAAATCCAGACAACACACCTACTCGTCTCGTCTTGATTCTGTTACATAATCAAGTTAAGATGATGAAAGGTAGATTATAGCGTTGAATCAATGAATAAATATCTAGTCGAGTTAAGGCACTCTACTAGTGGTGAAATGATGCTCATTCAACTAGAAGCTAATTCACCAGATGATGCTTGCGATCGCGCCGTGGAAGCTAACCCAGATTATGAAGTGGTCAAGGTTAAGCACACACACGGAGGTAAACGCAGTGGCGCTGGTAGAACTAGTAAATGGGGCGATGGAGTCAAGACACAGGTTTACCGTTTACCTCCTGTCATTGGTGACAAAGCTGAGGATATAGTCAGTGAACTAGAAATAGTTAACCATATCCTTGAAAGTTGGCAATCAAAAGTAGATGAGTCAAAAGCTAAATCAGCTAACGGTCAACCATCGGAGCGTTATAAGTATGTTGCTCAACTGGTAGCTGACTTAAAACAAGCAATGCAAGTGACGGGTAACAAGCTGGTGTAATCAGGGCATTATTTTAATTTGGTGGTCAATTTTTTGAGAAAAAACATAGGTTTTTCGATTTTTCGTTTCCGGCAGGGTAAGGGAACACAAAAAAGAGATGACCTAATTCCAGAACTAGCTAAGGTTAGGTCTAGCTTATTTATCCACTTGTTAGACATCGTGTCTAACAACTTACAAAGAACATGGAAGCAATAAAAAATACGTGGAAGAAATTACTAGGGAATAAGTATAGATAGGCACTCCATCCGATGATGTGCCATCCCCAAGGGTAGCAGTATAAGACAATGGCAAACCATAGCGGTGATTCAAAATTCAGAACTGCCGCAAAACCCGTAGAGATTTATTTTGATGATGAACTCCACAGTAAAAACTTTATGCAAACACTGAGAATGTTAGAGCAGTTACAACCAGAGTTATTTGCGGGATTAATACTAGTTTCTGATACTACCTGGCTAATACCGGGAACCACATTAAGAGTTATCAGGCTAGATGATTTAATTCCTAAAATCATTCAAATGCACAGTACTTTGATTGATTAGTTATTAGACATCGTATCTAACAAATTAAAACGGAGAATAGAGACAATGACAGTTTGGTATAACGAGGCAAAATAGCTACTCACTTAATTTATCTAATAACTTACTTGGTAGTTTTTTAGACATACATCATTACAACGACAATAAAACATCAGTCTTGATTAGGAAATTTTTATATTTTGAACTTATAAAAAGAGTTTAGGTAAATCCATCACTAAAGAATACAAAAAAACTTGATGGATATTTAAGATAATTTCCTCCCAATACAGTGCGTTGTACTATTTTGTGTCGCATTTGCACCGAATACTTCAGTTAATGTTGGTTCTGGCATATCTCTTTACCTTAGATGTTGAGTTGTTAGACATCGTGTCTAACAAGTGGATAAATAAGCTACTGAAGTCTATTATAGTGAAACTTACCATAATTACAAGAAACTCATGGCATTACCAGAAGGCTTCTCACCATTTGAACACTTACAAGACATGATTAGACTTAACCACAACAAGCTTGTTAGAGAATATTTCTCTGATGTTGGTGGTGAAGATTGGGAAGCAGATTTAAGTAGCAGTAGACCACAACTAAGGGTAGCTGCCACGATGGTAGATGATGATACAGCCGAAATGACATTGATGAGACTGTACTTTTTTTATGACATCTCGTGGATACCACACACCGCTATGCAGGTTTGGTAGATGTCTAATGTCTTCGGTTATGTCTTACTGTGCTGGAAGGTCTAGGACGTTCTGTGGAGAATTATCGATGAAAACCTTATGGTTCCTATGGCTTTGAGAGTTATGGTAGAAATCACCATTACTGTGGTATGTTGGATGGAAATCGAATGTACCTTACAGAATTACTCAAGGGAGCCTGCAACAAAGCTCCTTGTTTATTTATGGAAAAATGGAAGGTACTTTCCATTCTGCTTTCTTGCGGCATTGATGGCTGGAATGTACCTTACAATGAGACAAAGATTCTGGAAGGTACATTCTAATGCAAGAGATAACCCAATTAGTGCAACTGTATAAAATATATGAGGGGCTGAACATAGGTATTTTTGATAGACAGCTACCTGAGAATACTGTCTTGAAAATTGGACATAAAACATCTGATGGTAATTACCGCCCTGGTAAATGGGATGATACGCGAAACCAAAAAATATGTGACGAAATAGAGATTAATGATAAACTTCTGAATTTTCCAAAAGAGGAATGGTTAGCTGTCCTTGTTCATCAAATGATTCATCAGTGGCAGTATGATCACGGTAATCAGAAAACAACAAAACATTATCACAATCAAGAGTATGTGAAAAAAGCAGCAGGTATAGGTTTAATCATCAAGACTGGGTATGAAAATGAGCAATCAATTGACCATAATGGAAAATTTATGCAAGTAATTCAAAACTTAGATAGTGAATTGATATTGAAGCCTAGGAATGTTATTTCACAGGTAACTGAAGAATCGAAGAATGGAAAAAAGAAAAAATATACTTGCCCTAGTTGTGGTTTTAATTCGTGGGCAAAACCAGGAGCGACTAATATATGCTGTAACTGCAATGGTTCAGTAAAACAAATGATAGAACAGATTAAATCCTAGATGTATGTGTGTTAGGTAAAAGTTATCAGATAAGTTATGTAATAAAAATGGGCAACACATATATAGGCATATAAAAAGAGAGTAGATACCAACCTACTCTCTTTCGATTTTTATGATTAGTTAAGTTAAAAATCTCCTAGTGTGACATTGCGATTACTGTCTAAATAATGCTCAATAATTACATCAACCGAGTTACCACAACTATCGGCTAATAGTTTTAAATCAGTGCCATTATTAGCTTGAATGCTAATGAAAGTATGCCGTGTTGAGTATGGCTTAAGATATTGTAATTTACCTTTTTCAGCTAGTTCTGTAACAGCCCCCGGATATTTATAAGTTGAACCATTAGCATAAACTGCCATCTGTTGCCAGCCTCTTTTTAAGCTACCCGTGGTTATTCGACTACCATTTTTAGTTTTAAATACTAAATCATCAGGATTTTTACCATCGCCATATAGTCTTGTTAATAGATTGATTAATCTATTCATTCCTTTCATTTTGAACATTCTAACAACGTCTGTTTTAGTTCCTTTTGTAATACCACTTCGGGAATCATAAGCTTCCTTAAAAATTATCCAACCAGTATCAAGCTTAATATGTTCCCACTTCAAAGCAAAAGCCTCACCATGTCTACAACCAGTGAGAAATAAAAACTCTACGATGTCGGACATTCCGCTAATTGTTGTTCTTTGATGATTTCTCATGTAGTCAATAATTAAGTCTCGCTCTTCTATTGTGTATGCTCTATAGTCTTCAGCCTCGGAAAGTTGTTTAGACTTTTTAGGCACTTTATAGTGTTTTTTGATTTCCAAAAAGTAATCTTCTGGTAGTATTTTTTGGTTAACAGCGCGTTGACACATTCCACTTAATATGCCCAAAAAGCTTTTAATTTCAGATCTATTTTTATCTTTAGCTAAAAAATCTTTGATTATTTCCAAAGCTGTTTCATTGTCTAGAGGTTTATCTAGATAGGGTTTAAGCAAGTTTGGGTATTTGCACAAATAATTATTCTCGTAAGTTGTTTTTTCTATCGCTCCTGTACTCAGCTTCCATTCACTGAACTCTTCCCATAGTTCCCTGAGTTTAGGCAGTGGTTTTGCAGTTGGTAGCTGAGTAACTGTAGCTAGTGGCTTGATATCCAGGTACTTAGCTAGTGTTGGGTCAAAGTTCACTCCGTTCTGGTAGTCGATATCCTCCTGTATCCGTCGTGCTATGCCTTCTGCCCATTGACGGTTATCCGGTGTGTCCTTTCTTCCACCTAGTGCCTTGTAAGCTTGTCTCTTGCCATAGAACTGCTGACTGATTTTGGTAGAAAACTGCAAGCGGAGTGTTCCTTTGTCGGTTCCCACGTTTACATCAGTAAATTGCTTGGAACCTTTGTTATTGGGTTGTTTAGAGTACATCTAGTATTTTTCTAGTAGATTAAGTGGATTAAGTTATCAGATAACTCTAGAGTACTAGATTTTTCGTTTTTGTACTAACTTATCAAAATGCTGGTACACAGAGAAAAAGAGTTTGGATAATAGTGCAGAGGGAATAAGTTACGCTGAAGCTAATGCACCTTACAGCCTAGAAATTATGACTGCTGTATCCCCTGTGGTTAAACCTGTTAGCTTGATGCGGCTAGCGCCTGGTAGTGTTGTGACTATTGAGGATGTAAGTTGGGAAGAATTTGAATCAATATTGCAAGAACTGGGAGAAAAGCGATCACTGCGAGTTGCTTACAGCAATTCTAATTTAGAAATCATGGTTCCTCTACCCGAACACGAAAAACCAAAAGACTTAATTTCTGATATTGTCAAAATTTTACTTAAGAAGCTAGGGAAAAAGTATGAACCTTTTGGTTCAACCACATTTAAGCAGGAAAATTCAGCAGGAGTAGAACCAGATGCTTGCTTCTATATCGAGAATTACCAACAAATGATTGGTAAGCGTAGGCTAGAACCAGACGATCCGCCCCCTGATTTGGCAATTGAGACAGATGTCACTTCTAAAACAACTCTTGATGCTTACGAAGCGATCGCTGTTCCAGAATTATGGATTTACAATGGCAAAAAGCTCTCTATTTATCTGCTTCAAGATGGGCGTTATATTCAATGTGAGAATAGCCCCACCTTTCCTAATATCGCTTTAACTCAGATAATTCCCGCTACTATAGAACGCGCTTGGCAAGTAGGAAGCGTGCAAGCTATAGAAGAGTTTGAGAACGAGATTAACTCAACTTATTTCTGATATGTTTGATCCTGTAAAGTATGCTCAAGAACCTACAGATTCAAAACAGGAAAATGAGTTACTGAAGTGGATTCATCAACTTGACGACGAGCATAAATTTACCTTTGTTTGGCTAGTGTTAAATGCAAATGAGTGGAAAGGTTGCAAATTAGCAAAGCGATCGCAACTTAAGCCAATTTTTTTAGAAGTGATTCTCGAAAAAGGGCTTGTTTACGGTGATGCAAGTTCGCTGAGATGGTGGATTGAAACAGTTATACATGGTTTAGGTCATCGCCGGGTACTAAAAATTATCAAGGCACATATTGATATTGCTCCCTTGTGCGTACATAAAACGCTTTATTGGCTACCTATGTTTTATAAAGAGCAATCAGAAGAACTTAAAAATGAAGTGCGATCGCTTGAAGTCGAGTTTGAGGCAAAATACCCGAACTCTCAGCCATTTCAAAGTACGAGAACTCATGCTTAATCAGCATTAATTCTAGTTTTTCTGAAACTGCAAATATTCCAATAGTAGCAACCGAAAGTAGTCCAATATCCTAATATAATTCTTCATCTGCTCATATTTACCATTACTGCCAAAGTAAATTCTGGCAATCTGAGCTACGTTAAAAATTCGCATAGCTTGTAGATGAGCAATTGCCTGAGCTTTGTTGGCAATCTGTCCTTTAGACTGAATTTGACTCGCATAACCTCTGAGATTGACTGTTAAAATTTCAATTTCTTCTAGCAGCGAAAACTCTTCATCTTCTGGGGGAAACTGAATAATAATTTCTTGTCTTTCGCTACGTGTATTTTGATAAGCATCCGTTAATTGTGCTAATAATTGAATAATATTTTTCTTGGTCAATTCCTGCTCATCTATAATTATTTCACTCATCATTGGCTCCATAAGTCACTATCTTTTCATTACCATATTTATCTGGTCTAACAATCAGATATTCATTTCCTTTACGATATACTGCTGAACTATCTCCACGATATCCAGTTTGTGGAACTCTGATAGCTCCTTTTTTATTAAAGTTATGAGCTTTGCGTAGATACTTTAATGGGTCAATTCCTTTTCTAGCAGCATGGTCTAAAATACTCTGGGTAACACTCATATACTGTTGAATCTCTGCTGCTTCTGTCGAGGTATAGCCTTCTAATAGCTGTATCAGAAATGGGTCAGAGTTTAACTCATCTTCTGGCATAGTTATCTTTTTAAAGACAAAAATTCCCCTCTTCACTCGCGAAGAGGGGTGATTTTGACTTTAGCTAAAACCGGAGTAGAGGTTCAACTAAATTGTTCAATAATTCCGCCACCTAAGACTTTATCCCCTTCGTACCACACCGCCGCTTGTCCGGGGGTGATGCTGAATTGGGGTTCATCAAACACCAAGCGGACGCGGAAGTTTTCTAGAGGAATCACTGTCACTGGTGTGGGATGGGAACGATAGCGAATTTGGACTTCCGCATGAATTGGGGTGGATGGTTCAGCAATGGAAACCCAATTTACCCGACTGACGGTGCATTCTGGTTGAGTTGCCTTAGTGCGATCGCCTACGATCACTTTATTATTCACCGCATCTAATTCAATCACATACAGCGGTTCTGGTGCAGCAATCCCCAAGCCTTTACGCTGCCCAATTGTGTAGTGATGAACACCATCATGCTGTCCTAATACTTTCCCCGATGTATCGACAATATCGCCTTTTTTCGGGGCGAGATACTGATCGAGAAATGCCCGCATGGAACCGTTGCTTTCTACTAAGCACAAGTCTTGGCTTTCTGGCTTATCGGCAGTTGCGAGTCCATATTCAGTAGCGATGCGGCGGGTGTCGGCTTTTTGGAGTTCACCTAGAGGAAATACGGAAGCTCCTAGTAAATCTTGGGACAAATCATAGAGAAAGTAGGACTGGTCTTTATTGCGGTCAACAGCCCTTAACAATTGATAGCGTCCAGTAGCTTCGTCATAGCGAATTTGGGCATAATGACCCGTAGCAATGCGATCGCATCCGAGTTGTTCGCGAGCATACTGCACCATTGGCCCAAATTTCACAGTTTTATTACACTGCGAGCAAGGTAAAGGTGTGATCCCAGCACTATAACCAGCAACTAGGTAATCAACAATATTTGTTTGAAAGACATCGCGAATATCAACAACTTGATGGGGAATACCCAATTGTTCGCAGATATTAGCCGCGTCAATCATTCCTTCAGAGCAACACTGACCTTTGCCTTTCATCAGCCAAAGAGTCAAACCCACAACTTCATAGCCCTGATTGTGTAGTATGGCAGCGGCGGTAGAACTGTCAACGCCACCGGAAAGACCAACGACGACTTTTTTCATATCCTTAAATTATTGCTAGGCTAGTGGCTTCTCCTGAAGCTAATGCTCAACATCAAACGCAGGTTTTGAGGTATTCAAATTCATGCCATGCAGCCTGATGGTTACAATTGTAGCATATATATCTTCAAACCCTTATTAGATAAGCATTTCAGCATTGCTTTCTATGATGAAATCGCATCAATATCTGAACTGTCAGTAGTTAGGATATAAGATTTTAGCAAGACCTATGCAATGCCACTCAGCCCGATGGACTCATTCTAAGTTAACACTTATATAGGTGCTACAACAGACAGCTCTATTAGTTCCTCAAGGAAATTGTCGAGAATTTTTGTTACTACTATGTCCAGACCAATACCAGATCAAGCGATCGCATTTCCACTAGTCCCCTTTTTCCTGGGAGGATGCTTGGCGTTGCTCCCCGACTCTACCCCAGCACAAGCACAAGTTACCAAGAGTGGCTTTTTATTGGCAGAACGAACAGTGGTTAAAACTTTACCACCACCGCCAGTTATGCAAACCATTCCTAACAATCAGCAGGCGCAAACAATTCCTTGGCGATCGTATAATCAAAATTTTCAGTCTCCCCCCAGAGTGAGGGTTAATCAATATAAGCAAAACTTTAGACCTTATCAAACAGTACAAGCTAATTCTTATAACTGGAGTGCTGAACGTTACTTAGTGTACGTTGATGGCAATGATTACCAGCGGTTGCAGCGTGTACGCCAATTGGAACGTAGTGCTTATATCAAGTATGACAATGGACGTGAGGTGATTCAGTCAGGATCTTTTAGTAGACCCGCTAACGCCCAACAACGAGTTCGAGAACTAGAGTCATATGGTATCTATGGGGCGCGAATTGTCAGAGCTTCTAGCGGTCAACAAGTAGGCTATACCCCTAGCACAAACTATGCTGCTACTCCTAGAAATCCCAAACCAGAAAGATCCAATTATTACTTTGTAATTATTCCAGCTAGATCGCAAGATTTGTCGGCTATTGCCAGTCGCATTCGCCAAAATTCTGGGCGTTATGACATTGTAGTTGAAAGGCAAAAACCACTAGGGCCCCATGTAGCTGTAGGAGCTTTTGGTCAGCGTTCTGATGCTGAAAGATGGAATGACTATCTGCGAAAATTGGGATATGGTAACGCCAGAGTTTACTATGGCAAGTGAAGAGTTCTGAGTCCTGAGTACTGAGTTAAAACCGGGGTATCAACTGCTTTGGTGACTTCTGAAAAGAATTTAACCAGTGAGAATGAGGCAAAGCCCTCAAAATTGAAAATTGATAATTCATCACTCAGGACTTACGACTCATGACTCAGCTTCAGCGCAGGGAAGAAGAGATTTCCCAATTTGTAGTTACCGCAGCGCAAATGCGGGAAATTGAAGACAGAATATTTGCCGCAGGAATGCCTGTAGTAGCTTTAATGGAAAAGGTGGCGGGACTTATTGCCCGTCGCCTTCAGGCGATGATTCCTCAAGGAAAATCTCGGGTTGGGGTTTTAGTCGGGCCTGGACATAATGGCGGTGATGCTTTGGTAGTAGCCCGGGAATTACATTTTCAAGAATATCAAGTTTGGATTTATAATCCTTTTACTAAACTCAAGGAATTAACTTCACAGCATTTGCAATATGCCCAGAGTTTGGGAATACCTTGTTATCAAGAAATTGAACAGTTGCCAGATTGTGATGTATTAGTTGATGGCTTGTTTGGTTTTGGGTTAGAAAAACAGCTGACTGATGCGATCGCTTCTGCAATTGATCGGCTAAATTCATGGAAGCAGCCAATTTTTAGTATTGATTTACCTTCAGGCTTACATACTGATACAGGCGAAGTTTTAGGAACGGCGATTCGCGCTACGCATACATTTTGCCTGGGTTTGTGGAAGCTAGGATTTTTGCAGGATCAAGCTCTAGATTATATCGGCAATGCAGAGCTAATCGATTTTGATATTCCTGTAGCTGATGTGCAAGCTGTACTCGCAGATGCACCAAAGATTACCCGCATCACCACAACTAAGGCAATCTCAAATTTACCTCTACCTCGTCCGCCAGTCACCCACAAATACAAAGAAGGACATTTGCTGTTGATTTGCGGTTCTCGTCGCTATGCGGGTGGAGCAATTTTAACGGCTTTAGGTGCGCGCGCTAGTGGTGTAGGGATGCTTTCAATTGCTGTGCCAGAATATCTCAAACCCATTTTGGTGTCGCATTTACCAGAAGCATTGGTGATTGGGTGTCCAGAAACAGAAACAGGAGCCATAGCTAAACTACAATTACCAGAAAAAACCGATTTAAGTTCCTTTGATGCGATCGCTTGCGGCCCTGGTTTAACTACAGATAGCACTCCCATTGTGCAACAGGTAATAGAAAGCGAACGTCCTTTACTGCTCGATGCTGATGGTTTAAATATCTTGGCACAGATGGGAACCATCCCCACCTTAAAAAAACGCCAAGCACCAACCATACTTACACCCCACGCGGGTGAATTTAAGCGGTTATTTCCCGATATCCCCGATGCTAATCAAGATAGAGTCAAAGCTGTGCGGGAAGCAGCAATGCAAAGTGGGGCAATAGTTTTGTTAAAAGGAGCCAGAACTGCGATCGCAAATGCTCAAGGTTCAGTGTGGCTGAATCCCAAAAGTACCCCAGCATTAGCCCGTGGTGGTAGTGGCGATGTCTTAACAGGAATACTCGGCGGATTATTAGCGCAAGCAATCAAGAAACAAATTGCGATTGAAGATATGGTAGCAACTGCTTCTTGGTGGCATTCTCAAGCCGGAATTTTAGCAGCCCAAGAGCGTACAGAATTAGGCGTTGATGCGTTTACCTTGACGCAATATTTAATGAAATCTCTCAACTTTTAGTCAGCACTTCAGTTGTCATCAGTACTTACGCACTCAGATCCCCCAACCCCCTTAAAAAGCTACTGTGTAAACACATCTCTGTGCTAGGTGCAAAATATGGTTTGATCCCCCTAAATCCCCCTTAAAACTGTCCGTTCGCTGATTTTGAGGTGGTAAGAGGAATTAAAAGCTTCAGGAAAA
>JAVRCV020000024.1:0-67365 GCA_034530615.2 Aulosira sp. ZfuVER01
GATCGCGCTTCAACCAGTCGTCTAGAACGTCAAACCACCCTCTACTGGGGGCGCGTCCAACTGCGATGGTCATTAGAGCAAATCTCCAAATGTTTATAAGTACAGGTTTTTACTTCTGTATTATAGATCGCTATCATTAATTAGCTTTCCACAAACAGAAAGTTAACTGGGTTGTCAATCCAGTTTACAATTTTTTACTGACTCTAATCATATTAGGTGTAAATCGCTAATTTTTCCAGGTAATTTTTAATTAAATTTAATATTTGTATAGATTTAGGGGCATGGGGCATGGGGCATAGGGCATTGGGCAAGAAGGAAATAGGTAATAGGCAATGATCATTAGTTCTTCTCCCCCTGCTTTTTCTCCCTCATCTCCCCTACTCCCTACACCAGTATTCAGGCAGCTAGCGCTAGAATGAGTCCTACAGTTAAATTGATTAATGCTAAATGTTTACCATCGACTTAACCGTCAAAAATACTGCTTATCCAATATCAGTGCAACGTAAGTCAGCAGAGGATGCTGAAGCTGTCTACCAGCTAATTTTGGCAGCAATGCGGTCTGGTAATCCTGACATTGTGGAATTAAAGTGTGAGGGCAAGACAGAGAAAAAAATTGCTGTCCGTGCTAGTGAAATTTCTGGGGTGCAGATTCTTCAGAAAGATGGTGTCACTACTAGTAGTGGTAGACCACCTGGTTTTGTCGCCCTAACTACTGAGTGAGCAGGGTGTGTAAATGGCGGAAGTGGGCATCGAGGTTAAGAATTTACAGTTCAATTGGCCTAGTGGCGAGAAAGCAATTAAATCTTGCTCTTTAGAAGTGCCAAAAGGCGAGTTTTGGATGCTTTTGGGTACAAATGGCAGTGGTAAATCAACATTACTCAGACTGCTGGCTGGACTATTAGCTCCGACATCAGGCGAAATTCGGGTTTTACATCCCGTTGGCTTTGTTTTCCAAAATCCTGACCATCAACTGGTCATGCCAACAGTTGGTGCAGATGTGGCTTTTGGATTAGTGGAAGAAAAATTGCCGCCTGCTACAGTCAGAGCAAGGGTAGAGGAGGCTCTAGGGGCAGTGAATTTGCAAGCACTGCAACGACGGCCTATTTATGCTCTCAGTGGGGGACAAAAACAACGAGTCGCAATTGCTGGTGCGATCGCCCGCTGCTGTGAAGTTCTATTATTAGATGAACCCACTGCCTTACTAGATCCAGATAGCCAACTGGACTTAGTTGCTAGTGTGCGTCGCCTAGTGAAAACTCGTGGAATCACAGCCTTGTGGGTAACACATCGCCTTGATGAGTTAAATTACTGTGACGGAGCTTTCTTATTAGAAAATGGCTCTCTCGTAGATCAAGGCGAAGCCCTGCGCCTGAAACAGCGTTTGATGGAAGTAGACAAAGCTGCATCTTAAAAACCTCTATTTTGTACAGTTCTTTGTCTGAAGCTCATAATCCAACATCAATAATTTAAAGAACTCAAACGCGCTTTAAAAAGGCGCGTTTCATGTTTTTACATAATCTAATAGTACAACTTTCATAGTGTGTAACATAGTGTTACAAGCAATGCTTCAATTACTATATAAAGTTATGAACGAATCTTGCCAACTCTATATAACTGTGATTAAAAACCATGCCCCGTCCCTCACCCGAAGCCGTTTTGTTAGTAGACGGCTACAACATAATTGGCGCTTGGCCATGCCTCAAAAGAACCCGTGATAGTGCAGGACTAGAAGCAGCACGGGTGGAATTGGTTGAAACGATGACTAGTTACAGTTCGTTTCAAGGTTATGACACTCAAATAGTTTTTGATGCCCAATATCAAAATACTTGTAGTAATAAAGAAATTATTACAGAGCTTTTATCAGTTCATTACACTGATTTTGGGCAAACGGCAGACACATACATTGAAAAATTCTGTGCTTCTTTACGCTACCAAATAGCCCAATCTCGAATTTCTCGCGTGATTGTCGCCACATCGGATCGGGCACAGCAGCTGATGATTCAGGGGTATGGAGCTGAATGGTTGTCCGCACAACAACTGTGTAGCGAAGTGGAAACTACTGTTTGTCGAATGCGACATAGGTATCAGTCACGGAAAAAACCTCACACCAGATTTTTAGCTAATTCCATAGATGCCAAGTCCCGACAGCGTTTGGCGGAACTGCGAATGGATTTGAGATAAATCTCGGTGCTAAGAGTCTCTGCTTTAAATCCAGGGTCTGTTTTGGCTGCAAAAACCATCAAATTCAGTATTCAAAAAAATTTAGCGAAAGTACTTGCCAAAACCTATCTCTTACCATTAATATTATAAATCGTGAGCAATCCTCAGTAGCTCAGCGGTAGAGCGATCGACTGTTAATCGATTGGTCGCTGGTTCGAATCCAGCCTGGGGAGTTTAAAAGGATAAAAGATAAAATATGAAGGATGAAAAAGAAAATTTCAAACTTCATCCTTCGGAATTTCAGGAATTATGGTCACTGGATAAATCGGTGACGTTCCTGAATCATGGGTCTTTTGGTGCTTGTCCGAAAGCGGTTATGGCAGTTCAGCAACGTTTGCGATCGCAACTCGAACAAGAACCACTACGCTTTTTTGGTAGAGAGTGGGAACCTCTGCTAGATAATGCCAGAAGCAAATTGGCAGAGTTTATTGGTGCTGATAGCCAAGATTTAGTATTTGTAAACAATGCGACGACTGGGGTTAATTCAGTTTTACGTTCCCTTTCCTTATCTACTGAAGACGAAATTCTGACTACTAACCACGAGTACAATGCTTGCCGTAATGCCCTAGATTTTATTGCCAGTCGCACTGGTGCGCGGATAGTAGTCGCACAAATACCTTTTCCTATTGACTCGCCACAGCAGGTTATGGCGGCGGTGATGGGACGAGTGACTACAAAAACGCGATTAGCACTGTTAGATCATATTACCAGCCAAACAGGGTTGATTTTCCCGATTAAGCAATTAGTGAAAGAATTACAAAAACAAGGCGTAGATACCCTAATAGATGGTGCCCATGCTCCTGGAATGATCCCGCTGAATTTGCGAGAAATTGGCGCAACTTATTACACGGGTAATTGCCATAAATGGCTCTGTGCGCCCAAAGGAGCAGCTTTTTTGTACGTGCAACCAGATAAGCAATCAGAAATTCGTCCCCTGACAATTAGCCACGGTGCAAATTCACCAAGAACTGATAAAACACGCTTTCAGTTAGAATTCGATTGGACTGGTACAGACGATCCTACCGCTTATATGTGCGTACCAGAAGCGATCGCTTTTATGGGTTCATTGCTACCTGGTGGCTGGAATGAGTTAATGCAGCGAAATCATCAGCTAGTGTTGGAAGGCAGACAGATACTTTGTCAGTCCCTAGGAGTGTTACCACCTTGTCCAGATGAGATGGTCGGTTCTATGGCAGTTATACCAATGCCTGCTACATGGGATAATCGCCATTTTATGTCTGTACACGATGAGTTATTTGATAAATTTGGCATTCAAGTACAGGTGATACCTTGGCCGGAAACACCTCGCTTATTAGTGCGGATATCAGCCCAGGTTTATAATACACGGGAGCAGTATGTAGATTTGGCAAAAGCGCTGATTGAATTGCAGAACGCTTAGGGAAATGAATTATGTTTTGTGCATACTGCAAAGTAGAACCCACAAGGTATGCGCAATACCCAATGCCCCATTTTAGAGATTGTCCAACTTATTAAATACTTCTATTGCTGACTGATATCTTTGCGTAAAGTCCAGATGTACCATCTTATCTAAGACTCTGGCAAATTCTTCTGTCGTTTCAGCTAATTCCCACCAATACTGCCAAATTTGTTGGTTAGTTTGAGATTCAACCTGGATAATTACTGCACCTGAATTTGTATCTCTGCGAAATACTTTTGGATGAATTCCTGTTAAAGCTTGGATGCCAATCATACCTAATGCATAAATATCGCTGTTGAGTGCTGGTTGACCACTCATTTGTTCAGCAGGAGCATAGCCAGGAGTACCAATAGCAATGGTTTGTGTTTCTTGTTCTTGAGGTTGAACTTGTTTCACAGCGCCAAAGTCAATTAAAACAATGTGTTCATCTGCTTTCCGTCTAATCAAATTACTAGGTTTGATATCTCGATGAATTACACCATAGCTGTGGATAAAAACCAGCACTTGCAAAATTTCTTTGAGGATACCTACAACTTCAGCTTGTTTGAAGCGCTTACCAGGAATTAATTCGTCGGAAATTGGATGCCCAGAAATAAATTCCTGCACTAGATAAAACTGCTGATTTTCTTCAAAAACAGCTATCAGATATGGTATTTGTGGATGCTTACCCACAATTTCTAAAATTTCTGCTTCGGTCTTGAACAAGCGTCTGAGAATCGTTAAATATTCTGGATCTTGGCTGGCAGGTCGTAACTGTTTGACTACACACTGTAGACTACCTGGACGCTGAATATCTTCAGCCAAGTAGGTATAGCTAAATCCACCAGCACCTAAATTACTAACGATTTTATAGCGTTTGTTGAGTATGGTGGTTAGCGGAACTTCTTGGGTTAGTGGATAGATAGTCTTGCTCAGTATCGTATCTTGATCTATGGTGCTTCCACTCTGCCGGGTAAGGGCTTGCAGTTGAGCAATTAGTTCTTTTTGCTCTTGCACTCGTTGCATGATTACTCCCTGCTCTTGTTTACTCTGATAAGAGCTATAAGCTAGAACACTGCCAGCCGCAACTATTAACCCCAATGCTGGAGATACTACCGGAAACCATCCAGCTTGAGTAAAAATTACAAAGTTGCTGCCAAATAGAACTACTAATGTTGTTGCTTCTGCCAGTCCTAAGGCTAGTGGATGGTGAATGCGCCAAGCTATTAATCCACCAACTAAAGTCCATCCCCAAATCCACAAAACTTCTCCCCAACCGGGCAAAAACCAAAATAAAGGCTGCTGGTTGAGAACCACACTCAGAATTTGACTAATGCTGTGAGCATGAATCTCAACTCCTGACATCTTGCCTGAAAGATCTGATTTGCCACTGGTGTAAGGTGTATTGAAAATATCCTTGAGACTAGGTGCTGTAGAACCAATCAAAACTATGCGGTCTTTTACCAAATCTGGTTTTACTTGGTCTGCAAGCAGTTGTGTAATTGTAACAATCTGGGCAATTTGACCACCAGAACGATAGTTAAGCAGGATTTGGTAGCCACTTGTATCGGCTGTTTGATAACCACCAGTGTGAGGTTGTAAAGGTTTAAATACGATATTACGTAGTTTTAGTTCTCGGTTAGAGGTAAATTGTGGTTGAATACCTCCTACTTCCAAATATTTGAGCGCTAATTGCAAACTCAAGGAAGAAACACTCTGACAAGGATCGGCCGCATCTGTACTAACAGATAAGAGATTGCGACGAATGACTCCATCAGTATCTTCTACAACATCGCTGAATCCAACTCTCTCTGCTTCTATCCCCTTAGGGGGTGGTGTTCCTGGATTCCCAGAACTTCCTGCTTCAGAATGTTTGCAGATGGGGATGATAATATCGCTCTCTTGTAGGCGTTTCAGCAATTTCTCGTGTCCTGGTTGTACTGGTAAGTCACGAAAAATATCTAGACCAATGGCTCGTGGTTCATATTCCTCAAGTTTACCTAGTGCCCGATCTAAAACTTCACTAGAAAGCGGCCAATTCCATTTTTGCAGATCCTTTTCACCTACCGCCACAATCAACAAACGCGGATCTACCCCTGGATTGGCTCGCATTTGCATCATTTGGTCGTAAGCCTTCAATTCTAAAGGCTCTAAAACTCCTATTTTCTGAATTCCCAACAGTAAAACTGTGATGACTGCGCTAGAAATAATAGCTGGCTGTGTAAATAAACTTTTGAAATTTGTCAACATCTTAACTATTTTTTAGTAATAAGTATTTTTTTATACTAGATTTTGATGATTGAAATTGTTCGATCCAATTTACAACTTTTAAGAAATTGATGAGAAATCGTAGTCAGGACTTTAGTCCTGGATTTTTCAGTACGCTTTGTGCTCACCCTACCCTGTGAACTGGAAATCCCCCGCAGTGATGGACTCACCGCGCTAGACATATAGAGCGCAGTTCGCCTGGTAGTAACTGCCGTACAGGCTTCTAGTACAACTGTGGCAGAAATAAAGAGTACGATTAAAAATAGTACAAAAGCTAATAATAAAAGTCTTTTGGCGTTTCACTGCTGTTGTGATTGCCTTTTTTCTCAATATGACAGATGCAAGCAAAGATAGTGGTTTGCTATTAGTACAATCCAATGGCGTGAGAGGAAACTGGAACAGATAAATCCCGAGATCCTTTGGAGAAAACCACTTTTTCTAACTAAA
This sequence comes from Aulosira sp. ZfuVER01, assembly GCA_034530615.2. GTDB lineage: Bacteria > Cyanobacteriota > Cyanobacteriia > Cyanobacteriales > Nostocaceae > Aulosira. The sequence goes on from JAVRCV020000024.1 coordinate 6,353, forward strand.
TCGGGGTGCTTGACGTGAAACATATTGTTACAATGCTTAACATAATCAATTCGACCGGTGGCATTCTTCATGATTGTGAAAACACTTCCCCTAACTTCCCGACCGATCGAGGAGGACAATGGCGGTAGCAACAACCGCCGTGACGAGCTATCTGTTACTGAAGTAGTGTCAGAAAATGGCACACAAGCCTTGGTTGTGAAATCACCAAGACTCATAGCAGCCCAACAAAGGAGAGCCTTGACGATCGCAGTTGAAACTGAGATGACACGTTACGATGCAGTAGAGATTGCGGCGCATTATAAACAAAGACCCCTACAAGTTTTAGGGCGGATTTTTGCCGTCTTGGGGCCAACTCTCTCCTTTGCTTTTGGGTTGTGGTGGGATAGCAAACGGGGAATTGTGGTGAAAAATGACCGCCGCCGCGCTGCACAACTTCGAGAATTATTAACGCGGTTGGGGCCTGCGTACATCAAAATTGGACAAGCTTTATCCACAAGGCCGGATTTAGTTCCTCCCGCATTTTTGGAAGAACTCACTAAGCTACAAGACCAATTACCGCCTTTTCCCAACGAAATTGCTTACCAGTTTATTGAAGAAGAACTCGGTGCGCCGCCAGCAGAAATTTACACGGAACTTTCACCAGAACCGATTGCGGCTGCTTCTTTGGGGCAAGTTTACAAAGGTAAGCTAAAAACTGGTGAGGAAGTCGCAGTCAAAGTCCAGCGCCCCGACTTAAAAGAACGGATTACCATTGATTTATATATTTTACGTCGCCTAGCAGGCTGGGCAAAGAAAACCTTTAAACGGGTACGCAGCGATTTAGTCGGTATTCTTGATGAATTAGGCGATCGCATTTTTGAAGAGATGGACTATATACACGAAGGAGAAAATGCCGAGCGTTTTTTCCAGTTATATGGTCACATGAAAGACATATACGTACCGAAAATTTATTGGGAATACACCAATCGTCGCGTGTTGACGATGGAGTGGATTAACGGCACTAAATTAACCCAAACAGCAGAAATTAACGCCAAAGGCATAGATGCCCGTTATTTAATAGAAGTGGGTGTACAGTGTTCGCTGCGACAGTTGCTAGAACATGGATTTTTCCACGCTGACCCCCACCCAGGTAATTTATTAGCAACAGTAGATGGTAAATTAGCTTATCTCGACTTTGGGATGATGAGCGAGATTCAGCCACCCCAGCGTTATGGTTTAATTGAGGCGATCGTCCACGTTGTTAACCGTGACTTTGAAGGTTTAGCCAAAGACTACGTTAAGCTAGATTTCTTATCACCAGAAACCGACTTAACACCAATTATTCCCGCCTTTGCCAAAGTATTTGCTGAAGCCCAAGGTGCTAGTGTTGCAGAGTTGAATATTAAAAGCATCACCGATGAATTATCGGCTTTGATGTATGAATATCCCTTCCGCGTACCTCCCTACTACGCTTTAATTATTCGTTCTCTGGTGACATTGGAAGGTATTGCTATATATATAGATCCCAACTTTAAAGTTTTAAGTGAAGCTTATCCTTATGTAGCGAAACGCTTGTTAACTGACCCCGCACCAGCACTTAGAGCATCACTGCAAGATTTACTCTTTAAAGAAGGTAAATTCCGCTGGAATCGCTTGGAAAATTTATTACGTAATGCTCGTGGTAATGAAGACTACGATTTAAATTTGGTAGTCAATCAAGGAGTAGATTTTCTTGCTTCTGAACGCGGCGGTTTTATTCGCGACAAGTTAGTAGATGAATTTGTAAATGGACTCAATGCTTTAGGTAAAAATGTTTTGCATAACTTCACCTATTTACTACGCGAACAGGTAGGAATAACAGCAATTAACGAAACTCCCGCAGCTACAGATGAACAACAACAAACCTTAGAACATATCAAACGTATATTGGCTATTCTGCGAGATACCCGTGGCTTTGACCCAGTGCAGCTTGCTCCTCAAATTGCCCAATTATTTATAAATCCAGGAGTACAGCGTTTAGGTCAGCAAATTACTAGTCGCTTGTTACAAAAAGCCCTAACTAAATTAATTCGTGATTTGTTAGCAGCGGAAGAAGTTAATAATAGTCAAGCTCGAAATTTAGAGCAGCCAGAAAGATTATCTTTACCTGCACGAGTATAAAGCTAACTCTTCTGTTTCAAAACCCTTGCCTTCAATCTTTTTAATGGAGGCGAGGGTTTTTATTTTGAATGATGTGACCATTACAAGGTGAGTAAAGCTTTCCCAATAAGAGTTCGATGCTATTTTACGGATTTTGTTAAATCTTCATCTCAGAGTGGGCATACTGTAAATATCAAGTCAGTAGCATCAAAACAGGATAAATAGTATGTTGACAATAACTTGGCAAGAAGAGATTGCAAGCTTGAAACAAAATTTGAGCAATGAAATAAATAAAATTTCAGGTCATTCGGAAATTAATATACGTAAACATATTTGCATTAATAATCTGACATCTAAGTTAGAGCGACTAAATGAAATAGAAAAAATCCTTAGCATAGATAAATATAAAATTGTTTTTATAGGTACTATTGGTGAAGGAAAAACTACAGCTATATGCCATCTTTTTAACTTAATTAGTGATTTTAGAGTTACCAAGACTCTTGGGGGGAAATCTCGAAATCTAATTGAAACTAGAGAGTTATTATCAACTGGAGCAGGCAAAACTACTATATGTGAAGTAATTATCAAAGCAGCAGAAAAAACTTACATAGAGATAGAACCTTACACAGTTGATGAGATGGAAAATATTATTCTCGAATTCTGTGGCTATATTGCCAATAAAGATAATCCTGATGCAGAGCAAAAAATAATTATTTCCCCAGAAGTTGAAAGAGCTATTAGGAATATTACTGAGATGAAGTTACGCTCCATCCCAGTTGCTGATGATGAAAAAAATAAATTTAAAATAATCGATAAAGCCAAAGAATTATTTGAGGAATCAGGAATAGAGATTCTTAAAGAAAATGCGTTGAATAATGCAAATCTTGAATCTAGAACCTGCGTTAAAGTTGAATACGATCATCAGATTAATGAGCGAGAATGGATAAAAAATACCTTTGCTGCTATCAATAATGCTCAATTAAAAGAATTTGCTATTCCGAGACAAATATGTCTGTATGTGAGCTATGATATTTTATCAGGCTCAAATTTATCTCAGTTTGATTCAGTCGTTGATACTAAAGGACTTGATGAAAACCCTATTCGTCAGGATTTGGAGAAATATATTGAGAGTCAAGATACCATATGTCTTTTTGCAACTTCTTTTAAGGATGCTCCTGAAACTAATATTCGTAAATTAATAGGTTATCACCTTTCATCTAAATCTAAAGATTTTCATCATAGATTTGTAACTTTAGTCTTTCCTCACAAAAATGAACCTGAAAAAGTTCATGGATCTAATGAAAATTGGGATTTAGGAATTCAAATTAGAAAAGAAGAAATTAAAGATACATTCAAAAGGTTGAACTTAGATTTTTTCTTAGAAAATATTTTGTTTTATGATGCTTTTAGATACTACCGCGATGATATTGTCAAGCTCAATACTGACCTTTACGCTGAAGAAGATGTACAGGCCGATAGAAATGAATTGCTCGAAGCTATAGCGGGTGTAGTAGAACGTAGACGAAATCTTTTATTGGAAGAAATCAAGAATATTCGTGAAAGCTTTACAAGAATCAAAAGCGGTGATGCATTAACAATATCAGAAATTAAAGCGATTGAAAAAGCGATACAACAAATCAAGGATTTAAGGGACTTGAGTAAAAGAGTACCAAGTTTTGTTTATCAAGATCAAGATACAGCTTTTGTTACTAAATATGTTGAATACTATCGTACAGTTTATCGCGCATGGAACACGAAACACGCGATTCATCGCAACTTTGGTTACTATGAACCAAGGAATATAAATATATATTACGACATGAGAGTTGTTGCCCAAGGAACAGATGAAGATGAAATGTTGAAGAAGTTTACTAAAGAACCAAAAAAGGAATTAGAAAATATTTTTAACGAGCTTACATCTGCAAACGAATCTTTAAAGACTCTCATCCCTGAATTAGTCTTACAGTTTAACTCCTTGTATGACAATTTTATTAGTAAAGTAGGGAAAGCAATTGAAGAGAAAGCTAAACAAAAACTATCTCCTCAAAGCGAAGATTCTGATTTTTGGATGGCTCTAATTAATGAAAAGGGTAAAGAAAAGCTTCCTGGTGAAACCTATACAGGTAATGTATGTGAGACATTAAAGCACCAACTTGAAACTGAGCAAAGTTTGAATAAATTTTTAGAGATTAAAGCAGGAAAGTGCTGGGCAGATTTAGTTACTCAAATATTAAGCTTTTTTGGAGAGAAATAAATAGCAATTTAAAAGTGCATATTAAATGCCAAGGGGCGCATTATTTGCGCCTCTCATCTCATATTAATATAAAAGTAAATAAATTTTATTATCTATGGTATGAATACTTTTTCCGAAGAAATATCTAAAACATTACATATATATAAGAGAAATTGTACAGAATATACAAAGTGTTTGATTAGAAGAAAAGAAATTCTTCTTGATGGAAGACCAGAAGAGAAAGTGAGGCAATTATTTATCTACTTTTTGCTAAATCAAAGCGGATTATTTCCTAAAACAATTCTTATAAAAGTGGAAGCTAACAATCATGACATAGAAATATATAAAGCAAGAGAAAATGACAATTTTAAACCATATTGTCCTCCTATCATGATTGTCGAAGTAAAGCGAGAAGAAGAAAACTTACATAATCACGAAAAGCAAATCGAAAGATACTTAAAACAATCGTGTTCACAATTTGGTATTTTATATAATTACCATCAAATTATTGCATATACAAATAAAGATAAAGTATTTAGTAGTACTATTCTCAAAAGTCTTGAAGATATACCACCTTTAATATTGGAAAGTTCTAATAATTTAGAGAAGGACACGATAGAATTTGAAAAAGCTGTAAATGGAAATTATGATAGTTTTATTTACCTTGCTAATAAGTACGGTAGATATAAACTAAACAAAATAGTTTTTAGACTGAAAGATGAGCAATTACCTCTATCAGGGTCTCGCTTTGAATTTCAAGATAATAAGATACACTGTTATATCTATGGTAAAGATAACCAAAAGCGGCAAAGCTTTGATTATCAGAAATTTGATAAGCTACTTTCTATTATTTACTGACAAAAATGAAATATTTCACAAAGTTTCAAGTGTTTGCTTGCACTTGTGTTTAATCTCAGCATAGAAATGCGATCGCTCTGTCTGTACAATTGGGGCGATGTCTGTCTTGAAAAGTTCAGATCGGCGGAAGCCGCCGCTCCGACTTTTCGCTACGACGGGCTACGCCTACGCATATAATTTATAAATGTTTACTGCTGTTCTTCCTCATAAAACCAAACTTCTGCTAAAAGTGTGAAGCCAACCAGCCAAAGCAAGCAGAAAATCGAAAACAAGATTATTCCCATCATGGCTATTATCTCCCCCGGCTTAATTTCAGTGCAGAGTTATCTTCAAGGTAGCGAGAATTCATCTGGCTAAAAGTAAGTTGCAACAAAGTTTGACATTTTAGTATTTTTGCCCTTTAGTCAGCAAAATCATCTTAGTTAGACAGCAATTGTGCATTTAATGCTTTAGTGATGCGATCGCTCGAAACTTCCAAGTGGGCTAGGGTAGAAATATCAAGATTTTCACCAAATTGTTTCAGCCTATTATCAATAGCTGTTTGTAATTGACGTAATTCATACCAAGCTAGTGTACGTCCATCTTCTGGGGCTTCAGTATTACGCAACATCATCTCTAGCAAAATCTTCAGATGTTCCCGTTGTAATGAACGGCGGATGCTAGATATTGCTTTCGGTTGCTCTGGAGTTAAAACTTCTTTCCAGATGCCTTTTTGGAGAGTATCAAACAGTTCTGGAATGGAGAGAGCTTCTCCTGACTGTGATTTTAATTCTATATCTTGTAACCGATTCAGGCGATCGCTGTTTAAGAGCGATCGCAGTATCCTACTTTGGAAGTTGAAAATGCGATCGTGTATGGGATAATCAAGGCGATCGTTAGGTACGGGATTACCCCAGTGTTGCCAGCGTGACGGTGCTAACTGATTCAGCAATTGCGGTGAGAAACTAAAAGCATCCTCTGCAAATACATACTCTTGCAACTTTGCCAAAGCTTGACGTTGTTTGATGAGGGAAACTGGTACAAATGCCCAGGAAGTATCATCACCAGCATGAACACGCCGAAATGATTGTCCGCCAATATATTGAGAAACGAAAGTGGCGTTGCGAAAATAATATTTCAGTACTCGATTAAATAAGATACGCAGATTACTATAGCTTTCTCCTTTCGAGAGATAATGCTGATCGAGACGTTGCCACATCACACGGGCATTATCCATTTGCCACTGGGAATAAATAAGTACATCACTACTCATATCCCAGAGATTTGCCAAGGGATTGATATCCCAGATATCTTCATCAGTAGCATAAGATAATTCTGGCTGTGGTGACGCTAGGGCAATTTGTTCCAAAAAGCTTTTTTCTGCTTCTGGCATCATCGGCTCAAGTGTCGCTTGAGGATTTCTTTTATAACCATACTCAATTGCCCATTCATCATAAGGCCCGATCGCACCTGGAAAGTACTCGCCTTGCTGTTCTCCCTGTGGTGCTATATTCACCGGTAAATAATCCATCACCGAACCAGCTAAACCCTTGGTGTGAGTGATTTCGGTATTATTTAACTCCTGGGGCGCTAACATCGTACTGCCGTGAAAGTTGTGGCGTAAACCAAGAGTATGCCCGACTTCATGGGCGATAACAGAACGCAAATATTGATGCACATACTCCCTCATCGCTTCAGTACTAGGTGTAGTGTTCTGCAACAGCGATAATGCCAGCGCTCCCATAGCTGCTTGATCTAAAGATTCCCTGCCATAGCAGATTTCAGAAGAAGGTAGAAGAATAGAATGATGAATATTTGCCTTTTGTCTTTCCCCAAAATCTTGACATGGGTTTTTGCTTGAATTTGCATCCATCAAGGCACGATATTCTTGCTGAATTGAACGCACCATACCAGCATCGACGATAATATCTGCATCCAATATTTCCCCAGTGAATGGGTTAACGCGCATCGGCCCTTTAGCAAAACCTGCATCTAGAGAATTGAACCAGCGAATCGTGTTATAACGTACATCTCCGGGTTGCCAATCAGCATCATCTGGCATTTGCTGGACTTCAATAGCATTTGCAAATCCTGCTTTGGCAAAAGCTTGATTCCACATGAGAACACCTTCACGAATTGCGTCGCGGTACTCTAATGGCACAGCATTTTCAATCCAAAACACAATGGGCTTTTTCGGTGGCGATAAAGGTGCGTTGGGATCGGATGGTTCTAGATGCCAACGATTAATGTAACGTACAAATGGTTCTTGAGTATTATTATGAGAAAAATCTTGGAAAGCAGTAATAAAATAACCCACTCTATCATCAGCTATTCTGGGAATATAACCGTTGTTTTCTCTCAGTTGGGAAAAACTATAGTGTACTTTTAAAGTGAGCGCACGACTATCAGGTAGGGTGACTAAATTTGCACCTTCTGGTGATGAAAAGCCGTAAATTGAATCAATTTCTATATTTTCAGGGAAGCTATTAACATCCTCAAAATATGACTTGCTTGCTTCCAAGCGATAATCAGCTTGTAAAGAATATTTTAATAGGGAAGTTAAACCCGGAAAATCCTGCATTAGCAAACTATCCAGGTTAATCAGAATATTTTTACTACGCGGATCGATAGTTTCTATTTCGAGTGCATAAAGAACTGAATCGCTAAAAGAACGAGCAAGCGATCGCTGTTCTGCTTCACCTGGTTCTGTCCGAAATTTAACGTTACGAACTACAAAGTGCAAATTATTATTTACTCGCCGGAAGTAGAAGAGAAAATCAGAAAGCGGTAATCCACTATAAATCCCACTTTCCCCTAATCCCGATTCTAATGTCACTGTAGCTAAATAGTTTTTATTTAGTTGTTCTGGTGCTAGTTGTAAATAAATACTGCCGTCTTCGTGACTCCGATAAAGTGTGAATAAGCCCTCTAATTTCTCTGTACTTTTGACTAGCTCACGAAATCGACGGTAATCTTCTTTTCTATTTTCGCTAAAACTATTTTCAGCACTTGCTAATGTTTCAACTACTGGAACTGGATTTAAGTCCTGCACATAAATATTTGCAAGTTGGTTGGCTGCGGCGTAATTAGTTCCTAGTACCACGTTATACAGCAGGACGGTATAGATTAGTAATTTCCTGAGCCAGTATTTCATCCTTTAGCTTTCCACCTGAAGCGGTTCTCATTTTGAGGAAAAAATGTGGATTAATGCGTCTGTCAGCCTAGCCTATACGTTCCAAATACTTAGGAATTACGCACTCGATCAATCCACTTAGTCAGACAATCAATTGTTTGTCATCAGAGAAAACACTACTAACAGAAAAGCAGTGTATTTTTAGAGCTTGTTGGGAATTATTCATTTATAAGATGAAATTTATTATATAGCAATATTTATGTCTTAAGATAGATGCCTTCTATGACTAAAGATATATGGATTTTGGGAATTTATTTTGTATTAAAAGCCAAAAAATGCCATAAAGATGTATTTACAGCTACATTTTGTCGCGTCAGGTATTTTCAAGGGAGACTGTTGGAAAGACTAAAATTTTCCTTAGTACAGCTTTGCGTAAAATCGTGGCGAATGGAGGGTTGAATTTTAAACGCAGAGGGACGCAAAGTTAAGCGCAAAGGAGCGCAGAGCCTTTATGAAGAGAATTGGTTACGAACTTGTCACATCCTGTACTTAGTCTATAAATCTGGGAAAATGCGCCAAAACCGTCAGCAATCAAAACTTATCCTCTTGTCTGCGCTCATCGTGGTAGTGATGGGCTTTTTCTTGAAGTACTATACCGGGCCTGGCCATCAATGGTTTAACAACTACGGAGCCGCTATATTTTACGAAATATTTTGGTGCCTGTTTGCATATTGGTTTGTTCGTAGTCAAAGAGCAGTCAAACAAATTCCCATCTGGGTTTTTATCATTACTTGCATCATCGAATTTTTGCAACTTTGGCATCCCCCAGTCTTGGAAGATATCCGCGCTACATTGATAGGTAAATGGTTGCTTGGCACTACCTTTGCTTGGTGGGATTTTCCTCATTATCTTTTGGGTAGTGCTTTAGGTTGGTTATGGCTTAGGCAATTACAAGGAATAAGCAATGCAAAAAAAAGTAAAAGTGAAACCTAATTCAAAACAGCAAAAGATTGAAGAACAAACCGATGGTAGCCTGAACGTACATTTAAAATCTCCACCAGTAGATGGCAAAGCTAATGAAGAGTTAATTAAACTACTAGCAGAAAAATTTAATGTACCAAAATCCCATATTAAAATTAAATTGGGTGTATCTTCTCGACAAAAATTAGTAGAAATTGATACTGATATTTAATATTAAATCAGGAGTCAGCGTTCAGTTAACAGCTATCAGGCTAAAGCTGATAACTATTAACTGATAACTGTGGATAAAATCATGCTCTCATTCTTGATAAATGCTGATATAGCCTGGTTGAGATTTCACCCGTTCTATCCATGCTTGAATAGCTAGGAATTGTGTCAAATCAAATCCACCTTCATCTGCTACATGAGTGTAGGCAAATAAAGCAATATCAGCAATAGTATAGCGCTCTCCTACTAAAAAGCTGTGAGAGCTTAAGTGCTTTTCCATCACTTTTAATGCAGCATAACCAGGTTCTTTGCGTTGTTTTATAGCTTCTTGGTACTCTTGGGGCTTACCTAAAATGGAGATTAAAAATCTCGATGTAGCGATAAAAGGTTCATGGCTGTGTTGTTCAAAAAATAGCCATTGCAGCACCTGTGCGCGCAGAAATCTGTCATAAGGTAGAAATTCTGTGCCTTCACTTAAATACACCAATATGGCATTTGATTCTGCTAAGTATTTTCCTGGTTCAATCTCCAAAAGGGGAATTTTACCGTTAGGATTTTTACTTAAAAATTCCGGTGTTCGAGTCTCGCCTTTGATGATGTTTACTTCTATCCTCTCAAATGGCATCCCAATTTGTGTCAATAGAAGACGTATCTTATAGCCATTACCTGAAGGTAAAAAATCGTACAGCCGTAATATTTCCATGCCAAAAATATAATAGGGAATATGTTCAGAAGGTGGGGTTCAAAATACCATATCTTACCAAATGATTTTCAAAAAACCGGATATTTTCTGATTTATATTCAGTATCTGCGTGGGAAATAGAATTATCTGAAGAAATAAAAAAACTATTAATTATTTATCATAATTTTAGATGTTTAATTTTAATCTGTGGTCGAAAATAAAAATATGTGTGGAAGATTCACTTTAAACCAGACAGCAGCAGCATTGGCTCAAGCTTTTGATGTAGAAGCGGTTCCCGACTTGGCGGCGCAATATAACATTGCACCTACGCAAATGGTGGCGACAGTGATACATAAACCTGAAAGCCACAAGCGTGAATTTCAGCAGTTACGTTGGGGGTTAATCCCCTCATGGGCGAAAGACCCAGGAATAGGAGCCAAACTCATCAATGCTAGGGCAGAAACTGTAGCCGAAAAACCCTCTTTCCGTTCAGCTTTTAAGCACCGACGCTGTTTAGTATTGGCTGATGGCTTCTATGAATGGCAAAGACAACAGCACAAAAAACAACCCTTTTACTTTCGTTTTCAAAATGGACAGCCCTTTGCTTTTGCGGGTTTGTGGGAGAAATGGCAATCTCCTGAAGGAGAGGAAATCACCTCTTGTACAATTTTGACAACAGCAGCCAACGAAGTACTCCAACCAATCCACGATCGGATGCCAGTGATTTTGGCTCCTAGCGATTACAATCTGTGGTTAGACCCCCAAGAGCAAAAACCTGAAGTACTACAGGAGTTATTACATCCTTATCCAGCCGCAGCTATGACTAGCTACCCAGTTAGCACTTTGGTGAACAAACCTCAGCATAATACTCCAGAGTGCATCATGCCAATTAGTGAGAATAATCCCTGATAAATCAGTAAAATTAGGTATCAAGTATAGCGATCGCAAAATTACCAGGTGGATTACGATTTGCGGCTCTCCCCTTTCATCCGTTTGACTAAAGAGGGACAATAGGGAGGTTCCACCTATGCCCACACGACGTAGATACAATACAATCGCGTCTCAACAACGGCTAAACAAACCCTCCTTTGGGCATCTTTTGAGCCAATAGCTGCAACCCCACAGAGGCAAATATGCCAAGAACACAGAAAAACGATAACTTTATTGACAAGTCCTTTACAGTGATGGCGGATATCATCCTCAAGATACTGCCAACCAACAGAAAAGCTAAAGAAGCGTTTGTTTATTACCGAGATGGAATGTCGGCTCAAGCAGAAGGCGAATATGCTGAAGCCCTAGAATACTACGAAGAAGCCTTGACATTAGAGGAAGATCCTAACGATCGCGGCTATATCCTCTACAATATGGGACTAATATATGCCAGCAACGGCGACCATGACAAAGCTTTAGAACTTTACCACCAGGCAATTGAGTTAAACCCCCGTTTGCCCCAAGCTTTAAACAACATCGCCGTGATTTATCACTACCAAGGCGAAAAGCTTAAAGAAGTTGGGGATCATGACGGTGGTGAAGCAATGTTTGACCAAGCAGCCGATTATTGGATCAGAGCGATTCGCATGGCTCCCAATAACTATATTGAAGCCCAAAACTGGCTGAAAACCACTGGCAGAATGCAAATTGACGTATTCTTTTAGTCCAAAGTCAAGAGTCAAGAGTCCAAAGTCAATTAACCCTTGACCATTGATTCTTGACTATTGACCCTTGACCATTGACCCTTGACTCTTAGTTAAAAATGATAGATCGTGAGCTAGTCCATAAAGTAGCCCTTCTCGCTCGTTTAGAGTTAACAGCAGAAGAAGAGGAGCAATTCACCACCCAGCTGGGAAGTATTCTCGATTATATTGAGCAGTTAAATGAACTAGATGTCAGTGATGTGCCCCCAACAGCAAGGGCAATTGATGTGAGCAATGTAACGCGAGAGGATGAACTACAACCCTATCCTGACCGAGAAGCCATCCTCAAGGGTGCGCCTGAACAGGAGGGGGAATTTTTCAAAGTACCAAAAATTCTTAATGCTGAATAGTCAAAATAATTCGTAATTCGTAATTCGTAATTATTGCCACACGGCTGTAGAGCCTTAGCAATGCTAAACCCTTGTGGGGTCTAAAGTCTGAGGCTATGACTTTCGTTACGAATTACGAACGAGTAATTATTTGATCGTTAGCTAATGGCTAACAAATACGGAGGTAATTATGGGTTTGGGAATCCTCAAAGATGGAAAGTGGATATCTGAAAGGGAACAAGAAGATTCACAAGGAAAATTTATTCGTCCCTCAACCACTTTTCGCAATAAAATTACAGCCGATGGCTCAAGCGGATTTAAAGCTGAACCAGGGCGTTATCATCTGTATATTTCTTGGGCTTGTCCTTGGGCTTGTCGCACTGCAATTATGCGTCAGTTAAAAGGGCTGACGGATGTAATTGGTTTATCGGTAGTTGGGGCGGTAATCGATCAAAATAGCTGGGAATTTAGTGATGAATCTGGTGCAATTCCTGATACGGTTAACGGGACTCAATATCTTTGGCAACTTTATCTCAAGGCTGACTCTAACTACAGTGGGCGGGTGACAGTCCCCGTTTTATGGGATATTCAGGAAAAGACAATTGTTAATAATGAATCTCGCGAAATCATTCGGATGTTTGATACAGAATTCGATGCTTTCGCGAAAACAGATGTTAACTTCTATCCGCAAGATTTACAAAAATTAATTGAAGAGACAATTGATAAGATTTACCAACCAATTAATAATGGTGTTTATCGTGCGGGGTTTGCTACTACTCAGTTGGCTTATGATGAGGGCGTAACAGACTTATTTAATGCTCTCGATTATTGGGAACAAGTTTTAGAAAACCAACGCTATCTCTGCGGTAATAAAATTACTGAAGCAGACTGGTGTATGTTTACCACCTTGTTTCGCTTTGATCCAGTGTATTACGTGCATTTCAAATGCAACATTCGCCGCATTGTTGAGTATCCTAATCTATGGAATTATCTCAAAGAACTCTACCAAGTGCCGGGAGTTAAAGAAACTTGTAATTTAGACCACATCAAACGGCATTATTACCAGAGTCACAACAAGGTTAACCCCACCAGGATTGTACCTAAAGGGCCGATGATTGATTTTGATGCGCCTCATAATCGCGATCGCCTACCTATTTAATCGGAAATCCCTATTCACCAAACTCAGCAATCAACACTATTTCCGAATTCAGCCCAACTTATAAGGCAGCTACAATAGTACCCTAAAGAAGGATTATGCCTGATTCTTGATTTTATGACTTCTGCTACAACTGTAAAAACTGAGTACGAAGCGATTATTGGTCTAGAAACCCATTGTCAGCTGAGTACCAATACCAAGATTTTTTCTACCAGCTCTACGGCATTCGGTGGTGAACCCAATACTAACATCGACCCAGTTTGTATGGGTTTACCTGGAGTCTTACCAGTTCTCAACCAAAAAGTACTAGAATATGCCGTCAAAGCAGGTTTGGCACTAAATTGCCAAATAGCCAAATATAGCAAATTTGACCGTAAACAGTATTTTTATCCCGATTTACCGAAAAATTACCAAATTTCTCAATATGATTTGCCAATTGCCGAACATGGTTGGTTAGAAATTGAGTTGGTAGATGCTGATGGTAATCCGACACGCAAACGTATTGGAATCACCCGTCTGCACATGGAGGAAGATGCCGGCAAATTGGTACACGCAGGTAGCGAGCGTCTTTCCGGTTCTACTTATTCTTTGGTAGATTACAATCGCGCAGGCGTGCCATTAGTAGAAATTGTTTCGGAACCAGATTTGCGTTCTGGACAAGAAGCTGCTGAATATGCCCAAGAACTACGCCGAATTTTGCGCTATCTTGGCGTCAGCGACGGCAATATGCAAGAAGGATCTTTACGTTGCGATGTCAACATCTCGATTCGTCCGGTGGGACAAAAAGAGTTTGGCACGAAAGTAGAAATTAAAAATATGAACTCATTCAACGCCATTCAACGGGCGATTGAATATGAAATTGAACGGCAAATTGCAGCTACAGAAGCAGGCGATCGCATTATTCAAGAAACGCGCCTGTGGGAAGAAGGTTCGCAACGTACAATTAGTATGCGGACGAAAGAAGGTTCTAGCGATTATCGCTATTTCCCTGAACCAGATTTAGCACCAATTGAAGTTTCAAGAGAACAATTAGAGGCTTGGCGCAGCGAATTACCAGAACTACCGGCACAAAAACGCCATCGTTATGAAACTGAATTGGGGCTTTCTGCTTACGATACGCGAGTTTTAACAGAAGATCGGCCATCTGCTGACTATTTTGAAAATGCGATCGCGGCGGGTGCAAATCCGAAAGCAGCCGCTAACTGGATTACTCAAGATATTGCAGCTTATCTCAATAAGCAAAAACTCAGCATTAGCGAAATCGCCTTGACTCCCAAAAATCTAGCTGATGTCATCGTTCGCATTGAACAAGGCAAAATTAGTAACGCCCAAGCTAAACAAAAATTACCAGACTTGCTTGCAGGTGTTTCTCCTGAGAAAGCTTTTGCTGGACAAGAACTGATCAGCGATCTTAGTGTTTTAGAACCAATCGTAGATGAAGTAATCGCCGCCAATCCCAAAGAACTAGAAAAGTACCGTAATGGGAATACTAATCTCAAAGGCTTCTTTGTTGGACAAGTGCTGAAAAAGACTGAAAAACGTGCCGATCCTAAGCTGACTAATGAGTTGGTAGAGAAGAAACTCAATTCTTAATGCCGATTCAATTAATGATTGCGTGTGATGAATTGTTGTCAAGGGTGGGGAAACTCCGCCCCTACAAATACATCCACCGCATTATTTTTTCAAATTTGTATAACTGCACATTTGCATAGGTTGAGGCTGACATGGGGACAGGGGAAAATTTTATTCTCCGCGTCCCCATGTCGTTTGTTGATGGGGAAATAATCAGTATATTTTTGGTACTTGCTTCACAAAATTGTTACAAAAAGAAATTGTGAAGATGGGTTATACCCCTCAATCCCAAAGTGCGATACTCTGTTAGATGAATGCACCATGATGGTCTGGAGAGCGCTTTTAGAGCCTCTTCTTTTTCTTTGCCAATTCAAAGTAAAAAAATTTTAAAGATTTATCTAAAAAATTCCTGTTAGGGGGTGTTGACCATCATCACACAAGTGCTATACTCATGTTATATAGATGCACCCTGATGACCTGGAGAGCTGCCCAAGTAGCTCTCTCTTTTTTTTTGCTATACTGCGATCGCTCTTCATCATAACTTTGCAAAAAGAAAGCGCAATAATGGGTATTGACCCTCATGCAAAAAATGCTATGATATGCTATTTAGATACACCCTGATGATCTAGAGAGCTCCCCAAGTGGCTCTCTTTTTTATTTTCGCTTAAACTTAAAAACCACTTCAATCACTTTTTTATAAATTTCTAACTAAGGGGTATTGCCCCTCATATTAAAGATGTTATAATGTGCTATATAGATGCACCCTGATGATCTGGAGAGCTGCCCAAGTGGCTCTCCTTTTTCGCTTTTTATCTGCGCTTTGGTTAGAAAATAAGGCAGGAGGCAGAGGGCAGGAGGCAGAGGGCAGGGGGCAGAAGGTAAAAGTTTTCCTTTTATAACTTTTCTCACTTCATTGTACAGAGGAGCTACGTTAACGCTTGTGAGAGTCTATTTTGAATCTTGAAGTTTGAATTTTGAGTTGCATAAGACTTGATATAATCGCCAGTCGAGCCACTGTTTAGTTACGGGGGAATAATCATGGCAGACTGGCAGGAAATTACTGGTGGGATCACAGCACCAAGAGGATATCGGGCCGCAGGAATTACCGCAGGGTTAAAACCTTCGGGATTGCCCGACTTAGCGTTGATATTGTCAGACGTAGAAGCGATCGCAGCGGGTGTATTCACCACCAGTCAAGTTAAAGCCGCCTGCGTAGATTATTGTCGTCAACGCTTACAAGCCAAGCATAATACTCGGGCTATTCTGTGCAATGCAGGACAAGCAAACGCTGCCACAGGTAGTCAAGGTTGGTTCGATGCCCTAGAATCTGCTATGGCAGTAGCCCAAGCCTTGAATATCTCCAGTGACTCTGTGTTATTGGCTTCGACTGGGGTAATTGGGCAACGAATCAGGATGGATAAACTCAAAGCCGGAATTCCCCAACTAGTAGCAGCACTATCAGAAACAGGCTCAGATGCAGCAGCAGGGGCAATTGTGACAACAGACTTGGTGCCTAAATCGATTGCGCTAGAGACAACTATAGGCGATCGCCCCGTGCGCATTGGTGGTATTGCCAAGGGTTCTGGTATGATTCATCCCAACATGGCAACTATGCTGGCATTTGTTACCTGTGATGCGGCGGTGTCACCAGGACTTTGGCAACAAATGTTAAGTCGCGCGGCTGATAGAAGTTTCAATTCTATTACTGTGGATGGTGATACCAGCACTAATGACAGCTTAATTGCCTTAGCAAATGGCCAATCTCGTACCCCAGCTATTATAGAAATGGGGACAGAAGCTGAAAAATTAGAAGCGATGTTAACAGCAGTTTGCCAGCATTTAGCAAAAGCGATCGCCCGTGATGGTGAAGGTGCAACTTGTCTAATTGAAGTGCAAGTTACCGGAACCCATGATGAACTTTCAGCGCGTCAAATAGCGAAAACTATTGCAGGTTCATCGCTAGTTAAATCTGCAATTTTTGGTCGCGATCCCAACTGGGGACGCATCGCCGCCGCCGCTGGACGTGCAGGTGTACCCTTTGAGCAAGAAAATCTGCAAATCAAGCTAGGTGATTTTCTACTATTAGAAAATGGTCAACCTCTGCCATTCGATCGTGCAGCAGCAAGTGCTTATTTAAAAAATGCCGCGCAAGGTGCCTATCTTAAAGAAGATACAGTATTAATTTCTGTTAGCGTTGGTAATGGTTATGGTACAGGTAAAGCTTGGGGTTGCGATCTAAGTTATGACTATGTGAAAATTAACGCCGAATACACGACTTAAAAATTCGTAATTAAAAATTCGTAGTTCGTAATTCGTAATTAAAGATAGTTTCAGACTAGGATTGTGACCCTAAGTGTAAACCTTTGGTAGTATCCCATTGACAGCAAACGCCAAGATGGGCGCTACCTTACCCAGCTAAGTGTCAATACAGTTCATTTAATCTGAAATAGATGACACCGTAGGGGCACGGCACCCACAATATTGCTCACAACTAGACAATCTTACTAGCGCCGTGCCCCTACAAAGATCCTTAACTGAAGCGTATTGAGCTAATTATAAACGAAAATTACGAAATACAAATTAGTAATTAATTATCTAGTTATGGCTATTGCTTATTTCCACTTTTATGCTGAATTAAATGATTTTTTACATCGAAATAAAAGACGCATCAAAATCAACCATTCTTTTAGAGAGAGAGCTTCGATTAAAGACATGATTGAGTCTTTAGGTGTACCTCATCCAGAAGTTGATTCTATAAAAGTAAACGATAAATATGTAGATTTTTCTTATATTGTTCGGGATGGAGATAACATTAATGTCTATCCCATTTCTGTGATTTCTCTTACTAAATCAACAGTTTCGGTTCGTTCAGAATCCCTCAGTAATATCCGCTTTGTTGTCGATATTCATTTAGGAAAACTAGCGACATCATTAAGACTGTTAGGTTTTGATACTTTATATCGGAATGACTATGCAGATGAGGAATTAGCAGAGATATCCCATACACAAGAAAGGATGCTTTTGACTCGTGATAAGGGTTTATTGATGCGTAGTTTAGTAACCTATGGCTATTACGTCAGAAGTACTAACCCTCAGCAGCAAATATTGGAAGTACTTCGACGCTTCGATTTATTTAAGTTAGTATCCCCCTTTCAAAGATGTTTGCGCTGCAATGGATTACTAGAAACTATAGAGAAAGAAAAGATAATTAACCAATTGCCAGAAACTGTGCAATTGCAGAATCATGAATTTCATCACTGTCAAGAATGCAAGCAAATTTATTGGAAAGGAACGCATTATGAACGCTTGCAACAGTTTATTGATGGCGTACTTGATTCAAAAAAAACTGAGTGATTCAAGAACACTCATCATTGCTATGTGTAATAGGAGTCTCAGGTGACATTAATATTAGCTCTCGACTTTGGCGGAACTAAGCTAGCAGCAGCCACGGTAAATTCCGGTTCTAGAGAATGGCTAGGTTATGAACGTCGCCTTTCTCCAGTGAATGCAGATGCTAACACTGATTTAGAAATTATGCGATCGCTCATTCACTCTTTGTTGCAAGATACAAAACCGACTGCTATTGGTGTCAGCTTTGGCGGGCCAGTAGATGCTACTACCGGAACAGTGCGCCTTTCCCATCATGTTGCTGGATGGGAAAATATTTACCTCAAAGACTTGCTAGAGAAAGAGTTTGGTATTCCTACTTCTGTCGATAATGATGCCAATATTGCTGCTTTGGGGGAACATCGCTTTGGTGCAGGTCAAGGTTGCGATAGCTTGTTTTATATCACCATTAGCACAGGCGTAGGTGGTGGTTGGATACTCAATGGTCAGCCTTGGCGGGGTGCTGGAGGGATGGCTGGTGAAATTGGACACATAGTTGTAGATCCTGCTGGCCCGGTATGTTTGTGCGGTAAACGGGGATGTGTGGAACGTTTAGCCTCTGGCCCATATATGGCGCAAAATGCACGGGAAGTATTGGTAAACGAACCCAAAGCAGGAAAAATTTTGCGGAATTTGATAGGCGATAATTTAGATTTACTAACAGGGCAGTTGATAAGTGAAGCTGCGGCTATTGGAGATGATTTGGCTCAGGAGATTTTACGAAAATCAGCTTGGTCACTAGGTGTGGGTATTGGGAATGTAGCGAATTTGGTGAACCCACAATTGTTTATTTTAGGTGGGAGCGTAACCAAAACGGGCACTTTATGGTGGGATGTTTTACGTCAGGTGGCGCGGGAGACAGCGCTACCAGAAGTTAATTTTGAAATTGTCCCAGCGGCCTTAGGTGATGATGCGCCATTGTGGGGTGCTGTTGCACTTGCTCAATCTAGCTTCGAGTAAGTTAATCAGCAATGCCATTTATTGATTACGAGATTCTAAGTATTTTAAAATTCTCTGATTTTCCAATGTTAACTCTCTAATATCTGCTGCTAAATCTCTAATATCTCCTGTGTTGTCATCAATTCTTCTTTGATTATCAATCATTTGACGTTGCATATTCACCATTTGCCGTTGCATATCATCAAGCTTAGGTAAAATGCTACTAGCTAAATCAGTTAAAGCTTGAATTGACTTCGCATTAGATTGAGTAAGTTGATTGGATTGCTCGTTCAAAGCTTGAATTGACTTCGCGTTAGATTCTACCAGTTTCTCGATACGTTCAATATCACTCATAGTTTTCTGCAACTCATATGATAATTATGCCTATACATGACATTATAAACAATCAAAATTATTTTTTTTACAAATTAAGTGAATTATAAGCATTTTATTTTTGGTATGTTATTTATCTTTTTACTTCATCTTATAACAGTCAAATAAATTAAATAATTGTGCTTATTAATTGGCAAGATAGCCATCTTAAATCATCCAGTAAAAAAATCTATTGCCTATTACCATTTGCCAAAAGTCGATTAACCATGTTGATAATGAAGTTTTATATGACTGACTCAACAGGGTGATAAGTAAATAAGTGGCGATCGCATCTATTACCTGAGACATATACTGAAAGTTGAGAGCATAGTTGTGCCATCTGCTCTCCTCGATTTGGCATTCTATAAGAATTATTAGTAAAAAATCAGCCAAGCTCAGAGAACAAATCAATTTAAGGTATATTTTAATTGTGAATAAAATGACAGCAAAAATTGTATGATCTGCTGCCTAAATCCCGATTGTCCAAATCCCCTAAATCCTGACGGTTCAAATTTTTGCCTCAGTTGTGGAACAGGGTTAGTCTCACTACTCAGAAATCGTTACCGCATTATCCAACCACTGGGTAGAGGGGGATTTGCGCGTACTTATTTGGCAGAGGATGTAGACAAGCTAAATGAACCATGTGTTGTCAAGCAGCTAGTTCGCGGTCAATTTTATGGTGGTGGCGGTAGTGAAGCTCAGAAAAAAGCCACAGAGTTGTTTGAGCGAGAAGCAAAACGCTTGCAAGAGTTAGGAAAACACGACCAAATTCCTACACTGTTTGCCTATTTTAAAGAATATGACTACTTATATTTAGTGCAGGAATTAATAGAAGGTCAAAATTTATTACAGGAGCTAAAACAACAGGGCGTATTTGATGAGATAAAAATTCGACAATTATTAAATGATTTATTACCTGTACTGGAATTAATACATCAGCAACAGGTGATTCACCGAGATATTAAGCCAGAAAATATTATTCGTCGTCAACGCGATTGTAAGTTGGTGCTGATTGATTTTGGTGTGTCTAAACAAAAGACAGAAACAATCAACACTTCACCAGGAACAATTATTGGTTCTTTAGGCTATGCGCCAATTGAACAAATTCAGTTTGGCGAAGCTTATCCTGCTAGCGATCTTTACAGTTTGGGGATAGCTTGTTTTTATCTGCTGACTAATATTTCTCCCTCGCAACTGTGGATGAAACAAGGTTTTAATTGGACGAATAATTGGCGCAGCCAAATGACGCAACCCATTAGTCAAGAATTAGAGCTAATTCTGGATAAGTTGTTGCAAGAAAACCATGAACAGCGCTATCACTCAGCTAGAGAAGTCTTACAAGACTTAAATTCTCAGATGGCTCCACATTGGAGTGTGCCTCATACCATCATCTCACCACAGCAATTAATTCCTCCACAGCCACCACTTACACAACCTACTCCCTCTCCCTCTCCCGTACAATTCTCTATGAGAAAATTATTGCCTGGGGTTGTGATTGTAGGTTCAGGTGGTTCATTTTTAGCTATTATCCTTCTAAGTTTTTTAGGAACTACTTTGATTAGTTCAGGATTATGGCTGTTAATTTTAGCTGCTCTAATCTTTACTCAATCTCGCTCTTTGTTTGAAAAGACTTATTTATTGATTATTGCTGTAATTACAAATCTATTCATTGTCTATATATTCCACAGTTGGCAAATCAACAATCCTTTACAATCTGGAACTAATGGATTAATAATTGTAGTCTTACTAGTCATACTGGCTGGCTTATTAGCATTTATCCTCATGGGAATATCCCAGATAGTGGACAAATTAATTACTAAACAGTTTTGATTTTGTAATTGATTTTACCTTTTGTTAGACCGTATTTAGATAAATTTATCTAATTAATAGAGGTAGTTATTTATGACACATAAGGACGAGAATATACGGTTACTTGTCTCTCTGGGAATTGCGGGTGTAATGGTAGCAGTTATTTTATGGTTAGTAAGCAAAGTTGCTTCTAAACCAATCTCAACACCTTCAACGCCTTCAATGGTAAATTCATCTGGATTGCCGATCGCATCTTCTCCAGAGTGGATGAGTATAGGTGATAAAATTTTGGTAACAGCAGATAAAACAGATGAAAAAGCAGCTGGAGTAAATGCTTTTCAAGCTGGAGATTTTGGCACTGCTATTATCAAATTTCAAGCATCTTTGCAAAGCCAGCGCAATGACCCAGAGACATTAATTTATTTGAATAATGCGAAAATTGGTAGCTCAAAAGCTCTCAAGGTAGCAGTAATTGCCCCAATTGGTAGTAGCTTGAATGAGGCAAAAGAAACTTTACGCGGAGTGGCACAAGCTCAAGAAGAAGTTAATAGCAGTGGTGGTATCAATGGAGTGCCATTGCAGCTGGAAATTGCCAGTTTGAATAACTTTGGCCAGCTTGAAACTATAGATACTGAATTGGCTAAAGACTCCAATCTTCTAGCAGTAGTAGGCTTTGGCCGCAACGACAAGCTTTATAGACAGAGTGGTTTGGTGAGAGTTTCTCCAAGTAGCAGTAGAAATCAGCCAGGACAAAATCAGGCACAGTTTTTTGCAGATACCAGATATGTCTTCAATGTCAGCCCCAATCGTAATATTTTCAATCAAGTTCTTACTGAATATATTGTTAAAAAAGAACGCCGCACTAATATAGCTATTTGCCGAGATTCGTCATTTAGAACTACTCAAGAAACATCTAGCCAGGAAAGACCAAACCAAGAAATTGTCAAGGAATATAGTGATTTAATCAGTAAAGCAGGGGGAAAAGTTACTGGTACAGATTGCGATTTAGGAGCAGCAAATTTTAGAGCTAGCGATTTTATCGCTAAGGCCACCAGCGATGGAGCAGAAGCCATACTTCTCATTCCTAGAATAAATAATATCAATCCTGCTCTTGATGTAGCAAAGGAGAACAGAGGTAGACTGGCGCTTTTTGGTTCTCAACAGCTTTATGGTGAAAAGATTTTAAAGTATGGGCAAGGAGATATCAAAGGGATGGTGGTATCTGTACCTTGGCATCGGAATGCTAATCGTAATATGAGTAAAGGTAATTCCTTTGCCGAGAAAGCTGCTAAACTTTGGGGTGGAGATGTAAGTCCGCGAACGGCGACAGCTTATGATGCTCTGCAAGTAATTATCGCTGGTTTAAAAGAAGATAGTACTCGTAAAGGATTGCAAAAGGTGCTATCTAATCCTAATTTTTCAGCGATGGGAGCAACAGGTAAAATTCAGTTTTCCCCATCAGGCGATCGCCAAGGTGGAGTCTTTCTAGTCAAAATCCAGCCTTGTGAGTCAGGTAAGCCTTGTGCTTCTAGTACTGGCTATGATTTTGTGTTACTCCAATAACAAATTGTTTCTATTTATACCCACAATTCCTTAATCGATTGCAGGTGTTTAATCAGATTGACACCTATTTTGTATAGATTAAAACTTGCTCATTCTGTATCTTTTTGGGGATGAAAAATCTCTACTTTTGCTATATGTAAACAGCTACTTGCTGTACCTACAATAATTAAAAAACTTTGGGAATATACTTCTGCTCAATTAAGCACTAATATACTAAATACACAAAAGTATAAATTTGGTGCATCAGACCTCTAAGGAAAGGCAGAAAGTCTATAGAGTGAAAGTAAAGCAACTTAAGGGTTTTAGAGCAATTTGTAACCATCTTACAAAGCTCTAGTTGTCCTCAGTTTGTAGTAAATACGCTCCTATACAAAAGTCTTATATGCAACCAAGACAGATTTTGGCTTTTTGACTCTACTTTAGACACAGCCGCCATCCTAAATAAGTGCATTACCCTATCAACTTAGTTGATGAAATGGCTGTGGCGACGCATCTTTTTTCTTGAATAAATTCTGTAGAATTATCTGACTTTATTTATGACTCAGTCTTCTCCGCAAAAGCAAGATGGCAAAAGAAAAATTAATCAGTTACAGGGTAGTCAGCAAGACATAAGTAAATCTACGATAGATAGTTCAAAGCGCCCAACAATCATTCAAATTTCTCATCGTCAGCAACAGGGACGGCAAGATTGGAGTTTAAAAGCAAAAGCAAC
The DNA here is from genome assembly GCA_034530615.2 of Aulosira sp. ZfuVER01. Lineage (GTDB taxonomy): Bacteria > Cyanobacteriota > Cyanobacteriia > Cyanobacteriales > Nostocaceae > Aulosira. The sequence goes on from JAVRCV020000024.1 coordinate 30,077, forward strand.
AGTTTGGTCTTGTGCCATTAGTATGCTCCCCATACTAGCAATTGGGTGTACAACTTATTACATCGGCAACCAGCTAATTAGCGAACAGATTCCCCAAGCAAAACAAGTAAGCGCTAAAGATTTAACAGAAACTAAACTAGCCTTACAAAAACAGCTATCGCTGTTGTTAATCGGAACAGGGGGAATGACTTTACTGGTGGGTGCGATCGCCGCAATTTTAGCTAATCGTACTATTCGTCCACTCTTAAATGCAGTTGCACTCTCTAACAATATTGTACAGAGGCTACTGCCGGAGAAGAAGAGTAATCGCGCGGCGATCGCCAGTAAAAATGAACTGGTTATTCTAGAGAAAAACATCAGCTTAATTAAAAAACAGCTTCCAGATTTACTTTGGAAACAAGAAGGTGAAGCTGAACGAGTCGAAGTGTTGATGAACATTACCCACCGCATTCAGGAATCCCTGAGTAAAGAAGATGTTCTTAAAACTACCGTCGAAGAAGTCCGCACAGCCTTAAACACTGACCGCGTCACTATTTTCCGTTTCAATCCCAATGGCGAAGGTACCTTTGTCGCAGAATCAGTAGCATCCGGTTTACCAAAAACTTTGTGGGCTACAGTAAAAGACCCTTGTTTTGAAGAAGGGTATGTTGATAAATACCAAGATGGCCGCATCGTTGCTATTGATGACATCTATGAAGCAGATCTTACTGATTGTCATATTGGCTTGTTAGAGCGATTTGCTGTCAAAGCAAATTTAATTGCACCAATTCTCAAAAAAGATCAACTATTCGGTTTATTAATTGCCCATGAGTGCGCTAAACCCCGCTTTTGGCAGCAATCTGAGATTGATTTGTTCGCTCAGATCGCTACACAAGTAGGATTTACTCTCAACTACACAAGCTTGCTGGAACAGGTAAATACGAAAGCCGATCAAACTCAGGTATTTGTAGATATTACTCGTCGCATTCGAGAGTCACTTAATGAAGAGGATGTTCTCAAAGCTACTGTTGAAGAAATCCGCAAAGCAATTAGCGCTGACCGAGTGATGGTTTATGGCTTTGACTCTGACTGGTACGGAACTGTAATTGCAGAATCAGTGCTTCCCGGTTTTCCTAAAGCGTTGCGAGCCAAAATCAAAGACCCTTGTTTTGCCGAAGGCTATGTAGAAAAGTACCAAGCTGGACGAGTGCAAGCTACCAGTAATATCTATGAAGCAGATTTGACTGAGTGTCACATTAAGCAACTCGAACCTTTTGCTGTCAAAGCCAATTTGGTCGCGCCAATTCTCAAAGACGACCAACTCTTTGGCTTATTAATTGCACATCAATGTTCTAATCCCCGTGATTGGCAACAATATGAGATTGACTTGTTCGCGCAACTTGCCATGCAAGTGGGATTTGCTCTCGACCATGCAAGGCTGCTTCAGCGAATTGATGCTGAAGGTGTGCGAACTCATCTGTTGGCAGACTTGACGCGCCGCATTCGGGAATCGCTCAACGAAGAGGATGTTCTTAAAACCACAGTTGAAGCAGTTCGCAAAGCAATTAGTACTGACCGAGTGATAGTGTATGGTTTCGATCCCAACTGGTATGGCATCGTGATTGCAGAATCAGTGCTTCCCGGTTTTCCCAAAGCATTACAAGCGAAAATCAAAGACCCTTGCTTTGTACAGGGTTTTGTACAAAAGTACCAAGCTGGGCGAGTGCAAGCTACCAGTAATATCTATGAAGCAGGTTTGACTGAGTGTCACATTAACCAACTCGAACCTTTTGCTGTCAAAGCTAATTTGGTCGCGCCAATTCTCAAAGACGACCAACTCTTTGGCTTATTAATTGCACATCAATGTTCTGGCCCCCGTGATTGGCAGCAGTCTGAGATTGATTTGTTTGCTCAAGTTGCCATGCAAGTAGGGTTTGCTCTCGATCATGCAAGACTTCTTAGCAAGGTAGAACAAGCATACCAAGCTACGGAGGCGACCTCTGTGCAGCAGCGTCAAAAGCAAGAACAACTTCAGTTGCAAGTCTCAGAACTGCTCAAAACTAGTAATACAGTTGTGCAAACCCTTTCCACAGAGGTTGCTCTTCAGCAGATGCAATCTATTAATTCCATCTACAATCAAATTCAAATGTTGGGTGATTCTGCTCAAGAAATGATTCTCTCTGCCCAACAAATAGAAATTCAAGAACAGCAGCTTAGTCAAAAGGTACAAGACGAAAATGAGTCAATGAACCAAATTTTCAATAGCATCTGTGCTATCAAATCAACAGTTGTAGAAGCTGCCGAAAAAGTCAACCGTATAGAGCAACCTTCTCAAAAGCTCTCTGAGATAATCAGTCTCATGAGTAATGTTGTCTCACAGATGAAGCTCCAAGCTATGCACACAGCACTTGAAGCATCTCGTGCTGGAGAAGGTGGTCAACAATTTGCCGCGATCGCACAAAAAGTGCTTTCTTTAGTACAACAGTTAGACTCTGATATTGCAGAAGTTCAACCACTCGTTGCAGAAATTCAAACAGGAAGTCATGAAATTATTGCTACTATTCAGTCCAAAGCAGAATCGGCAATAAGCAGTACTGAATTGATAGAAGAAACTCAACAGAGACTCAATGAAGCGATCGCTGTCAGCAACCAAATGAAAACATTAGTGGCAAGTATTGCTCAAGCTGCTGCCCTCCAAGCCCAAACTTCTACCTCTGCAAACCAATCTATTTTGGAAGTCGCTACTATTGCCAATCAGACTTCAGAGCAAGCTTTAGCAATGGCAGAGTCTTTAGCTCAGTTGGCGAGATTTGCAGAAGAATTTTCATAAAGGCAGAAGGCGGGAGGCAGAAGGGAACTCATGTTTTTAAACATGGGATGGAAACCAGGACGCTTTCTACGTCCCGGTATTATTCTTTCTTTTAAGTGAATAATTACCCCCTAACTAAAGTTTTTATTAATACTTCTCTTCTTATGCCTTCTGCCCTCTGCCTTTTTTCTAAGACAATTTTCAGTATTGCTGATTGAAAGTATGAATTTGCCTCACGTATTCGGCGCAGCCGTTTCCACAGGGTAGGCGCAAAGTTACAAAGAATTTTTTGAATTTTGAATTGTTAATCTCTCTTATTTAAATACAGGAACATAACTATGGTTCTTGACTTTGGTATACAAGAAAATATTGACCAATACTTTGTTCAAGAAGCCTCAGAACTTCTACAGCAAATTCACAACGGAATACTAGAGCTTCCATATAACTATACTGCTCCCAAGATTCGTCACCTGGTGCGAGCCGCCCAAACTATTAAAGGTTCAGCAACCCAGGCTAATTTAACTGACATCCAAACTCTAGCCCATCGTTTGGAGAAAATTTTTCGGTTTCTGTCGCTGGAAAATACTCAAATTGACTCTCAGCTAACAGCTTTGCTTCTACAAGCTAATGATTATCTAAGGTTACTTTTAATAGCTCAAATTCAAGTAAAACCTGATGATACAGCTAGTATTTTAGCTAAAGCAGAACCAGTTTTTGCGCATCTGGAAGCTAGATTCAGCCATAAACTACCAGCAGTAGCTGTTCCTCTACAACCCTCTCATATAGATGTATCTCAGTTGATTCGGACTACAGAGGTGACTCAGGCTTTAGAAAAGCTAGAAATGATTCTGGCTGAATCGGAAGCCGATCGGTTAGCAGAGCAACTGATAAAACAGGCAGAAGTGTTTTTAGGCTTTGGTGAATTATTAAAACTCTCTGAGTTTGTGGCGATCGCTCAAATTACTATAACTACCCTGCAAAAAAGTCCACAAGCCGCTCAGACTGTTGGGCGGATCGCCTTGGTAGGCTGGCGTGCAGCTTACGAGGGTATTTTAAAAAAAGACGTTCATCGCTCGATTAATACTGTAAATAAAGATACCCGCAACATTGCACTGCCACGAAAACTTAAAACTTCTCAGTTATTTGTCTGGGTGACAAATGGCACTATTTTTACCATCAACTCCAACAGCGTTGAAGAAATTTTAGTTGCTAAAGCTGACCAAATTATTTATTCCCAACAACAGTGGTTTTTACATTGGCGGGGAAAAATTATTCCAACCTATCAACTTTCCCAATTACTCAGCTACGAAAATCTAGCGCCTGAGAAAACTGCCAAACCAGCTGTGAACGCAGTTCAGTATCAGGATCATCAGCCTGAGCCAATATTAGTACTCAAGCAAGGTGAGCAAATTTTCGCCTTGCAGCCAGAAATTGAATCTCTGATTGCAGAACCAGAGTTAGTCATCCAACCTTTGGAATCGGCAGCCAGACTTCCCAGTTATGTTTATGGTTGTACCACTTGGAAAGATAGTTTACTGCCAATGATTGATGTGGCGGTGCTGTTGCAGCAGACAATTAACCAAACTCAAGCGGTTAACGTTACGGCGAAATTGCTGGATTCCCCAAACACAGCAATTGTGAGCCAAGAACCTACTATTCTGGTCGTAGATGATTCTAATAGTGTGCGACATATTGTATCTCTGGCTTTGCAGAAAGTAGGTTACAAAGTTTTACAGGCAGAAGATGGGCAAGAAGCGATCGCACAGTTGCAACAAAATTCCCACGTTCAACTGGTAGTTTGTGATGTGGAAATGCCTAATATGAACGGCTTTGAATTTCTTAGCTATCGTCTTAAAGAGCCACTGTTCGCAAAAATCCCTGTAGTTATGCTCAGTTCTTGCAGCACTAATAAGCACCGCCTGTTAGCAATGCAATTAGGAGCCACTACCTACTTTACAAAACCTTATGTTGAGCAAGAATTTTTGGCGGCGCTGAAGTTAATCGTTGAACAGAAAAGCTATCACTAAACTCATAGGAATAGAAGGAACCACAGATAAATCTCGGTGTTTATCTGTGTGCATCTGTGGTTTAATATCCAATGCAATTTACGTCAAAACTAAATTATCTCGGTGAACTACAGTTTCCGCGCCCCCATAACCCAAAATTTGGGGAATTTCTCGTGAATGACAGCCGCGAATCTTTTGCAGTTCTTCGCTGTTGTAGTTAACTAATCCTCTGGCAATTTCGTTACCAGTGCTATCGCACAATTGCACGGCTTCTTGAGTGTCAAACTCTCCTTCCACGGCTTTAATACCTGCTGCTAATAATGATTTTCCGGCTTGGGAAATGGCCGCGATCGCACCTGTATCTAAATACAATTTGCCAGCAGGTATCAAGCCGTAAGCTATCCAGCGTTTACGGGCGGAGGTTGGTTCTGGTTGCGGTTCAAAGTGCGTACCTATGGGTTCCCCAGCGATGATTTTTTCGATATTGCGGGGAAATCGCCCTTGGGTAATCACAGTACGCACGCCCGCCGCGATCGCAATTCTCGCCGCCGAAATTTTCGTCATCATCCCGCCAGTCCCCCATTGGGAACCTTGGGAGCCTGTTTGGATCTGTAATTCGGCTAATTCTTTAATGCTACTTACCAACGCTATCGGTTGAGCATCTGGAACGGAACGAGGATCGGCTGAGTACAATCTATCAACGTCAGTGAGCAAAAATAGCCAATCTGCTTCCACTAGACTGGCAACTAATGCAGAAAGAGTGTCATTATCGCCAAATTTTAGCTCATCTACCGCTACCGTATCGTTTTCATTAACTACCGGAATCACTCCCAGTCCCAGCAGTTCCCGAAAGGTGTTGTAAATGTTGAGATAGCGGCTGCGCTGCACCAAGTCGCTACGAGTTAACAAAACTTGCGCGATCGGCTGTTGCAGGGTGGTAAATAAATCATCGTAAACCCGCATTAATCGCCCTTGTCCAACGGCTGCTACTGCTTGTTTGAGAGCGATCGCTTTGGGACGTTCCGTTAAGCCCAAGCGCGCACAACCCACTCCCACGGCACCAGAGGACACCAAAATCACTCGATGACCTTGGCGTTTTAAATCAGAAAGTGTTTCGGCCAAAGTAGCAATGGTGGAAAGTGCTAATTGTCCAGTTTCTGGTTGAGTCAGGCTAGAAGTGCCGATTTTGACGACGATGGTTTTAGGCATGGGGCATTGGGCATTGGGCATTGGTAACAGACTGTTAACAAATGACCAAGGAAAAATGACAAAGGACTATAAAAAATTGTAAAGCGCCAGGTCTCCTATAAGTGAAGACTGACGCTTTACGGTTTTATATGTGTTTGTTATGGGCTAGGGTCTTTTTTGGCTGACCCCATATTATTAATACTTATATTCCCAGATTTTTTTCATTGCGAAAGATTCCTTAATTATTTTTTTAGATTTACTTTCCTGACTTCTTGTCAATCTTTGTGAATTTTTGTGTACTTCGGAGCGATTGAAGCTCCCAAAGCTTCTGATACCCAGACTTCAAAGTTTCTGATGGGGTGAGAGCGCAGAGCTACTTCTGGGTGAATTATGGGTTCAACCAAGATGGTAAACATTCCCAAACGATTACCTGCTAAGACATCCGTAAACAAGCGATCGCCTACCATCCCTACTTGATGAACTGGTAAATTCATAGCTCTCAGTGCGGCTCTAATTTTGCGTCGTGAAGGTTTGGCTGCACCCAAGTAATAAGGTAGGTTAAGAGAACGAGCAATTCCCCCAATCCGCACTTCACTTAGGTTATTGCTCACTAACCAAAGTACAGTAGAGCTACGGATTTGCTCTACCCACTGTTGTAATTCTGCTGAAGCCGCCCCTACTCTCATCGGTACTAAGGTTTCATCTACATCCAACACCAATCCCTTCAATCCATATTGTCGGATAATGTCTGGTGTCAGGTTTAAAACTGAACCTTCTAAAATCAAGTCAGGCTGCAAAAGGTTATTCCAGGTCATATTCAAGAGTCAGGATTAGCCAATGTATGTGGCACTTTACTTAAGACTAATAACTATTGCTGTTTTTTATGAATTTTGACAACAAATATTTAGTATTTTGTTGAATACGACAGAGTAGAATTTGTACTAATGTTATCTTCCAAAAAATAGAAACACTTAATTTTTTTGAGATTTCACAAGTTCGGAATGAATTAAATTCATAATGACTCTGCGCCCTTCACGGTAACTCAGCGTAACTTTGCAGTTAGAAAAGCTCCGAATCAATTAATGCAAAGCTGTACTTAAACAACACAAACCAGTTTGTGAATTAAAGCCTAAAGCAAATTGCTGTTTGACAACTAGCCTTACAGCAATAAACAAGAGATAAATTTTAGTCTTTTTTGTAAAGTGATAGTCAGCCAAAAATGCTTCTTGACCCTTGATACCAGATTTATCTTTTTGGCGATTATCATTAAATAATCTCATTCAAAATTAAAATGTTACATTTTTTAATTTTGAACTTTTAATATTATTCAACTTCATTAAAAAGATGTTCTTCTAACAACGGTTGTACCTTGCGAAACTCTTCAGGAGAAAGTAGCTCAGGCTGGCCTGTTGTTGATATCCGGGCAAAAAACAGTAATGGATCTAGGGGTGTGTAAATTGCATATTCCTGCTCTTCATCATAGAAACTAGCTAGTAGCTGTAATTGCTCTGGCTCTAAATCTGTCTCATCATCTTCGATTTCTAAGGTGAAGAGTTCAGATTCTTCTACAGGAGGTAATTCACCCGCAACTGTTAAAGCATAAGCAGTATTCTTTAAGATCAGATTCTGCTCAGATAAGACAGCTTGGGCAGTGCCAAAAATTTTTTCAATGGTGAAATCATCTTCTACTAGAACAGCCTCTTCTTCCTCGTCTTCACCTTGCCAAGCAAAAATTTCTACAGGTGAGTCAACAGGTAGAAGTAAAACATATTCTTGCCCATCTACTGAGAGAGAATGCTCAATATAACAGTCGAGAGTGCGCCCTTTATCATCTGTCAAACTGATGGAGCCAGCTTGAGCGTTATCATTTTCGTCGGGAAATTGAGAAGAAAACATAGCCGAGGTGTGGGACTTTATAAATACCAACAAATTTGAAATTTGAAAATTGCACAACTATTTAATGACATGATGCCTAATAAATAGCTTGAGACATATATACAAATTCCAAGTAACAGTTTTCAGAATATCATGTTAAAAGGTATCAATACTCAATAGCTACTGCCGAACTGTGAGATTGAGCGCGTCGGGCATCTAGCCATTGTTGCAAAATTAAGGCTGCTGCTTTGCGGTCAATCAAAGCTTTGTGGCGTGATGGAGCGCGATTCTCCGCTTTTAGCAGTTGCTCTGCTTGAAATGAAGTTAATCGCTCATCCATGTATTCCATAGGCAGATTTAGAGCTTTAGACAGTCTGGTAGCCAACTTCTGTACTTGACGCGCCTGGAATCCTAAAGTGCCATCCATTGAATAAGGTAAACCAATGACTAGCACTTGTACTTGGCGAGCCTGAACTATTTGCTTGAGTTGCTCAACATCTTGCGTAAATGATGTACGTTCAATCGTAGTGATACCTGTAGCTATTAAGCCTGTACCATCACAACCTGCTACGCCAATACGCTTGCGTCCTAAATCTAATCCTAATGCTGAAATCAATGGCTTGGGTTGCTCCTAGAGTGTCACACTACTTCTCTGGCTGTGCATCTGCTGACTCAGGCTGGCAAGATGCTTCTAAACTAGAGGGTTTACTGCCGAAAGCCGCAGGTTCTGATTTCGTGGGTATCGATCTATCTGGCGATCGCCCTTTTATTTGTTGGGTCCATGACATACCCCCTGGTATTGGTTTGCGTGCAGGTTGCAGCCCTTGTAAAACTTCCGGCCACTGAATTCCTTCTAGGGAGACAAATTTAGACTCCCGTAACTTGTGCCAAACTGAGCGCGACATGATTAGGGTATGTTCTGTCCGTTTGGCTCCAATTCTTTCTAAATACTCTTCTCGCTCTGGCTGATAATCTGAGGAAGCTAGTTGCAATCCTTGCTGCGGAAAATCTTGGACAATGCGAGCTAATTGGGACAGCAACTCTGGATAAAGCCAAGTGTAGGCAGGGTGAACTGTCAGCGTTGCTACGTGGGGAGTAATACCCTTACGATCTAGTTGTACCTGAAAATGCCCAATAGCTGCTTTGCGTTGGGGTTCAAACACGTAGCCACTCACTACTTCGGTTTTTGTTACCCACTGTTTGACAGCATCGCTTAAGGCTCCAAACAAACTAGTTTTGAAGTCACGGGTGTTGCGATCGAACACCTGACGCACCAAAGGCGGCATAGATGCCGTATCTAATTGATATAGCAACTGAGCATCAGCATTGCTTATGGGCAGAAGGTTAGGCAAGTCTGGTTCTGCTTGCGCTAATTCAGTCAGCAATTCGGGTTTGATTTCCCAGTAGGTCATTTCTGCCAGACGCTGAAATCCATTTTGCCGATATAGTGCTAGCGCTTCTAAATCATTGACATTTACTTCCAAGACCCAAGTACGCGCTTCTACAACTGATTCAAAGCAATGGCGTAAAAGTTGGGAACCAGTTACTTGCTTATCACTAGCACTGTCTAGCATCACCCGGTCAACCCGCCAAGTACTGCGCGTGCGGTTAAACGGAGACACTTGAATCATTCCTAAAAGCATCCGTCCTTGCTCTGCTACATAGGAACAGAAAAGGTATTGTAATGGGTTAGGAAACCAACTCAAAAATTTTAAAAAGCCATACCAGCTTCGCAGCCATTGCATCTGGCGTGTGGCAAAACCTGCTCCTTTCGGGGTTTGGGCCGCGAATGACTCTTGAGTTAGGCGTTCAATACCGTCCAGATCCCGATATTGGACAGGTCGGATAATAACGCTGAGATTTCGAGGAAGTAATGAAGTCATTTTAATTTCGAGCCGCCATTAAGCCTTAATTAACTGCTCTTGCTGAGTAAGTGCTGCAATAATAATATTAGCGGCTTTCCGCCACTTGCTAGTGATCCAAAAGAGTGATCTTGATAACTTAATACTGCAAATAAATAAAAAAAGCAGATTTGATGATAACACCGCTAGCATTAATCAACCATATCTGCTTCTATTTTATGTGAAATTAATAAAAATATTGTGTAATTTACAACCCTTGCCGAGATGCTAATTTTTCAAAGTGGGCTTGGGTTTGATGCAGTAATTGCTCTCGGCTATCTTCTAGGTTTTGTTTCAGGGGTGGAACCAGATTGCGAGCTTGTAAAGTCATGTGTAGTTGTAGGTGGGCAACATACTCGCTGAAATCTTCATTATTTACTACACTTGTGCCCGTTAAGAGATTTGATTCCATTGCCACTGGTATTCTCCTTTGATTAGTCTTGTGCAGTTTTTGTGCATTACCAAAACGTATCATGTGATTTTGCTTTACTTTTTATTTTGCAATGAAGTGTAATGGTTCTTAGTTTGGGCATTGAGCATGGGGCATGGGGGATTGGGCATTGGGCATTTAGCATTCGTTTTCTTGTCCTCCTTGTCCGCCTCATCTACCTGTTTCCAATGCTCCCAGGCTGAGAAGGTTCGACTTTTGGGCTGCTGTCAAACCTGTAATTTCGTAAATATTCATTTCCTGATAAATTTGTTCTGCCTTAAGGGTGTTGACACACTGTTTGGTTTGTATATCCCAAAATTTCACGGCAGCATAGGCATCTCCTGCAATTAGGGTGTTACCTGCTGGACTAAAGGCAAGACACATTACCCAGGTATTATGAACTTCTAAGGTGACAAGGCGATCGCCACTGGCTACATCCCAGAGTTTGATTGTGCCGTCACTACTGCAACTAGCCAACATACTACCATCAGGGCTAAAGGCGATCGCCCACAGCAAATCTTGATGTCCGGGGAGAACGTGGAGACATTCGCCTGTTTCTATATCCCACAACCGGGTCATTCCTTCAAAACTGCTACCTGTGGCGAATGTTCTCCCATCTGGACTAAAAGCGACACTCCAAACCCAATTGTGATTACTTGTGAGAGTTTGATAACATTGCCGAGTTTCTAAATCCCAAATCCTCACTGTTTGGTCAAAACTCCCGGCTGCTAGCTTTTTACCATCAGGACTAAAGGCAATTGACATTCCCAAGTGTACTGGAAAAGTATCGAGGAGTTGCCCTGTGACGGTATCCCAGAGCCTAATGTGGTTATCGTAGCAGCTACTTGCTAAAAGACGACCATCGGGGCTAAAAGCGACTCCTGTCACCATACCTGTATGCCCATGCAAGATTTTAGTACACTGACCAGTGGCTACATCCCATAACCTAATTGTGCGGTCAGCGCTGGCACTGGCTATGGTGCGTCCATCAGGGGTAAAGTCTACAGAGAAAATTAAATCTGTGTGTCCATATAAAATGCGACATTTACCATCATTTGTCCATAAACGCACAGTTCGGTCTTCACTGCCAGTAGCGATCGTGTCAGGGAAAATGGGATGATAAGCGATCGCTTTAATCCAATTATTCCTACCTTTAATTACGCGGAAGCATTCACCACTAGCCACATCCCATAACCGCAAAGAAAAATCATCTGCACCGCTAGCTAGCTGGGTTCCTTGAGGGTTAGCAGCGATCGCATTCACAGAGTTATTATGCCCTTGCAAAGTCTTGAGACATTGTTGAGCACTAATATCCCAAAGCCGAATTGTACAATCTATGCTACAGCTAGCTAGGATATTGCTGTCATCGACAAAAGCGATCGCTAGTATGCCATTCAAATGTCCTGCTAAAACTCCGAGGCAAACACCACGCTCAATATCCCAAAGCCGGATTGTTTTGTCTAAGCTACCACTGGTAAGGACTCCTCTTGAACTGAAGGCTAGGGATTTGAGCCAATCAGTATGACCTTCTAAGGTTTGAATGCAGTCACCTGTAGCTAGATGCCAAAGCTTGATAGTGTGATCCTCACTACCACTAGCAAGAATGTCACTTGTTGGACTCAATGCCACAGACCAAACTCTGTTGCTATGTCCTAGTAATGTTCTGGTACATTCCCCACTGCTGAGATCCCAAAATTTAATACTAAAGTCGGCGCTACTGCTAATTAATGTCTTACCTTCATCGGTAAATCTGATACAAAGAACGCCGCCGTCGTGACCTTGGATAGTTTTGATACACTGTCGAGTTACAACATCCCAAAGCTTGATGTTGGCATCTTCTCCAGCAGTTGCTAAGGTACTACCATCTGGACTAAAAGCTATACTCCAGATAAAACCGATATGCCCTTGATAGTTAATTAATTGTTGAGTGCTGTTGATATCCCACAGACCAAAATGACCGTCAAAGTGTGCTGTAGCTAAAGTCTTACCATCGGGACTAAAAGCGGTACCAACTACTGTAGTTAGGGTTTTAGCAAATACAGAATTGGATAAATCTGCATAGGAAAAGTTAACTTGTTTTAGCGGCGTGTCTTGAAGATAAGCTTGCCAAATTGTGAGGTGAGAAAAATCATATCCAGTTAAATCCGTTTCCAGGTGACAGAGTAAGTTGAGGATATTACCACCTGTGTATGTCGGTTCCAGTTCTGGCGAGAATTTACCTGCGTTTTGTTGGAGAGATTTTTTTTGGAGCGATCGCAAAATCTCTTGCAGTCGAGTTTCAATGGCTTGTTTAGTTCGCAGTTTTTGCAGCAAGCGATCGATAATCGGTTGGAGAATTAATTTAGTTTGAGCAACCCGGATGTAATCTTTGGATGTGGCTTTAATTAAAGCATGGCTGTGAAAGAGGATAGAGCTATTCGCTGTTTCCCCCAGAATTTCTACACATACCAGCTGTATTAACTGATCTGTGACATACTCCATCACCACAGGTTGAAGCGTGAAATGGACAGGATTTTGCGGATTATCTGAATTACTCCTTCTGCCCTCTGCCTCTCCAAAGTTCCGATGCCTGTCGGCAAGCCCCTCCGGATCTACGGAGGAAGCCTCCGCTCGGACTTCTCTCTGCCTTCTGCCTTTTTCAATCAGACTGCGCCTGTTGAGAGACTCTAATGCCTCCAACAACTTCATCGAAGCCGCAGGTAAGACCAAATCGGCACGTAACTCTGCCAAATTTACTGGTTCGCGATTGATTGCTAGCCAGAACATCAATTCTTGTTCCAGGTCAGAAAGACGATGAAATTGCTGGTTAATTAAGTCATAAATACTACCAAAGACAGTAGAACCATGAGCGAAAAATTCCGCTATATTACCATCAAATAATTCTTGAATCGTCGTAGCAATAATCTTCAGCGCTAGAGGATTACCTGTATAGTGTTGAATTAAGTTTTGCCAATCAGCATCTGAGCCACAAAAGAAGCTTTTAGTCCTGACTAATTCTAAAGCAGCGATCGCACTCAAGCCTGAGAGTTGCCAAGAACGAACGGGTAAATTTTCGCCTTCTAAAGCTGCTACTTCCTGAGGTTTTTCTCGGCTGGTGAGCAAAACACAACTTTGATGCGCTGTTTCTCCCAGTTGTTTGAAGAGTTGTCCGTAGTTTTCATAACTAGGTTGATAGCGTCCCGATTGATCTCCACTAGCAAAGATTGACTCGGTATTATCTAGTATTACTAGGCAACGATGCGATCGCAATTGCGTCATGAATTGTGAGACTAAATCTCCTACATTCTCAGATAAATTAACCGGCTGTCCGCAGGCAAAGAAATGAAGCAAGTTTACCAGTAATTTTTCTAAAGGCGGACTGTTGCGTAGACTTCGCCACACTACAAATTCAAACTGTTCTTGAATCTGCTGCGCCAGTTTTACCCCTAAGGAAGTTTTACCAATTCCACCCATTCCTAGTAGGGCTACTAAGCGACAGCGATCGTTTACAATCCAATACTCTAACTTGCTAACTTCATCTGCGCGTCCAAAAAAAATGGAGACATCAACAGCCTCACCCCAATCAACTCGATTTTGGATTTTGCGAAAAGTTGCGGTGCGGGGGTTCCCCCCGTTGAGCAAACTTTTCAAGACGGATTTTGGATTTTGGATTGACAATGAAAAATTAGGAGGTTCTCCTACATCTCCCCCATCTCCCTGTGCTTCTCTAGTTCCCCCTACCCTCTGATAGTCGCTTGGTGTTAACTCTAATCTAAAAGCTCTAAAGAAATATTCTAGGGTTTGCTTATCTACACCTTCTGCTCGTGATAGGACTTTGGAAACTGTAAAGGGAGCTAATTGAGTGCGATAGCTCAATTCTTCCAGAGTAAATCTAGCTCCATCATTTTCATGAATTTCTGCCTGATATCTAGCCTCTTGAAGCTTTTGAAATCCTGGGAGGCTGAGAATAATACCACGCCTGCGTCTTTGCTTATGTGATTCCATCGGCTGACAGCGCTCACGCCAATTCGAGATTAACTTTACTAGTTTTCAGGCAAAATCATGAGTTTTATTAAATTATTATCGAAAGTTGGCGATCGCTATTTCTGGGTCTAATTTTTCACAAATATATGGAAAAAAGACAGAGTGTGGGAAATACAACAGAGTATAAACCCTCTGCCCTCTGCCCCTCTGCCTTACTTCCTAAGGCACAATCAGAACTGGACAAGGTGAAAGATTAATCACGCGGGTGGTGACACTATCAGTTGCGCCTTCTTCAGTTAAGCCCAAACCGCGACAACCCATAATGATTAAATCTGCCCCGATTTCGTCAGCTACATCACAAATAGTAAAAGCTGGCTTCCCTTGCCGTTCCAAGACTTCGGCTTTAATTCCTTGTTGAGAAAATAAAGTTTGGGCACTTTCGAGTAGTTTGGCAACTACCTCTGGTGACACCATTGGATCGGCAACAGGTGCGTCTGCGGGCGGTTCTTCAACTACGGATAGTAGTACCAAACGACTACCATACTTTTGCACAACGTTAGTAACAACGTCAGCCGCTTCTCGTGCTTCCCGACTTTGATCGATGGGAAATAGAACTGTCTTGAACATCTCTCTCACCTCCGTACCCCTGACTCTTGTAAAATCTTGATGGTTCTACTTTCAAAACAATAACAAAAAGGCGATCGGAGGGTCTGGCTGTGTCCAAAAAAACTTTAGCAAATTTATCTGCAACAGATGTATCTGGTAAACGTGCCTTAGTGCGGGTGGATTTTAACGTGCCTTTGGATGACCAAGGCAACATCACAGACGATACTCGTATTCGTGCCGCTTTGCCAACTATCCAAGACTTAACGCAGAAGGGAGCTAAGGTAATTCTAGCAAGCCATTTTGGTCGTCCCAAGGGTGTGGATGATAAATTGCGTTTGACTCCTGTTGCTAAACGACTGTCCGAATTACTGGGTCAAGAAGTCATTAAAGCTGATGACTCTATCGGTGATGAAGTTGCTGCCAAAGTTGGGGCTTTACAAAACGGCCAAGTGCTGCTTTTAGAAAATGTCCGCTTCTACAAAGAAGAGGAAAAAAATGACCCAGAATTTGCCAAAAAGTTGGCAGCCAATGCTGATTTTTATGTCAATGATGCTTTTGGTACTGCACACCGCGCCCATGCTTCTACTGAAGGTGTAACTAAATTCCTGAGTCCTTCTGTGGCTGGATATTTGGTAGAAAAGGAATTGCAATATCTGCAAAGCGCGATTGAAAATCCTCAACGTCCTTTGGCAGCAATTATTGGCGGTTCCAAAGTTTCTAGTAAGATTGGTGTGATTGAAACACTGCTAGAAAAGTGCGACAAGCTGATCATCGGCGGTGGAATGATTTTCACCTTCTACAAAGCCCGTGGTTTGAATGTTGGTAAGTCTCTGGTAGAAGAAGACAAGCTAGAACTGGCGAAGACTTTGGAAGCTAAGGCTAAAGAACGCGGTGTTACCTTCTTGCTACCTACAGATATCGTAGCAGCAGATAAATTTGCTCCTGATGCTAATGCTACCACTGTCAGCATCGACAACATCCCTGCTGATGGTATGGGTTTGGATATTGGCCCAGACTCAGTAAAAGTATTCCAAGAAGCTCTTGCAGATTGCAAGTCTGTGATTTGGAATGGCCCTATGGGTGTATTTGAGTTTGATAAATTTGCAGTAGGTACAGAAGCGATCGCTCAGACCCTCGCTGAACTAGGTAAAACAGGCGCTACCACCATCATCGGCGGTGGTGACTCCGTGGCTGCTGTGGAAAAGGTCGGTTTAGCCGATCAAATGAGCCACATATCCACCGGCGGCGGCGCTAGCTTGGAGTTACTGGAAGGTAAGGTATTACCTGGTATTGCTGCTTTAGATGATGCTTAAATAATTAGCTAGTCTTCTCATTTCTGTCAATTTTAGTAAGGGTGCGATCGTGCCCTTACTTTTTTATATTGGTCATGCAGGGCGATAACATTTTTTCATTAGTACTGTCTTCTACTTATTACCACTGTCGAAAATTCCCCCATCTTGTTCTTTCTAATGGTACAAGACAAGCAATTATAAAATGATGCAACCTGAGAGTAGTATAAATATCGTAAATTATGGACGCTGCTAAACGCCTTGCTACTCTCAACCGCATCCGCAAACTCAGCCGCCTCATGGATACATCTATACGCATTCCTGGGATAGGTTTTCGTATTGGAATAGACCCCATAATTGGCTTAGTTCCTGGTGCGGGCGATCTAATTAGTACCGGGTTTTCAGCTTATATCATATTTCTAGCCACCCGCTTTGGTATCTCACACCAAGACTTAGCCAAAATGATATTTAATGTTAGTTTGGAAGCCGTTGTTGGTACTGTACCTTTAGTAGGTGATTTATTTGATGCTTTTTATAAATCTAATATTCGCAATTTAGAAATTTTAGAGCAACATTTAACAGCATTTGACCCAGAAATTGAGGAAGTACCTGTTGAAGTTTACACAAGTAAACGATAGAAAGCTTTCAATACTTCAGCACATACACTCAAGCTGTTAGACACATTGCAAACTGGCTGATCTAAAGGTCTGAGGTGATAACCATTACAGTAATATAAGATACAAGAAGGTTAGAACACGTCGTAGCTCCAGCCTCTACTTACAAAAACTGAACTTAGATATATTAAACAACCTCACATCACTGTGGGGTTGTTTTTTTCATGAGGCAGTAAAAAATCTGCTTCCTGCTAGGATAATTCCTTATGTTAAAAAGTCCATTACGTTATCCAGGTGGTAAACAAAAGGCAATTCCTCAAATTGCTCATTATCTACCGCCTACATTTAAGGAATTCCGTGAACCTTTTGTCGGCGGAGGTGCTGTATTTTTTCATGTTTTACAGAAGTACCCTAGTATGCGTTGCTGGGTCAACGATCTCAACCCTGAACTCTACTACTTCTGGCATCAAGTCAAAATTAATCTACCAGAGCTGGTTGATTCAGTCTGGAAAGTAAAAAATCAGACAACAGATGGACGCACCTTGTTTAAATCTCTCGTCGCAGTCGATACAAGTACCATGAGTCCACTTGAACGAGCTGTAAGGTTTTTTATTCTTAACCGGATTACCTTTTCGGGGACTATTGAGAGTGGCGGTTACTCTAGCGCTTCCTTCAAAGGTCGGTTTACAGACTCTTCGATTGAGCGATTAGCAGCTTTGGATGGTTGTTTTGTTAATACCCGTGTGACTAACTTTGACTACAGCACCCTACTTAAAGAACCTGGGGAAGATGTATTTATCTTTCTAGATCCACCTTATCTCAGCAAGACTCAATCTAAGCTCTATGGTAAAAAAGGCGATTTGCATACCTGTTTTGACCATTCTCACTTTGCCAAACTGATGTTGGAGTGTTCACACAAATGGTTGATTACTTATGATGACTGCGAACAAGTGCGACATAGCTTTTCTTTTGCCTACATTTATGAATGGGAGTTGCAATACGGGATGAACAATTATAAACAGGAAAAGGCAGACAAAGGCAAGGAGCTTTTCATTACTAACTATCCTGTTGAAGCATACAATTTGCCTACAATTATGGAGGTTGTATGAGGGGAAATATACCAATTCAAAATTAAGAATTTGAAAATTGCGAGAGATAGATTGCCAAAAAGCTTATTCACTAACTCTTTGACAATCTAAAATCCAAAATGGTACAAATTCTTCCCTTCTGCCCTTCGGGTGACGCTCCTTCTCCCAAGAGGAGACGCTTCGCGAACGTCGCTAACGCCAGTCGCTCATGAGAGAAACCCCCAAGACCACGCTGGCTCACCTTCTGCCATCTGCCCTCTGCTTTTCTTCCTCCAATTTAAATTAGTCTTCTCGCTCAAGCATGGACTAATCTACTATCTTGAACTTGACTTTTCGCTACAGTATCTTGGTAAATTTCTGCCTTAAGAGGTCTATAGATCAACTCATACCAAGAATGACCAACTCGTGTATCAAATTCTTGTGGTTGACCGCGCATAAATAAGTGCAGGCATTTTGCAGATTTGCCCGGTAATAACTGCCAAGAAAAACAACTTTTATTGCCTTCATGGGGGTGTGTTACCGATTCGATATGCAGGTTAGTTGCTAAACCATAAGCTGCATAAGGTTCTGTTGTTGAACCAACGGCGAACCAATCGGGAACAGGGAAGACTTGCTCAATGTCCTGTGTTTGTCCCAAATTCATGTGAGCAAAGTATTGTAGCCCAAAGTCAAGATTAACTATTTCTGCACCTTCTACTCTGTCTTCTTCAGCTTTAGGTTTTCCTTTGACGAATGATTCCTCAATCAAATAATCTGCACCAACATATAAGCTGATGACCCGATAAAGTTCACACACTAAATGACGGTTGTGACCTGTAACCGGATCTGGCCCCATATAATCAAAGGGTTCGGAAGCTATGGTAATTGTTGCACGTACAGGGCCACTAGATTGAGATACTAAGCGATAAGAATGATTGAACAAAGAGACTTGATAGTAAGGTGATTTGGGATAAGAAAGTCCTGGTAACTGGAGTTTACTCACCTGCATACAACGCTTTTCGGGATCTTGTCCCAACCATTCACCCGCAGCCGCCCGGAACGGATCGAGCATCTCTTGGCGATCTAACTGGACGCTGCTAGCTGAACCAGAAAACCAGTTGTGTTCGTTGTCTTCGGGTGCAGGTATAAAATTAAACCAGATAATCAAGCGGTTATTGACAAACCGGACTCCCCGTTCTCGTCCATCGGAGCCGTAGACTACTTCTAAATATGGTTCACCGATTCCTGGTGGTATAGCTTTACCTCTGTCTACACGGATGAAAGTTGAGGCTAAGACATTATCTTCCGTTCCTGGGGGAATGGGCTGGGATAAATGAATAACCAGGGTGTCACGGGAGGGATCTTCCGGGTCAATTCGGTCAATTTGAGCATTTAGCGGTTTATGTGTAAGGTCGCGCAGATCGCTTAATATGAGTTCTTCTGGTGGAATTTGAAATTGTTGGGCGATCGCTTGCCAAGGTATACTGCAAATACCGCTTCGCCAATAATTTGAGGGATTGAAAACAGTTAATAAATTAATGGATGGCATGAATTCGCCCTCCTGTAAATTATTTATGAAACTGCAATGATGGCTATAGCTTTGAAACTACGAGAAAAATTTGAGGAACTCGTGAGGAAATGACTGAAATAAATTCTCAACAGCCTATTAATACTGTAGCTAAGATCCTGGAGAGCTACGCATCAGGAAAACGAAACTTTAGCAAAGCGGAATTGGGTGATGCTAATTTACAAGGTGTTGACCTCAAAGGTTCTGACCTTAGCTATGCTGACTTCAGCCAAGCTGACTTGAGTGGTGCTAATCTTAGAGGTTCTGATTTAAGTTTTGCGGATTTAAGTCAAGCTAATCTTCAGGATGCAGATTTGCGGGGAGCTTTGTTATTTTCAGCGAATTTACGTTTAGCTAATTTAGCAGGCGCAAAGTTAGATAAAGCAGATTGCGATCGCAATACCCATTTTCCTGAAAATTTTGACCCAGTTCAAGCCGGCGTGCAAATTAAGGAAGGGTAGGAAAACTCACGCAGAGGAGCCACTGCGTTGGACGGGTTTCCCGGCTTAAAGCAAGTGGCGTCACGCAAAGGCGCGGAGGAACGCAGAAAAACTTTGCGTTCCTCCGCGCCCCTCTGCGTTTAAAAATCCGGTTTACGGACACTCAGTAGTTGTACATTGGCGTTGGCAAAGTAGCAAACCAAACGATGCTTGGGGATCAGTCCATACTTGTAATGCTTGGAATGCATGGTTATCTAACATTGAAATTAATGTGGGGATGTGAAATTTACGGGAGATTTCGGTGCGAATTGTTTCCCCTGCTTGGAATGAGACTTCAAAATCTAATGCTTCTAGGACGACAGTTTGATCTGTCAAACTCCGCAGATGCATTTCGATTTGATTTTCTACTTGATTGTAGAAAGCCCAGTGAGCAAAATTTTCAAGGACAAAATTACCTTGAAATCTTTGATTGATATGGCTGAGGATATTTAAGTTAAAGGCTGCGGTGATTCCTTGGGAATCGTTGTAAGCTGCTTCGATAATTTCTATTGGCTTTTGCAAATCTACGCCTAACAGAAAAAATTCTCCGGGTTTTAAGGCTTGTTGAACTTGTGTGAAGAATTTATCACATTGTTCATCATTTAAATTTCCTAAAGTACTCCCCAAGAAAATCAACATCCGATTTTCTAATTCTGCTGGGGGAAGTTGGGCTAATGCTTGTTCGTAAGTTCCTGCTAAACCGCAAAGTTTTAATTTGGGGTATTGACGTAGCAAATCCAAGGCTGTGGTTTTGAGGATACCACTACTAACATCAATTGGGTAATATTGTAGTTCTTGAACAATCTCACTGTATGCTTCTAGCAACAAACGAGTTTTGCGGGAACTACCACTACCTAATTCGATTAAGTGACAAGAACCTGTCATCTGAGCAATTTCGGCAGCATAGGTTTCTAGAATTGCTTGCTCGGTGCGAGTTGGATAGTATTCTGGTAGGTCACAAATTTGCTCAAATAGTTCTGAGCCTCGGTCATCGTAGAAGTAACGACAGGGCAAAGTTTTGGGATTTTGAGAGAGTCCTTGAATGATATCTGTACCTTCATCTACTGATGCGATCGCTGAATTTAAATTAATCCAACGTAGGCGTGAATGCTCTTTTTGTTCAGTCTTCAATTTATTGGTCTCCTGTTATTAGGTGAGCTTTCAAGGCTAGTTATGTCAAGCAAGTAGATGCAGACTTGATATCTGCTCTACTAGTATCAATGTATAGATTTATGACTTCTTATACTAAGGCGATCGCTTGAGGCTTTTTATCTATCTCAGGTTCTTGATTTTGGGCTTCATATTCACCAAATTGTTGAATGAGTTTAGCAACCAAACCTGTCCATCCAGTTTGATGACTTGCGCCAATTCCTGCTCCGTTATCACCATGAAAATACTCATAAAAAAGAATTAAGTCTTTCCAATGGGGATCGGTTTGAAACTTTTGTGTATTACCATAAACGGGTCTTTGCCCAGAGGAATCTTGCAAGAAAATGCGCATTAGTCTTTGAGATAGTTCAGATGCAACTTCCCACAATGTCATCATTTTACCAGATCCAGTAGGACATTCTATTTGGAAATCATCGCCCAAGTAATAATGGAATTTTTGCAGGGATTCAATGAGGAGGAAATTTACTGGAAACCAGACAGGGCCGCGCCAGTTAGAATTACCACCAAATAAACCACTGCTAGATTCAGCAGGTTCATAATCGACGCGAAAGTGGCAACCATTAACATCAAAAATATAAGGATGTTCGGCATGAAATTTAGAAAGGGCGCGAATGCCGTAGTCTCCAAAAAACTCGTTTTCATCGAGCATTTTTTGTAAAATACTTTTGAGTTTATCCCGTGAGACAATCGCTAGTAATCTCCTAGCACCTACCCCTTTAGTTACCATACAAGCGACATTTTGCTTCAAGTCAGGGCGATTTTTAATAAACCATTCCAAGCGAGTTTTGAAGCCAGGAAGCATATTTAAAGTATCTGGTTCAATGGTTTCAATGGCAAATAAAGGAATTAGTCCTACCATTGATCGGACTTTTAAGGTAATCTGCCGTTCTGCTAAATGCAGCACATCGTAGTAAAATCCATCTTGCTCGTTCCATAAACTGGCTTCTAGTTCGCCAATTTTGTTCATCGCATCGGCAATGTAGAGGAAATGCTCAAAGAATTTTGTGGCAATGTCTTCGTAAACTGGGTTAGTTTTAGCTAATTCTAGGGCGATCGCTAACATATTTAGGCAATACATCCCCATCCAACTGGTACCATCAGATTGATCGATGTGTCCGCCTGTGGGTAAGGTAGCGCTGCGATCAAATACACCGATATTATCTAAACCTAAAAATCCTCCCTGAAAGACGTTGTTTCCCTCAGCATCTTTGCGATTCACCCACCAGGTGAAATTCAGCATTAATTTCTGAAAGACTCGTTCTAAAAACTGCCTATCTGAACGTCCATATACCTTTTGTTCAATCTTGTAAATCCGCCAGGTTGCCCAAGCATGGACAGGCGGGTTAACATCGCTAAACTTCCACTCATAAGCCGGAATCTGTCCATTGGGATGCATATACCATTCCCGCGTCAGGACATCTAATTGATATTTAGCAAAATCCGGGTCAATAATTGCTAAAGGAATAGTGTGGAACGCCAAATCCCAAGCTGCAAACCAAGGATATTCCCACTTATCAGGCATGGAAAGGATATCTTCATTGTAGAGATGGAACCATTCCCGGTTTCTACCTTGTTGACGTTCTGGTGGCGGCGGTGGTGCATTGCGATCGCCTTTGAGCCAATCTTCTAATATGTAGTGGTAAAATTGCTTACTCCACAGCATCCCTGCAAATGCTTGTCTTTGCACATTCCGCATATCTGCACTCAGGGGAAATGGCGTAATCCGCTGATAAAATTCATCTGCTTCTTGCTGTCGGCTGAAAAAGATGGTATCGAATTCTAAGTTAAAAGGTTCGGCTAAATCCGGCACGTCACTTAGACGCAATCTGACTGTTTGAGTTTCCCCTGCACCAACTGTCAAAATATAATCAGCAGCAGCTTTTGTACCTATTTTTTCTGGATTTACTGCCTGTTTGTTTCCGGAAACAATGTAATCATTAATGCCATCTTTTACATAAGCAGATTTGTTAGAAAAACCAAACAATCGCTGATTATTTGTTTCATTTTCTGTAAACAGAATTTCGTTTGTTTGCTGACAATACAACCACCTAGTTCCTAAAGTTGGATGATCGGCTTCAATAATTTGCCAGTTATTACCTGAATTTAGCTGTTTAAGAGTAGGTTTATCGCTATCTCCATTCCAAGACCAAGTATTGCGGAACCAGAGGGTAGGTAAAAGGTGCAGTGTCTTTGCTTCTGTCCCCCGATTGACTACTTTGATTTGAATGAGAATATCTTCAGCAGAATTTTTAGCATATTCAACGAAGATATCAAAGTAGCGGTTTTGGTCAAATACACCCGTATCTAAAAGTTCAAATTCTGGCTGTTGGCGATCGCGGCGTTGGTTTTCTGTAACTAATTGCGAGTAGGGAAAAGCCGCTTGGGGATATTTGTACAGCGCTTTCATGTAAGAATGAGTCGGGGTGCTGTCCAAATAAAAGTAATATTCTTTAACATCTTCCCCATGATTGCCTTCAGTTCCCGTCAATCCAAAAATTCTTTCCTTGAGAATTGAGTCTTCACCATTCCAAAGGGCGATCGCAAAACACAGCCGTTGATGATTATCAGAAATCCCCGCAATCCCATCTTCACCCCAACGGTAAGCGCGAGAACGAGCCTGGTCATGGGTGAAGTATTCCCACGCTGCACCATTATGGCTATAATCTTCACGTACCGTTCCCCATTGGCGATCGCTCAAATATGGCCCCCACCTGCGCCAATGGGCTTGACGAGTCTGGGCTGCTGCTAATCTGATTTCTTCTTGGGTTGGAGTTTTCATCAGTATCACCCCGTGCCTAACTGCACAATAATTGAGTTCCTTAATTTATTGTCTGAAGTATCCTGTATCTACCAAATATCAGGCTGAGTTGCGACTTAAAAATTTCTAGAAAATAGCCAAATATAAATACAGCATATCCTCAGACAAAACTCATATTTATGGTTTCAACTGATGAGTAACACTAATTCAAAAAATACTTTTTTACTAACTTACCGCAATTTGCAAAATATCAGACCGAAATTATAGAGTGGGTATTGCATCATACCTCAAATATTTACCGCATCAGCCTTCTAGGCAATGCCCACTGACATAAAATCGCTATTTAAGTACTTAACTCATTCCTAGACAAGCTTTTAAAGAATAGCCAAAGAATCTAGACACCTGGCGACGACATATCGAACATTTGTTGATATCTGGTTGATCTGGTGTCCCACCGATGGGCTGCCAATAAATTTTACTAGTTCCACTTGCGGTAATTTCCACCTCCATGCGGTAACGAATCATCTTCTTGCAAACATAGCAGGGCCTTTCAGTGTATTGGAGCATACTGCAATCCTGTTGTAACTGATTTGACACTTGATGACTGTGCCAGTACTTTAAATGGAAGCACTTATTTGTCAGAACTGAACAGGAGTATTATGCAGATTTTTTAATTATTTTTTAATAATTAATTTTTATGTGAATAAATACTCACTTCTGGCGACGAGATTCTTTAAGTTAACGGTGTTCAGATACCCTATTTTTTTGAGAAGTCGAGTATCTCAACTTTCACCCGTTACAGGTTTCGCGTTGATTGGCAAAAAATGCGTAGCGCGATCGCATTTGTCACTGTTGGGTGAAACACCTATCAAATATTTTCTTCTACCCCTCTCTACAAAAATAAGTGCTTTCCCTAGCAATAATGTAAAGAATAGTTACTATATGACATTTCTCTGTACTCGATAGTGATAATTTCTTGAGCTTGATATAGAAATCCGATTTGATTTTTGCAACGACCTACTCTTAAAGCTTATGTATAAAAAAATTGCTATTCCTATTTTAAGTCTCATGTTTGCAACACTCATGCCTAATGTAGTAGTTGCTGAGACTGTGATGCAAAAAGTAGCGAGAACAGGGGTATTAACAGCTGGGACTAGTAGAGATGCGTTGCCTTTTGCCTACGTGGATAGTCAGGGAAAGTTAAATGGCTATTCTGTAGATATGCTGAATGTAATTAAAGAGCAATTAGAAAAAGACCTAGGAAAAAAAATTAAGCTGCAATTAGTTGGTCTTAGCCCGTCTGAGCGAATTCCTAAAATAGTGAATCAGCAAGTTGATATTGTCTGCGATGCTAGTAGTTTTACATGGGAACGGGATAAAAAAGTAGATTTTTCGGTTAGCTACGGTGGGACTGGAACCCAATTATTAGTTAAGAAAGGAAGTAATCTAGGTTCTGCTGAATCTCTGATTGGTAAGCGAATTGGTGTGCTAGCAGGAACCACAAATGAACAGGCGATCGCTCGCGTACAACCCAAAGTCAAACTGGTATATTTTAAAACTAGAGCAGATGGCTATACAGCTTTGCAAAAAAGTACTATTGATGCTTTCTCATCCGATAGTATTCTTTTAGAAGCATGGGTGCAACAACAAAAAAATCCTGATGCTTTTGCACTCGTACCCGATCGCCCTTATTCACGAGAAGGTATTGCTTGTATGGTGCCAGAAAATAACTCAAAATTCTTGGATACAGTCAACTATTCTCTGGTTAAATTCATGCAAGGATTTATCAATGGTAATCGGCAATATGTCGCTATTTTTGACCGTTGGTTTGGGCCTCAAGGCAGTGTAGCGCTGAATAAGGATTTACGCGATCTGGTAATAGAAACTATGCAATTGGTTATAGAATTTCGTGAGGAAATTCCCAAAAATGATCTGTGAGATCGGGTTCAGTTAAAGGCTTATCATTAATAGTGCAGGGGACAAGGGGGACAAGGAAGACAAATGCCCAATGCCCCATGCCCCATGCCCAAATTAAGGATATCTTTTACTACCAGCGCCTACTACTCCAATTTTATGGCGATAAGAAAGTTCAGCACCGAACCAGCCTGAAACGCTAGTTATTGTTCCTACAATTAGTGAAAGTACTAATCCCCAAGGTAAGATACTTGACTCAACGTTACCTAGCCGAATTAAGAAATTGACGAGTGTTAAAACGAGGATAGAAACGTTAAGAATCAAATGTGCCCAACCAGCTTGGCGCTTGCGGACTCGTTCAATTTTAAAAAAATCGCTGAGTCCAATAATTGAAGCGAGGATACCTCCAGCTAAACCCAGTCCGATTAACCATATCGAAGCCCTAGCCCAGAAGAAATCCTTCGTTAACCAGTAGCCGAAGTCACTTCCTAAAGCGGCTGCTAAAAATGCTATGGGAAAAATTACAGTCAAGGGGTGTAAAGGATGTCCAGCGATCGCTACTGTGCTGGGTACACCGCTATCATGATATTCTCGGTCGTCGCTTTCAATAATTGGTGGAATATTTGGAAATGGTGTCGAGGTAGTTTGTGTTTTTTCTGTAGTTTCCATTATTTTATTACCCTAATTTTCAGAGGAAGGAATTTGCTCAACATAAGCCTTAGCTTGGAGTATTAATTTGCCTGGTTCTACCTTTAAACTGTCAACTTGTAAAGACATTCCTTCCAAGTCAAAGTTGCTCAAGTTCAAAAGTTCACTAGTTTGATTTACCAAAGCTTTGGTGAGTTCTGGCGATATTTCCTCACCTTCTCCATATTCAACATTTTCCAGAGATACTGTTTTGCCGTTGGTGCTAACACGAGGTACGGCATTAAAAGCAACTTGGTGAGTTTCTCCAGTTTCTACTAAGAGAACGCGGGAATTTAAGGCAATCTTTCCCTCACCTGGTAAGCTAAAATCTATATGTTCGGGCTTAATTGTGTTCTTTTGCCCATTGACCTGGATTTTTTGATTTTGGAGTTGAGAACGGACATAATCAGAATTGAAGGCGCGGTTAATATCTGCTTCAGTTAAAACGACTCGCGCACTTCCTACAGTAGGTTTTGTCAGTTCAATTTTGCCAAAAGCCACACTGAGAGGATTAATGGCGACGCTTTGAATTTGCATATCCATTTCCTCCACACGCAGGTCTTTTTGCATCACCAAACCTTCAGCTTCAATGGAGACTGCATCTACCTGTCCCTGAACCAATTTGAGCGGATCGGTTTTAATATTGACATCTAAATTTTCTACTTCATCTAACTGGTTAGATAACCCTACTTCTGCGGCTTTATTCAGCGCTTGCTCTCCTAGCCCAGGACTTTCCGCCATTACGAGTGAATCTCCTTTTTGACTACCTTTGAGTCAATCTAGAAAATTAAAATC
This sequence comes from Aulosira sp. ZfuVER01, assembly GCA_034530615.2. Taxonomy (GTDB): domain Bacteria; phylum Cyanobacteriota; class Cyanobacteriia; order Cyanobacteriales; family Nostocaceae; genus Aulosira. The sequence continues at coordinate 57,174 of JAVRCV020000024.1, forward strand.
AAAAATTTATCTATCTGCCGATGGAGTAAAGATTAAGCACCACTCTATCTAAAAGTAGAAGTAATAAATTATGAGTAATTTTTTTGGATTTTCTACCTATTGCAACCAAAGTATCACTCAAAAGAAAGAGGGAAGGATTCTCAGCAATAGGCAAACTTGATATTAGTGACAACTACGAATTCTTTTTTGAGGAGAACTAAATAATGGTAGTTAGTTTAGATGATACTAAACGTAATGCAATTGCCGTTAAATTGGCAAATATGAAAGCCCTGCAAGAGTTGGTTCTGGAAAATGAACAACAACTTTTGCAGCAAGGTCTCGATTCCGAAATTTCTGACCGCATTCGGGATTTCATCAAAGACGATCAAAAGAACCTAGGCATTTTGGAAACTGTAATTGGTCAGTATGGTATCCAAGCTCAACCAAAACAAACAGTTCAACAATTTATTGACAGAGCTCGGCAATTGTTCCAAGGTTCCGAACTCAGCTTGTATGAAAAAGTGTCTCAGCATGAATTGTTGAAGCATCAAATAGTAATGAGTGGCTTGATCGTTCATAAGGCTGCTCAAAAAGTTGGTGCTGACGTGATGGTGGCGATCGGACCTTTAAATGCTATTAACTTTGAAAACCGCGCGCACCAAGAGCAACTCAAAGGCGTTTTAGAAATTTTGGGTGTTCGTGAACTCACTGGACAAGAAGCCGATCAAGGTATTTGGGCACGGGTTCAAGATGCTATGGCCGCAGTAAGTGGTGTAGTAGGTAGTGCTGTTACCCAAAGCAGTGACAAACAGGATATGAATATCCAAGATGTCATCCGTCTGGATCACAACAAAGTAAATACTCTATTTACTGAATTGCTGCAAAGCAACAATCCTCAAAAGATCCAAGAGTACTTCGGTCAAATTTACAAGGATCTCACCGCCCACGCTGAAGCAGAAGAAGAAGTTGTCTACCCAAGAGTACGCGCTTTTTACGGTGAGGGTGATACCCAAGAGCTGTATGATGAGCAAGCCGAAATGAAGCGGATGCTAGACCAAATTAAGGCTCTTAGCCCTTCTTCACAGCAATTCAAGGATCAAGTCAAACAGTTGATGGATGCAGTAGGCGACCATATCCGTCAAGAAGAAAGCACAATGTTTGCCGCTATCCGCAATAACTTAAGCAGCCAGCAAACTGAACAATGGGCTACTGAATTTAAAGCTGCTAAGAAGAAAATTCAAGAAAGACTTGGCGTTGTCAGCGAAGCTAATATCTAGGTTGTCTTCAGGATTTCTCGAGAGGCTAGTCAAGGTTAGTTAGAATTAGCAACTCCCAGCACCCAGGTGTTGGGAGTTTTTATGACTACAATTGCAGTTGCCTCTAGTTTACCTATAGATTTCGGCAGTCCGATGGAGATATAGCTATCCCCGCTAGGGAATCTACGAGTATTTTTTGATGCTTGATGAAGATGATGATATTACGCCTCAGTTCGCTCAACTAGCGATCGCAATGATGAGATAATCAGATTTCAGTGTAGTACCATCGTTTAATCGTTATGAGTGATACAAAATCCCCACAACTGCCTCTTTGGGTACAAGATAGAGAAGAAGTAGTTGCAGCAGATGCAGATGTTCAATGGCGTGAAGGCAGACCAGACTATTCTTTTACCAATAAATTCCGCGAACAAGAGCGTCAGTGCAACCATGCTGAAGGTTCTCTAAATGCGATCGCTCATAATCTGGTGCGAACTTTTGAGATGGAAGCCACCCACAAAACCAATCCACAACAATGGCTTTCTGTTGTCACTGATAAATTTCGGATGAGTACCAATGGCGGTACACAATATACAGCACAAGATGTAATTGATGCCGGGACTTACAACCTCTTTTTAGGAGATACAGAACATTACCGTTCCTCAGAAGAAAGCTTCGATTCGTCCTATAACCTCTTTCATACAGCTTTTCCCGAAGGATTTCATTGGGAATTAATCGAAGTTTTATCCTCTCCTCCTAATGTCGTATTTAAATGGAGACATTGGGGTCAATTTAAGGGTAACTTTAAAGACTTTGCTCCTACAGGGGAAACCATAGAAATAGTGGGATTAAGTGTGGCTCGTGTCACCGAAGAACTAAAAATTGAATCAGTAGAACACTTCTTTGATAACAGTGCTTTTCTTAATAAATTAACGGCAGGAAAATGTCCTTTTCACTCATGAGGAATAGGCGAAATTATCGGGAGCGTATCAAGCAATAGCCATATCTCCAATCTCTTAATTGAATTCATGATTGGTTGTTGATGATATTTACACCCTAGCCTCAATTGATAGTTGCACAAGTCAAAAATTGCTTCAACTCGATTCCGCAGTTGAAGCAAAACATAAACCCACAATTATTATTAGATTTGGGGAATCTGCCAATACTTATACGCAGCATAGGCCATAGTGACAACCCCGGTGATAATTGCAGATTCATCAACTTCAAACTCGGGGTGGTGTAATGGGTGATTAATAATTCTATCTTTGTAGCCTACGCCCAAGCGAAACATAGAACCAGGGGCGTGTTCTAAATACACAGAAAAATCTTCAGCACCAAGGGAGGGTTCGGGTAAGACTTGGACGCGATCGCTACTCCAAGCTTCTTCTGCTGCTGATTGCAATACTTGTGTCAGGGTATAATCATTTTGGACGCTAGGTACACCCTGGTGATAGTTGACTTGATAGCTAGCACCATAGGAATGGCAAACACTAGCAACAATTTTTTCAATCCAGTTAGGAAGACTAGCACGGGTTTCGGGATGAAGCGATCGCACTGTTCCTAACAAACGCACTTTATCGGCAATCACATTTGGCGCTCGTCCACCATTAATTTGCCCTATGGTTAATACTACTGGACGTAGAGGATTTTGAGTCCGGCTAATTGCTTGTTGTAAGGCAGTAATTACTTGCGACGCAATCCAAATTGCATCAATTGCCTCATGGGGACGTGCGCCATGTCCAGATTCGCCAATAATCACAATTTCTAAATCATCAGCGGCGGCGGTTAATGCGCCATAACGCACCCCAATCGAACCTGCGGGGATGGAAGGAAAAACATGAACCCCTAATATAGCCGAGACGTTTTTCATTGCCCCGTCTTCTACCATCCAGCTGGCTCCTTGAGCAATTTCCTCTGCTGGCTGAAATAAAAACCTGACTTTTCCACCTAACTCTTCTGCCACTTGGGATAGTACCATTGCAGTTCCTAACCCTACTGTTGTGTGGACATCATGACCGCAAGCGTGCATTACACTTCCGGTGCGAGATGCGTATTCCAAACCAGTGCGTTCTTGAATTGGCAAAGCGTCCATATCGGTACGAATTGCTAATAAACGCTCATCATTACTATTAACTCGCAGTTCGCCAATAACACCGGTTTTGCCAACACCTTCCTGGACATGAATACCGCTAGAAGACAACACACCTGCAACAAAAGCAGCTGTTTGGTATTCCTGACCACTGAGTTCTGGGTGCGCGTGGATGTGGCGGCGAATTTCTATGAGACGAGGTGCTAGCTTTGTGGCTAACTCTTTAATCTGGTTAAGCATGAATCGATCGCAGTTTACAGCCTTGTTCCCATGATAAAGAAGTGTTAACCAATCGCTAACTACTATACCCTTGCAAAAAGCTTTTTATGATGAATTATGCCCCATGCCCCTCAAGAGTGCTGAGTACCCAGTACTGAGTTACTCACTTCTTCACTCAGAACTCAGCACTCGCAACTCAGAACTGTTTTGCCCCATGCCCTATTTTCCAGGCAGGGACAGGGTTGCCAATCAGCATTTGCAGCTATTTCTTCTGATTAGCTTGGGCGTCTGTACCTTCTTGTAACGACCAGCCATAGGGTTTGTCAGAAGTAACGACACCATTAGCCAAGGTTGTTAGTCGGAAATTTGCCGCCCGGAAATTAGTGAACAGCAATGTCGCACCTTTAAGGTTAGCTGCTTCTAGATTAGCGCTAATAAAACCAGCGTAGGAAAGATTAGCATTGTCTAAAGATGCGGATTTTAAGTTTGCACCGGTTAAGGAAACCCCAGTCAGATTTGCAGAACTTAGAACCGCAGTTTCTAGATTTGCCCCAGTGAGATCGGCATTTGTGAGGTTAGCTTGAGAGAAATTGGCTGCTTTTAAGTTAGCCCCACGTAAGTTTGCTCCAGTTAGATTCACTTGCGTCAGGTCAGCACCACTTAAATCGCATCGGGGACAGCTAGCTGTGGTTTTTAATTGCTCTACGTCTTGCGGATTAAAAGCTAAAGCTTGTCCTGCCAAGCCAAAACAAGCTAACAGGGTAAGGGTGGAGATAATCTTGAGTTTCATATTTTTAAGGATATTTACAAAGATGACATCTAACTAGAATGCCCCGTTGAACACCTATAATACCTACGCTATCCTTAGTCTCTCGTTATATACCGAAAGCTTCGCCTGGGGCTAACACCACAGACAAGGCGGAGTGCCTAGATTACAGCCAATTCAACAGTCATGGACAAGGTATAACAACTATACTTATTGTCATACTTAACATATCCGAATTTCTCAGCAAATGACAGGTAATGAAGCGACAATGAAGAAGTTATAAAATTCTTATAAATTATGGTGATAATACTACCCAATATCAAAATTAGGGATTAGAATCGTCTCGTAACGAACTATACTGAACCTTCTATAGACTACCATATATTTGATCCCCCTAGCTCAATGATAAATCGCAGCTAGGGGGATCTTAATTTTGGGCCTTTGTCAACGCCATCCTAATAAACGCAATCCAGGCACGATTAAGTAATAACTGACCCCTAACCAGAAGCTCATCAAAATGCCCTCACAAGCGAAAAAAACAATGGGCATTAATAATTCATACCATTGGGCAGGGCTAGAAAACTGGAAGACAGTTGGTAAAATGTCTAAGCGGATTGCACCAGCAAATAACAGTGCAGTGCCCAAAGAAGCAATCACAGCGTAGACTATGTGATGGCTACGCAGTCCTAAACTCAAGGTGAGCAAGAAAACTGCAAACACAATTGAAATAACCAAACCTTCATTGCTGTTTCTGGGTATGGTTAATTGCAGAACTAACCAGCCTAAGCTATAGCTGATTGTGCCCATTAGCGATGCTATCAAAAAGCGTCGGCGCTGGGCAAAACCTCCCGCTACCGTCAACCCCCATGCTGTTCCCAAGCCTGCGGCGGCAAATACTATAATTTCTGCGACTAATACAGTGTCATTTTCGGGAAACAAGCCAGGTAGCTGACGAAAGATCAGTTCGGCAACCCAATCGCCTAAAATTGTTCGATAGGCCAAAAAGAAACCAATAATTGTACCGAGTACAGCACCAGTCCCAGTCAGTATCATTGCCCAAATTGTGATCAGACAGGCGAGTAAGAATTTAGCGATCGCCTTTAAGATCGCTAGAGTAGTTTTACCTACAGCTTGGGTAAATTTACTTAAAGCTTGTTCTACAGCTTGCATTAGCAGTGTCAATCTGGCTGATGCTTGGCGCTGGCTATTTTGAATGAAAAAAGATAATCCTTTGTATGGCGAAACTTGAGAGATTTTCGCCAATCGTCTTTGAATGATATTGGCATTAAGGGGACGCGATCGCACATCCTCCTGCACCATATCATCTAATAAATCTGCAAACCGGGGATTGACATTCACTCGATCGCGCCATTGCAATAACCCAGTTTGCGAATCTTCCAAGTCTGGCGGATATTTACCCGTGAGTAATTCAATCATTGTTCGACCGAGGGCATAAAAATCCGCACTCGGCCCGACATGACCGCCGCTAACTTGTTCTGGTGGGCTGTAACCTGAAGAAAATAACCGCGTGGAACTCGATTGCAATCGCACTTTGGCATCGCTAAATTGTTTTGCTCCACCAAAATCAATCAATACTAGCTGATTTCCTCCGCTTCCTTGCCTAATCAACGATAGATTTGCCGAGGAGTTACGTAGCATTAAATTAGAAGGTTTGATATCTCTATGAAGAATCTGGCGTTTGTGCAATTCCTGTAAAATTTGCACAGCCTGAGTAAACCAGTTCAACACCATCTCTTCTGGACAGCCTTGAGGATAGTTTTTGAGTATTTCCTCTAAAGTCTGTCCATTAATTTTTTCCATTACCAAACAAGGTAGTTGCAGTGGCTTGGGATTAGACAAATTTAGTAAAAAATATCCATCAGCATCTACTCTTGGAACACCTGGATGGCGCAAACTACTTAAAACGGAAGCCTCTTGTTTAAATAAATCCAGTGCTTTTGGTGAATCTTCTACCAAAACTTTCAGCACTTTTTCTGTTAGAGCTTTTTCATCCCAAACTGTGTAAATTTGGGCAAATCCTCCCGAACCTAGGGGCTGGATTGGCACATAGCGGTTTAACAGCTGTAACGGCGCGCCACAGCTATTGCAAAATTTGTTTCCCCAAGGTTGAGGATAAGGACGTTGACAATCAGGATTTATGCAGTGAACCGCACTCTGAGTGATGTGGGACACAACCGCTAAAATACAAAGGCTGACTTGATTTTAGCGTTTCTTGAGATTTCTGGAGTTTTCAGTCTCGAAGCCACAATAAATTTACCAACTTTTCCAGCTATCTATTTCGTATGCGATCGCCTGCGCCTGAAGTTTTTCAGTGCAAAAGCCCGGAATACAATTCTTTTGACTTCGGCGCAGCGGTACTAGCCGTTATGTCCATCCCAAATCATCGGGAAAGCATAATCTGAAAATTCAGGAAAATCTTGTTTCTCATTGCGGCTTTCTTCATCTAGTACTTTGACAACTTTGTTATACATATCTTCTGCTTGTTGCAGAGAATCACCAATGCTAGTTAATCCCAGTTTGCCAAACTGGGAAAGACAACCCATAAGATGAAACACAGTACCTGTTTCAGTGCAACTGTCAAAATGCAATCTATGGTGGGCAATAATATCCATTAAATCGTTGGGTAATAGACCTTGATAGCGGTCTTTTTGGAGGTTGTCGGTGGCGATGTAGTATTTAGGACGCCCTTGCTGACTGTAAAATAACCCCGTTGACAGGTCATAGCGACCGTTGGTTAATAATTTCAGGGTCATGAAAGGATGAGTAGTACCACCTTTACGCAAGTTAATTTCGATCGCCTGAACATCCCACTGTCCATTCCCTCGATCGACAGTAATAAAATCTACACCAAATCGCTCTAAAGCTCCTTTTTCGGCTAGTTTTTTGCCTACTTGCAAGCCTAATTGCTGCAATTGCAATCGGTAATTTGCGTCGGCAGGAAAACGACAACCCAGGTAAATCTGACCATCTGGCCCTCCTAAGATTTGGTCATGGGTGGAGACAATTTCGACTTCGCCAGTAGGTGTAATGCGTCCTTGAACACTAGGCGATCGCTTAATTTCCCCTTCGACAAAAGCCTCAACAATCGCTCCTAATTCCGAGATGCGTCCAGAGAAATTTTCCCAATTTTCTTGGGAAGCTTGAAAACGCAGATTTGCAAAGCGATCGCTAATTGCTGCTACCCGTTTAGCACTAGAAGCTTCGCCGGGTGCTACATTCATAATCGGTCTTAAATCTAGCAGGGCATTTCCCTCTCCCGAAATACCTTCGTTAAGTTTTACTACCATCCTTTGTAATGTCGGCTGGCGTTCCCACAAATCGCTAGCGGCTTGCGCCAAATCTTGCGCATTCCAAACCCTTTCGCTACCATCTGGATGCGGTACACCACTTTCTGCAAATATTTGTCGGCTACCACTTTTTGATCCCCAAATCTGCAAATCTGGGGCTGCGGCGTACAGTGGGACATCCAATTTTAATGACAATTCTGCTTCCAAAAATGTGGAGTTGTAGCACACCATAAAGGCTTTTTCGTACCTTAATGCTTCACGAATCCGTGCTAGCAAACGCGGACGTTCTAAAATCTTTTGACTGAGAGGTTTGAGAGAAGAATCATAAGTAGAAAGTAACAATAAACGATTGCGGGCGTGGGAAAAAGGAATTCCGGGTAACAGTTGCAGATAGTAATCAACAATACTAGGATGCAAAGGCATTGATGTTACATAAATTAACCTCGTGCGGGGGTTGCGCAAACGCATCAAAGAAAATAATAGTCGTTCTTCATAATGTTCGCAGCCTTCGACCTTCTGGAGTTCACGCTGATCGATACTCAAAGAAGGAATAATTACAATATCAGCTTCGCTGTTATCAAACAGATCGATAGTTTTCCAGCGATCGCGTAAAGTTAATTGCAGAGTACGAAACTTATCAACCCGATCTAACTCAGAAATATTCACTGTTGCCATCATCCCTGCCCTGTCTTGATTCCAAGACTATCTTATTAATATGGTACATCAGGCACGCTACAACAGATGTGTCCGACGGGAGCATCATCCGCAGCGTTGCGAATACATTCTTCGGGAGCGAAACCCTTATATTTAGGATAACGAAGCGGGAGATTTAAAAGATCTGGGTAATTACAAGGCTTTGATCCCTTATCATGAAAAACTGAGATGCACCCCTTGATAAGGAAGTTCGCCTTTCTTAGTAATTTACATCTTAAGATTGATCAAATTAAGATTTTTTTACATCTAAAGAATGATAACTTTTAAGGACATAACAGCTAATTTAAGACTAGATGAGCAGGATCAATCCTTCATCACAAGAGAGTTGTTTACTTGTTGCCCGTGGTCAAATAAGAGCGTGTGTTAAGTGTGGGGAGAATATTATCAGCTTAGTGCATTTACCAACCATGAGTAAGCTTGGTGAATATCTAGGGTAGAATAGCCTAAACTTACAAATGTCAAGTAAAGGACAAAGCAAAAAATAACCCTTGGGTCGAGAAAATCAACCCAAGGGTTACTTTTGAAAACAGAGAAAAAGATTGACGTTTTTATTCGGTTGAGAAGAATAAGAAATGATAATTTTGAATTTGCTTCTCCTGAGTCCGCCATTAGAGAGATGATTACATCTTCGATAATTGATAATCTACTCATACAAAAATAAGTAAAAAACAGCAAGTAGATATATGGCATCCACAACACCATTGCAAGGCACAGAGTTAGTAGATTGTGCTAGAGCAAATGCCAAACAAGGAATTGAAACTGCTGCTTACCAATGCGGTTATGGTGGCAATCTCAATCAATTTGCCAAAGAACTAAGGCAAGCTTGTGAAGGAATGAATTTACAAGTTAAAGAACTCACTGAACTAATCACCGACCAGGATATGATCCTAGAATTAGGGACTGGTGAAGTAATTGCGCCTGACACAGCTTCCGAACTGTAAAGGAATTTTTGGATGTATCAAAAGTAAAATTAGTGGTGGGTGCGATCGCCTCAATCAAGATTCTGGAACCTAAGAAGCTGAATAGTCTTCCACAAACATCAAATCTACCAATTTGAAAAAAGAAGGCGACAGATGTTTATGGGCACAACAATGTTGTGCCCTTACGAATAATTTACCTGTCGCAAACATTATTTAAATTGCTATAACGAAGCAACGATTTTAGATACACGTGAAATGGTATCAGTAATTTTAAAGGTCATACATTCTAGCTTCTGAGGCTTCTGGATATTCATCGCAATAATCCTCAAAAGCTGTTTTCACAACCTTTTCAGCTCGTTGATGCGCTATCTCTGCTTGCAGTTCCTCAACAACATCCCACGCCGCCGCACATTCTGGTGAACGAACACCTGTCTGAGCGCACATCATACGTGCTTTCTTAATTTCGTCCTGTAATTCTTGTTCTAGTAGAATTGTTCGCGGTTCTTCGAGAAAGTGACTTTGAGCTAGAAGATCGGTAAGTGAGATAATACCCATTAATTCGCCTTGGATAACTGGCGCTCTATGGAGATGATGATCGGCAAATAACCGTGCTACGTATTCTAAACCGAGGTCAGGATTGATGGCGATACAAGGCTTGGTCATGATTTCGTAGACACGCATTTTTTGGGGGTCTTTTCCATAAGCAATTACTTTATAAGCAATATCGCTCTCGCTAATAATGCCGTAGGCATCTTGTTCGTGGCGACGATCCACAATCAGCGCTCGCCAGTCTCTTGACCTCAATAGCCTAACAGCTTCAGCAACTGTTGCTGAACTACGAATTGTGGCAACATCTTTTGTCATGATATCTGCTGCTTTTAACATAATTACTGTGCGTTCGCTGATTTTTAACTAGTAATCAGGAATTAAGTCTTGCAGAGTAA